>JACRJC010000029.1 GCA_016215555.1 Rhodospirillales bacterium | reverse complement strand
TCTCCTGGACGATCGCCAGCTTCTCGGCAGCCGCCCAGCGCCGCCGACGTTCCGGACCCGTCAGAACCTCGGCCTTAGGGGAAGTGTTGGTCATAAACATAGTCATACTCCCAGTCCTTATCGGAGGGGAGAGCCTGTCCGGGAATTAGGGGGTAACAACAGGATTAGCGGTCCAACCGCAACAGCTTCTGGGCATGGGCGACCAACGCTTCCATTATAGCCGATAGGGATTAGCGGTCCAACCGCAACGACAAAGCCCAGCGGCAACCCGAAGAACGGGTCGCCACTGGGCTGGATCATCTGCGATGATCCCTTGCATTCAAGAAGATTACGTCGCCTTCTTGCGCAGATCGCGCACGCGCACCGCCTTGCCCATCGAGCGAGGAATCTCGCCGGGACTGAGAACCACGACGCGGCACGAGACGCCGATCAGCGACTTGATATGATGCTGGACGTCGCGGCCGATGGCGTCATAGGCGTCCTGGCTGGTCGCCATGCCGGGTTCGGCCTCGATTTCCACGGTCAAGGTGTCCAGATTGCCTTCGCGCTGCACCACCAGTTGGTAATGCGGCGACACGCCGGGTCGGCCCACCATCACCGCCTCGATCTGGCTGGGATAGACGTTGACGCCTCGGATGATCAGCATGTCGTCATTGCGTCCGGTGACGCGCAATATGCGCAGATGGGTGCGACCGCAGGCACATTTCTCGTCCGTCAGCTTGGTGATGTCCCTGGTGCGATAGCGGATCATCGGCAGCGCTTCTTTCGTCAGCGTCGTGATGACCAATTCGCCCGCCTGACCGAAAGGAACGGGGTGCATGGTGTCGGGGTCGACGATCTCGAACAGGAACTGGTCTTCCCAGCCGTGCAGACCGGCCCGCTCCTCGCATTCGGCGGCGACGCCAGGGCCCATGATTTCCGACAGCCCATAAATATCGACCGCCTTGATGCCCAGGCGCTCGTCCAGTTCGGCCCGCATCTGCTCGCTCCAGGGCTCGGCCCCGAAGACGCCGATCTTCAGGCTGGATTTGCGCATGTCCACGCCTTCCTTCTCGGCCACCTCGGCGATGTTCAAGGCATAGGAAGGTGTGGCGCACAGCACGCGGGCGCCGAAATCCTGGATCAGCACGATCTGCTTTTCGGTGTTGCCGCCCGACATCGGCACCACCGAGGCGCCCAGGCGCTCGGCCCCGTAATGGGCGCCCAGACCGCCGGTAAACAGGCCGTAGCCATAGGCGTTGTGGATGACGTCGCCGGGCCGGGCCCCCGCCCCCATCATCGAGCGGGCCATCAGATCGGCCCAGTTGCCGATATCGGCGGGCGTATAGCCGACCACGGTCGGCTTGCCGGTGGTGCCCGACGAGGCATGGATGCGCACCACCTTTTCCCGGGGCACGGCGAACATCTTGAAGGGATAATTGTCGCGCAGATCGGTTTTCACCGTGAAGGGGAATTTGGCGATGTCGGCCAGCGTCTGCAAATCTTCGGGCTTCACGCCGATCTTGTCGAAGGACGCCTTGTAATGGGGCACATTGTCATAGGCGTGCTTGACGATTTTCTTCAGGCGGGCAAGCTGCAACTCGGCCAGCTTGTCGCGCGGCATGGTTTCGATGTCGGGCTGGTACATGTGTGCGCTCATGGATAACGTCCCCTTTTCCTGGACTGCCGCCGCCTACGCCTTTTGAAAGCGCTTCAGCATGGACAGCCGATCCTCCAACAGTTTCTTTATTCTGTCCACCTGCTCGTTGGCCAGATGGCGGTATTTCCCGATCGCCTTCAGATAGCTATCCAAGGGCTTGGGGGTATCGACGGGGTGGGTGAATTCCAACCCGCCCCCGGGCGTGTAATCCCAGAGTGTCACGAAATTGCTTTCAACCATCAGCCGGCAGATATCGATGGTAAGACCGGCCGGAAAGCGCCAGCCCGAGGGACAGGGCGCATAGAGATGCAGATAGGCGAAGCCGTGCTTCGAGGCTTCGACCGCCTTGTCCAGCTTTTGGTAGAAATCCTCCATGAAGACGCTGGAGGCGGTGGCGACATAGGCCGCATTGTGCATCATCATGACCATGGGCAGATTCTTGGCGTCGGTGGACTTGCCATGCAGCTTGTCGCCGACCGGGGTCGTGCTGGTCCAGGAGCCGAAGCTGGTGGCGCCCGAGGCCTGCATGCCGGTATTCATATAGCCTTCATTGTCAAAGCAGATGAACAGAATGCGCTCGCCGCGTTCAGCCGCCCCCGACAGCGACTGGAAGCCGACATCCGACGTGCCGCCGTCGCCGGCCAGGGCCAGAGCCGTTACGTCGCGCCCCTGGCGCTCGAAGGTGCGCTTGATGCCCGACAGCATGCTGGCGGTGTTGGTCAGCAGCGGGTGAAAGATGGGTATCTTGGCCCCGGCCTTGCCGTTATAGCCCACCGTGCCCATGCCGGGAATGCAGCCTGGCGGCGCCGCCACCACGACGTTGCGGCCAAGTTTGCGCATCACATGGCGGATCATCAGTTCGGAATTGCAGCCCTGGCAAGCGGCCAGGCCGGGCACGAACATGTCTTCCTTGTCGCCATAGTCGTTATAGATCGAGGCGGTGGTGACATAGCCCAGCGCCCCGCTTTTGCAAACCTTGACGCAGGCCGGATCGCCGCCGCAAGTGTCGCATTTGGCGACATGGCCGACCGAGGCTTCATAGGTGATGCCGCCATAGACGCAGCCGACGGTGCAAAGCAGGCAGTTGACGCAGGTATCGGCATTCCAGTCGATGACGCCGTTGGCCCCGTTCTTGGTCAGCGCCCCCGATGGACAATTCATCACGCATTTGGCGTCGCCGCATTGGCGGCAGATGGCGGCCTCGAATTTCTCGGGTTCCTGCGCCGGCACGATCTTGATGCGCGACTGGTCGAGATTGGTGGCGTCGCCGGTTTTCGCCAGCGCGCAGGCTTTCATGCATTCGGTGCAGCCGACGCAGAGGCTCGCATTGTAGGTCAGGGAATTATATGCGCTCATGGCCTATCTCCAGATCCGGGACATGAGCATGCGCGAGATCGTCTTGGGATCGGCCAGAAAAGCCTCCCTGACCTCGGACAGGTCTGTGCGTCGCAAGACAAGCTGCCAAAGAATGCCGGGATCGAGGGCCTGATTGACCGCCGCGGCGCCCATCAGCCTGCCGTCCTTGATCACGATCTTCAGATAGGTGTTTCGATCCTCATCGACACAGAGGCTTGTTTCGGATTCCGGCGCCTCGCCGGCTCCCACGGAAATCGCCTGCTGGCCGAAAAAAGTGTAGGTGTTCAAGGACACAGAGCCTGGAAAATTCCTGACCCCAGCGTCATCCGTCATCGCCTGGCCGACGATGCGCCCCTGCTCGACGGCGATGGGCAGAATGCCGGCAATGCCGGTCGCTTCCGATTGGAAAAGCCGGGCCCGGGCGCAATCGCCCGCCGCCCAGACATTGGAAATATTGGTGCGCTGCAGCTCATCGACCAGAATGCCGCCGTCGCTTTTGACGCCCGAACCTTGCAGATAGGACAGGTCCGGACGCACGCCGGTGGCGACCAGCAGCAGATCGAAGGGAATGGCGTCTCCATTCTCCAACAGCGCTTGGCCTGATTTGATTTCCTTGACCGCGCGGCCAAAGACCAGCTCGATGCCGTGCGCCTTGAAGGCGGTTTCGATGATGCCGGACGCCTGATGATCGAAATAGCCGGGCAGCACCTGACCCCTGGCCTCGACGATGGTCACCTTCATGCCGGCCTCGGCCATGTTCTCGGCGGCATGGGTGCCGATCAGCCCTGCCCCCAGCACCAAGGCCCGCTTGCCCTTGACCATGGCTTTCTTCAGACCCAGCGCGTCGTCCATGGTCCTGAGAACATGGAACGGCACATCCTTCAATCCGGGAATGGGCGGGATATTCGGCGAAGCGCCGGTCGCCAGCAAAAGCTTTTCATAGCGGATAGATCTTCCATCCGGGAAGTGCGCGGTGTTGGCGCCGGTATCCAGCGCAAGCAGCGTCGCCTTGCGCAGATAGGAAACCTTGTTCTCGTCGAAAAAGGATTCGGAACGCAGCGTCACCTTGGCGGGATCGGAACGACCCGACACCACATAGGGCAAAACCGTCGGCGAATAGGGCAGATGGTCTTCCCGGGTCGCCATGACGATGGCGGCATCGGGTTCGTTCATGCGGATGGCGGAAAGGGCGGTCAATCCCGCATGGCTGGCGCCGACGATGAGATGGGTGCAGCTTTGCATCGCCTAATCCTTCTCGTTCAGCCAGACCGGGCCGGGCGGCGCCTCGCCCTTGGCCACCAGATCGAAGGCGCGTTCGAAATGCGCCACCGTAATGTCGGCCCCGGCCAGGCCGGCAATGAAGGGAATGGCCGGCAGCTTAAGTCCGAATTTGCCGATCACGGTCAGCGTGTCCTGATAGACGGGCCCAGAATTCCAGCCATAGCTGACCGAACGGTCGACCACGCCCACCGCCTTCACCTTGGACAGCGCATTGCGCATCGCCAAGGCCGGGAAGGGGCGGAAAGTCTTCACCTTGATGATGCCCACCTTCCTGCCCGAATCGCGAAGCATGTCGCAGCAATCCTTGGCCGCACCCGTCATGCTGCCCAACGTCACCAGCGCCAGCTCGGCATCGTCCAGGCGATATTCCTCGATCAAGGGGGCGTGATGGCGCCCGGTGCGCTTGGCCCAGTCGGCATGCACCTCGGAAATCACTTCCAGGGAATGCGCCATGGCCTCGGTCTGGCCCTTGCGGTAGCGCACGAACATCGAAGGCCCGACGCCGCCGGCATTGCCGACCAGAGGATCGACGCCCATCGGCCGTTCCGGGTCCAGCGCCACATGCCAGTTGACGCTTTTCGGCCCCAGGAAATCATCGACCAGCGCCTGATCGGGCAATTCGCAACTGGTGACGCCGTAGGACAGGTAATTGCCGTCATGATTGACATTGACCGGCAGCATGATTTCCGGATGCTCGGCCACCTTGTAGCCCATGATGACGGTATCCAGGATTTCCTGCACGGTCTCGCAATACATGTGAATCCAGCCCACTTCGCGCACCAGCATGGCGTCCTGATGGCCGCCCCAGACGCATTGCGGCGTCAGCGTGTCGCGGGTAACCAGCGACATCACCATCGGCAGGCGCATCCCGGGCTGGCGGATATAGGGCTCGAACATGAAGGCCAGTCCCGGCCCCGATGTGGCGGTATAGGTGCGGGCCCCGGCCAGGGCCGCGCCCTGCAGGGCCGAGAGCACCGAATGCTCGCCTTCCACATTCATCAGTTCGGCATCCAGCTCGCCGCCGGCGATCATGGCCGACAGCGCCTCGACCAGCGAGGATTGCGGCGTGATCGGATAGACGGCGACGACGTCGGGCCTGGCCAGGGCGACGCCCCTGGCCGCGGCCTCGTTGCCGTCGACGACGATCATCTTCTTGTGTTTGGCCAGCGCCGTCATTCCTGGGGCTCCTCGATCATGACGATGGCGCGGTGCGGGCATTCGTTGGCGCAGATGCCGCAGCCCTTGCAGGTGGCGTAATTGACGTCGAACCAGGCCGGCATTTCCTTGATGCATTGCACCGGACAGAACATCCAGCAGACCGCGCATTTGACGCATTTGTCACGGTCGACGACGGGGCGCATGGCCCGCCAGTCGCCGGGCATCATGGTCGATAGATCTGTGACGACCGGACACAGATTGTCGGGAACGTTGCTGCGGGTCTGGCTCATGCCGCCACCCTTAGGTCATGAACATTCGTTTCATGATAGCCGCGCTCGACGGCTTCCAGATTCTGCTTTAAGCCCGCATCGCGGAACTCGCCATCCTCGATGGCCGATTTCAGGCTTTCCAGCGACACCAGACCGGTGGTGCGGGCGAAGGCGCCCAGCATGACGGTGTTGGTGATCGGGCGTTTGAAGATGGACAGCGCAATCGCCACCGCGTCGCACAGGCCGACCTTGGCGACGCCAGGGGGCAGATTCAGCTTCTCGATCTCGCCCTTGCCGGCCTGGACCAGAATGCCGCCCTCGCTCATGCCCTGGAAGATGTTCACCACCTTGGCCACGGTGGGATCGATGCACAGAATGATGTCGGGATGATAGATGTTGGTCATGGCGCGGATGGGCTTTGAATCGGTGCGCATGAAGCAGGCCACGGGGGCCCCCCGGCGCTCGAAGCCGAAGGACGGAATGGCGACGACATGCCGGCCCTCGTCGGCCATGGCCTGGGCCAGCAGGCCCGAAGCCAGAACCGCGCCCTGTCCCCCGCGTCCATGGATGCGAATTTCTGTCATGGCGCGGATCGCCTGAAAACGAAGCCCTTACTGGGCTTCGATTGAAGGCGTGAATCCTCGCCACGAATTTGTTCTAGCGAACGATTCACGTCTGGCGCCGCGCCATAAGATGGGCTCGGCGTCAGACGATCGTGCGCTAGCCACCCCGGTTTGACGGATTCTCCAGGCCTTCCCTGGCCGCGCACGGGAACGCGCGGCAGCGCGAAGCCCTGATTATAGGCGGCCTTGGTAATCAGGATCAGCTTCATCCACCAGCCCGAGGCGGCGACCAGGAATCCGGCCAATCCCATCACCAGGGCATTATCCAACCACAGACCGGCGCCCAGGAACAAGACCGGCAACAGATGGCCGCCGACCTGATAGACGAACTGCCGGGAAGCGAAGGCCTTGAGTGTGCCGATGGGTGCTCCGTCGGCGCTTAAGCGTTTGATGTAAAGCCGCCAGAAGACCAGACGCAGGACGATCAGCAGAATGAACAGGATGCCGCCCTGGCCCGGCGCCAGGATCATGGCGATCCCCGCCCCTTCGGCCAGACCCATGCTGATCAAGGCGGGAACGATGGCCGGATGGCGCCAGGCCGGAATGCCCTTCGAGGCCGAGACGATGCGGGCCTGGCAATAAAGATAGAACAGGCCGACCAGCGCCGCCCCCAACATCGCCAAGTTCGAACCGAACAGCACCACCAGTCCGCCCAGGGCAAACAGCGGCATCGCCACCAGCCCTTCCCTTGTCATCCACGAGGTTTGGGGATGGAAGAAGACATTGATGGCGCGCCAGGGCCTGCCGATCTCCAGCCACACGCACAGCAAACCGAAACCGACGAAGGCCAGGCCGATGAAGGCGAACAGTCCGGCCGGCGCCAGACCGAGCATGGCGGCCACCGCCAACAGGCCGGTGCCGGTGCCGCCGCCGATGAAATTGCCAGCCGCCCTGGCGTCCCAGTTGGTTTGCAGCCAGGGCGAAACGCCCTTGATGTCTCGCGGATCCATGCTCATGGCGCATCGTCCCAGATGTAATAGATATTGGGGCCGGTCCCCAGCTCCTCATGCATGCGAGACGACTGACTCTCGGCCAGCAAGCGGCTGACCGCGCTATCCTTATCGTCCAGGTCGCCGAACTGCAGCGCGTTCGAAATGCAGGAATTGACGCAGGCCGGCGTCGCCTGCCAGTCCTTTCCGGGCACGAAGCCGTTGGCCAGCCCCTCGTCGATGCGGTCGGCGCAGAAGGTGCATTTCTGAGCGACGCCGATCATGGCAGGATCGAAGCGCGCCGCCTCGTGCGCCATCTCGCCCGCCAGTTCGCCATAGGCGCTTAAGCGGTCCTGGACCTTGAAGCGGGCCTGATAGGGGCAGGCGACGGCGCAATAGGCGCAGCCGATGCACAGATCGTAATCGATGAGGACGATGCCGTCGTCGCGTTTCTTTGTCGCCGTGCTGGGGCATACGGTCAGACAGGGCGGATCGTCGCAATGCATGCAGCCGACGGGCAGAAACGTGCGCCGCACATCGGGAAATTCGCCGGTCTCGATATCGAGCACCTTGCGCCACTGCACCCCGGGGGCGGTGGCGTTCGAATTCTTGCAAGCCGCCGTGCAGGTCTGGCAACCGACACAGCGCCGAAGATCGGCGACGAGAACGTATTTGGTCATGACACTCCCTGACAGGGAACGCGGGTTAACCCTTGGCTTTGGCGATTTTGGCCTTCAGGCGCTCGGCGGTCTTGGCGACATCGACCACGAAACGCCAATGCTTGCCCTTGCAGATCTGGTCCAGCGCATCCTTGCCCGTCACGTCGAAGGTGATGGCCTTGCCCTTCACTTCGCTGACGGCGACGCTGAATTCGACCTCCATGCCCAAGGGCGTGGCGGCCATATGGTCGAACTCGACCCTGGTGCCGACCGTGTCCTCGCCCGCATCCAGATGCAACAGCGCAAAGTCTCGGCACGTCTGCTCGATGTCGCGGACCATCGACGGCGTTGCGTAAACCCGCCCCTCCTCGCCCATGAAGCTGATGGTGCGGTCGAGGTCCACGTCAAAGCGGCGCGTGGTGGTAAGGCCTGCGGTCAGGCTGGGTTTCATGCGTTCCTCCGTTCCCAGATATGGCTTTGCCGACCCCGTTTCGGGGCGTTGTTGAGCTAAACTAGCATCGCGATACCGATTTAGCAACGAAATTCGACACACTTTATGAACATTACCGCTATGTTAATGTATCACGATGCAACGCAGCGAAGCTTGCCCCCGGCCCCTATCCCCTTCAAATTGAAGCCATGTCCGAATCAGCACCGCCTCCCCGTTTCCTGAAATTGCGTCTGTCCGCTCATTATGCGGGCCTGTTCGCGCCCATCGGCGTCATGCTGCCCTTCTGGCCGCTATGGCTGGCCGGACGCGAGATGAACGAATGGCAGATCGGCGTCATCCTGGCCACCGGCTCGATTTCCAAGATCCTGGTCAATCCTCTGATCGGAAGCTGGGTTGATCGGCTGGGGCGGCGGCGCGTCGCCATGGTGTCGCTGGCCTTCGCCACCTGCTTCGCCTTTCTGGCTTTCGAAGCCACCCACGGTTTCATGCCGCTGCTGCTGCTCTCGGCCTTGGCCAGCGGCCTGTTCACGGCGCAGATGCCGCTGGCCGAGAATCTGTCGCTGTTCATGGCCCACAAGCACAAGTTCGATTATGGGCGGGTGCGCCTGTGGGGCTCGCTGGCCTTCATTCTGGCCGCCATGCTGGGCGGCTGGTTCCTGTCGGGCCGCAGTTCGGACTATGTGCTGCCGCTGTCCCTGTGTTTCCTGTTGGCGATGGCTTTCATCTCGCTGGGACTGCCGGAAATGGTGATCGAGAGGCGAGCCGAGGGTTTGACCGCAGGCCTGTCGGCGCTGCTGGCCGACAAGAAATTCCTGCTCTTCCTGGCCGCCGCCAGCGCGCTTCAAGCCAGCCACATGGTCTATTACGGCTTTTCCACCTTGCACTGGCGCCAGGCGGGAATCGATGAGACCACCATCGGCCTTCTGTGGTCGCTGGGCGTGGTGGCGGAGATCGTTCTCTTTTCGCAAGGCAACCGGGTTCTCGACCGTCTGGGACCGCTGAGATTGATGATGCTGGCAGGCTTTGGCGGACTGATCCGCTGGAGCGTGCTGGCCTTCACCACATGGCTGCCGGCGCTTTATGCCGTCCAGACCCTGCACGCGCTTACCTTCGGCGCCTTTCATCTGGGGGCCATGCATTACCTGGCCCGCAACATTCCGGTGTCGCTGTCGGCAAGGGCGCAGGGGCTGTATTCGTCGTCCGTCACCGGCATCGCCCAGGGTGCCGGCATGTTGGCCGCCGGCCCGCTCTATCACGCCTTGGGCGGGCATGCCTTTCTGACCATGGCGCTCTTGTCGGCCTTGGGAATCTGGCTCGCCGCCAGGCTTCGTTCAGCCTAGGTTCAGGCGAGTCCTCCGACACTGACTCAAAGAACGTCTTTGAGGGGGCATCCATGTTGAAGCATAGTCTCATTCTCTCGGCGCTGGTTTTGTTCCCGTCGATCGCCTCGGCGCAGATCAGTCAGGATCCGATCCTGGTCAAGGAATGCTCGTCTTGCCATCTGGCTTTTTCCGCCGGATGGTTGCCGCAGGCATCCTGGAAAAAGATCGTCGACGGTTTGCCCAATCATTTCGGCGACGACGCCCGCCTGCCCGACGAACGCAGAGCGCAGGTCGAAGCGGCGCTGCTGGCGGGTGCCGGCGACGCCAAGACCGGGCGCTCAAGCCCCTTCATCAAAAGCGTCACAGGTGAAGAAGCGCCCCTGCGTTTGACCGAAACCATGGGCTTCCAGCGCAAACACAAGAAGTTCAAGCCCGGCACGGCCACGATGGCGCGCGCCAAATCGCTGGCCAATTGCCAGGCCTGCCACCCCAAGGCGGCGGAAGGAATTTTCGAGGACTAAGTCTTCTTCGACCCTGTCCTCACCCTTCGAGACGCTCCGCTCCTCAGGGTGAGGATTGCTTTGTTTCATGATGTTGCCTCATCCAGAGGAAGCCGCGAAGCGGCTGTCTCGAAGGATGAGGCGGAATTATCCAGGCGCCGGTTAACGCGGCAGAACCGTCGATCCCATCAAGAAGGAATCGATGGCCGCAGCCGCCCGGCGTCCTTCGCGGATCGCATGCACGACTAGGCTTTGCCCACGGCGCATGTCGCCGGCGGCGAAGAGCTTGGACACAGAAGTGGCGAAGCCGTCGAAATCGGCGGCCACATTTCCCCGCTGGTCCAACGAAACGCCCAAAGATTCCAGCAGTCCCTTTTTCACCGGCGAAACGAAACCCATGGCCAGGAAGGCCAGATCGGCCTTGATCACGAATTCCGTGCCCTTGATGGGCTGCATCTTGTCATCGACCTTGATGGCATTCAGACCCTGAAGCTTGCCGTTCTTGCCGAAGAAGGATTGGGTGGCGACACTCCATTGTCGCTCGCAGCCTTCCTCGTGCGACGACGAGCTGCGCAGCTTATTGGGCCATTTCGGCCAATTGAGCGCCTTGTCTTCCTTTTCGGGAGGCTTGGGCAGAATTTCGATCTGGACGACCGACAGTGCTTGCTGGCGCACCGAGGTGCCGATGCAGTCGGACCCGGTGTCGCCGCCGCCGATGACCACCACGCGCTTGCCGGTGGCAAGAATGTCGATGTCGTCGAAGCCCTCGCCGCCGACGCGCTTGTTCTGCTGGCCCAGGAAATCCATGGCGAAATGGACGCCCGAAAGCTCGCGCCCGGGCACGGCCAGATCGCGCGGAGATTCCGAGCCGCCGGCCAGCAGCACGGCGTCGAACTTCTTAAGCAGTTCCTTGGCATCGACATTGGCGCCGACATGCGCCTTGGTGCGGAACTCGACGCCCTCGGCCCGCATCTGAGCGACGCGACGGTCGATCAGCGACTTCGACAGCTTGAAGTCGGGAATGCCGTATCGCAGCAAGCCGCCGGCCTTGGCGTTCTTCTCGAAGACCGTCACTTCATGGCCGGCGCGGGCCAGTTGCTGGGCGGCGGCCATGCCGGCAGGGCCGGAACCGATGACGGCCACCGACTTGCCGGTACGGCGTGAAGGAATCTGCGGCTGAATCCAGCTTTCCTCCCAAGCCCGGTCGATGATGGCACATTCGATGGTCTTGATGGTGACCGGAACGTCGTCGATGTTCAGCGTGCAGGCCGCCTCGCAAGGGGCCGGGCAGATGCGTCCCGTGAATTCCGGGAAATTGTTGGTGGCGTGCAAGGCCTCCAAGGCCTCTTTCCAGCGACCCTTATAGACCAGATCGTTCCAGTCGGGGATGACGTTGGAAACCGGGCAGCCGGAATGGCAAAAGGGAATGCCGCAATCCATGCAGCGCGCGCCCTGGCGCGACAGAGCCGCGTCATCGAGACCATTCACGAATTCGTTGTAATGGGAAATGCGGTCCGAGGCCGGGGCGTAGGTCCGTTCCTGGCGCGAAAATTCCATGAAACCCGTAGGCTTTCCCATAATCAGTATCCTTTCCGGGCCGGGGCCGCAGAAGCGGGCTTGCCGCCCTGCAAGGTCTGCATGTCCAAAAGCGCGCGCCGGTAATCGACCGGCATCACCTTCTTGAATTTGGGCAGGTAATGCACCCAGTTCAGAAGAATGTCGTGAGCGCGCTTGCTGCCCGTATAGCGGTGGTGATTCTCGACGATCTGATGCAGGCGCTGGGCGTCGAAGCGCGTCATGTCGGCCATGATGTCGACACGGCCATGCGCTTCCAGATCGTTGCCCTGATGCTCGTGCGTTTCCAGCGCGTCGGCCTCGTCCTTGACGGGTTCCAACTCGACCATGGCCAGATTGCAGCGCTGGTCGAAATCGCCTTCCTCGTCCAGCACATAGGCGATGCCGCCGCTCATGCCGGCGGCGAAATTGCGCCCGGTCTTGCCCAGCACCACCACCACGCCGCCGGTCATGTATTCGCAACCATGGTCGCCCACACCCTCGACGACGGCCAGGGCGCCTGAATTGCGCACGGCGAAACGCTCGCCGCCGACGCCCCGGAAATAGCATTCGCCCGAAATGGCGCCATACAGAACGGTATTGCCGACGATGATGTTCTCCTCGGCGACGATCTTGCTCTCCTTGGGCGGATAGATCACCACGCGCCCGCCCGACAGGCCCTTGCCGACATAGTCGTTGGCCTGGCCTTCAAGCGTCAGCGCCACGCCATGGGCCAGGAAGGCGCCGAAGCTTTGTCCTGCCGTGCCCTTGGCATTGACGAGGATGGTGTCCTCGGGCAGACCGGCATGGCCGTAACGGCTGGCCACTTCGCCCGACAGCATGGCGCCGACGGTGCGGTTGACATTGTTGACCTGGGCGTCGATGGAGACGGCCTGACCCTTTTCCAGGGCCGGCCGGGCCTTTTCGATCAGGGTCATGTCCAAAGCTTCGTTCAGGTGATGGTCCTGATCCTCGCTTTTCCTGATGGCGACGTTGGGACCGGCCTCGGGCTTGTACAGAACCTTGCTGAAATCGAGGCCCTTGGCCTTCCAGTGCGATACCGCCTTGCGCATATCCAGCAAATCGGAGCGCCCCGTCAATTCGCTCAACTTGCGCACGCCCAGGCCGGCCATGATGCGGCGCACTTCCTCGGCGATGAAGAAGAAATAGTTGATGACATGTTCGGGCTGGCCGGTGAAGCGCTTGCGCAATTCCGGATCCTGCGTCGCCACGCCGACCGGGCAGGTGTTCAGATGGCACTTGCGCATCATGATGCAACCGACGGCGATCAAGGGGGCGGTGGCAAAGCCAAACTCGTCGGCGCCCAGCAGCGCGCCGATTACCACATCGCGCCCGGTGCGCAAGCCGCCATCGACCTGCACGGCGACGCGGCCGCGCAGCCTGTTCAAAACCAGGGTCTGATGGGTCTCGGCCAGGCCTATTTCCCAAGGCGAACCGGCATGCTTGATGGCCGTCAGCGGGCTTGCCCCGGTGCCGCCGTCATAACCGGAAATGGTGATATGGTCGGCCCGGGCCTTGGCGACGCCGGCGGCGATGGTGCCGACGCCGATCTCGCTGACCAGCTTGACCGATATGCGGGCCTTGGGATTGACGTTCTTCAGATCGTAGATGAGCTGAGCCAAATCCTCGATCGAATAGATGTCGTGATGCGGCGGCGGGCTGATCAGGCCGACACCGGGCGTGGAATGACGCACGCGGGCGATGGTGGCGTCCACCTTGTGGCCGGGCAACTGTCCGCCCTCGCCGGGCTTGGCGCCCTGGGCCATCTTGATCTGGATGTCGGAACCGTTGACCAGATATTCCGCCGTCACGCCGAAACGCCCCGACGCCACCTGCTTGATGGCCGAACGCAACAGATCGCCGTTCGGCAGCGGCTTGTAGCGCTCGGACTCTTCACCGCCCTCGCCCGAATTCGACTTGCCGCCGATGCGGTTCATGGCCGCGGCCAGGGTGGTATGCGCCTCGCGCGAGATCGAACCGAACGACATGGCGCCGGTGGCGAAACGCTTGACGATGTCCTTGGCCGGTTCGACCTCGTCCAACGGCACCGGATTTTGCGCCGGCTTGAACTCGAACAGGCCGCGCAACGTCAACAGTTTCTGGCTCTGATCGTCGATCAGCTTGCAGAACTCCTGGAATTTCTCGAGGCCGCCGCCGCGCACGGCATGCTGAAGCGCCGCGATGCTGTCGGGCGACCAGGCATGATTGTCGCCCCGCATGCGCCAGGCGTAATCGCCGCCCGGATCAAGCGCCAGGCGATACATCGGATCATCGCCATAGGCGGTGGCGTGGCGCTTCACGGTCTCTTCGGCGATCTCGGCCAGACCTGCGCCGCCGACGCGGCTGGCGGTCTTGGTGAAATAAGCGTCGAGGAAGTCCTGCGACAGGCCGACGGCGTCGAAAATCTGCGCGCCGCAATAGGATTGGAAGGTCGAAATGCCCATCTTGGCCATGACCTTCAGAACCGCCTTGTCCAGCCCCTTGATGGTGCGCTTCTGAACTTCGTATTCGCTCAAGGGTTCGGGCAGCGGCAGGCTGGCGATGGTCTCGAACAACAGATAGGGATTGATGGCCTCGGCGCCGTAACCGGCCAGCACGCAGAAGTGATGCACTTCCCTGGGCTCGCCGGTTTCGACGACCAGGCCGGCCTTGGTGCGGTTGCCAGAACGCACCAGATGATGATGCACGGTCGAGGTCGCCAACAGCGACGGCACGGCGACGCGCGAGGCCGAAATCTTGCGGTCCGACAGAATCAGGATATTGCAGCCCTCGCCCAGGGCCTTGTCGGCCTCGGCCTTGAAGCGTTCAAGCGCCGGGCCCATGCCGGAAGCGCCCTCCGCCACATCGTAGGTGATGTCGATGGTGCGCGACTTGAAGGCGCCGTTGGTGGCGTCTTCGATGGCGCGGATCTTTTCCAGATCCTGGTTGGTCAGGATGGGCTGACGCACTTCCAGACGCTGCCGGCTGTCGCCATCGGTCAGGCCCAGCAGATTGGGACGCGGACCGATGAAGGAAACCAGACTCATGACCAGTTCCTCGCGCGTCGAATCGATCGGCGGATTGGTCACCTGGGCAAAGCACTGCTTGAAATAGTTGAACAAGGGCTTGGACTTGTCCGACAGCACGGCCAGGGGCGAATCATTGCCCATCGAACCCACCGCTTCCTGGCCGGTGACGGCCATGGGGGTGATCAGGAACTTGATGTCTTCTTGCGTATAGCCAAAGGCCTGCTGGCGATCCAGAAGCGTCTGCGGATCGGGCGCCATCGGGGCCACGGCCGCCGGCAGATCTTCCAGCACGATCTGGGTCTTGGCCACCCAGCTTTTATAGGGATGGGCGTGCGTCAGTTCGCGCTTGATCTCCTCGTCGGGGATCAGGCGTCCCTTTTCAAGGTCGATCAGCAGCATGCGGCCCGGCTGCAGGCGCCATTTGCGCACGATGTCGGCTTCGGGTATGTCGAGCACGCCGACTTCCGACGACATGATGACGCGGTCGTCCTTGGTCACGATGTAGCGGGCCGGACGCAGACCGTTGCGATCCAGCGTGGCGCCGATCTGGCGGCCATCCGAGAAGGCGACGGCGGCAGGTCCGTCCCAGGGCTCCATCATGGCGGCGTGATATTCGTAGAAGCTCTTGCGCTCCTCGTCCATCAGCGGGTTGCCGGCCCAGGCCTCGGGAATCATCATCATCACCGCATGGGCCAGCGAATAGCCGCCCATCAGCAGCAGTTCCAGCGCATTGTCGAAGCTGGCCGAGTCCGACTGGCCTTCGACCGTGATCGGCCAGATCTTGTTCAGATCATCGCCCAACACGTCGGACTTCATGGTGCCGCGCCTGGCCGTCATCCAGTTCAGATTGCCGCGAAGCGTGTTGATTTCGCCGTTGTGGCAGATCAGGCGGAAGGGATGCGCCAGCTTCCAGGTCGGGAAGGTGTTGGTCGAGAAGCGCTGATGGACCAAGGCCAGAGCCGATTCAAACCGCTCGTCCAACAGGTCGGGATAGAAGGCTTCCAACTGCTCGGCCAGGAACATGCCCTTATAGACGATGGTGCGCGAAGAGAGCGACGGCAGATAGTAATCGGCCAGCTTGGGATTGCCGCTTTCGTTGAGTTCATTGAACGAGCGCTTGCGGATGACCATCAGCTTGCGCTCGAAATCGTCCTGACCAGCCAGCGCCGCGTTACGGCCGACGAAAATCTGCCGGACTTCGGGAGCGGTGGCGCGAACGCCCTCGGACAGCGACATTTCGTTGACCGGCACATCGCGCCAGCCCAGCAGGATCTGTCCTTCCTCGGCCACGGTCTTTTCCAATGCCTTGACGCACAGGTCGCGCTCGGCTTTCGACTTGGGCAGATTGACCATACCGCAAGCGTAATGACCGATCTCGGGCAGCTTGATGGACAGCTTGGCCGCCTCGGCGCGCAGGAAGGCGTCGGGCAACTGGCACAACAGCCCCGCCCCGTCGCCGGCCTGGGGATCGGCCCCCACGGCGCCGCGATGGACCAGGCGTTTCAGAATCTCCAACCCGTCGGTGACAATCTTGTGGCTTTTCTTATTCTTGATATGGGCCACAAAGCCGATGCCGCAGGCATCGCGCTCATTCATCGGATCGTACAGGCCTTGCGCTTCGGGCAGGCCGGAAAGGAACGGGTTCGACATAGGCTCAGTCATCCTTACGGGCGGCTTTTGGCAAGTCGCCGGATATCACACAGGGCTGTTACAGGAACAAGCCGTCCTTTTTACAAAAAAATGGACAGGTTTCCAGCCATATTTTTCGCATGGCGGAATTGCGAGCTTTCCCTAGGGGAAAGGCAAGCGGCCATATAACGCATTGCGTTATAGCTGGGGCACGGATATTCTTGGACTTATGATCCTGTCCTTTGCTTGCCAGGAAACGGCCCTGATCTGGCGCGGCGTCCCAAGCCGTCGCCTGCCGGCGGATATCCAGGATGCGGCGCTTCGCAAGCTGCGCCTGCTGAACCAGGCAAGACGGATCGAGGATATGCGCATACCGCCCGGAAACCGCCTGGAACGGCTGAAGGGCAACCGGCAAGGCCAGTATTCGATACGAAACAACGATCAGTGGCGTATCTGTTTCGAATGGACGCAAGGAGGGCCCGAAGATGTCGAAATCATCGATTACCATCGCTAAAGGCCGTTTGCTGGCCAATCCTCACCCGGGAACCATCCTGAAAGCGGAATTCCTGGACCCGATGGGATTGAGCCAGAACGCGCTCGCCCGGGCGATCGGGGTGCCGCCAAGGCGCATCAATGAAATCGTGCTGGGCAAGCGAACCGTGACGGCGGACACCGATCTGCGACTGGCCCGCTATTTCGGCCTGTCGGAGGGCTTTTTCCTGGGTCTTCAGGCCGACTTTGACCTCATGGAACGTCGTCGTGCCATCGAAACGGAATTGTCCACCATCACCCCTCGAGCCGCCTAGCCCGGAGTATTTTCATGGCCGATCCCAAGCATATCCGCTTCGACACCCTGGCCCTGCATGCCGGCCAGCAGCCCGATCCCGAGCATGGCGCCAGGGCGGTGCCTATTTATCAAACCACCTCCTATGTCTTCAAAAGCACCGATCAGGCGGCCTCGCTGTTCAATCTGGAACGGGCCGGGCATATCTATTCGCGCATCTCCAACCCCACCGTGGCGGTGCTGGAAGAGCGCCTATGCGCCCTGGAAGGCGGTGTCGGGGCCATCGCCACCGCCTCGGGCCAGGCGGCCCTGCATCTGGCCATCGTCACCCTGATGGGGTCGGGCGGGCATATCGTGGCCTCGAGAGCCCTGTATGGCGGCAGCTATAATCTGCTGGCCCTGACCCTGCCCCGCTTCGGCATCACGGCCAGCTTCGTCGATCCCCGCGACCCGGAAGCCTTCAAATCCGCCATCCGTCCCGAAACCCGCCTGATCTTCGCCGAGACGGTGGGCAATCCGAATTTGGAGGTTTTGGACATTCCCAAGATCGCTTCCGTCGCCCACGGGGCGGGCCTGCCCCTGATGATCGACGCCACCTTCACCACCCCCTATCTGGGGCGGCCCATCGCCATGGGCGCCGACATCGTCATGCATTCGGCGACCAAATATCTGGGCGGGCACGGCGTCGCCATCGGCGGCCTGCTGATCGACGGCGGCAGTTTCGACTGGGAATCCGTGGCGTCGAAATTTCCGACCCTGACCGAACCCTATGCCGGCTATCACGGCTTGGATTTCTGCGAGGAATTCGGCCCCTCGGCCTTCATCCAAAGGGCCAGGGCCGAGGGCTTGCGCGATTTCGGGGCCTGCCTGAGCCCCACCAACGCTTTCCACATCCTGCAAGGCGTGGAGACGCTGCCTGTGCGCATGCATCGCCACATCCACAATGCGCGCCAAGTGGTGCGCTATCTGGAGCGCGCCCCCGGCGTGGCCTGGGTCAATTCGCCCGACCTGCCCGAACATCCCGATCACGAGCGGGCGCAGGAACTGTATCCCAAAGGCATCACCGCCATCGTCACCTTCGGCATCAAGGGCGGACGCGGTGCCGCCGCCAAATTCATCGAGAGGCTGAAGGTGTTTTCGCATCTGGCCAATATCGGCGACGCCAAATCGCTGGCCATCCATCCGGCCAGCACCACCCATCAGCAGATGGATGCCAAGGCGTTGGCCAAAGCCGGCATCGGCGAGGAACTGATCCGCCTCTCCATCGGGCTCGAGGACGAGACGGATTTGGTCGATGATCTGGCCCAGGCCCTGCACGCCGCAACGAAGGGAGCCTGAGATGGACCTGATCGTCGATGGCTTGAAAATCTTCGCCGCCACCGGCGGCAGGGATTTCGACCCCGCCAAGCCCAGCCTCGTGCTGATTCACGGGGCCGGCATGGATCATACCGTCTGGGTGCTGCAAACCCGCTGGCTGGCCCATCACGGCATGAATGTGCTAGCACTCGATCTGCCCGGCCATGGAAAAAGCGAGGGCAAGGCCTATGCCGCCATCGGCGACTATGCCGATTGGATGGCGCGATTCCTGGATGCCGCCGGATTGAAGCAGGCGGCCCTGGCCGGTCATAGTCTGGGCGCCCTGATCGCCCTGGAAACGGCGGCGCGCCATCCCCAACGCGTGACGCGATTGACGCTGCTGGGTGCGGCCACGCGCATGCCGGTGCATCCCGACATGCTGGCCTCGGCACAGGCCGGCACCGTCGAGGTGATCGACTGCATGACCTCCTGGAGCCATGCCCGTCCCCATCATTTCGGCACCAACAAAATGCCCGGCATGTGGCTGCTGGGCCAGGTGCATCATCTGATCGAGCGTTCGAAGCCGGGCGTCATCTTCAACGGCCTGACCGCCTGCAATAACTATCAAGGTGCGCCGGAGGCAGCGGCGAAAGTCGCCTGCCCCACCTTGCTGATCCTGGGTGATTCCGACCTGATGACGCCCCTGAAGGGCGGGCGCGAATTGGCCGGATTCATCAAGGACGCGCGCTGCGTCGTCGTTCCCGGCAGCGGCCATATGCTGATGAGCGAGGCCCCCGACCAAACGCTGGAGGCGATGCGGGGGAATTTATGAACGAGCCGCCTTATCCAATTTATCCAAGAGCGCCATGCCTCGCTTCTTGTCGCCGCGCATCGCGCGAAGACGGAAACGGTTCTCGGCGTCGAATTCAGTCAGGGCCACGGTTGAGAATTCCTCGAACAGCTTGTTCAGGCTGACTCCCCGGCGCAAGGCCAGGCTTTTCAGCCGGTCGTGCTTGTCGTCCGGCAAGCGGATGGTCATGGTCTTCATCGCTGACTCTCCCAATGTTTTATGAACGCGCCCGGAGACATGGCCTCGATTCCCAGGAAGCGCATCTGCTCGCCAACAAAGTCACGGACATTGTTGGTTGCGATCACCGACGCCCCGCCCGCCGCCGCCAATTCAACCAAGTGATTGTCGGCCTCATCGGGCAGATTCGGACGCCATAGAAAATAGACCGGCACCCATCGGCAAGCGCCCAGAAAGGAGTCCAACAACTCGTTTCGCTCGGCTTCATTCAATGCGCATTTGCGAAAGACATCGCGCCTCGCCATCAAGCTCTCGAATTCGGCGAATAGGGCCACGCCCATCAAAGGCTCTATCCGTCCCTGAAGGCAGAGGCGGACAAGCTTGCGATTGGCGCCTCCCTCTCCCAGCAGAGCGCCGATAAAGACATTGGTATCAAGGACGACGGAGAACGGCGTCATGCCAAATGATAGCAGATATGCTATCACATCTGCAAGAATGAAGACGGCTACCAAGCCAAACGGCTGATCAGCCCGCCATCTTGCCAATAGTGCAGCGTGACGGCGGGGCGGATATCGAAATCGTCCTTTTCGTGCCAATGTTCGACGATGCCCTGATAGGCCAGCGACGGCGCCGAGGTAGCGATGACTCCGGCCACCGGCACAGCATAGATGCGATGCAGATGGCCGCACAGAATCTGCACGATATTCGAATGCCTGCGCACAACCTCTTCCAGCATCTCGACCCCTTCGATCTGATGGCCGATGCTGCCGTTGCGCAGCTTGGTCCTGAAGGGCGGATGGTGCAGGAAAATCGCCGTCGGGCGTTCCGGCTGCAAGGCGAGGCGCGCCTCCAGCCAAGACTTGCTTTGGGCCGAAAACTGGCCCTGCTGGCTGCCGGGACGGCGGCTGTCCAGACCCAGCAGGCGCAAATCGCCCATCTCGCCCACATGGTTCAGAAACCCGTTCTCGGCCTCGCCGCACCAGGGCGTCAGATTCTCGCGGAAAGGCTCGGTCCAGTCGCGGTTGCCGGGCACGGCAAAGACCGGCATCGGCAGGCGGGCCAGCTCCCCCGCCGCCTCGGCATACATGCTGGACTCGCCCTTGTCGGCGACATCGCCGGTAATGACCACGGCGTCGGGCCTGGTTTCCAGCCCCAGCAGATGGTCGATGGCGCGGACCAGGCGCTTTGTGCGCTCGGGATGGCCGGAAGAGAGGTGAAAATCGGACAGTTGGGCCAGAATCACGGCAAGGCTCGCTTTAGAATATCAACAGATTGTGGATTTAGCCCAAATCAGTCACAATAGCTAGATGAGAAAGACGTGGATTGCAGCCCTTGCGCTGGTCTTCCTGTCGGGCTGCGCCCTGTTCGAGCCCGAGAAGGCCAGCCGCGCGCCCGGCATCGGCGGCGATCCCGAACAATGCCTGGCCGATCTCAGGATTTCCGGCACCCGCTTTGAAACCATGGCCGATTTCGCGACGCCTGACGGCTGCCGAGTCACCAATCCCGTCAAGCTTTTGAAACTGAGGTCGGATTTGAACCGGCCCGCCACCATGGCCTGCCCCCTGGCCCTGGCTCTGGCCCGCTTCGATTTCCAGACCGTGCAACCCCTGGCCCAACAATATCTGCGCCAGGGGGTGCGCAAGATCCATCATGTCGGGGCCTATGACTGCCGCAGCCAGCGCGACGGCAAGCGCCTAAGCCAGCACGGGCTTGGCATGGCCATGGATTTCTGGGCCTTCGAGCTTGATGACGGCGCCATCTTGAAGGTGCGAGATGATTGGCGGGGCAATTCGCCGCGAACCACCTTTCTGCGCAAACTGGCCGAGGAAGCCTGCCGGCATTTCCATCTGGTTCTGACCCCTTCGTCCGATTACGATCACAAGGACCATATTCATGTCGATATGGGCCCCTGGATGCGGTGCGGATAGCATGATGGTGATGGGCATCACATTGGATTAATGGCGCAATTGCCATAATCGGCTCCGCATTTCGGCCACGATCCTCTGGCCTACTGCAACCATCGTCCATTTCGGGAGCATCCTTCCATGAACCGCAGTACCGCCATTCTCGCCGCCGTCCTGTTCGCCAGTCCCTCGCTGGTCTTGGCCCAGACGCCCGATCCCCAATTGCAGAACGACAAGGCGCAATTGAAGCAGGATCAGCAGCAGTTGCAGCAGGACCGCAAGGAGCTTCGAGACGCCCACAAGGAAGCGATCGAAGACCGCAAGGCCATGCGCGACGCCATGAAGGAAGGCGACAAGGAAAAGGCAGACCAGTATCGCGATGAGCTGAAACAGGACCGCGAGGACATCCGCGACGCCAAAAAGGAAATGAAGAAAGACCGCAAGGATCTGCGCGACGACAAGCGTGACGCCAGGGACGATCTGCGCGACCGGGGCGATGGCCGGCCCGATCCCAAGGCCAAGGAATGGCGCGAAAAGCGCCAGGAGATGCGCGAGAAGCGCGGCGAACGGCGTGAAAAGAAAGGCAATTAGCGCAAGCCTCAAGCGCCGGGAGGGCGCGACGACAAGGCCAGTCAAGAGGCCGGGGAAATTCCCCGGCTTTTTGTTTAACAAACTTTATTAGCATCGACTAATGTGAGGGCTCTTGGAAAGGGCGGCCAGCAACCTCATTCTCATAACGTCTCAAAGCGAACGGAGCCGGACAAATGCCTCTTATCCAATGGAACGAGCAAATCAGCGTCGGCATCGACCAGTTCGACAATGACCACAAATATCTGATCACGTTGCTGAACAGCTTGTTCGACGGCATCAATGCCGGGCGCGGCCCGCAATCGCTGGCCTATATTCTGGAAGAATTGCTGGAATATACGGAAACCCATTTCGCCCGCGAGGAAGCGGAGATGCAGCGTCTGGGCTATCCCGACTTTGACAGCCACAAGGCGCAACACGACATGCTGACCGGTCGGGTTTACGACATTCAGCGCCAGGTGGCTGCCGGCGCCAGTTCGGCCCTGAGCAAGGAAGCCGTCGAATTTCTCAACAACTGGCTGGTCGGCCATATCCAGGGCACAGACAAGGGCTACATGCCCTTCTTCGCGGCGCATGGTGTGCGGTAAAAAGGTAAGGGCCCAGGATTGCTCCTGGGCCCTCGGCCTGCCGCCAGCGACTGGAGTGCGGGTTCGCTAGCGGGTCAGGTCGTAGCTGATTCCCGTCACCTTCGTCTTTTCGTCGATGGTGTCGAAAATCTTATCCAGAATGGTCACCAGCACGCGCAGGCCGCCCTTGTAGAACATGGTCGGGAAGCGGTGATGATGGTGGCGGTCGAAGATGGGGAAACCGATGCGGATCAGAGGCACGCCGGTATCCTTCTCCAGATACTTGCCATAGGACGAACCGATCAGATAGTCGGACGGTTCGGTGGCCAGCAAGGATCGCATGTGCCACAGATCCTTGCCCTTCCACACCTGGCCGGAAGCGCCAAAGGGCGAACTGGCCAGAAGCGCCTTCATCTTCGCTTCCCACTCGTTGCCGCCATTGGTGGACAGCAGATGGAGAGGTTCGCCGCCCAGTTCCAGAACGAAGCGGGTCATGCCCATGACGAAGTCGGGGTCGCCATAGATCGAGAAACTCTTGCCATGGATCCAGCTTAACGAGTCTTCAATGGCGTCAACCAGGCGGCCGCGATCCTTGGCGATCGATTCCGGAATGGCCTTGCCGGTCAGGGCCGACAGCTTCATCAGGAATTCGTCGGTCGCCCCCAGGCCCATCGGATAGTTGAAGGACGCCACGTCCTGGCCCTTATCCTTGGCGAAATCCAGGGTCTTGGCCGAGCACCATTCCTGCAACGAGATGGTGGCCTTGGCGTCAAGCGCCTTGGTCACGGCTTCCAGCGGCGTGCCGCCGTCATACATGCGGTACGAACCGTCGGCCGGCGTGTCGTAAATGTCGGAGACGTCCGAAAGCAAGGTCACGTCGGCGCCCATGGCGGAGATGATGTCCTTGATCTCACGGGCGTTGGCGACGCCATAACCATCGAAACCGCCGATGATGTTGACGCTGCCGCCGGCCTTGCGCTCCTTGCCTTCCCAGAAGTTGGAAAGAATGCTCTTCATCATGTTGTCGTAGCCGACGATGTGCGAGCCTACGAAGCTGGGCGTGTGGGCGAAAGCGACCGGGAAATCTGCCGGGATGCTGCCCTTCTCGCGCGACTGGATGATGAAGCTGTTCAAATCGTCGCCGATGACTTCGGCGATGCAAGACGTATGCACGGCAATCATCTTGGGCTTGTACAGCGCATAGGCGTTGGCCAGGCCTTCGACCATGTTGTTGAGGCCGCCGAACACCGCCGCGTCCTCGGTCATGGCCGAACAGACCATGGCCGACGGTTCCTTGAAATGGCGCGACAGGTGCGAGCGGAAATAGGCCGCGCAGCCCAAGGATCCGTGGGTGAAGGCCAGCGTGCCCTCGAAGCCGGCTGCGCAATAGGCCACCCCCACCGGCTGGCAGGCCTTGGCCGGATTGATGACCAGGGCTTCGCGGGCGAAGTTCTTTTCGCGGTACTCCATCGAGTTGATGTAGGCCGCCTGCTTGGCCACTTCGTCATCGCTTGGCATATCCTCGAACTGTTCGCGCTTGCGCTTGAAGATTTCGAGATATTCCGGATCGTTGAAGAGGTCGATATGGTCTTTGATTTTCAAGGCTGACTGGGGCATCGAAATTCTCCTATATCAGGCGGCTTTCCAGGGGGCTTTGTTCAGCGCCCACACCGGGCTGTTGATCGCCATATCCATATCGCGGGCGAAGACGGCGAAACCGTCGTAACCGTGATAGGGGCCTGAGTAATCCCACGAGTGCAACTGGCGGAAAGGAACGCCCATCTTCTGGGTCGAATACTTTTCCTTGATGCCGGAACCGACGAGATCGGGACGCAGCTTGTCGATGAACTTCTCGAGTTCGTAGCCGGTCACGTCGTCGTAAACCAGCGTGGCGTCCTTGATATTATCAGCCGTGCGCTGATAATCGTCGCTGTGGGCGAACTCGTAGCCGGTGCCGATGATGTCGATGCCCAGATCGCCGTAGGCGTCGGCAACGTGGCGCGGACGCAGGCCGCCCACATACAGCATGGCCTTCTTGCCTTCAAGGCGCGGCTTGTACTTGGCGAGAACGGCCTGGGCCATCGGCTCGTATTTGGCGATCACGCGCTCGGCGCCGGCCTTGATCTTGTCGTCGAACTTCTCGGCGATGGCGCGAAGCGAACGGGCGATCTGGGTCGGGCCGAAGAAGTTGTACTCCATCCAGGGGATATTGTACTGCTCTTCCATATGGCGGCAGATGTAGTTCATTGAGCGGTAGCAGTGGATGAGATTCAGCTTGCCCTTGTTGCCGCGCTCGATCTCGGCCAGGGTGGCGTCGCCCGACCATAGGCCGATGACGCGAAGCCCCATATCCTCCAGCAGAATGCGGCTGGCCCAGGCGTCGCCGCCGATATTGTAGTCGCCGATCACCACCACGTCATAGGGGGTGGTTTCGAATTCCTTGGCCTTGGCCTTGCCCTTGCCTAGCATCCAGTCGCGCACGGCGTCGTTGGCGATATGGTGGCCAAGCGACTGCGAGACGCCGCGGAAGCCTTCGCAACGGACGGGCACCACCATCTTGCCGTGTTCCTTGCCCTTCTTCTTGGCGACGGCTTCGATGTCGTCGCCGATCAGACCGACCGGGCATTCCGACTGGATCGAGACGCCCTTGTTGAGGGGGAACATCACATGGATTTCGTCGATCACCTTTTCCAGCTTCTTGTCGCCGCCGAAGACGATGTCGCGTTCCTGGAAGTCGCTGGTGATCTGCATGGTGACGAAGGTATCGACGCCGGTGGTGCCGGTGTAGTAGTTGCGGCGCTGCGACCACGAATATTGCCCGCATCCGACCGGGCCATGGCTGATATGCACCATGTCCTTCAAGGGGCCGAAGACCACGCCCTTCGAGCCGGCATAGGCGCAGCCGCGGATGGTCATGACGCCAGGCGCCGATTTGATGTTCGACTTGACCCCGCAATCGGGCTTGCCTTCATCATAGACGTTCAAGTGCCGTGCGCGCTTCTTGGCGGTTTTCTCGGGGTATGCCGAGAGAACTTCCTCGATCAGGGCCTTGCGCTCGGCCTTCACGTCCTGGTTCATGCCATCCATGACCTGTCTCCTATAAAAACAATGACTGTGCCTGAGGAAAGCCGGGGCCGCTTACGCGGCGCCCTTCTTCGTCTTGGCCTCAAGCTCGGCCAGGGCCTGCTCGTCGGATTTCATGATGCCGAATTCCAGCAGCATTTCTTCCAGCTCTTCCATCGAGATCGGCGTGGGGATGACGCCCTTGCCGCAGTTGTCGTGGATCTTCTGGGCCAACTGGCGATATTCGTTGGCCTGCGCGCAATCGGGAGCGTACTGAATGACCGTCATGCGGCGCAGCTCGGCATGCTGGACGATGTTCTCGCGCGGCACGAAATGGATCATCTTGCAGCCCAGACGCTTGGCCAGGGCCTCGGCCAGTTCCAGCTCGCGGTCGGTCTGACGCTCGTTGCAGATCAAGCCACCCAAGCGAACGCCGCCCGAATGGGCGTATTTCAGAATGCCCTTGGCGATGTTGTTGGCGGCGTACAGCGCCATCATCTCGCCGGACATGACGATGTAAATCTCTTGCGCCTTGTTCTCGCGGATGGGCATGGCGAAACCGCCGCACACCACGTCGCCCAGCACGTCGTAGGAGACGTAATCAACGTCTTCATAAGCGCCGTTTTCTTCAAGGAAATTGATGGCGGTGATGACGCCGCGGCCGGCGCAGCCGACGCCGGGCTCGGGGCCACCGGCTTCCGTGCACTTGATGCCCTTGTAGCCGATCTTCATGACGTCATCGAGTTCGAGGTCTTCCACCGAGCCCTTTTCGGCGGCCAGGGCCAGCACGGTGTCCTGCAGCTTGGTATTGAGGATGAGGCGGGTCGAATCGGCCTTGGGATCGCAACCGACGATCAGAATCTTCTGACCCAACTCGACCAGCGCTGCCAGGGTATTCTGCGAAGTGGTAGACTTGCCGATGCCGCCCTTGCCGTAGAAAGCGATCTGACGAAGTGCCATGGAACTGCTCCTTCTATTATCTGGACTAATGTGGGCGAACCACCGCCTAGCCCTACCCTTGCAGGAGGCGTGCCAGTTTCAAGGACAGGCCTGCTGACATATTATTGTATTTATTATCAACGCAGTAATAGAAATACGCACAGAATTCCCTCTTTGTCCGGTCTTGTCGCAACCCTGACAAAGCCCCGCTTCCTTTGTCGCCTCCCCCACATGCCGGGATCGGCGAATACCAACGATATAGGCGTTTCACCGCTGGCCTGTTTCTTGCTTTATAAATGCGGAAGATTGGAGCAGCAGGAGGGTCGCCGTGCGGCGCACGGAAGAGGAAGCTGCCAGGGGACATAGCACCAACCTCGTCGGCATACCGACGGGGCTTTTGACATCGGTCGCCTATAACGACTATCCGGTGCCGCTGCATATCGCCGGCATCCGCGAGACCAACAAGGGCCTGTTCCAGGAAATGCTGCCCCGGGCCGAAAGCATCGAGGAAGCGGCCTGGGCCTTCCAGGAATGGATGGGCACCATGTTTGGCATCGATCCCGAACAGAAGGAAAAGGGCGAGCAGAAAGCCGGAAAGAAGCGTTTCCGTTCCAGCTATCTGCGTCTCTTGAAGGGTTGGGGCTTCGAAACCAACACCCCCGAAGGGGCGGTGATGAAAGGCTGGGTCGAAAGCCGCTTTGGCCTGTTCCCGACCTATCACAAGCAACCGGTGGGTCGCCTGGGCAGCGAAAGCTGGGTCGTCTATACCGAGGAAAAGATGTCGTCGCGCTTCCACGCCAACGCCATCTATTTGCAACTAGACCTGTTGTACGAATTCTGCCAATGGTCGTTGAACCGCTTTTTTCTGGCGGGGCGCAAGCATCTGACCCTTTTTCGCGGCGTCAACAGCTACGAGGAACAGGTCTTGGTCGAACGCATCGACAAGCGCACCATCGTGGTGCGGCTGAACAATCTCAATTCCTTTTCGTCGTCCAGGGACATCGCCGGCGAATTCGGCGACCATATCCTGGAAGCCAGCGTGCCGGCCACGAAGATCATGTTCTTCAACGCGCTGCTGCCAACCGCGCCCTTGAAGGGCGAACATGAATATATGGTCATCGGCGGCGATTTCCGCGTGAAAGCGAGCTATTTCTAATGAGCGCACTGGTACTTTCCGATTCCATCAAGCGCCGAGCCATGGGCGCCTATCTGGGCCTGGCGGTCGGCGACGCGCTGGGGGCCACGGTCGAGTTCCTGACCCGGCGTGAAATCGAGATGCAGCACGGCACCCACAAAAAGATGATCGGCGGCGGCTGGCTGAAATTGAAGCCCGGCCAGACCACCGACGACACGGCGATGAGCCTAGCCCTGGGCCGGGCGCATATCGACGCCGACGGCTTCGACGTCGCCATCGCCTGCGAGCGCTTTCTCGATTGGCTCAAGACCAAGCCGGTCGATGTCGGCAACACCTGCCGGCGCGGCATCCGCCGCTACATGATGGAAGGCACCGTCCAAGCCCTGCCCAATGACGGCGACGGCGGCAATGGCGCGGTGATGCGCATCCTGCCCAC
The DNA here is from genome assembly GCA_016215555.1 of Rhodospirillales bacterium. GTDB lineage: Bacteria > Pseudomonadota > Alphaproteobacteria > Rhodospirillales > WMHbin7 > WMHbin7. The sequence continues at coordinate 28,399 of JACRJC010000029.1, read as the reverse complement.
GGCCATCGCCACCTTGGGGGCGCCCAAAACCTTCGAGGCCTGGGCGCTGGCCCAGGCCCACATCACCCACAATCATCCCTTGTCCGACGCCGCCACCTTGACGCTTGGCCGCATGGTCCAGGATCTGATCCTGGGCGGCGGCATCAAATCGGCCCGCGATCACGCCAATCTGCTGGTCGATAATTTCCGCAGCTTCCGGTTCGATCCCTATAAGGGGCAATGCTCGGCCTATGTGGTGGACACGGTGCAGACCGTGTTGCATTATTTTTTCCGCACCGATTCCTTTCGCAATTGCCTGATCGAGGTGGTCAATCAAGGCGGCGACGCCGACACCACCGGGGCGTTGTCGGGCATGCTGGCGGGTGCCACATACGGCATCGAAGACATTCCCGACGCCTGGCGCGAAAAGCTGGAAGAACCGGCCCAGCGCGAGATCGAGCGTCAGGTGCCGCATTTGCTGCGTATCGCCGAAGAGGTTTCGGCCAAGGAGGCAGGTCTTTCATGAACGTCACTTTCTGGGAAAAGCCCGGCTGCAAGGGCAATGCGCGGCAAAAGGCGCTGCTGATGGCCTCGGGATACAAGCTTGACGTCCGCAATCTGCTGACGGAAGCGTGGACGGCGCAGCGGCTTCGGGACTTCTTTGCCGGCATGGAAATCGCCGACTGGTTCAACCGCTCATCGCCCCGCGTCAAATCCGGAGAAATCGACGTCGCGGCTTTGAACGCCGAGGCGGCGCTGGACCTGATGCTGGCCGATCCCTTGTTGATACGCCGTCCGCTGATGGAAGCCGGCGGCAAACGCTGCGCCGGTTTCGAGCCCGAGCGCATGCAAGGCTGGATCGACGTCAGGCCCGAACTTTTGGAAAACGCCAGCCATCCGGAAACATGCACCGGCCCGTTGGAAGGCTGCCCGCAAACCGCCGAAAAATTTATTTGTGATTACAAAAGCTAAGGGCTTCCCTCACAATCATTCAGGAGAACAAATAGGCACCCAAATTTGAAAACAATGCATATAACAAAAAAGTACTTTATTATGTCTTATCTGTATGTTAGAACTAACGTTCATGAAGACATATGAAAAGACACATCCCTGGATAAATTTCAAGATTGATACGCAGCGTTTCCCGTATGCGCTTTGGATCGCATTGGGAGGAGCCAGCTCAAAATGTGAACACATCGCCGGTGTTCCGCTTTCACCGGAAATCGCCAAAAAAATCCACCACCTTTATCTAATAAAGGGGGCTTTAGCGACGACCGCAATCGAAGGAAACACTCTTTCCGAGGACGAGGTGAAAAACTATCTGGATGGAAAATTGCGCCTGCCATTATCCAGGCGATACCTCGGTCAAGAGATTGATAATGTTGTTACAGCTTGCAATGAACTTGCTAGGGAGTTGCGGAATGATGGGTCCAAACCCTTCACTCCAGAAGCCATATGTAAGATGAATGCCATCATCCTTAAAGACCTCCCCCTGAATGAAGATGTTGTTCCAGGTGAAATACGTCGTCACAACGTTACTGCCGGACGATATCGATGCGCACCCGCAGATGATTGCAAGCACCTTTTGGGCATGTTTTGCAAACATCTAAATGATTTTAAATTGCCAGAGGAAAACCGCACTGTTTTCGCCCTCATTAAGGCAATTTTTGCACATTTGTTTTTTGTATGGATTCATCCTTTTGGCGATGGCAATGGCCGAACAGCTCGTATTATTGAATTGAGCATTCTTCTTTCAGCAGGATTGCCTCAACCCACTTGCCATCTTTTAAGCAACCATTACAACTTAACTAGAAGTAATTATTACAGATTCCTAGACAAGGCAATTCACGGGGACGAACATGTCATCGCTTTCTTTCAATATGCAATAACTGGATTTGTTGATGGTTTACGCGAACATATAGATCGCATCCGCTCTTATCAGGAAAAAGTTGCATGGATTAACTACGTGCATGAGAAGTTCACTGATAGGAAATCCAAGGCTGATATCCGCAGAAGAACTTTGGCACTTGCGCTTGGCGAAGCAGGAGGATTCATTGCTAAAAACAAGATATACGAATTGACTGCAACACTTTCTTCTGACTATCGACATCATTCCGTCAAATTGACCCGGGACATGAACGAACTCATTTCAATGGATCTGATTGAAACAAATCGCCATCAAGCTCGTGCCAAAACGGAAGTCATTCAGGCATTCAAAGTCTGGCGCAACCCAGAACCTGCTTGATGTGCATCTAGGCCGTCTGGTCGAACATATAGTTCGTCAGCGGATTGTCGCCCAAGATCGATCCGAAGATCTGGCCGTACTGGCCTTGCGTCTGGGCCATCGAGGCGATGCTGGTAATCACCCCCTGATACTCGGTGCGCATCTTGAGGGCGAAATCATATTCCTCTTCCATCTGGGCGATCATGGCGCTGTTCATGGCGCTCTGATTCTCGCCGATGGTGTTGGTAAGCGAATTATACTCGCCCTCAATCGTCGCCTTCTGAGCCGTCAACTGGGTAACGATCAGTTCAGCGTCTTCCAACGCGTCATTGACGTCCTCGGTCGCTTGGGCGATCCCATCGACATCCGAGAATCGCCCGTACAACCAGCTTTGCCCGATTTCGAGCCCGCCCTTCGAAACCGTGCCGGTATAGCTGCTGCCGCCGACGTCGAAGGAAACGCTGCTGCTGGAATAGTTGGTATCGGTGCGGGTGATGACCTTGCTGGTCGCCGAACCCGATCCGGCGGCTGCGGCCTGAACGGTGGAATAGGTGGTCTCGTCGGCCAGATCGCCGGAACTGTAATTGTCGTAGCGCTTGATGCCGCCATACATGTCGGCGACCCAGTACTTGCCGTCGGAATCGGTGACCATGTAATCCGAGGACATGTTGTAGCCCTGCAGGGTGACGGTCGTACCCTTTTCATCGATCTGCAGATCGTACTCGTTGGACTCGTAGTTGGTGCGGCTTTTGGCGCCCAGAAGATTGTAGACCCCGTCGGCGTTCTGCACTTCCTCGTAGATGGCTGCCAACTTCTTGTCGAATTCCTGGGCGTAATAGGTCGAATCCTTGTCGGCGCTTTCCAGATAGACCTTCAGATCGAAAATCATATCCTTGATCTTCTTGGCGCTATCGACCGCGCTCGAGACGTTATCGACGGCGTTCTTGATGCCGCCCGAAACCAGCATCAGCTTTTCATTCTGGGTCTCGTAATATTTGGCCTTGGAGTCGTAGACCTCCTTGCGGGCTTCGCTGGCCTTCTCGATCCGGTCCTGGTATTGCTGACTGATGCGGTCGTAGATGACGTCCTGCATCGAACCACTGCCGTAAACGGAGCCGGAACCCTGAAGAATCGAAAGACTTACCTGATCAGCGGACATTATCGCCTACCTTCGCGCTTGGGCGCGGACACGAAAACGCACGACGCCGACAAAGGCGCCATCGCAAATGCCATCGCTATCAAAAGAAGAGGCAACGCGACACCAAACATGACCGGACTTCCTGTTCCGTTTCGGCGAACCCCTGCAGGCGCCGAGGTGAAGCCGCCTTCAGCAGCTATCTGTCAATATACGCCCTTGCCGGTTAATTTTCAATGGACGCGATGCCACGGCTTCGACACTCTCGGGCCATGAAGCGGTTTCAAACGGATCCTGGAAATTCATTTAAAACAACGGATTGCCCCCTGCCCTGGCTTGCCGGGCGGGTTCTGTTTCCATTTCTGGCTGCTGGCTGCCTGCTCATCCTGGCCGCCCTCGCCATTCATTATATTGATTTTTCAGGATATTTCGACCATGGCGAGCCCAACATGGCGATCCGTTCCTGGCGGGTGGCCCAGGGCCTGCCGGCCTATATGCCGCCCGACGCTCCCGATTTCCTGCTCACTCTCTATGGTCCCCTACCCTATCTGTGGAACGGCTTGTGGCTGAATCTGTTCGGCGGCGCCATCGCTTGCAGCAAGCTGGGGGGCATCCTGGCCGCCCTGTTGACCCTGGCCGCCTTTGCCCATCATGCCTGGCATCGCTTCGGCCCCATTTGGCTGGCCCCCGGATTGGCGCTTATGTCGGCCGGCCTGCTGATGGCGACGCCGTTCAGCCTGTGGACGCGGGCCGACCCCGTCACCTTGATGCTGGTCGCTCTGGCCCTGACCGCCACGGCGCAGTTGGGGCGCAGCGGCAAATCCTGGTGGATGGCGCCCCTGGCCCTGGGCGTGCTGACGGGCCTGGCAATGAATGTGAAGGCGCACGGATTCTTGTTCATGGCCCCGCTGGCCCTGGGCTTCGCCGCCCGGCGTTGGCCCTTCGCCTGGCCGCTGGCGTCTTTGGCTGCGGCCCTGGCCTGGTATGCGCCCTTTCTTTTGCCTTCCTTCCCGCTGGAACCCTATCTGGGCGGGCTTCAGAGGGCGGTTGGCGTGCGCGGCATCGAGACCGATCTGCTGCTGCTGTCGATCAAGCGCATGCTGCCTTTCCTGGCTCCGCTGCTGCTGCTGCCCTGGGCCTGGAAAAACCTGCCCGGGAACGAACGGCTTTACGCCCTGGCCTATGGGGCCTGCCTTGCGATCGGGCTTTATCCGGCCTCGGTGGCCGGCAGCGCCTGGTATCAGCTCATTCCTTTCCTGCCGCTATGGGCCGATCTGTGTCTGCGACTGTCGCGGGCGGCTTTGGCCGAGCGTCCAAGGCGACTGCTGGCCGGTCTGACGCTGTTGATCCTGATCCCCTTGCTTTTGGGTTGGCCGTCCCAGCGCCGGCTGCAAAAATACATGTCCGAGCGCGCCTTCATGACCGAGGCGGCCGCCGAGATCGAGGCTGCGATGGCCCGCCATCCCGGCCAAGCCGTCGAAATGGGATTTGGCCGCGACGTCGCCGAGACCTACCGCACCACCTTCTTAAAGCCCATGCTGGCCTTCAAGGGCCATCCCACCAGCCTCGACGGCTGGTCGGACATGGAAATGGCCTTTATCGGAATGAAACCGTCCGAATCGCGCCGCGACCGCCTGTCCGGCTGCGCCTCGCCCTGGTGGCTGATCCCGGCCGGCGAGCCTCCTTTCACCATGCCCAGCGTCTTTCAGGGCCAAGATTTCCTGTTCGCCTACCGCCAGTCCTTCCTGGAAGCCTACGAATTGAAGGAAAAAGGCCAATTCTTCGACCTCTGGGGCTGCCGTGGCGGTTGATTTCCCCCCCCCAAGACGATAGCTTGCAGCGCCATGAGCTATCGCTGCCGCATCTGCCAATCGCCCGTCTTGCCCTTCATGTCTTTCGGCCGCATGCCGATCGCCAACGCCTTTCTGCGCTCAAAGGCCGAATTCGAAACCGAATATTTCTACGAATTGAAACCTGCTCTGTGCCCGGTCTGCAAATGTTTCCAGATCGTGGAAATCCCCAGGCCGGAACAGATGTTCCATGACCATTACGCCTATTTCGCCAGCACCTCGGCGGTGATGAGCCGCCATTTCGCCGCCATGGCCGAGGATCTGAAGAAGCGCTACATGACCGGGCCCGACTGTTTCGTGACCGAGATCGGATCGAACGACGGCATCACGCTTCAAAATTTCGCGCGTGACAAGACAAGGCATCTGGGCATCGAACCATCGGCCAATGTCGCCGAGGCGGCCAGGGCCAAGGGCGTGCAAACGCTGAACGCCTTCTTCGGCGTCGAAACGGCAAAACAGATCGTGGCCGAACATGGCAATGCCGATCTGTTCATTGCCACCAACACCATGCACCATATCGAAGACATCAACGCCGTCGCCGCCGGCGTCGATATCTTGCTGAAGCCGACCGGGGTGATGATTCAGGAAGACCCCTATCTCGGCGACATGGTCGAGGACTGCGCCTATGACCAGGTCTATGCCGAACATATGTATATCTGGTCGATTACGGCGCTCAACAACGCCTTCGGACGCCATGGGCTGGAAGTGTTCCATGTCGAACACAACGACCATCACGGCGGCTGCATGCGCTACCATCTGGGTCGCAAGGGTCAGCGTCCCTCCTCGCCCGAACTGGCGGCGGCTTTGGCCAAGGAACAGCAACTGGGATTGGACAGAGCCGAAACCTATGTGCGTTTCAAGCAACGCTGCGAGGAATCGCGCGACCGTTTGATGAGCCTGATCGACGGCTATAAGAAACAGGGCAAGCGCGTGGCCGGCTATGGCGCCACCGCCAAAAGCGCCACCGTCATCAACTGGTGCGGCATCACGCCCGGCCATCTGGATTGGATTCAAGACAGCACACCCGCCAAGCAGAACACCTTCGCGCCGGGCAGCCATATTCCCGTCGTGGCTCCGGAGCATTTCAGGGCCAATCCGCCCGACGCCGCCGTGTTGTTCGCCTGGAATCATTTCAAGGAAATCGACGCCAAGGAAGTGGCGTGGCGCAAAGCGGGCGGAAAATGGATCATGCCCGTGCGCAAGGTGGAGGTGGTTTGATGCGCGTTTTCTACGGTCAGGCTGTTTATGGAGAAGAAGAGATCGCCGCCGTCACCGACGTGCTGCGCAACCAGTCGCTGACCTTGATGACCGGCCCCAAAGTGGCCGAGTTCGAAAACAAGATCGCCGCCCTGTTCGGCAAGAAATTCGGCCTGATGGTCAATTCCGGCTCGTCGGCCAATCTGCTGGCCTTCGCCGCCCTCGATCTTCCCAAGGGGTCCGAGGTCATCACCCCGGCGCTGACGTTCGCCACCACCGTTTCGCCCCTGCTGCAGTTGGGACTGGTGCCGGTCTTTTGCGATGTCGAACCCGACAGCTATGTCGTCGATACGAAACGCATCGAAGCCCTGATTGGCCCCAAGACCCGCGCCCTGATGATTCCCAATCTGATCGGCAATCTGCCCGATTGGGTGGAAATCCGGCGCATCGCCGACAGAAACGGCCTGTATGTGATCGAGGATTCCTGCGACACGCTGGGCGCCACCGTCTCGGGCCGCCCCACCGGCGCCCTGGCCGACATATCCGTCACCAGCTTCTATGCGTCGCATGTGGTGACCGCCGCAGGTTTCGGCGGCATGGTGACGATGAATGACGAGATTCTGGCCAGGCGTGCCACGCTTTTGCGCGGCTGGGGCCGCTCCTCGAGCCTGATGGGCGAAAGCGAAAGCATCGACGCCCGCTTCAATGCCGAGGTCGATGGCATTCCCTATGATTCGAAATTCATCTTCGAAGGCGTCGGCTATAATTTCTTACCCTCGGAAATCGGGGCCGCTTTCGGTCTGGCCCAGTTGGCCAAGCTGGAAGGTTTCATCCAGCAGCGTGAAGCCAATTTCAAGACCCTGCTGGATTTCTTCGCCAAGTTCGAGGGTTGGTTCATCCTGCCGGCCCAGCGGGCCGAAGTGCGCACCGGCTGGTTGGCCTTCCCACTGATCGTAAGACCCGAAGCCCCCTTTACCCGGCGCGATCTACAGATCCATTTTGAGAAGCGGGACATCCAGACCCGCACCGTCTTTACCGGCAACATCCTGCGCCAGCCCGGTTTCAAAAACATCCCCCACCGCGCCGATCCCAAGGGCTTGGCCAATGCCGACCGCGTGATGCAAGGCGGCATCCTGATCGGCTGCCATCAGGGCCTGGACGCCAAGGCCCTGGCCTATGTCCAGGAAAGCTTCCTGGCCTTGGCCAATAGCTTCTAGGCCGCCATCATGCGACGCGCCCTGCTCACCGGTGCCACCAGCTTTCCCGGCTTGGCGCTGGCCGAGCGCCTGTTGCGCCTGGGCATGGAAATCCACGCACTGGTGCGCGTCGAAACCAACACGGCGGTTCTGGCACGCCACGGCGTCATTCTGCATCCCATCGACCGCAGAGTTGGAAGCATCGATGAGGCTGTGCGCCTGGCCCGGCCCGACATCACCTATCATCTGGCCAATCTATATCTGCGCGATCCGGCGCCCGAAGAGATCCCTGAACTGGTCAACACCAACATCACCTTGGGCGCCTGCCTGATTGATTCCCTGGTCCGGCGCAAATTCACCAACTTCGTCAATGTCGGCACCTATGCCCAGTTCTACCAGTCGGCAACACCCCGGCCCTTCAGCCTTTACGCCGCCACCAAGGAAGCCTTCGAAACCATCCTGTCCTACCATGCCGACCTTGGCCTTAGCGCCACGTCGCTGATCCTGTTCGACACATACGGCCCCGGCGACAAGCGCGCCAAACTGGTCCCCGCCCTTCTCAAGGCCTTGGAAAACGGAACCCCGATTCCCTTGCCGGAAGAAGATGTGGTGATGGATCTGACCTATCGCAGCGACGTCGCCGAAGCCCTGTACCAGGCCGGCGCCGGCCTGATCGGACGGCCCAACGATTGGCAGGACAAGCGCTTCGCGGTTTCAGGTTTTCGCCACAGCATCCGCGATGTGGTCGAGACGCTGGAACGCATCGCCGGCCACAAGCTCGAGAAATTGTGGGGTGAATGGAAACTGCCCAAGCGCCATATCGACGTGCCCTGGCAAGGGCCAAATCCGCCGGGCTGGAAGGCCCAGGTGCCGCTCGAGGAAGGCTTGCGCCAGACCCTGATCGCGGGGCCGCATGCGCCTTGAAGACACCGCCATTCCCGATGTGAAAATCGTGTATCTCGACGCCCATGCCGATCCGCGCGGCCTGTTCTCGGAATTATGGGACGCGACGAAATTCGAGAATATCGGCATCCACGAGAATTGGGTTCTGGACGGATTGTCGCGCCAGACCAGAAAGGGCACGGTGCGGGCCCTGCATTTCCAAACCCCGCCCAGGGCCCAGGCCAAGCTGGTGCGCGTCTCGCGCGGGCAAGCACTCGACGTCGCCGTCGATCTGCGCCAGGGCTCGCCCAGCTTCGGACGCCATGTCGCCATCGACCTCAACGAGGCCGAATGGAAGCTGTTGTACATACCCACCGGCTTCGCGCACGGCTTCTGCGCACTGGAAGACGGAACCGAACTGACCTACAAACTGTCGGCTCCCTACAGCCCCGACTGCAACCATCTGGGCTTGTTGTGGAACGACCCCGACCTTGGCATCGGCTGGCCGGTGGATGAGGCCAGCGCCATCCTGGCCGAGCGCGACAAGACCTTTCCTCGCCTGAAGGATCTGCCGCCGGTCTTTGGGCGCGATGGTGGCGCGCCATGAAGATTCTGGTCACGGGTGGGGCCGGATTCATCGGCGGCACGGTGGTGCGCCATCTGATTGCAAATACGGCGCATGAGGTGGTGAATCTCGACGCCCTGACCTATGCCGCCAATCTGGCCTCGCTGACAGCGGTCGCGGGCAATCCGCGATACGCCTTCGAGCAGGCGGATATCCGCGACAGCGCCCGACTGAAAGCGATTTTCCAAAAGCATCGTCCCGACGCCGTCATGCATCTGGCCGCCGAAAGCCATGTCGACCGTTCCATCGACGGGCCCGCCGATTTCATCGACACCAACATCACCGGCAGCTACCGCCTGCTGGAAGAGGCGCTGGATTACTGGCGCGGGCTGGAAGCCGATAAGAAGGCCGGTTTCCGCTTCCACCATGTTTCAACCGACGAAGTGTTCGGAAGCCTGGGCCCCAAGGATCTTGCCTTCACCGCCGACACCCCCTACCGCCCGCGCTCGCCCTATTCGGCTTCGAAGGCGGCGTCCGACCATCTGGTTCTGGCCTGGCATCACACTTACGGCCTGCCGGTGGTGCTAAGCAACTGTTCGAACAATTACGGCCCCTACCAGTTCCCCGAGAAGCTGATCCCCCTAATGATCGTGCGCGCCCTCTCGGGCCAGCCCCTGCCCGTCTATGGCCAGGGCGAAAATGTGCGCGACTGGCTGTTCGTGGACGACCATGCCACGGCCCTGGTCGCGATTCTGGAAAAGGGCCGGCTGGGCGAAAGCTATCTGGTCGGCGGCCAGTCGGAGATGCGCAATATCGATGTGGTGACGACGCTGTGCGCCCTGATGGACGAACTGGTCCCGCAATCGCCCGGCAAACCGCACGCGCAGTTGATTTCCTACGTCGCCGACCGGCCCGGCCATGACCATCGTTACGCCATCGATCCAAGCAAACTGCAATCCGAGTTAGGCTGGTCGCCATCGGTTACGTTTGAGCAAGGTTTACGCAAAACGGTTCAGTGGTATCTTGAGAATCAGGGCTGGTGGCAACCGCTGATCAAGGCCCACAAAGCCACCGAACGCGCCGGATTGGAGGGCAAGCGATGAAGGGGATCGTTCTGGCCGGGGGCTCGGGCACGCGCCTGCATCCGATGACCAAGGCGGTGAATAAGCAATTGCTGCCGATCTACGACAAGCCGATGGTCTATTACCCGCTGTCGGTGCTGATGCTGGCTGGCATCAAGGACATTCTGCTGATTACCACGCAAGACGCGCTGGATCGTTTCCGCCAATTGCTGGGCGACGGCGCCAGCTTGGGCTTGCGCATCTCCTATGCGATTCAAGAACAGCCGAACGGATTATCGGAAGCTTTCATCATCGGGCGCGATTTTATCGGCCAGGATTCCGTCGCCATGGTTCTGGGCGACAATATCTTCTATGGCCATGGTTTGCGAGGATTGGTGCAGGAAGCGGCGCAGAAGAACCAGGGCGCCACCGTCTTCGCCTATGAAGTGGCCGATCCGGAACGCTATGGCGTGGTCAGCTTCGACAAGAAGGGCAAGGTCACAAAGCTTGAAGAAAAACCCCAGGCCCCGGAATCGAACTGGGCGGTGACAGGCCTATATTTCTACGACAACCGGGTCTGCGACCTGGCTTCTTCGTTGAAACCGTCACCCCGGGGCGAATTGGAAATCACCGACCTCAACCGCCTCTATCTGGAATTGGGGGCGCTGACCGTCCAGCATCTGTCGCGCGGCTATGCCTGGCTGGATACCGGCACCCATGATTCCTTGCTGCAGGCCGCGCAATTCGTGCAGACGGTGGAATCGCGCCAAGGATTGAAAATCGCCTGTTTGGAAGAAATCGCGCTGCGCATGGGTTTCATCGATTTGGCCCGTTTCGAAAGCCTGATTGCCCCCTATGGCAAAAGCGGCTATGGCGATTATCTGCGGCGCATCGCCGCCGAGACCAGACGGATGGCGGAAGCGTAATGAAATGATTCCTCACCCTGAGGAGCGCGTAGCGCGTCTCGAAGGGTAGGCAAGAGAAACAATCCGAGCGGCGACAGATGATCATCCTTCGAGACGGGCCTTCGGCCCTCCTCAGGATGAGGTAAATTCATTTCGGTCGTCTGGCCAATTCAATATCTTGCGTCGAAGTGCCAGTGAATATCAGGGCGGCCATTTCTTGGCGCCGTGCAGGAATCGTAGAATTTCAACCCTTTGTTCTCTGACACGGTAAGGCAGGAAATAGGGCGTTCCCGGCACGACAAGCTCCCTTGTTCCGGCAACGCGGCCTGTCCGTCCCAATGCGGGAAAATCTTTCAGCCCCTCGGCGGCCTCAAACACGCGCCGGACCATGGCCGAGGCGGCTCTGGGATCGTCTTGGGAAATGAATTCCGTCTCGCGCTCCAACTGCGCCAACGCCACGCGCAGCCAGCGAATCTTCACTTCAGATGCTTGCGCTTGAAAGCGGCGACTTTCGCCTCGGAAGCGAAATCGCCGGCCTCCGCCTCGGCCAGGCCCTGCTTGATTTGTGCGACCTGCCAGGATTCGCGGTCAAGATATTCCTCAAGCGCCTGCTCGACGATCCAATTCTTCGGACGGTCAACGGCGCTGGCCAAGCGCTCGATGCGGCTGCCCAATTCCGGCTTCAGGCGCAAACTCATGACGGCAGATTTGCCCATCGGAGGCTCCAATGAACGACAATGTAATACAGTGTAGTGCAAATCCTATTCCTGCGCAACGGCCTTGGCGAGGATGCCGTCCAGCGTCGGACGCGGCCTGGCCGTCACGAAAATACGAAAGCCGAACAGGCCCCGCGACAGCTTCAACAGCAGCCGGTCGAACGCCACCAATATCTTGGTAAAGCCATTGTCGCCCAGCGCCAGCTCAAAAGGCGCCGGCACGGCCTGAACACTGGAAATCTCGAAACCCGCCTCTTCCAGCAACCTGGGCAGACTTTGAAAGGTGAACAGGCGGGTATGGCTGGCGTCCAGAATGCCGCGCTTGCCGTAATTGAAATAGCCGAACAGCAATTGCAGGCGATTGAGGATGAAGCCGATATTGCCCGCAGTGACGATGACCTGGGTTTCCGGCTTGCCGCCCAGGGCTTCGTGCAGGCGCTCCATGAAGCGCTCGGGTTCTTTCAAATGGCCGAGGATATCCAGCAGCAGGATGGCATCGAATTCGGTCGGATCGACGGGCATCGGCTCGCGGTCGAGATCGGTGGGGGTGAAGCGGTCATAGCCGCGCTCGTGCGGCGGCGCATGCTTGTCCAGCCCCGCCACATAATGGCCGCCTTGCTTTAAGGCCTCGCCGACCAAACCGTCGGACGAGCCGATATCCAGCACCCTCGCCTTCGGCGCCACGGCATCCACCGCCAGGCGATGGGCTTCGGTGAAGGTCATCTTGCCGACATGGTAAAGCGTTTCGCGGCCCTTGGGGGCGACATCGAATTTGCGCTGATAGACCAGATTCAAGCGCTGCAATTGGCCGAGCGCCGCCTGCTTCATGATATCGAACGCATATTTGAATCCGTTGACGTGACTGACTTCCTCGCCATAGCGGGTCGGGATCGGAAATTCCTGGATGCGCAGGCCGGCGAAATGCAGTTGCACGATGATTTCGGTGTCGAAGTGGAAGTCGTTGGAATTGAGATGGAAGGGCAGCCGCTCCAGCGCCTTGACGGAATAGAGACGCAGGCCGGAGTGGAATTCGGAAAGCCTTGTCCCCAGAATCCAGTTCTCGAGCCGGGTCAGCACTTTGTTGCCGATAAATTTGTACATCGGCATGCCGCCTTTCAGCGCGTCGGCCGACACCATCATGCGCGAGCCGAACACCGCATCGGCCTCGCCGTTCAAGATCGGCTTGACGAATTCGGGCAGCTTCTCGGGCGGATACTGGCCGTCGCCATGGATCAGGCAAACGGCGTCGAAACCTTCGCGGATGGCGTAGCGCATGCCCAGCTTGACATTGCCGCCGTAATTCTGATTGACCGGATTGCGCAGGATGGTGGTGGGAAAAGGCAGCGGCGTCGATTTTTGGAATTCCAGCGCCATTTCGGCGGTGCGATCCTTAGACGCGTCGTCGATGATCAGCACATGGGTGTCGAACTCTTTCAGCGCCTCGGGGATGCGCTTCATCGTGTCCTGGATGAACCGCTCGGCATTATAGGCCAGCAGAAAGACCAGAACCCGATTGCCCGCCACCTGATTACTCCATCTCTTTGAGCAGATACCTTTGAATCTTGCCGGTGGCGGTCTTGGGCAATTCGTCCAGGAAGCGCACCAGGCGGGGATATTTATAAGGGGCGACGGCGTTTTTGACAAACTCTTGAATATCGCGGGCCAAGTCATCCGATGGCGAGGCCCCGTCCTTCAGGACCACGAAGGCCTTGACCACCTGGCCGCGCTCGTCGTCGGGGGCTCCCACCACCGCGCATTCCTTGATTTTGGCATGCTCGATCAGGATCTGCTCGACCTCGCTGCCCGAGATGTTGTAGCCCGAAGAGACGATCATGTCGTCGCCGCGGTCAATATACCAGAACCAGCCCTCGGCATCCTGCTCGAAAATGTCGCCGGTAACGTTCCAGCCTTGTTTCACATAGACTTTCTGGCGCTCGGGGTCGTCGAAATAGCGGCAGCCGACGGGGCCCTGCACGGCCAGCCAGCCCTTTTCGCCCTCGGGCATCGGATTGCCGTCCTTGTCGATGATGCGGGCCCGATAGCCCGGCAGCAGGCGTCCCGTCGCTCCCGGACGATCCACGCCAAGTGGCTGGGCGATGAAATGATTCAGCATCTCGGTCGAGCCGATGCCGTTGACCAGCCGATGCCCCGTCGCCTCCTGCCAATTGCGGAACGTGTGGTCGCGCAGATGCTCGCCCGCCGAGGCGCAGAAGCGCAAAGAGGACAGGTCGTGCTTGCCCGCCTCGTCGATCATGGCGTTGTACGAGGTCGGAACGGCGAATAGCGAGGTCACTTTGTGCCTGGCAATGGCCTTCAGGATGGCGTCGGGGGCAGCTTTGGGCAGCATCACCGAGCAACAGCCATGGCGCAGCGGAAAGGCGATGAAGGCCCCGAAGCCATAGGAAAAGGCCATCGAGGGCGAGCCGGCATGGACATCGCCGGGCCGAATGCCGAATTCCCGGGGCCAGCATTCCGCCACCGCGATGATGTCGCGGTGATAATGCACGGCGGCCTTGGGATTGCCGGTCGTGCCCGAGGTAAAGACGATCATGGCCGGATCGTCGGCAGCGGTGTCGGCGGGCTTGAACCCCGCCGGTTTGGCGTTCAGGGCGCGCTCGAATTCGCCATCCCCCTGCCCTACCGGATGGAACAGGCCAACCATCACTTTCTCGCCCGCCTTGCCGGCGGCGCCGATCATCTCGTCGGCCAGCGAAGATTCGCACAACGCGTGGCGGATGTTCACTCGCTCGAGGATGAAGCCCAGCTCCTTGGCCCTGAGCAAGGGCATGGTGGTGACGGCGACGCATCCGGCCCGCACCACGCCCAGCCAGCAAGCCAGCAGCATCGGCGAATTGGCGCCGCGCAACAATACCCGGTTGCCGGGCGCCAGCCCCCAATCCTGGATCAGCAGGCTGGCGATCTTTTCGGACCGTTCCCTAAGATGGGCGAAGCTCCAGACCACGCCGTCCCAGATGGTGGCGGGCTGCCCTGCATATCCCAACTCGCAGGCGCGATCGACCAGTTGGGCCGCCGCATTCATGCGGTCCGGCCAGCCTTGCAGATGCGGGGCCGAAAAATCGAATTGCGGCATCAGTTCGGGCGCTGGCAGGCGCTCGCGCACGAACAGGTCTCGATGACCGCTGATACCGCCAGGAGCCGACATGAGATCAGACTTTGCGGGTAAGATTTTTAAGATCGCGCACGGCGCCATGGGCGGCGCTGGTCGCCATCATGGCATAGGCCTGCAGAGCCTGCGAGACCGGGCGGTTGCGAGCCAGGGGCTTCCAGGCATCACCGCCCTTGGCCAGCATGGCCGCCCGGCGCTGGGCGATCACCTCGTCGGGCACCGCCAACTGAATGCGCCGGTTGGGAATGTCGATTTCAATCCGGTCGCCCGATTCCACCAGGCCGATCAACCCGCCCTCGGCGGCTTCCGGCGAGACATGGCCGATCGACAGGCCCGAGGTGCCGCCAGAGAAACGCCCGTCGGTAATCAGGGCGCATTCCTTGCCCAGCCCCATCGACTTGATATAGCTGGTGGGATACAGCATTTCCTGCATGCCGGGCCCGCCCCGGGGGCCTTCATAGCGCACGATGACCACATCGCCGGCCTTGACCTTGTTGTTCAGAATGGCCTCGACGGCTTCGTCCTGGCTGTCGCAAACAACGGCCGGGCCCGAGAAGGTCAGGATCGAGGCATCGACGCCCGCCGTTTTGACGATGCAACCCTGTTCGGCCAGATTGCCGAACAGCACCGCCAAGCCGCCATCCTGGCTGTAGGCGTGGCTTCCATCGCGGATGCAGCCCTTGGCGCGGTCGATATCGAGCGACCGGTAGCGCTTGGATTGCGTGAAAGCCTTGATCGAGGGCTTGCCGCCCGGCGAGGCGCGATAGAAGGAAACCACATTGTCAGCCTTGGTGCGCACGACATCCCAAGCTTCAAGCGCCTGGGCCAGCGTCGGGCTGTGGACGGTGGGCACATCGCGGTGGATCAGGCCCAACCGGTCCAACTCGCCCAGAATGGCCATGATGCCGCCTGCGCGATGCACGTCCTCCATATGGAAGTCTGGCGTCGAGGGGGCAACCTTGCATAGATGCGGCACCTTGCGCGACAGGCGATCGATATCATTCATGGAAAAATCGACGCCGGCTTCGCGGGCGATGGCCAGAAGATGCAGCACGGTATTGGTGGAACCGCCCATGGCGATATCCAGGGCCATGGCGTTCTCGAAGGTTTTCATGCCGGCCAGCGAACGCGGCAACACGCGGGCATCCTCGTTCTCGTACCAGCGTCTGGAAATTTCCACGATCAGATGGGCGGCATGCATGAACAATTCCTTGCGGTCGGCATGGGTGGCGACCAGCGTGCCATTGCCGGGCAGGGCCAGGCCCAGCGCCTCGGCCAGACAGTTCATGGAATTGGCGGTGAACATGCCCGAGCAGGAGCCGCAGGTGGGGCAGCTCGAACGCTCGTAAGCGGTGACGTCCTCGTCGCTGGTGGCCGGATTGGCGGCCTGGATCATGGCATCGATCAGATCGACGGCCCGGCTCTTGCCGCCGATAGTCACCTTGCCGGCCTCCATCGGTCCGCCGGAAACGAACACCGAGGGAATATTGAGCCGCATGGCGGCCATCATCATGCCGGGCGTGATCTTGTCGCAATTCGAGATGCAGACCATGGCGTCGGCGCAATGGGCATTGACCATATATTCGACCGAGTCCGCGATCAGGTCGCGCGACGGCAGGCTGTACAGCATGCCGCCATGTCCCATGGCGATGCCGTCGTCGATGGCGATGGTGTTGAATTCCTTGGCCACCGCGCCCGCCTTCTCGATCTCGCGGGCCACCATCTGGCCGATGCCGTGCAAATGAACATGACCGGGCACGAACTGGGTGAAGGAATTGACCACGGCCACGATCGGCTTGCCGAAATCCTCATCCTTCATGCCGGTGGCGCGCCAGAGCCCGCGGGCTCCCGCCATATTGCGGCCATGGGTCGAAGCGCGGGAACGAAGCGCAGGCATCTGAAACTCCCTTTATTCTTGGACCGTGCGAGGATAATCGGCTGACCTGAACTTGCAACCCCCACCCATGCATGGGGGTATGCGTTTTATGTTATCCCCAGGCGCCGGGCGAATATTGTTTAGCTCCTCGCCGGGCGCATTCCTTCGGAATGCTTGGCCGCGGCCTCAATGGCCGCTGGTCGCTTCGCTCCTTGGCCCCTCGCCGGGCGCATTCCTTCGGAATGCTTGGCCGCGGCCTCAATGGCCGCTGGTCGCTTCGCTCCTTGGCCCCTCGCCGGGCGGGCGCCGCCTTGCAAATGCCACGATTTCCCCGTATCAGAAGGCCCATGCGCAAAACCGCCCTGATTCTCGCCTTTCTGGCCCTGGCCCTTCCGGCCCGGGCCGAGGATGTCCAAAGCTTCAAAAACAACCTGAACCAGGCCCTGGCCGCCTGGACCGCCGACAGGCCCGGCGAGGGCAAACTGTCCTTTGCCGAACCGATCCAGGTCCAGGCCCAGGCTTCTGGCGCCTTTCTGATCAAGGTCTCGGAACTGGCCTGGCTGGCCCCCATTTCCGGCGCCAACCGCGCCACCATCGATTTCGGCCCCTCCGAACTTCTGGTCGCGCCGGGACAAGGCGGTTGGACGGTCTCGGGCCATGTCTCGGATCTGGTGCGATTCACGGCCAACGGCCAGGTGCGGGCGGCGGCCAAATTCAGCCGCAACCGTATCGAGGGACTGTGGGACGACAAGCGCGGCGCCTTCACCAAATTGAACGTGGAATTAGAGGGCCTGGGCGTGGAATTCGCCTCGGGCGACAATATCGTCGCTTCTTCGGCCAAACTGACCGCCGCCAGTTCCGCCGATTCCAGCCAGGCTGCCATCGATTTGGCTTCCGTCATCGGCTATCGGGCCGCCGACCGGACCGAGATCAATATCGAGCAGGCCCGTCTCGATCTTTCGCAAAAACCGCTGAAGGGCCATGGCCGGCTGACTTTCGCCTGGCGCCATCAAGCGCCGGCGCCGCGCATGCCGGGGGCGCCGCAGGAAGTCAATCCGGTGCGCCTGAGCCTGAAAGGCACGGCCGATCCCTTCGATTGGGGCTCGGTGCTGCGGGAACTGGCGCCCGCCGCCGCCGACGGAAGCAATCCTTTCGGCAAGGCCTTGTGGAGCCGGATCGAACCCCATCTGCATAAACAGAATGCCAAAGTTACGGTCACCGAAGCCCAGGCGCAGTCGGTCCACCTGACCGCCAGGATCAAGGGCGAGGCCCGCTTCCCGCCTCAAGCCCCGACCACCGGCGCCTTTACCGGCAAGCTGTCGGGCGTTCAGGATCGCTTGAAAGGTATTAGCGGCGGCGGATCGGCGGGCATGCTGTCATCGATCGCCGTGCTGGGGATCTTGAGCGCCACCGGCATTCCCGACGGCAAGGGCAATCTGGATTACCAGATCGATATCGCGCCGGACGGGCAAATCCTGCTCAACGGCAAGAAGGCCGGCGGCTTGCTGCCGAAGTTGTAACACTGCCCCTCAGGCGCCGGGCGGCGCTGCGCGCCTTGGCTCACGCTCGCAGGAATGCTCGCGGGGCGCGCTTGCGCCCAGTCGCTCCGCTCCGCTGGGATTTCCCGACTGAGAATTATCTGTTTTCGGTATGACCATTCATGAAAATGACGCGCTCGCCCTTCTTGCCCATGCCCAGTTCGACGCGGGCACGTTCTTCGATCAGGTCGGGATCGAGGGAGCCGGGCTTCAAGCCGGCGACACGGGCGTCCCAGCCGGTTTTCTCGGCATGGACGGCGTTATAAGCCTCTTCGGCCTGCTTCAGTTCCTGCTTCAGGTGCATCAATCGGATGATCCCACGATCGCCCTGGATGGCGTGGTATCCGAAATAGGCGCACATACAAAGCCCCAGCAGGGATGGCAGGATGGCTTTCAGCCGCCGACGCAATTCTTGCATCGTGTTCATGGGGGCTACGGAATCACGCCCGAGTCGCGGCGTCAAGGGCCAAAATATAGAAAAGCTATTTGGATTCAGTGCGTTCACAAATGTTCCGGTTTTGGATTCACGTTCCGCGACTCGGATTGTTCCCGACTCGATATGTTCTCTGGAGTCAAGGGATGGGCGCAAAGAAAGTCATGCCCCCCAATCCTAGTGGCGGAAAGACCGCATCGGATCACGGACATGCTCGGGCGAAAGAAGGGCTTGCGCGGCGCAGATGGCCTGAACCATCAAAACCGCACAGTGCTGAACATCACACGCATGAAGATGCAAGATGCCGGCTGAATTGACGCTGAATTCTGGATAAATGCTTTCTGAACGAAAAAGGGAGCGCCGATAGCGCTCCCTTTCCATACCATTTGTCCCTCGCCGGGCGCGCCCTCACGGGCGCTTGGCCGCCGCCTCAATGGCGGCTTGGCCGACAACCACACAAATAGCCTTAGCGCCGTTTGAAGACGCCGATGCCGGGATATTTGGCAGCACCTCCCAACTCTTCCTCGATGCGGATAAGCTGATTGTACTTGGCCATGCGGTCAGAGCGCGACAGCGAGCCGGTCTTGATCTGCCCGCAATTGGTGGCGACGGCCAGATCGGCGATGGTGGAATCCTCGGTCTCGCCGGAACGGTGGCTCATGACGGCGGTATAGCCGGCCTTATGCGCCATCTCGACCGCTTCCAGGGTTTCGGTGAGGGAGCCGATCTGATTGACCTTGACCAGGATCGAATTGCCAACCCCTTTCTTGATGCCTTCGGCCAGGCGCTCGGGATTGGTCACGAACAGATCGTCGCCCACCAACTGCACCAGACCGCCCAGCTTGTCGGTCAACAGCTTCCAGCCCGCCCAATCGTCTTCCGCGCAGCCGTCTTCGATGGAAACGATGGGATAGGCCTTGACCAGCTTCTCGTAGAAGGCGACCAGGCCCTTGGCGTCGTAGCTTTTCTTGGCGCCCGCCATCTCGTATTTGCCGTTCTTGAAGAATTCCGACGAGGCGCAGTCGAGACCCAGCACCACATCCTTGCCCGGCTTGAATCCGGCGGTGGCGATGGCCTTCATGATGAAGTCGAGCGCCTCCTCGGTGCTTTTGAGGTTGGGGGCGAAGCCGCCCTCGTCGCCGACATTGGTGCTGTGTCCGGCCTTCTTGAGTTCGCCCTTCAGGGCATGGAAGACCTCGGCGCCATAGCGGACGGCGTCGGCGCAGGTCGGCGCGCCCACCGGCAG
This sequence comes from Rhodospirillales bacterium, assembly GCA_016215555.1. Taxonomy (GTDB): domain Bacteria; phylum Pseudomonadota; class Alphaproteobacteria; order Rhodospirillales; family WMHbin7; genus WMHbin7. Next base: position 8,469 of record JACRJC010000029.1, on the reverse strand, counting down.
GATCATGAATTCCTGGATGTCGATGGGATTGTCGGCGTGGGCTCCGCCATTGATGATGTTCATCATCGGCACCGGCAGCGTATGGGCGAAAGCGCCGCCGACATAGCGGTAGAGCGGCAGGCCCGCCTCTTCGGCGGCGGCCTTGGCCACGGCCAGCGATACGCCCAGAATGGCGTTGGCGCCCAAGCGCTTCTTGTTCTTGGTGCCGTCCAGTTCGATCATGGTGCGGTCGATGGCGACCTGCTCCTCGCCATCCATGCCGGAAATGGCGTCGAAGATTTCGCCGTTCACCGATTCGACGGCCTTGGTGACGCCCTTGCCGCCATAGCGCTTCTTGTTGCCGTCGCGCAGTTCGCAAGCCTCGTGAACGCCGGTCGAGGCGCCCGAGGGCACGGCGGCGCGGCCAAAGGCCCCGGACTCCAGAATGACGTCCACCTCGATGGTGGGATTGCCGCGCGAATCAAGAATCTCGCGGGCGTGGATATCGATAATGGCGGTCATGACGCATCTCCTTGTTTGGCGATCTTGTCAAAAGCGAGCAGATTGGACAGCAATTTCGGCATGTCTTTCATGGCTATCATGTTCGGCCCGTCGCTGGGGGCGCGGTCGGGATCGGGATGGCATTCGATGAACAGTCCGGCCACGCCGACGGCGACGGCGGCACGCGCCAGATAAGGCACCATGGTTCTGTCGCCGCCCGAGGCATTGCCCTGCCCGCCCGGCGCCTGCACGGCATGGGTGGCGTCGAAGATCACGGGATAGCCCGCGCGCTCCATGATCGGCAGAGCCCTGAAATCGACGACCAGCGTGTTATAGCCAAAGCTGGAGCCGCGTTCGGTCAGCAAGATGTTCTCATTGCCGGTGCTGGCCACCTTCCTGGCGACATTCTCCATATCCCAGGGGGCCAGGAACTGGCCCTTCTTCACATTCACCACCTTGCCGGTCTTGCCCGCCGCCAGCAACAGATCGGTCTGGCGGCACAGAAAGGCAGGAATTTGCAAGACATCGACTACCGAGGCAACGGGGGCGGCATGAATGGTTTCGTGAATGTCGGTCAGAACCGGACAGCCGAATTTCTGCCTGATTTCGGCGAAGACCGGCAGCGCCTTGTCCATACCCATGCCGCGCTGACCGGCAACCGAGGTGCGGTTGGCCTTGTCATACGAGGTCTTGAAAATCAGGCCGATGCCAAGCCGGGCGGTCATTTCGACCAAAGCCTGCGCGCATTCCATCGCATGGTCGCGGCTTTCCATCTGGCAAGGACCGGCGATCAGGGCCAGCGGCAAATCGTTGCCGAAAGTCACGTTCCCGACAGCGACGTGACGGATCATGGCGACAAATCCATTCCAATCTGATTGGCAATCCGGCAAGCGAGCTTTCCAAAATCGTCCCTGGCATCCTTAACATAGGCGTAATGGGCGCCGATGGCGCCGTCTGCAGCAGTCAGATGAAAAATTGGCTTGTTCGCTTCAAGCGCCATAGGCATCAAACTGCGGTAATCTTTCAACATGCCAAGGCAGTAGCGGTCTCTTGATGGATGCTCCGCACTAGTTTCATCTTCTACGCCCAGAACAAAATCACTGTAAGCGGCGGGCATTTTCGTCATCCATCGGTCAAATGACTTAACGGGCCTGTCAAGTCTTATCGAGTGCCGCATGAGAATGTAACCTATCGGCTCCATGCCGCCTCGAGGAAGGGATATGTCGAGGCCAGTAGGCTTGCGCGCCAGCCTGTCATTCCACTGCCCCCTCCAATCTCTTAAAGTAGGCCCTAGATTCTTCATACCCTGCAACGAATACAAATCCGGGGCCAATGGAATGACAACATAATCGGAGGACAGAAGCGCCGACCGGTTGATCGCCCCAAGGTTTGGCCCGATATCGATAAAGGCAACATCCGCCTGAAATCGATCCGCCGCATTTTTAATGAGGCGAAAAAAAGAGGAGATAACCCTGAAGGAACGGGGATCACCATCTACGCATGAGGGCCACTCCCTGCTGAGTTTATCCTCGAACCGCGACAAGGACAAGTCGCCTGGAAGCAACCCTATGCGATCACCGATAGCATCTATATACGGTTCTGAAATGTCCCCAGTTCCATTGATAAGCGGAACAAGCGCCCCGTGAACAGTTCTCACGCTTCCGGAAAACAGAAGCTCATAGGCCTCCTCCGAAAGAAAAGCAGATGTTAAATTTGACTGGGGGTCAAGATCGGCCACAATGACGCGCTTGCCGAGATCGGCGAACATCCAGGCCAAATGGTAGACTAAAGAGGTTTTGCCAACCCCGCCCTTGTTGTTAAAGAAAGCTACAGTTTTCATCTGCGCTTCCTTACCGTGACCAAAACAAAGTTGGTCTCAGGCTGAAATTCAGGAGGCGGGTTATCATTGTTGGCCAATTCAGTTCTCGCCTGCGCAATTCCCATGCCGAATTTCTGGACATAACCAAGAACCTTCATGGCTTCCGCCAGAACGGGATTGCGATAATCCGTCAAGTATGGCTGTCCAAAATTTCCCAAGTTCACCTGACCGTAAGGTCCACCGGGATTATGAATTTCAATCCTGTCAAAAAACCAGTAAAGCCTAACTGGCGCATTCGTTCCCTCAAAATTTCTATGAAGAACCGCATTTCTAACCAACTGCTGCAACGCGCCCAGGGGATAGTCGGGGTGCTTGACGTCGGAAGCCAGTTGGCCTACTTCCAGCGCCACCGAAATATTTAGCCTCAATATCTCATCAAGATAACGAAGAACCTCGTGTAGCGGTCCCGACAGTTCTTTTTGGTCCTTGATCGGATCAGAAAGAGTCACCCCATCGAAACGAGCAAACTGAATATAAGCGCCACCGATCCATGATTTTGGCGCTTTACCAAGAACGAGAATGCCTGCATTGGTTGGGACGCCATCAGGTGTCGCAAAACCAAGCGCGGCCAATTGTTGTTCAACGCCTCTCGAGTTACGTTCAATAACGTCTGGCGCGTAAGCTCGGTTTAGATACTCCCGGCGGAAAAATTCCAAATCCAAGTCTTCAAGAACAGAACCGTGAACCGGCTGAATATCAAAGGGCCTAGCCCTGGAGCGCCGCTTCTCAATCAACTGTCGCTCTTCATCCGGAGAAGCCACGGCTCTCCTGGGACCAACTCGTATCCATGTTCTGCCATCGAATCTAACTGGTGGTATTTCGCTGGGATCGACTTCTACGACAGCTACGTCACACCCTGTCAGATTTCTCTTGCTTACTCTGATTGTCGGAAAGGGTTGTACCTGCTCGCGCATCTGAGAAAAAAGCAGCAACAAATCGTCGCTAATAGCCAAGTTGGAACACGAGCCATCGTCATTGACGCCGACAAAAATCACACCCGTCTTTCCATGCCCTGGCAAATCATTGGCGAATGCGCAAATTGCTTGTCTAATTTTGTCGCGATCCGAAGCCGAAGCCTTCCTCTCAACGCGATCTGACTCGCCGTTAAGAAGAAGTGCCTCAAGTTCTTCGTCACTTAACATCATCACACCAATCGGCTTTGCGCCACGGCGGCCGCGATGAAGGAGGTGAACAGGGGATGCGGCTCGAAGGGCCGGCTTTTCAGTTCGGGATGGAACTGCACGCCGACGAACCAGGGATGCTCGGGAATTTCCACGATCTCGGGCAGCAATCCGTCGGGCGACATGCCCGAGAACAGCAATCCCGCCGTCTCGAGTTCCGCCTTGTAGTTGAGGTTCACTTCATAGCGATGGCGATGGCGCTCGAAAATGACGTCCGAGCCGTAAATCTCGCGCACCTTGGAGCCCGACTTCAGATGGCATTCGAAAGCGCCCAGGCGCATGGTGCCGCCCAGATCGCCGCCCAGGCGGCGCACTTCCAACTGGTTGCCCTTCATCCATTCGGTCATCAGACCGACCACGGCATTATCGGTGGGCCCGAATTCGGTGGAACTGGCCTGGGCATGGCCGGCCAGATGCCTGGCCGCCTCGATCACCGCCATCTGCATGCCGAAACAGATGCCGAAATAGGGGATATTGTGTTCGCGGGCGAATTGGGCGGCGGCGATCTTGCCCTCGGTGCCGCGCTCGCCGAAGCCGCCCGGAACCAGAATGCCGTGCACGCCTTCCAGGCGCTGGATGGCGCCCTCGGCGGTCTCGAAGATCGAGGCGTCCAGCCAATCCAGCTTCACCTTCACATTATTGGCGATGCCGCCATGGGTCAGCGCCTCGCCCAGCGACTTGTAGGCGTCCAGCAGGACCGTGTATTTGCCGACGATGGCGATGGTGACCTCGCCCTCGGGATGGCGCACAGTGTTGGTGATGCCGCACCAGCGCGACAGATCGGGCTCCGATCCGTCATCCATGCCGAAATGCTGCAGCACCACGCGGTCCATGCCCTCTTCGTGATAGCTGATCGGCACCTGATAGATGTTGTCGACATCAAGCGCCGGAATCACCGCCTCGGGCCGCACATTGCAGAAAAGCGCGATCTTCTTCTTCTCGCCCGCCGGAATCGGGCGGTCGGCGCGGCAGAGCAGCATGTCGGGCTGAATGCCGACCGAAAGCAGTTCCTTCACCGAATGCTGGGTCGGCTTGGTCTTCAACTCGCCCGCCGTGGGGATGTAAGGCAGCAGTGTCAGATGCACGAACATCGAGCGGTCGCGGCCCAACTCGTTGCCCAACTGGCGGATGGCTTCCAGGAAGGGCAGGCCTTCGATGTCGCCCACGGTGCCGCCGATCTCGCACAGAATGAAATCGGCGTCGCCGGTGTCGGAGAGCACGAATTCCTTGATGGCGTCGGTGACATGGGGAATCACCTGCACGGTGGCGCCCAGATAGTCGCCTCTGCGTTCCTTGGCGATGACGTTGGAATAGATGCGGCCCGTCGTGATATTGTCGCTCTGGCGCGAGGAAACGCCGGTGAAGCGCTCGTAATGGCCAAGGTCAAGATCGGTCTCGGCGCCGTCGTCGGTGACATAGACCTCGCCGTGCTGATAGGGGCTCATGGTGCCCGGATCGACGTTGAGATAGGGGTCAAGCTTCCTAAGCCGCACCTTGAGGCCACGGGTCTGCAAAAGCGCTCCTAGCGCCGCCGAGGCCAATCCCTTGCCAAGCGAGGAGACGACCCCGCCCGTGATGAAGATGAAGCGGGGTTTTTGCGGCTCGACCATGGAGCCCTCAGCGCGCGACGGGGGCTGACGGTTCGGCCGCCTTGGCCGGTTCGGGCGCCGCCGGAGATGGCGCGGGGTCGGCTGCCACCGGCTGATCGACGATCGACCGGCTGACCTTCTGATTGTTGGCGATCAGCGCCAGGGCCAGGCTGGTCAGAATGAAGCCGGTGGCCAGAATCGCCGTCGTGCGGGTGAGCAGATTGCCCGCCGAGCGCCCGGTCATGAATCCGCCGCCGCCGCCGCCCATGCCTAGAACGCCGCCCTCGCTTTTCTGCAAGAGGATGACGCCGACCAGACCGATAGCCAGCAACAGGTGAATGACCAGAAGCACATTTTCCATGACGACACCGAAATCCTTGGGATGCGCCGTTTTAACCTTGCGCAACCGGTTTGGCTAGAGTTTAAAATTATCCTTTATGGACAGGCACTTGCGATGGCCCAGAAGTCCGCAGCCTTCAAGCTGGCGCCGCCGATCAATCCGCCATCAACGTCTGGCAAAGCCAGCAATTCCTTGGCGTTCGAGGGTTTCATCGAGCCGCCATAGAGGATTCGCACGCCAGCCCCCAGCCCCGACTCGCGACGGATCATGGCATGGACTTCCTCGACCTCGTCCAGGGTGGGGGTTCTACCCGTGCCGATGGCCCAGACCGGCTCATAGGCGATGACGACCTTTTCCGCTGTCCCGCCCTCGGGCAGCGAACCTTTCAACTGGCGGCCCACCACCTCCAGCGTCTTGCCGGAATCGCGTTCGGATTCGGTTTCGCCGACGCAGACGATGGGGGTCAGATTGGCGGCCAGCGCCGCCTCGGCCTTGGCCTTGACCTCGGCATCCGTCTCGCCATGATCGGCCCTTCGCTCGGAATGGCCCAGGATGACGTAGCGGCAGCCCAGATCGGTCAGCATCTGGGGCGACACGTCGCCGGTATGGGCGCCGGAAAGCTTGGCATGGCAATCCTGGCCGCCCACGGCAACCGGCGTGCCGGCCACGGCCCGCAAGGCTTCGATCAGCAGGGTAAAAGGCGGGCAGATCAGCAGATCGCAATCATGCGAGCGCGGCTTGGCCAGTTCGGCCACCTGGGAAGCCAGAGACACACCATCGGCCAGCAACCCGTTCATCTTCCAGTTTCCGGCGATCAGTTTGCGGCGCATATCCACCCCCAGAGGTTCGAGCTAGCAGGCTTCTGAAAAACCGTCCAAGCCCATCCTCACTCTTCGAGATGCTTTGCTTCTCAGGGTGAGGATAAGCCGTAAACCACCTCATCCTGAGGAGCGGCGGAGCTGCTGTCTCGAAGGATGAGGCGCGTTCTTCATCAGTCAGGGGGTGGATAGCATGTCTGAAGGCTCAATTCCAGCAGGTTCAGGCGCTTTTGACGGCGGTCAGGAAACGGCTGACGGCCTGGCTTAGCTGATCCGACTGCACATTCAGATCCTGGGACGCCCCCAGAACCGACTGCGCGGCATGGCCGGTCTGCCCCGCCGCCGCCTGCACCCCGGTTACGTTGTCGGTGACTTCCCGGGTTCCCGCCGCCGCCTGTTCGACATTGCGGGCGATTTCACCCGTCGCCGCCGATTGTTCCTCCATGGCGCTGGCGATGCCGGAAGCGATTTCGCCAACCTGATTGATGATGTTGACGATGCCTTGCATGGCCTCGGCCGCGACATGGGTTTGCTGCTGCACAGAGGATATCTGCTGGGTGATCTCCTCGGTGGCCTTGGCGGTCTGATTGGCCAGCGACTTGACCTCATTGGCGACGACGGCGAAGCCCTTGCCGGCCTCGCCGGCGCGGGCCGCCTCGATAGTGGCGTTGAGCGCCAGAAGGTTGGTCTGCGACGCGATGTCGTTGATCAGATGCACGACCTCGCCGATGCGGCCCGCCGCCTCGGTCAGGGCGTTCATGATGACCTGGGTCTTGCCCGCCTCGTCCATGGCCTGGGCGGAAATGCGGGAACTGGTGGTCACCTGGCGGGTGATCTCGACGATGGAACTCGACAATTCCTCGGCCGCAGCGGCGACGGTCTGCACATTGGTGCTGGCTTCCTCGGCAGCCGCCGAAACCGCCGTGGCCTGGCGGCTGGTCTGTTCGGCGGTGGCCGACAATTCCGTCGCCGTGGCGTTCATCAGCTTGGCCGAGGAAGCGACGGCACTGACGCGGCTCGAGGCTTCCTGATCGAACCCGGCGGTAATCTCCTCGATATGCTTCGCCCGGAGCTCGCGGGCGGCCCGTTCGGCTTCCTGCAGGGCCTCCAACTCCTTCTGACGCTGGAAATTGGCGCGAAACACATGCATCGATTTGGCCATGGCGCCGATTTCGTCCTGGGTCGTGCTGTCCGGAATCGACACCGCCATGTCGCCTTCGGCCAGCTTGTTCATCGCCGACGTCATTTGCACCAGGGGCGGCACAATGCTTTTCGCCGTCAGCAGGGCGATGACGCCCGCCAGAATCAGGCCAACGAACAAAGATGCCCAGGCAACCGTACTAAGTTCATTGATCAGGCGGCTGACATTGGCGGCTTCCTCCACAAGCATCTTGCGCTGGTCATCGACCATGCCGCCGCTTCTTTTGCCATCATTGGCTTTCGGCCCTTCGAACACTTCGACCAGCTTGGTCACGTTGGGCACGGCTTTTTCGGACAGAATCTTGCGGGCGGCGGTGGGATCGACAGGGGCAAGGGTTTCGGCTTCTTCCTGGGCCTGACGCAGCGCCGACAGCGAAATCTTGGCCGCCGACCACATTTCGACATTCTTGGGATTGGTGAAGTGTTGCGCCAGCTTGTCCATTTCAGCAATGCGCAAATCCAATATCGTCCAGGCTTCGGCGCGGTCGGCCTGGAATTGCGGATCGCTTGTCAGCAAATATCCCCGCAAAGCCGCCAAAGAGGCAAATGTTTGCGTCTCGATGGCCACGCTGGCATTGGCGACCGGCATGCGAACGCCGGTCATGCGTTCGCTGTTCTCGTCGATTCCCCGCACCTCAACAACGACGAACCCGACGACCAAGGCCAAAAGCAGAGCCAAGGCGCCAAAACCCAGCCACATGCGAGTCGCGATTTTTAGATTGTTTATCATTTGATCCTCGTGTCTTTTGATTTAGTCTAGTTTGATGTGACTATAATGTGAATGTAGGGCATGTCCTTGACAATCATCAAGCGAAAATAAAATACGTTAAAATTAATTCGGCTCCTCGACGCTGCAAATGGAAATGGGTAAACAAGATTCCTCACCCTGAGGAGCCTGCGGCACGCAGGCGTCTCGAAGGGTGGGGCATTTTGTCGATGCCCATCCTTCGAGACGGGCCTTCGGCCCTCCGGAAGGCATGAG
>JACRJC010000028.1 GCA_016215555.1 Rhodospirillales bacterium | reverse complement strand
GCGCTTTTTCGCGGGCAATGTGTTGCGGACCGCTTACTGTGAACCACACAGCCGCGCGCTCCGCGCCTGTTGCCCGCGAAAAATCGCTCCGGCGAAATGAGTCATTCATTCTGCAAGCTGGTATAAACCAGCAACGGCAAAGTCGCCTTTTCCACGGACGGCGGCGCTGAGGCCTGTGCCTTCACATGGGCTTCCAGAGTCTTTTCGCCCAAGCGGCGCTGGATTTCCTGGGTTGGGAAATTCCTGACCGCTTCCTCCACGCCCCGGGCCGCCGCCTCGCCTGCCTTCTTAATCTCGTCGTCTTCTTCGGCCAGGGCGGCAAGCCCCCTTAACTGACCGGCGATCACATCGGCATGGCGGCGCGCCGCATCGAGATTCTTGAGCGCGCCGGCAGGATCGGTCTCGCTGAAAGCCAAGGCGCCATCGCCGATCAGCTTCAAATCTTCGGCCACCCGCTTTCCCAACTGATTGGCCTGGCGGATCAGTTCGCGCAGGCCCTTCCTGTCGCCCGCAGCGCGCAGCAGCAAGGCCATTTTGCGAAATTCTTCCAACTGCCGCTCGGCATCGGCGACGCGCCGTTCGGCTTCCGCGGCCTTTTGCATCTTGATCTCGCGCTGTCGCGCCTCGCCCTCGGCCTTGACGCGGGCCATGCCCTGGCGCAACTCCTCGGCCAATTTGCTGTTGGCAGCGCTCGATAAAGAAGTCAGAGCTTGGCTGGACATGAAAGCCTCCTGCTCGCAAGCGCGGCCTTCTGCCGCGCCCAGGCAGGATAGCACGAAATCAACTCAGCTTGAAGTGAGTCCCGGCCCCTTCAGGAACACCGACAGCGCCTTCAAAGGGTGGGCCACGGTGTCGGCCACCGCCGTCGCCTCGTAGCCGCAATGCATCAGGCAATCGGCGCAACGGGGATCACGGCCCGCCCCGTAACGGTCCCAATCCGTGGTTTCCATCAATTCCTTGAAGCTGCCGGCATGGCCGTCGGCCAGCAGATAACAGGGTTTCTGCCAGCCGAAGACGTTGCGGGTTGGCGTCCCCCAAGGGGTACAGGCATAGTCTTGATTGCCGGCCAGGAAATCGAGGAACAGCGTGCTTTGCGAAAAGCGCCATTTGCGGCCCTGGCCCAGTATGAACAGGCGGCGGAACAGCGCGTTGGTATTCTGGCGATTGAGGAATTTGTCCTGGCTGGCCGCATGTTCGTAGGAAAAGCCCGGCGACACCGTGACGCCCTCGACACCCAGATCATGGCAGACATAGCTGATGAAATCGGCCAGCTTGGCCTCGTCATGGCCGTCATAGAGCGTACAGTTGATATTGGTGCGGAACCCCTTGGCCCTGGCCAGTTGAATGGCGGCGACGGCGCGTTCATAGACGCCGTCCTGTCCCACCGCCTTGTCGTGTTCCTCCTTCGAACCATCAAGATGGACCGAGAAGGTCAGATAGGGCGAGGGCGTGAAAAGCTCGATGCGCTTGGCCAGCAACAGCGCATTGGTGCACAGATAGACGAACTTCTTGCGCTCGACCAATCCCTTGACGATGAGGTCGATTTCCTTATGCAGCAACGGCTCGCCGCCAGGGATCGAGACCACCGGAGCGCCGCATTCGTCGGCGGCGCCAAGACATTCCTCGACCGAAAGCCGCTTGTTCAGAATCTCGTCGGGATAGTCGATCTTGCCGCAGCCGGGACAGGCCAGATTGCAGCGGAACAAGGGCTCCAGCATCAACACCAAGGGATAGCGGTCAACGCCGGTCAGGCGCTGTTTCATGATGTAGCTGCCGACACGCCATTGCTGAATCAAGGGGACGCTCATAGTGCGGATACCGCCTTGTGATGGGGCGCTTCGGGAAAATGTTCGGGCATCTTGAAGCTGACGTTTTCCTCCACCCCTTCCAGCACCTTAAGTTCGATGGGGCCCAGGCTCTCCAACCGGGCCAGCAATTCGTCGATCAGAACGTCGGGCGCCGAGGCGCCGGCGGTGATGCCCAAGGTCTTGATGCCCTGCAGCCAGGAAGGATCGAGATCCCTGGCGTCGTCGATCAAGTGGCTGGTCTTGCCCAGTTCGAGGCCGATTTCGCGCAGGCGGTTGGAATTCGAGCTGTTCTTGGCGCCGACGACCAAGATGAGATCGCTTAACGAGGCCAGCTTGCGCACCGCCGTCTGGCGGTTCTGGGTGGCGTAGCAGATGTCCTTGACGTCGGGGCCCTTGATGTCGGGAAAGCGCCTGTTCAGGGCGTCGATCACGCCCCTGGTGTCGTCGATCGACAGCGTGGTTTGGGTGATATAGGCCACTTCGGCGCCGTCCGGAATGGTCAGCTTGTCGACGTCGCCGGGCCTGGTCACCAGATGCACGCCGCCGGGAATGCGGCCCATCGTGCCTTCCACCTCGGGATGGCCGGCATGGCCGATCAGCACCACATGGGCGCCGCGCTGGGCATAGCGCCCGCCTTCCTTATGCACCTTCGTCACCAGCGGACAAGTGGCGTCGATCACCGGCAGGCCGCGCTTCAAGGCTTCCTGTTCGACCGTTTCCGAAACGCCATGGGCGCTGAAGATGGCCACCTCGCCTTCGGGAATTTCGTTCAATTCCTCGACGAAGATGACGCCCTTGGCCTTCAGCGTCTCGACCACGCGCTTGTTGTGCACGATCTCGTGGCGCACATAGATGGGCGCGCCATAAAGCTCCAGCGCCTTCTCGACGATGTCGATGGCGCGGGTGACGCCGGCGCAGAAACCGCGCGGCTGGGCCAGAAGAACGGTCAGGGCAGTGGGAGACATGGCGGGCTCTTGTGATTTTCGCCCCTAGCAGATAGCTTGCATCGCCCGCTTCGCCAAGGGGAAATCGCCGCATGGCCGCATGCAAAAAGGAAACGAGATGACCGTTCTGGTGACCGGAGCGACCGGTTTCGTGGGAGCCGCCGTGGCCCGGGCCTTGGCGGCCAGGGGGCATCGCCTGCGTCTGCTGGCCCGTCCAGGTTCGGATTCCAGGAATTTGAAGGGGTTGCAGGCCGATATCGCCGAGGGCAGCCTGACCAACCCCGAAAGCCTGGCCAGGGCCGTTCAGGGCTGTTCGGCCTTGTTTCATGTCGCCGCCGATTACCGGCTGTGGGTTCCTGACCCCGAAACCATGATGCGCACCAATATCGACGGCACGCTGGCCCTGCTGGACGCCGGGGCCAAGGCCGGCCTGAAGCGCATGGTCTATACCAGCAGCGTCGCCGTTCTGGGACTACATGCCGATGGGCGCCCCGCCAACGAGGAAACCGCCTCGACCCTGGCCGACATGATCGGCCCCTACAAACAGTCGAAATTCCTGGCCGAGGCCGCCGTCAAGCAGGCGATTGTCGAAAAGGGCTGGCCGGTGGTCATCGTCAACCCATCGACCCCCATCGGGCCCGGCGACGTCAAACCCACGCCCACCGGGCGAATGATCGTCGAGGCGGCCATGGGCCGCATGCCCGCCTATGTCGATACCGGTCTCAACGTCGTCCATGTCGATGACGTGGCCGAGGGCCATCTGCTTGCCTTCGAGCGCGGCCGCATCGGCGAACGCTATATCCTGGGCGGCCAGGATCTGGCGCTGAAGGATATTCTGGCCGAAGTCGCCAAGCTGACGGGCCGCAAGCCGCCCAGCATCGCCCTGCCCCATGCCGCCGTCATGCCCATCGCCTTCATTTCCGAAATCTGGGCCCGGCTGTTCGGCGGCGAGCCGATGGCGACGCTAGACGGCGTGCGCATGGCCAGAAAGAAGATGTTCTTTTCCTCGGCCAAGGCCGAGTTCGAGCTGGGCTACCGGGCCAGGCCGGCGGAATTGGCCATTGCCGACGCCGTCGCCTGGTTCAGGACCAACGGATATCTTTCGTGAAAATCGCCCATCCTGGATTGATTCTGGCCGGACTGGCCGGGCTGGCGGGAGCGGTCTATCTGGTCATCGACCATGGCGCCGCCGATATCCTGGGCGGCGTCGCCGCCCTGGGCTGGGGCTTGGCATGGGTGGTGGCCTATCGCGCCGTTTCCCTGGTCACCGCCGCCGCCGCCTGGCGGCGTCTCTATCCGGACGGCCAGCGCAAAAGCCTGCCCCAGTTAAGCCTTCTGCGCTGGATTTGCGAATCCGTGAACAGCCTGCTGCCGGTGGCTCAGATCGGCGGCGATTTGCTGCGGGCCAAACTGGCGGCAACGCCCAGCCACGGCGCCGCCTCGGGCGCCGCCGTGGTGGTGGACATCACGCTGAATCTGGTCATCGAAATCCTCTTCGCCCTGCTGGCGCTGGCCCTGTTGTTAAGCCGCGGCGACGGCGGCTATGCCGGCGCCATCCTGGCCGCCCTGCTGCTGAGCGCCGTCGGCGCCGCTTTCTTCTTCGCTATCCAGAAGCGCGGCCTGTTCGCCCTGCTGGCCCGCTTCGTCGCCTTGGTCGGCAAAGGGGCGGCCCTGGACAAGGCTCTGGCCGGCGCGCACAGCCTGGACCAGGCCATCAAGGAACTCTATGCAAGGCCCAGCGACCTGCGGATCGCCTTGCTGTGGCATGTGTTGTCAACGGCCTCGCGCGTCGGCGAAGTCAGCCTCATCCTCTATCTCATGGACAGTCCCGCCCCTTTCAACGCCGCCCTGATCGTCGAGGCCCTGACCGCCCTGCTGCGAACCGCCGCCTTTCTGGTCCCCGGCGGCCTGGGCGTTCAGGAAGGCGCTCTGCTGGCCCTGGGAACGCTGGTCGGCATTGCCCCCGAAAGCGCCTTGACACTGGCCTTGGTGAAACGGGCCCGCGAAATCGTGACAGGCCTTTTGGGCCTGCTGGCTTGGGGAAGCTTGCGAAAATAATTTAACCCAAGGTTGATATATATCGATTGGAAAATATTGGCGCAGGATGATAGTCTGGCTTGAATTAACGCCTGCCATTTGATGTTATCGCCCCTAAATCCAATGCCTGAACCGGGTTCTAGAACAAGCTGAAAATGCCGCTACCCCAAATCTGCCGGCGCGACACCGGTCCCCGTTTCTCTGCCGGCGCGATGGCCGCCTTCGAAATCTCGCGCGAGATGGTGGCGCTGTGCCGTCACGGCGTGATCGAGGACATCAATTCGGCGGGCGCTAGATTGCTGGGCGTGGACAAGTTCGCGGCACTGGGCAAGAATCTCGGCGATTTCCTGGCGGCCGATTACGCCGCTGTGGGAAAACGGCTTCTGAGCATGACGGCGGTCGAGATCGCCCCCATCCCGGTCGAACTGCAGTTGCCCGCCGATCACCGCCGCCAGGTGGAAATCCTGGTGCATCCGGCCCGCGAAATGGGCGATGGCTGCACGGTGGTGACGGCCAAGGACATCAGCAAACAGGCCAAGCTGGCCAATAGCGCCAAGCGCCGCGAAGACCGTTTCCGGCTGCTGGTCGAGCGCTCGATGCACCTGATCTGCCAATGCCGCGATGATCGCATCGAATACATCAATCCCGCCGGGGCCGAGATGCTGGGGGCCAGCGACAACTGCACGCCCGTGGGCTGGCATGTGTGGGAACTGTTCGACGGCGAATACAAGGAAATCGTCAAGGAAGGGCTGAAGGACGTTCTGGCCGAGCCTTCCTATCTTCCCATGCGCATGCTGCGTTGCGACGGCGCGGTCATCGACGCCCAGGTGATGGCGACGCGCATTCCCACCTCGAGCGGCGCGCTGGAATTCATGATCGAGGCCCGCGACATCAGCGCCCACAACCGCGCCGTGGCCGCCTTGCGGTCGCTCAACGATTCCTTGGAACATCGGGTCGATGAGCGCACGCGCGAACTGGCCAACGCCAACGCCTTTCTGGAAACGCTGCTGGAAGCCATCCCCACGCCGGTCTGGTGGAAGGATGTGCAGGACTGTTTCCTGGGCTACAACCGCGCCTTCCAGAAATATTTCGGCGTCGATATGGGGGCCTGGGTCGGCGAGAAGCTGGAAAACGTCTTGCCGTCCTGCGAGCTATCCGAACCTCAGCAGATTTTTCTGCCTTTCGAACCCTCGCAGCCGGAAATCGAATACGAAGCGGCGTTTCGCATCGACGAGGAAGAGCGCAACGTCATCGTCAGCCAGAAGGGCTGGTCGGGGCACAGCAACCAGCCGTCAGGCACCATCGGCGTGCTGCTGGACATCACGCATCGCAAGAAGATGGAAGAAGAATTGCGGCGCATGGCCACCACCGACCCTCTGACCGGCATCAACAACCGCCGACATTTCATGGACATCGCCGCTACGGAAATGGAACGGGCGCGGCGCTATTTCCACCCTCTGACCGCCATGATGCTGGACATCGACTTCTTCAAGAAGGTCAACGACACCTATGGCCATGCCGCCGGCGACGAGGTGTTGAAGGCCCTGACCAAGGCTGGCGCGTCGCTGCTGCGCAAGGGCGACGCCATAGGCCGACTAGGCGGCGAGGAATTCGCCATCCTTCTGCCAGAAACCGGCCTGGAAGGCGCTGCCGCCCTGGCCGAACGCCTGCGCCAGGCCTTCGAGACGACGCCGGTTCAGTATGGCGGCGACGCCATCAACTTCACAGCCAGCATCGGCGTGGCGCAGATAACGCCCGCCGATCATGTGATCGACACGATTCTGACCAGAGCCGACGACGCGCTTTACGAAGCCAAAAGAAACGGACGCAACAAGGTGGCCGTGAAGGCCGATTAGCCCGCTCCCATTTCGGTGCGGGCCTTGGCGATGGCCTGCTGCAGCACCTGCTCCTTCAGCAATATCGTCGGCTCGTTGAACAAGATGTTCTTCAGCCAGTCGAAAGCCAGATGCAGCGCCGCCTCGTCGTCGTTCTTGATGTCGTCGATGGCCATGGCGTCGATTTCGTAGGTCTCCAGGAATTTCGTGTTCAGAACGAAGCGGCGGAAACCCTCGACGTCGGTGGTGGCCATGAAGAACATCTTCTGGGTCTGCGCCGTCGGCGCCTTGCCCATCGGCCCGCCCATCGAACTCCAAGACGCCATCTTCATCAGGATATCGACCCAGCCGCGATCCACCGCCTCGGCCGACAGCACGCCTTGCTGTTCGCGGTACTGGGCCACCTTCTGGATCTGTTTTTCCGCATGCCCCTGGCAATGGGGCTCACGAACCAGGAAATGGAAATCCTGTTTGTCGGGACTGTCCTTCATCTTCATCGAGACCAGACCCAGCGGATAATAGCGGCAGGTCTGCGGGCGCGCCCCATAGACGGAACAGCCCTCGGCCTTGACGAAGGGGCACGGCCCCTTGCCGTCGTCGCCGCCCATCTTCAGCTTGGCCACCGGCAGATTGGTGCGCGGGAAAAAAGCCGGCACCGTGTTCGCCGCCAGGAATTCCGCCGCCGTCTGCTTGAAATGCTTGCTGAGGCGCAGAATGTCGGAGGGAGTCAGCGTGATGTCGGCGCCATGGCAGCAGCGGTTCCAGCAGGCGACATCCTTGTGGCAACGGAAATTGAAACTGTCCTCGGGCAGCAGACGCACCGGCGTCACGGGATCGGCATTGCCGGTCGTGTCGCGCAAGGCCTCGAACAGATTGAATTCCTCGCCCCTGGGCTGCGGGCCGCAGGAAGCGCCCTCCTCTTCCAGGTCGAATCCTTCTTCCTCGGAGCCGATTCTGTCTTCTTCCTTGTCGCTGCTCATTGCCGTCCGCTTTCAAAACCTTGGGGCGTCGATCCTAATGAGAAAGGGGCGCCGGTGCAACCGGCGCCCCCTACCCATGGACATACGCCAAGCTTAGTGCTTGGCCTGACCGCTGTAATGCTTCTCGACCAGATCCTTGTGCGGAACCTTGAAGCAGGTCCACTCGCCGGTCGCCACGTCGATCTTCGAGTTGACGAAGCACTTCCAGTTGGCTTCGTCGAGCTTGGGGAAATCGGCGCGGTAGAAGAAGCCCGGATAGCGCGTCTCTTCACGGAACTGAATGTGACGCAGATGGGCTTCGGCGGTGATGATGCGGTGATAGTTTTCCCAGGCGCGCATCAGTTCGTGCAGATCCTTGGCGCGCATGAGCTTGCTGTCTTCCTTGAGCATGGTCAGCAGATGCAGACCCTGCGCCAGAAGCTTGGCGTTGGTGTTGTAATAGGTCGAAACGCCGGCCACATACTCGTCCATCAGCTTCTGCAGACGCATCTGCAGCATGCGCGGAAGGATGTAGTTGGGGTTGACGTCTTCGGCCGTCGTCTTGTCCTTGTGCTCCATGTAATTGCGCACAGGGGTGTAGATTTCCTCGGCGATGGCCTTGATGTCGCCCTTGAGCGCAGGGGCAAAGCCCTTGTTGTCGCGCAGGAAGCGAACCATGTTCTTGCCGGCGATGCGGCCCTCGGCGTGCGAACCCGACGAGAACTTGTGGCCGGAAGCGCCAACGCCGTCACCAGCGGTGAAGAGACCCTTCACGGTGGTCATGCGGTTGTAGCCCCATTTCCAATTGGCCGGGCTGTTCAGGTCTTCCGGACCCGACACCCAGATGCCGCAGCAGCCGGAGTGCGAACCCAACAGATACGGCTCGGTCGGCATCAGTTCGGAAGCGGTCACTTCCGGACGGATGTTCATGCCGGCCCAAACGCCGGCCTGACCGATGCACATGTCGAGGAAGTCTTCCCAGGCCTCGGCTTCGAGATGCTTGATCTCCTTGGGAGTCATCGTCTCGGCCAGCTTCTTCATGGCGGTCGGCGTGTCCATCATGATGGGGCCACGGCCTTCCTTCATTTCATGCAGCATGGCGTGGTTGCGCAAGCAGGTCGGAACCACGGCGGCCTTGTCGTAGGGGGCGAAGTCGGCCAGCATATGGGCGTTCTTCGTCACGTAGTTTTCGCCGAAACCGTTCAGGGCCTGCGACTTGAAGAGCAGGAACCAAGCGCCGACCGGGCCGTAACCGTCCTTGAAACGGGCGGGCACGAAGCGGTTTTCCATCATGGTCAGCTCGGCGCCGACTTCCGCCGCCATGGCGTAGGTCGAACCGGCGTTCCACACCGGATACCAGGTGCGGCCGTTGCCCTCGCCCGTCGAACGGGGGCGGAAGCAGTTCACGGCGCCGCCGGCAACCAGCAGCACGGTATTGGCCTTGAAGACGTACAGCTTGTGCTCGCGGACCGACAGGCCCACGGCGCCGGCAATACGGTTCGGTTCCTTTTCGTCGAGCAGCAGCTTGACGATGAAGCAACGCTCGATGATGTTTTCGATGCCCAAAGCCTTCTTGGCGGCTTCGGCGACGATGGTCTTGTAGCCTTCGCCGTTGATCATGATCTGCCAGCGGCCCGAACGGACCGGCTTGCCGCCGTCCTTCAGCAGCACGTCTTCGCTGCCCTTGTCTTTCCAAATGGGCAGGCCCCACTCTTCGAACAGGTGGACCGAGTCGTCAACGTGACGGCCGACGTCGTACACCAGATCGTCGCGGGTGATGCCCATAAGGTCGGCGGAAACCATGCGGACATAGTCCTCAGGCTTCTGCTCGCCCAGATAGGTGTTGATGGCCGAAAGGCCCATGGCGACAGCGCCCGAACGGTCGAGGGCGGCCTTATCGACCAGGGTGATCTTGGCGTCGGGGGCCCAGCGGCGCGCTTCGTAAGCGCAACCGCAAGCAGCCATGCCGCCGCCGATGATGAGAATGTCGGTTGTGACGTCGACGATCTCGGGATTGCCGAAAGTACCACTCATGTGTCGGTTCCTTTATTCGTACAGCGGATCAGATGGTGGGCAAGGTCTTGCCGACCTCGGTGAAGAGCAGCGGGCTGTCAAGATCGCCAATTTCCGGCTTGCCCGCATAGGGTTCGATCGAACCGACGGGGGTGGTGCGGACGGGGAACTTGAAGCGCTTCACTTCGCCGTCACGGAACTTGATGGTCCACATGATGGTCGAGTCGGTGCGCATGGGGATAACCTGACCGCCCATCGGCACCACGTCCTGATAAGCGCGGACTTCGATGGCCTGCTGCGGGCAAGCCTTGACGCAGCACTGGCATTCCCAGCACTGATCGGGCTCCTGGTTGAAGGCCTTCATCCGCTCGGTGTCGAGCTTCATCAGGTTGTTGGGGCAGATGTACATGCAAGCGGTGACCTGGCCGCCCTTGCAGCCATCGCATTTATCGGTGTGTACGAAGGTGGGCATACCCGATCCTCCCCTTCCTCTTTCTAAAGTGTTGCGCGAGGGCGAATTCCGGCCTTAAGCCCCTTCTCCCCGGTTTTCCCGGGTCGCTTGGGCTGTTCCGGATTCCCCTTAATATTATGGGATAGTCATATGCTGAATTACGCAAGTTTGTCAAAGGGAGAAATCATCTTTCTTCCCTGGCGCATTTTTAGTAACGACTGTAAAGGGTTGCCGTTTTTCGCCGGTCCGGGCAATCTAGGGGCATGACCGACAAATCAAGCCTCGACGACCTGACCGCCCGCCTGCTCGCCTTTCGGGACGAAAGGGACTGGAAGAAGTTTCACTCGCTTAAAAATCTGCTCCTGTCCTTGTCGCTGGAAGCCGCCGAATTGCTGGAATTGGCCCAGTGGCAAACCGACGAGGAGTTGGAGGCCCGGCTGCATGAGCCCGGGATTCAGGCCCGCCTGCGCGAAGAATGCGCCGACATCTTCTTATATCTGCTGCTGATCGCGGAACGGGTTGGTTTCGACCTCCCCGAGGCCGGAGCGGCCAAGATCGAGCGCAACGCCGCCAAATATCCGGTCGAGAAGGCCAGGGGCAGCGCCAAGAAGTATACCGAGCTTTAAAGCAGGGTTATCGCTCCTCCTTGGCGCCTGATCCGTCCCCTCGCCTCCAATTTGGCCAATGTGCGATACAAGACCTCGTGCGCCAGGCCGATCTCGCCGGCGAATTGCTTGACCGTTCCCTTCAACCGGAGGCTGGGTGCGTTTCCCGCCAGCAAGGACAAAGCCGCCAGCACGCGCTCGTCCGCCTTGCGGATGGCCCTGATTTCCGAGCGCAGTCGGCTTTCCTGCAACTGAGCGGCCAGTCGATTCACCAGCGCCTTGGCGAACAATGGGTCGCCTTCGATTTGGGCCAAGACGGTGTGCTGGGGAAAAACGGCGACAAGGCTTTCTTCCTCGGCAATGCAATCACAATGATATTCCGGCGAAAACAGCGAGGCTTCGGCAAAGGTATTTCCAGGCAGGATCATGGCCATGGTCATTTCATCGCCATCCCGCCCGAAACGACGCAGGCGCAGTTTTCCCGACACCAGATAAAACATGCCGAATGGAGCGTCGCCGCGCCCGAAAAGGATCCCGCCTCGATCCAGACTCCGCCGCTGCGTCCCTGGCATCTGCAGAAATATTCGCGCCCAGCCCACGACCGCCTCCCTATGATCTGGATCATATGCGCCGCGACGGGTAAAGGCTAGTGTGGTGGTTTCGAAGTTCGTGCGATTATGCGGCCCCGGCAACACGAACTTCGAAACCAGAAACCACACTAGAAATCAAATGGTTGCTAGTGTCCCTATTGATTCGTAAGTTCGTAAATCGCCGGATTTCAAATCTCACGAACTTACGAATCAGGACACTAGCCTTCCGTCAACAAAAGCATCACGGAGGATTTCCATGCGTATCGGCAAAACAACCTTGATCGGCCTGATCGGTGTCCTGGTCTCGGCAGCGGCCATAGGGGCCGAGGACACCCGCCAACTGGTCAAAATGCCTGAGATGATGCAGTCTCACATGATGCAAAACATGCGCGACCATCTTCTGGCGCTAGACGAACTGCTAGGCTTACTTTCCAAGGGAAAAGTGAGCGAGGCGGGTTGGGTCGCGGAAAAGAAGATCGGCCTGTCGTCTTTGGAATTGCATGGCTCGTCGCATCTGGGGCCCTATATGCCGGAAGGCATGCGAATCGCCGGAACAGAGATGCACCGCGCCGCCAGCCGCTTTGCCCAAGCCGCTCAGGAAGCAGACATCACGCACACCTACGAGGCGCAACAAAAGGTTTTCGAAGCGCTTCAGGGCATCACCCAGAACTGCAACGCCTGCCACACGGCCTATCGCCTGCGCTAACGTCCCCCTTTGTCAGGCGGCGTTGACGCCGCCCAGGAACTGGCGTACGCAGCCTTGAATGTCGCTGGCTTCCTTGGACAGGCCCGTCGAGATGCCTTCGATTTCACCGGCGGCCTCGCGGGCACGTTCGGCGGCGACATGCACCTGATCGACAGTGGCATTCATGCCACCGGCGGCGCTGGCGGCCTGTTCGGCATTGCGGGCGATTTCGCGGGTTGCCGCCCCTTGTTCCTCGACCGCCGTGGCTATCGCCGACGAAATCTCGCTGATCTTGCGGATGATGTCGAGAATGGCCTCGATGGCCCGCACCGCCTCGCCGGTGGCCTGCTGAACGCCTTGCACCTGCAAGGTGATGTCTTCCGTGGCCTTGCCGGTCTGATTGGCCAGATTCTTCACCTCGTTGGCGACGACCGCGAATCCTTTGCCGGCCTCGCCGGCGCGGGCCGCTTCAATGGTGGCGTTCAGGGCCAAAAGATTGGTCTGCGAGGCGATGTCGTTAATCAAGGTCACGACTTCGCTGATACGCGCTGCCGCAGTCGATAGTCCCTGCACCGTGCGATTGGCGGCCTCGGCCTGTTCCACCGCCTGATCAGCCACATGCGAGGCATCGCTGACCTGTCTGGCGATTTCGTCGATGGAAGCCGACAATTCCTCGGCCGCCGCCGCCACCGCCTGCACGCTGCCGGTCGTGCTTTCGGCGGCCCTGGCCACCGTGCTGGCCTGCACTCCGGTATCTTCCGCGGTCTTGCTCATGCCGCCGGAGGTGTTTTCCATCCGCTCGACGGAACGCCCAAGATCGGCCAGAATGCCCGCCACCTGGCCTTCAAAGACCTTGGCCAGATCGCGCAGCTTTTCGGCGCGCTCGGCGCGCAAGCGATGTTCGACATCCTGCTCGGCCGCCAACCGTTCCGCCTCTTGCAATCCGGTCTTGAATATCTCGACCGAGCGGGCCATGCCGCCCACTTCGTCATGCCGCCCCTTGAAAGGCACCTCGGTTTCCAAGTGTCCATCGGCCAGTTCGCTCATTACCTTGCTTAAACGATTGAGGCTTTTGCTGATCGAACGGCCAAGCCAGATGGAAAAGGCGAAGGCGGCCAACAGCACCAGGGCGGCGGCGGTCAGGTTGATCGCCAGCTTGCTTTTGAAGCCGGAAATGCGCGCCGCCAGCAGACGGTCAAGCTCGGCCAGCGACGCTTTCCACATCGCATCCGCAGCCTGCACCGCCTTGATCTGCAACTCGGTCAACTTCTTGGCATCCGGTTTCTGAAGGTTCGGCTCGGCACTTGGGCTTAAACTTTCCAGCGCCAGACCATAGGCATCGACGGCCTCTTTCAAGGCCGAAAAGGGCTTGTCCAGGGCCGCCTTCATCAATCCGTCGGCATTGCCGCGATAGCCCGCATCCAGCGAGCCGGCCGTACCATCCATGGCCGCCTGGAAGGCTCCCTTGCGCTTCAAAAACTCGGCCGCCCTGGCCAAATCGCCCGCCCCCGAAACCGCTTCCAGAGCGGTTTCCAGAACCTGGGCGGAACTGTCGGTCAGTTCAGGCAGCTTCACCACCGCCAGATCCATGGCGTAAAAAGAATCGAGATCGGGATCGAGGATCAGGTTCGAGGCGTCGCCCACGCGCGAGATGGCGGCCCGAACGGCGGCCACGGCATCCTTGTAAGCGCCTGGCCGCTGGCCGGGGGCTGCCGCTTTCAAGGTTTTGATGGCATCCAGAATGGGGGGGTAGACCTCGCTGTCTCCGACCTCGGCGCCGACAGAATGATGAACCGTCTCCAGGCGATCCTGGCCCGAGGCAAAGGCGCTGGCGTCCAGGGACGTGGCGGCATAACTGCCTGTCAATTCCACTTCCAGCCCGCGCAGGGCGGCGATGTAGCGGCTGCCCAATTCTTCCTTGAACGCGAAATCGATATCCTTGTTGCTTTGGGCGATCAGCAGCCAAGCCAGAAAGGCCGCCGGGATCACGAAGACCAGCGACAGCAGCGTCAATTTCCGATCGATTTTCAGATGATCAAGCATGGTCACGCCCCGCGATAACAGCCTGCGCCTGTCGCACAGCCGAGTGACACTCCCATGAAAAAACTATTCCTGTCACTCATATAATGCAAGAAAGACTTATCGTTAGGTAAATAGGCATATGATAATTACAGAAGAGGACGAAGCTCTACTCGGCCTCTTCCCCGCTCCAGGCTAGGCCTTCGCGCCCCTGCCAATAGCCATCGACGAAGGGAATCTCGGGGCAAAGTCCGCGCAGGCCGCTTTCGGCCTCGGCGGGCGACAAACGGCCATCGACGGCATCGCGCCATAATTTCGAAACCGCCACCATATCGACATCCTGGGGCATCAAGCGCAGATGGGAAATGCCGATCTCTTGAAGTTCGGGCAGCTTGCCGGCCAGATTGACATAGCCGTGCGACATGGTTTCGGTGCCGTTGACGATCAGAATGTTCTGGCCGTCCATCGTATCGACCGGTTTGCCGTCGGCATCGAAACCGCAAACATACTGGCAGGAATCCTTGGCCAACCCGTGCGCCCTTGCATGATAGCAGCGCGCCGAGACGGTCAGCGGCAAACGCCCGAAGACCATCATTTCAAGTTCCATCTTGCCCTTGACCGCCGACAGCAAGCGGGCCATCTGGGCCGAGGCCTCGACATGCAGACAGGCCCGCACGGCCCCCAACCCTTCGAACACTTTCAGCGTGTCCTCGTTGAACAGATTGATATAGGGCCCGGCCACGAAAGGCCGCCCCTTGACGGCGGGCACGCCGGCGACGTCGTTGATCTCGACCAGCAAGCCCGCCTCGGCGGCGCCTTCCAGCGCTTCCATCTCGCGATCCGAAGTCACCAGCGCCAGGGTGGACAGCACCACCTCCTTGCCAGCCTTCTGCAGCCGCTCGGCCACTTCGGGTATCATCGGATCGAAGAAGGGGGCGCGCTTCGAACACACCACCTCGCCCAGATGCACCACATCGACCGGCGCCTCGTCGGCCATGCGGAAATAGAAATCGCGCCGTCTTTCGGGCGTCCAGTGAAACAGAAGCGGCCCGATGGAAATTTTGAAGGGAGATGTCATCGCCAGCTCTTTTTATAGGCTCCGGTGGTCTGGCGCCCGCCCTCGGAATGCTGATCCAGGCTTTTTGCCGCCACCATCCCGGCATGGCCGCCGGCCAACTGGTCGATGGCCCTGCGGAAGGTGCCCACGACTTCCGCCACATAGGCGCGGCCGCGCTGGCGGCCCTCGATCTTCAGGGCCGTGACCCCCGCCGCCTTCAATTGCGGCAGAATGTCGATGGTGTTGAGACTGACCGGATCCTCGAACAGATACGAGACCTTGCCATCGGCCACGAAACGGCCCTTGCAGGGCGTGGGATAGCCCGCCGGTTCGTTTTTCTCGAAACTGTTGATGGTGATGCCGCCCAGGCGCGACATCAGCTTGCCGTCCACCTCGTCGTAACGCACATGGCTGGCCGGCGCGCAGGCACCCTGGCTGTTGGGCGAGGTGCCGGTCAGGTACGAGGAAAGCGCGCAGCGGCCCTCGGCCATCACGCACAAGCCGCCGAAGGCGAAGACCTCGGTCTCGACCCCAACCTCGCTGGTCAGCTTGGCGATCTCATCGACGGTCAGCACGCGCGGCAGCACCACGCGTTTGACGTCGAAACGGTCGCGGTAAAAACCGATGGCCTGGGCGTTCGAGGCCGCCGCCTGCACCGACAGATGCAGACGCTGCGCCGGATGCGCGCGACGCGCATAATCCAGAAGACCGATATCGGCCAGGATGATGGCGTCGGCGCCCAAGGAATGCGCGTCATCGACCGCCTTGTGCCAGGGGGCGGCATTGCCGGCCTTGGGGAAGGTGTTGATGGCGATCAGAACCTTGCGCCCCTTGGCATGCGCATAGGCGATGCCTTCCTTCATTTCGCGGCGGTCGAAATTGAGGCCGGGGAAATTGCGGGCGTTGGTCTCGTCGCGGAATCCGCAATAGACGGTATCGGCCCCGGCGTCGACGGCGGCCCTGAGCGCCGCCGGCGTTCCGGCGGGACAGACCAGTTCGAGATAGGGCTCGTTCATGCCGCCGCCGTTTCCTTGGACTTGACGGCCCTGGTTTCCAGCTTGGCCAGGCGCGTCTTCAAGGTAGCGATTTCCGAACGCAGGGCTTCGGCCTCGGACAAGGGATCATGGTTGTCGTGCGCCAGATTGTGCAAGGCGCGCAGTCCTTCCTGCGCTCTGCCGGCCAGGCGCTTGGCGACATCGTCGGCCACGGCGACCAGACGGGCGGCGGGCTGCGCGAAGGGGCCCAGGAAAGCCAGCACGTCGTCAAGCAGCGAGATTTCCTCGCCGTCCAGCGTGTTGCGCAAGGCCACGATCAGCGCCGTGTCGCCGGTGACGGTCAATTCGCGGGTAAAGAACAAGCTGTCGCCATCGATGCGCCCTTCCATCAGATCGATCAAGATGGCCAGGCGTCCGGAAATCGTGGCCTGGGCCTCGTCATCCTCGTGGGCCAGCAGCAGGCGCACCGGGGCGTCGCTCTCCGAGAGATCGATCAGAAAGCGGTGGCTGGTGTCCCGGGGCTCGATAATGATCCGGGCCGGAGCCAGTTCGGCCAGGCGCTCGATCAGACGCGGATGCCGCCGCTCGACCAGACGCATGACCAGACCCAGCAGGGGTTCGAGCGCTCTTTCGGGCATGGGACGCATGGCAAGACCGGCCAGACGGGCCGGAAGTTCCAGATGGCGGGTATCGGTCGGCATGTCACATATCCCAAAAAATCCTCAAGCGCCTGACTTTGCACCCCCGGGAAGGCGGCGTCAATCTTGGCGGCAAGCCCCAGAAGCTACAAGCAATAGGGGGTTTTGTATCTTGATGCCACTAGCCATGCGTATCCTGTGGAAAATCTTGGGAACATCTTGCAAAATCAGGACGATTTCGTGAATACCCAACAAAAGCGCTGGAAATCAAACCCGAGTCGTGAGACAAATTTACGGTCTGTTTTCCGAATGGAAAATAGGCGGGGATCAGAGTTTATCGAAGGGGCGGTGCACGTGTCGAATTACGGTTTCGGAGGGGGGAAGCCCAAGGCTCCCCAGCATGGGTTCCAAATTCGGGCCCGCGTCAAATGGTTCAATCCCGACAAAGGGTTTGGTTTCGTGGCGCCCATGGACGGCTCGCCCGACGCCTTCCTGCACGTCTCGGTGTTGCAGAAGTTCGGCCTGGCCATTCTGCCCGAAGGGGCCGAGATTCTGTGCGAGGTGGCGCAGGGCGCCAAGGGGCAACAGGTTCTCAGCATCATCGATGCCGACACCACCAATTTGCCGGCCCCACCCCCACCGCCGGCCGCCGATGGGCCGTCGCTGGCAGGCGCCGTGAAATGGTTCGCCGCCGAGAAGGGGTTCGGCTTCATCACCGCCGACGATGGCGGCAAGGATGTCTTCATCCATAAAAGCGTGCTGCGTCGCTGCGGCATCGAGACCCTGGCCGAGGGCCAGCGCGTCGAGGTGGTCGCCACCAGCACGCCCAAGGGCCGGGAAGCCACTTGGATCGGTCTGGGCTGAATCTCAGCCGTGGTTGGTCTGGGCTGAATCTCAGCCGTGATTGGTCTGGGCTGAATCTCAGCCGTGATTGGTCTGGGCTGAATCTCAGCCGTGATTGGTCTGGGCTGAGTTCCAGACGCAACCGAACGAATAAAAGGGCCGGGTTATCTCTCGGCCCTTTTCATTTTCACTGCGGCACAAAAGAATGGCTCGTAGAGGTTTTAAGAGGATTCGTAATCCCAAAAGATCGTCATGCCCGGCCTTGTGCCGGGCATCCACGCCTTGCTGTCTGAAATTGTTGAAAAGCCGTGGATGGCCGGGTCAAGCCCACGGCTGTCCGGTTTAATTCCGCCGTCGCTTTCTTCGCCTCATCCTGAGGAGCGAAGCGTCTCGAAGGATGCGGCGAAGAAATGGAAAATACGTGGATATTGCGATTCGGAGCCGTTGCTTCGCTGCTTTCTCATCCTTCGAGACGGGCCTTCGGCCCTCCTCATGTGTGGACGGCCCCTGAAAGGCAAGGACATTTTTGACGTTAGATGACCTTGGTCGGTTGCGCTCATGTGTCCGGCCTGTTTGCGCGGTGTTTGCGACCGCTGGCCT
>JACRJC010000026.1 GCA_016215555.1 Rhodospirillales bacterium | reverse complement strand
CCTCGCCCTTCGAGACAGCCGCTTCGCGGCTTCCTCAGGGTGAGGCGCTTATTCAAGTCCTGAAGGCCCGTTTCCTCTATGTGGGGCGCAATACCTGCGGTTTTCGATAGCATCGCCAATTTTAAACCGGACAGCCGTGGGCTCGACCCGGCAATCCATGGACCCCCGGATCAAGTCCGGGGGTGACGGAGAGTGAGGGATGGTGATGCGTCAAGTTCCCTCACCCCAACCCCTCTCCCGCAAGCGGGCGAGGAGCTTTCGACCCTCTCCCCCGGGGAGAGGGTGGCGAGTGAAACGAGCCGGGTGAGGGCTATGTCCGTTCCAGCCGATCTTGCAACGCCTGAAGGATGACAGCGGCAACACCCTCGGTATTGGCAAGAATATCGTTGTTCCAGAATCGCACGACTTGCCAGCCCTGAGACTCAAGCCATTTCGTCCGACGCCCGTCGGCTTCGTTTTGCGCATGCTGGCCGCCATCTGCTTCGACAGCCAGCGTTCGTTCGACGCAGGCGAAATCGAGGACATAAGGGCCGCAAGGATGCTGGCGGCGAAACTTGAAGCCGCCCAGATTTCGCCCACGCAGGAGTGACCATAACCTCCGCTCGGCATCGGTCATCGACTGGCGTAATCCGCGAGCTTTGCCGGTTGGCGTTTCCATCGCCCCTCACCATGTTGAAGGCCCCCCACCCCGGCCCTCTCCCCCCACGGGGGAGAGGGAGAAATGTTTTAAACCCCTCTCCCTCTGGGAGAGGGTGGCGAACGCAGTGAGCCGGGTGAGGGTTTGCCCCTACAATATCCCCTTGAAATAGGCGATGGTGCGGTCCAGCCCTTCTTCCAGCGCCACCTTGGGTTCCCAGCCCAGCTTGCCCTTGGCCTGGGTGATGTCGGGGCAGCGCTGCAAGGGATCGTCGGTCGGCAGCGGCTTGAATTCCAGCTTCGACGACGACTTGGTCAGCTTCAGCACCTTCTCGGCCAGTTCCAGCATGGTGAATTCGCCGGGATTGCCCAGATTGACCGGCCCCGTCACCTCGTCGGGGGCGGCCATCAGGCGCACGAAACCTTCGATCAGATCATCGACATAGCAAAAGCTGCGGGTCTGGCTGCCACTGCCATAGATGGTCAGCGGCTGGCCGGACAGCGCCTGGACGATGAAGTTCGAGACCACGCGCCCGTCATTGGGATGCATGCGCGGCCCATAGGTGTTGAAGATGCGGGCCACGCGGATGCGTAAATTGTGCTGGCGGTGATAATCGAAGAACAGGGTCTCGGCGCAGCGCTTGCCTTCGTCATAGCAGGCCCTAGGCCCGATGGGATTGACGCTGCCGCGATAGCTTTCCGGCTGCGGATGGATTTCCGGATCGCCGTAAACCTCGCTGGTCGAAGCCTGGAATATCTTGGCCCGGGTGCGCTTGGCCAGCCCCAACATATTGATGGCGCCATGCACGCTGGTCTTGGTGGTCTGCACCGGATCGAACTGGTAATGGATGGGCGAGGCCGGACAGGCCAGATTGTAGATCTCGTCCATTTCGACATAGAGCGGGAAGGTGACGTCGTGGCGCATCAGCTCGAAACGCGGATTGGTGAACAGATGAGCCACGTTCTGGCGCCGCCCCGTGAAGTAGTTATCGACGCACAGAACCTCGGCCCCGTCCCTGGCCAAACGCTCGCACAGATGCGAGCCAAGGAACCCGGCCCCGCCGGTCACCAGAATGCGCTTGCCGGGATACATTGAACCATCCGCCTAAGTGTGAAGAATCCAGCGTTTATCGCCTTCCAGACCCAGCGCCGTCAAGGTGCCGGTTCGCCAGGCCCCGGTATCGATGCCGGCCCGGTGCGGCAAAAGCTCGGGCTCAAAGGTGACCGTATGGCCGTGAACCACCAGTTTGCCATGCGGCCCGGCATGATCCAGGAAGGCATCCCGGATCCACAGCAGATCGTCCGGAACCTGATGGGCCAGGGCGACGCCGGGCCTCAGGCCCGCATGGACGAAAACCACCCCCCCCTCGACATGTTTGAGTTGCAGATGGGCCAGGAAAAGCCGTTCCTCGGGCGCCAGACAGTCCAGGAAAGCGCGATGCATGCCTTTGATTTGTTTGGAATCGAGGATGGCCGGCAGATCGACGCCCCAACTGGCCAGGGTGGCGGCTCCGCCATTCAGCAAGATCCATTCGAAACCACCATGCAGCGGGTGATCGAGAAAGCGCAGCAGCATGTCCTCGTGATTGCCCTTCAGGCAGATCAGGCGATCAATTCCCTCGGGCGGCGGCTTCATCAGGCGCCGGATCACGCCCCGGGAATCGGGGCCGCGATCCACGTAATCGCCCAGAAAAACGATTTTCGTCTGCAAGGCCGGGCTTTTTTTGGCGTCCTTGGCGATGCGGGCCAGGATCTTGTCCACCAAATCGGGGCGGCCATGCACATCCCCCACCGCATAAAGTCGGGTTTCCGGCGGCGGCATATGCTTTTTATTCTGAGGCATCGCCTCTGGTTCCTGGCTGGCCTAAATGCTATGTGTTAACCATTATAAAACATTACATCATTTAACTATAGTTTATCTTGTCCGGATCAGGATGAGTAGATTAGGGAGTTTCTAAACGGCCATGGCGCTGGATCCCTCGATGGCGGGGCGGGAATATGTGACCCAGGAAAAGCTGCTTCGCGACACCGTGGAGCGGCTGGGCAAGGATCCTGTCGATTGGCTGGCGGTCCAGGTCCATCTGTCGCGCCTGCTGCCGTCCAACCGCACCGAAGCCAAGATGCGCATCGCGCTGCGCATGTTCGACCAATTGGCCAGCGCCTTCCGCTCGCAGATTTTCGTCCTTTCCAGCCAGGACATCGTGGTGCTGGGCAAGGACATGCGCCAGGCCGACATCGAGGAAGTCATCGACAAGCTGCGGACCTTGTTCAAGCTGGATCCGCTGACCTTCTACGACTATGGCAACGAAAGCCAGTTCTACCAGTGGTACGATCTGGGCTATGGCTACAGTGATTTCTTCGACATTTGCACGCAGTTGGTCCGCCTGGCCGAAGAGCGCAAGGCCAGACCGGCGGGGCCGGTTCTCGATCAACTGACGCCGCGCTCGCTGGCGACGGCGCTGAAGGCCGTGGCCGCCATCGATATGGGGCCCTACATCCATCGCCAGTCGATCGTGGGCTTTCCCGAAAAGAATCGCGGCACCCTGGCTTTTCAGGAATTCTTCGTCTCGATGAGCGATCTCGAGCGGGCGATCTCGGCCGACACCCGCTTTGTGGGCAGCCGCTGGCTGTTCGACCATCTGTGCCAGATGCTGGATCTGAGGGTATTGGATGCCGTCAAGCGTCTGCCCCAGGCCTGCCTTTCCAAGATGATCAGCCTGAACCTCAACCTGACCAGCCTGACCACGCCGGCCTTCGCCGCCTTCCTCGATTGGTGTCAGGGCCGCATCGGCCTGGTGGTCGAGGTGCAGACGATGGACATCTTCAACGACTTCGCCGCCTATTTCAAAGCCCGCGACATCCTGCATGCCAGGGGGCATCGCATCCTGATTGATGGCCAGACCCATCTTTCGCTGCGCATGGTCGATCCCAGCCTGTTCGGCGCCGATCTGGTCAAGCTGGTCTGGACGCCGGAGCTGCCGGTCATCATCGAGGATGCGTCGGGCGATTCGGTGCGCCATATCCTCGACACTATCGGCATGGACCGGCTGGTCATGAGCCGCTGCGACAACGAAAAATCCATCATCTGGAGCCTCGATCGCGGCATTTCCATGTTCCAGGGCCGCTTCCTCGATTCCATGATGGCCGCCGTCACCATGTCGAAATGCGAGAAAAGCGGCGGCTGCACGCTGGCCCAGTGCACGCAGCGCCGGGGCGTGGTTTCGGGGCGCACCCGCGCCGAATGCCCGAATCCGCCGATGGTCGATCACCAGCCCGACATCCGCACGGGACGGTCCTGACAATGGCCCTCTTCGCCCCCGATCCCGCCAAGCGCACGCCCTCCAGCCAGGAAAGCCTGCTCGTCGATTACCTGTTCCGGCTGGAGAATTTCAAGAAGGGCCGGCGCGCCTTGCAGGTCAACCTTTCCAAGCTCGAGCCGCAGAACAAGCGCGAACAGCATATCCGCGCCGCCGCCTCGAGTTTCGAGCCCATGGTCAAGCGTGGCGACGGCCAATTGTTCACCTTGACCAATTCCGACCTGATTTTCGTCTTCAAAAGCGAGGCCGACGACGATGTGCAGGCGGTGGTCACCCGCCTGCGCTTCATGTTCGCCGACGATCCCCTGCTGCTCGACGACATTCCCGGCGTGCGCGAGCAGTTCTGCTTCTGGTATGAAATCGCCCGCGACTACGAGCAGCTTCTGGAACGGGCGAAGTCCCTGGCCGACGCCGAGGAAATGAAGCGAAAGCAAAGCGAGAACGTAAGCTCGCAATTCGCCTCGCCGCAACAGCGCCAGGGCGGCATTCCGCTGACGCCTGAACTTCTGGGCCGCATCGAGGACGCGCTAAGCCAGGCCGACTTGTCGAATCTGGTGCGCCGCCAGTCGGTCTGCGCCATCGTCGGCAGAGCGGCCCCGCAGCAGGTATCGACGGAACTGTTCGTGTCGATCGCCGATCTGCGGGCGACCTTGATTCCCAACGCCAACTTCACCTCCAGCCCCTGGCTGTTCCAACATCTGACCGAAACCCTGGACCGGCGCGTTCTGTCCTTGCTGTCCAAGAACGACGACCGTTCGCTGACCCAGGATTTTTCGGTCAATCTGAACGTCGCCACCTTGCTGTCGCCGGAATTTTTGAAGTTCGACGACAATGTGCGCTCGGCCTCTCGCGGCACCATCGTCATCGAATTGCAAAAGACCGATATCTTCTACGACCTCTCGGCCTTCATGTTCGCCCGCGACTTCGTGCATGAACGGGGCTATCGCATCTGCATCGACGGGCTGAACCATCAGGCCCTGCGCTTCGTCGATCGCGCCAAGCTGGGGGCCGATCTCATCAAGCTGGTCTGGTCGGCGGACCTGCCGGAAATCCTTGCCAACGACGTCGAGCGGGACAAGCTGACGCAATTGATCCTGGAACGCAGCCCCGGGCGCATGATCATGTGCCGCTGCGACACCGTCGAGGCGATTCAGCTTGGCCAATCGCTGGGCCTGACCCTGTTCCAGGGCCGCTTCGTCGATCAGCGGCTTTACGACATTACCCAGCAAGGCTTGCGGGCCAAGCGGCTGGGGCGGCGCTGACAAGCCCATTCAGGCACAGGCCGGACAGATAGTCGGCCAGACGGTCCAGTTCGGCGGGCGATTGCAATTCGCCTTTCGGAAAATGCGCATCCACCACCGGCTTGGTCTGGGTGAAGAAGCCGCAGGCCCCGACCAGCCACATGCTGGCGATGCTCACACTTTCCTCGCCCGCGTCCTCGCCCAGGATTTCGCGCACGATGGCGGCCACCATCTTCAGATGCGGCAGCATTTCCTTGGCCAGCAACTCGTCCAATCCGCCCGAGGGCATCAGCGTCTCCCACATCAGCAGGCGATGGCTGGCTTGGTGCCAGCCGTCGTCCAGGGTCATGGCGCCCAGCATCGAGCGGACCAGGGCGCGCAGCTTTTCCCGAGGCGGGCCCTCCAGTCCGGTCTGCAGCACATTTTCCATATCCATCATGCGGCGGAAGGAATAGCGCAGCACTTCGTGATACAGCCGTTCCTTGCTGCCGAAATGGTAGTTGATCGAGGCCTGATTGGTGCCGGCGGCGCTGACGATGTCGAAAACGGTGGCGGCGCGGAATCCCTTCATGGCGAAGACATGGTGCGCCGCCTCGAGAATCTTGTCGCGGGTTTGCAGGCTGGAAGCCGGTGACGGCATGAATATTCTCCCCAAGTCAAAGCGGGCCCTATCTCTTCAACGGATGGGCCGCCCCTTTCCTTGCACAGAAAATGCCCTTTCGTTTTAAATAAACCCGAGATCACAAATCCTGAAATTTCCGTTTAAAATCCAGGTGTATAGCCGTTGCACCCGCCAAGCTTGAAGCCCATGCCGGGCTTTGCGGCAAACCTTAATCTTGCCGCCCACAGCTATCAAGGAGTCGAGCGATGCAAGTCTCAAGCTTCGGCGCCATGTCGAATATGCAAAGTTTTCAACAGCTTCGCGAGCAGATGTTCGCGAAGGCAGATTCCGACAGCAGCGGCGCCCTCAGTCTCGAGGAATTTTCCGCCATTGGGCAAAATTTGCCGGGCGGCAATAATGACTCATCCAAAGTCCAATCCAGGTTCTCGGAACTGGACACCGACGGCAGCGGCGATCTCAGCGACGCCGAATTGGAGGCGGGAAAGCCGTCGATGCCTCCCGACATGGCGCAATCCCTGCTTTCGCTTCAGGAATCGAATTCGGGGACATCTTTGACGGATCTCTTCAGCACCGCTGACGCTGACGCCAGCGGCGGGCTAAGCGTCGATGAATTCACCGAACTGGGCGCCTTGACGGGTCATGACGACGCATCCAGCGAACAGGTCTCGTCGATGTTCTCGCAACTGGATACGGATGGCGACGGCGAAGTCACCCAGGAGGAAATGATGGCCGCCGCCCCGCCGCCACCGCCGATGGGCGGCATGAGCGGCGCCAACCCCTTCGATGAGGCCGACGCCGATTCCAGCGGCGATCTCAGCTTGGAGGAATTCACCCAACTGGGCGAACTGTCCGGGCATGGCGAGGATTCTGAAGAACAGACCTCGGCCCTGTTCAACAGCCTGGATACCGACGGCAACGGCGTGATCACCCAGGCCGAATTGGAAGCCGGACGGCCCCAGGGCGGCCAGACCGCGCAGGCCGCTCAGACCGCTTCGAGCGAGGCCGAAAGCGCCTCGACCTCGAAACAGTACGCCGCCATGCAGTTCGAGGCCATGATCGAGAAATATCTGCAAAGCATGTTCAGTTCCTACGGCCAGAACGGCCTGAATTCCAGCACCTCGCTGGCGGCTTAACACTGCCATTATTTTCCTGTTGCGGCGCAGAAAGCGCCGCAACAGGCCCTTCGCAGTCTAGGTTTCGCATGCTAGGATTTCCCAGCATGACTTCCGAACCCCAAGCCGTCCGCGTCGAGAATCTCGCCAAGAACTTCGGCGCTGTCCAAGCCATCGACCAGATCTCGTTTGCCGTGCCCAAAGGCGGCTGCATGGCCCTGCTCGGCGGCAATGGCGCCGGCAAGACCACCACCTTGTCCATTCTGCTGGGGCTTTTGATCCCCGACGGCGGCAAGGTCTTGGTGCTGGGCCAGGATATGGTTCATCACCGTTTCCGGGTACTGGACCGCCTCAATTTCTCGTCGCCCTATGTCGATCTGCCGCACCGCCTGACCGTGCGCGAGAATCTGACCG
Source organism: Rhodospirillales bacterium (assembly GCA_016215555.1). Classification (GTDB taxonomy): domain Bacteria; phylum Pseudomonadota; class Alphaproteobacteria; order Rhodospirillales; family WMHbin7; genus WMHbin7. The sequence continues at coordinate 23,462 of JACRJC010000026.1, read as the reverse complement.
TCTACGCCCTGCTGTTCGGCCTGCATCGCCCCAGGCAGCGGGTCGAGCAACTGGCCGAAGATTTCGGCGTCGCCGAACATCTGGACAAGCCGACGGGGCGCTTGTCGTCGGGCCAGCGCACGCGCGTCGCCCTGGCCAAGGCCCTGCTCAACGATCCCGAATTGCTGTTGCTCGACGAACCCACCGCCTCGCTCGATCCCGACACCGCCGATTGGGTGCGCACGCGCCTGGAAGATTGGCGCAAGAAAAGCGGCGCCGCCCTGCTGATCGCCTCCCACAACATGGCCGAGGTCGAGCGCCTGGCCGATACGGCGATTATCCTGAAGCAAGGGCGGATCGTCGAGCAGGGCACCCCCAAGGCGCTGATCGACCGCTTTGGTCGCGCCAATCTGGAAGAAGTGTTCCTGCATGTCATGCGCAGCCCCGAGGTGCGGACATGAAATCGTCATCCCTGCGCCGCATCGGCGCCCTGGTGCTGCGCCATTACTATCTTTTCCGGGGATCCTGGCCGCGCATCCTGGAAATGGCCTATTGGCCGACCGTCAATATGCTGGTCTGGGGCCTGACCAGCCAGTTCCTGGCCGGCGATTCCGGCTGGGTGGCCAGGGCCAGCGGCGTCTTCATCGGCGCCGTGCTGTTGTGGGACGTGCTGTTTCGCGGCAATCTGGGCGTGGCCCTGGCCTTCCTGGAAGAAATGTGGTCGCGCAATCTGGGCCAGTTGTTCGTAAGCCCCCTAAGGCCCATCGAACTGGTGGCGGCCATGCTGATCATGAGCCTGTTGCGCACCACCGTGGGCATTCTGCCCGCCGCCCTGCTGGCGATTCCGATGTTCGATTTCTCCATCTTCGCCCTGGGCTGGCCGCTGCTGGCTTTCTACGCCAATCTGCTTTTCTTCGGCGCCGTCATGGGTCTGGCGGTTTCGTCGCTGGTTCTGCGTTTCGGCCTGGGCGCCGAAAGCCTGGCCTGGGTCATCATCTTCGCCCTGGCCCCGATTTCCTGCATCTATTACCCGGTCGGCATCCTGCCGGCCTGGCTGCAGCCCGTGGCCTGGGCGCTTCCGTCCACGCATGTCTTCGAAGGGCTGCGCGCCACCATGCTGGATCATCAATTCAGCAGCGGCCATTTCCTGACCGCGCTCGGCCTCAATGCCGGCTACGCCGTGGCGGCCGCCTCTTTGTTCCTCTCGGTCTTCCAAACCGCCCGCAAGAAGGGGCTGTTGCTGAACGTGGGGGAATAGCCGCCTAATCCTTCCCGCTCACCATCGCCTCGGCGAAGGTGGCCATGCCGTTGTGGCAGGCCAGCGCCCCTTTGACGATGCCGATGGCCAGCGCGGCACCCGAGGCCTCGCCCAGGCGCAGGCCGAGATTCAACAAGGGTTCCTTGCCAAGCTTGGCGCACAGGGCGCGATGCGAGGGCTCGGCGGACGCATGCGCAATCAGGCAATGATCCAGCGCTTGCGGATGGGTCATGAACAAAGGCACGGCGGCCGCCGTGCAGACATAGCCGTCCAGCAGCACCGGCACGCGAAGAAGGCGCGCCGCCAGAATGGCGCCCGCCATCGCCGCCAATTCGCGCCCGCCCAGGCGGCGCAGAGCATCGATGGCATGTTCGATGCCCGGCTTGTGAAAAGCCACCGCCTCGCCCACCACGCCGGCCTTGTGATTGAGGGCCTGACCTTGAACGCCAGTGCCGGGGCCGGTCCAATCTTGTGCCTCGCCCCCGAACAGGGCGTGCGCCACTGCCGCCGCCGACGTGGTGTTGGCGATGCCCATCTCGCCGACGGCCAGCAGATCGTCACCTTCCCGCACCGCCTCCATGCCTTGATGGAAGGCCTGCATGAAGTCCGCCTCGCTCATCGCCGCCCCGTCGCACATGTCTTGCGTCGGCCTGTCCAGATCAAGGGCGGTCACGGACAATTCGGCGCCAAAGGCCTTGCAAAGCTGGTTGATGGCCGCCCCGCCCCGCAAGAAATTGGCCACCATCTGCGCCGTCACCTCGGCGGGAAAGGCCGAAACGCCCCTGGCCGCCACACCGTGATTGCCGGCGAAAACGACGCAGCGCGGGGTCTCCAGGCGGGGCGGATGGCGTCCCTGCCAGGCCGCCATGAAGGCGGAAATTTCCTCAAGCCGGCCCAGCGCCCCCGGCGGCTTGGTCAGTTGCGGTTCGCGCTGCTGCGCCCGGGCCAGCGCCGCCAAGTCGGGCCCCGGCAAATGATGAAGCATTTCAATGATATCAGGCATATTCACAGGCTTTAGGGGCGACATCTTGCTCTCGATCGGATGAAAGGTTGGCGGGGAGCAGACTCTCCTATAACCTTGCCCGTCCTGTCCATGACCTTCATCAGGCCCCTGCCTTGAACGAATTCGTCCGCGATCTGAAATTGGCGGCGCTGTTTCTGACCCGCCTGCCGCTGCCCCCCCTGGCCGAAACCGAAATCGTGCCTTTGTCCAAGGCCATGCGCGCTTTCCCAGTGGTCGGCGCCTTGATCGGCCTGGCCGGCGGCTTGGCGCTGATCATGGGCGAGCAGATGGAATGGCCGCCCCTGGCCGCCGGGCTTTTCGCGGTCGGGATCATGGTTCTGCTGACCGGCGGGCTGCACGAGGACGGATTGGCCGATTGCGCCGATTCCTTCGGCGCCATCGCCGACAAGGAGAAGAAACTCTCCATCCTCAAGGACAGCCGGCTGGGCAGCTTCGGCGTGCTGGCGCTGATTTTCTCGGTCGGGCTGCGCGCCGCCGTCCTGGCCGCCGTCCCGGCCATCGAGGGCTGCTGGATGCTGATCGCGGCGGGCGCCATTTCAAGGGCCACGGCGCCCCTATTGATGATGTCGTCCACGCCCGCCCGCCCCGAGGGGCTGGGAGCATCAGCCGGAACCCCCGACGGCGCCACCGCCCTGTGGGTGCTGGGCAGCGCCATCCTGATCGCCTTCATCGCCCTGGGCGGTTCGGCCCTGGCGGCCATCGCCTATGCGGCGCTGGCGGCGGGTTTGATGCTGCTTTGGGCCAAACGCCAGATCGGCGGCTATAGCGGCGATGTGCTTGGGGCCGCGATTGCGACCAGCGAAATCGCCGTCCTGCTGGCGGGCCTGTCATGAGCGCGGTTTCCTGGTGGCTGATCCGCCATGCGCCGGTGGTTGGCGAGGGCAGAAAGATGATCAACGGCTGGAACGACGTGGCCGCCGATGTGACGGGGCTGGCCGCCCGTCCGCGCCTGCCCGCCAGGCCCAAGGCGGTGGTGGTGACGCATCTTCAGCGCACGCTGCAAACCGCAAGGGCTTTGGGCTATGCGCCCACACACACCGAATCCGACTTGGCCGAACAGAATTTCGGGGCCTGGCAGGGCAAGACATGGGCCGAGATCACCGGCCCCGAAAGCCACGCCTTCTGGGCCGATTTCGCCCATGCGGTGCCGCCGGGCGGCGAATCCTTCGTCCAGCAGATCGGGCGCGTGGAAGCAGCGCTGGAACGGCTAAGCCAAAGCTTCGGCTCGGGCGAGGTGGTGGCGGTCGTGCATGGCGGCACCATCCGCGCCGCCCTGTGCCATGCGCTGGACCTCTCGCCCCTGAAGGCGCAGGCCTTCGTCGTCGATAATGTCCATCTTACGCGCCTGGACCGCACCCGGCACGGCTGGCGGGTCGGCTGCGTCAATGAAAGGCTGTTTTGATGATCACGCTGGTTCTGGGCGGCGCTCGGTCGGGCAAAAGCGCCTATGCGGAATCGCTGATGCCCGAGGGCGGGCTTTATATCGCCACCGCCGAAATCGCCGACGGTGAAATGATCGCGCGCGTGCAGCTTCACCTGAATCGCCGCGGCTCGAAATGGTCGACCTATGACGCGCCCTATGATCTGGCCGAGGCCTTGACGCTGAACGACCGGCCCGCCCTGGTCGATTGCCTGACCTTGTGGACCAGCAATCTGCTGCTGGCCGAACGCGCCGCCGCCTTTGAAGTGGACGGGGTGATCGCCGCCCTGCAATCGCGCGCCGCCGATACCATTCTGGTCTCGAACGAAGTGGGGCTGGGCATCGTGCCCGACAATGTGCTGGCCCGCGCATTCCGCGATCAGGCCGGCATCGTCAATCAGAAAATCGCCGGTATTGCCGACCGCGTGGTCTTCATCGCCGCCGGCCTGCCGCTGGTCTTGAAAGGAAGCAAATGAGAAAAATACCCGTCACCGTCATCACCGGCTTCCTGGGGGCGGGCAAGACCACGCTGGTGCGCCATCTGATGGCCAATGCCAATGGCCGTCGCATCGCCCTGCTGGTCAATGAATTCGGCGATGTCGGCATCGACCGCGACTTGGTGCTGGGCTGCGGCGATGCCGCCTGCCGGGAGGACGATATTATCGAGCTGGCCAATGGCTGCCTGTGCTGCACGGTGGCCGACGACTTTCTGCCCGCCATGACCAAACTGATCGAGCGGGCTCATCCCCCCGACCATATCCTGGTCGAGACGTCGGGTCTGGCCCTGCCCAAGCCGCTGGTCAAGGCCTTCGGCTGGCCGGGCATCAAGGCGCGGGCGACGGTCGATGGCGTGGTCACGGTCGTCGATGGCCCCGCCGTCTACAGTGGCCGCTTCGCCTCCAGCCCGGAAGAGATGGCCAGGCCCGATCACGAGAATCCGCTGGACGAAGTCTTCTCGGACCAATTGGCCTGTTCCGATCTGGTGCTGGTCAACAAAGCCGATCTGATGGAAGCCGAAGGCCTGCAACATCTGACCGGCGAATTGCAAGCCAGGCTGCGCCCGGGGGTCAAGCTGGCGGCGACGCGGCAAGGGCGCATCGCACCCGAGATTCTGCTGGGCCTGTCCGCTGCGGCCGAAGATGATCTGGCGTCACGCCCCTCGCTGCACGACGCCTTGGGCGAACACGACCACAATGATTTCGAAAGCTTCGTCGTCGATTTCTCGAACGCCGTCGAGCCCGAAGCGTTGGAAGCGAAGCTGCAAGCCGTCATCGCCGCACACGACATCTTGCGCGTCAAAGGATTCCTGGATGTGCCGGGCAAGCCGATGCGCCTGGCCCTGCAGGGCGTGGGGCCGCGCATCGAGCGCTATTTCGACCGCGCCTGGCAGGCGGACGAGCCGCGCCAAAGCCGGCTGGTGGTCATCGGCCAGACCGGCCTTGACCGCGCCGCCATCATCGCCGCCCTATTGGCCTGATCCATGCATCTGCTGGCCGCCGAGGCAGGGCTGATCGACGACGGCAATCAGGCCGTCGATCTTGGGCAATCGCCGGCACCTTTGGTGGTTCTGTCCTTCGCCGATGCCGAACTGGCGCTGTTAAGCCAAGCCAAGGCTGACTTGGGCGATGCGATTCCCGATCTGCGTCTGGCCAATCTGGCGCTGCTGTCGCATCCCCTGTCGATCGACATGTATCTGGAAAGCGTTGCCGGCAAGGCCGATCTGATCGTCGTTCGCCTGCTGGGCGGCAAGGCCTATTGGCCCTACGGAGCCGAGGAACTGGCGGCACTGTCGAAAGAGAAGACTATCCGCCTGGCCCTTCTCTCCGGCGACGCCAAATTCGATGGCGAGCTGGCGTCCCTGTCCACGCTTTCGCAAGACTCCTTGTTGCGCCTGCATGCCTATCTGGCCGAGGGCGGCGAGGCCAATGCCCGCCAGTTCCTGCTTTATGCCGCCTCGCTGATCGGCGGACATGCGGACTGGCTGGAGCCGAAACCCCTGTCGCCCGCAGGCTGCTGGTGGCCGGGTCTGGGCGACTGCGAGCATGGCGACGTCGCAAACCATTGGATCGCCGATGCGCCGACCGCTGCCATGCTGTTCTATCGCGCCCAGGCCCAGGCCGGCGACACCGCGCCCATGTCGGAACTGGTGGCCGCCCTTCAAAAGCGCCGACTGAATCCGCTGCCGATTTTCGTCACCAGCCTGAAGGATCCGCTGGCGGCGGGACTGGCCGAATTGATTCTGGCCCGGCATCCGCCCGCCATCATCTTGAACGCTACCGGCTTTGCCTTGGGCCAGATGGACGGCGGCGATATGTTGCGCGCTTTCGACCGCCCCATCCTGCAAATCGTGCAGGCGTCATCCAAGCTTCAAACCTGGCAGGAAGGAACGCGCGGATTGCCTGCCCGCGACATCGCCATGAGCGTCGCCCTGCCCGAGATCGATGGACGCCTGCTGGCCGGCGCCGTTTCGTTCAAGGATGCGCCCCGGCGCGATGCCGCCACCCAATGCGATCCCGTACGCCATCTGCCCCATGAAGACGGCGTCAATCATGCCGCCGATTTGGCCCAATCCTGGGTGCGGCTGCAAGGAAAGTCGCCAAGCGAACGGCGCGTCGCCATCGTGCTGGCCAATTATCCCAACCGCGACGGCAGGCTGGGCAACGGCGTCGGGCTGGATGTGCCGGCCAGCGCCGTTGAAATCATGAAGGCGCTGCAAGGGGCGGGCTACGATATCGGCGATGCGCCCGGCGATGCCCAGACCCTGATGCGGCATCTGCTGGCCGGCCCCACCAATGCCCTGTCCCCATCGCGCCGGGGCGGCGAATTCCTGCCCCTGCCCGACTATCTGGCCTTCTTCCAATCGCTGCCCCAGGAAACGCAAGACAAGGTCTCTGCCCGCTGGGGAGCGCCCGAGGCGGATACCTTCTTCAAACCCGGTGAACTAAGCTGCGGCGGATTCCATCTTGCCATCCATTCCTTCGGCCATATCGTCCTCGGCGTGCAGCCGGCGCGCGGCTACAATATCGATCCCACCGCCAGCTATCATTCGCCCGATCTGGCGCCGCCGCACGGCTATCTTGCCTTCTATGCCTGGCTGCGCGAAGCCTTGCCTGCCGACGCCGTCATCCATCTGGGCAAGCATGGCAATCTGGAATGGCTGCCCGGCAAGGCGCTGGCCCTCTCCAGTGCTTGTTTTCCGCAGGCCATTCTGGGGGCGATGCCGCATCTGTATCCCTTCATCGTCAACGATCCCGGCGAGGGCACGCAGGCCAAGCGGCGAACCAGTGCCGTCATCATCGACCATCTGACCCCGCCTCTGGCGCGGGCCGAAAGCTATGGCCCGCTGCAGGAGCTGGAGCAACTGGTCGATGAATATGCCGAGGCGGCGGCCCTCGACCCCCGGCGCCTGCCCATTCTGGCGACGGATATTCTATCGCATGCCAGACGGCTGGGGCTGGATGAGGACTGCCGCATCCTGACCAGCGACAGCGAAGAGGTGGCGCTTAGGAAACTGGACGCCCATTTGTGCGACATCAAGGAACTGCAAATCCGAGACGGCCTGCACATCTTCGGCCAGTCGCCCGCAGGCGAACTGCGCACCGGGCTGTTGGCGTCGCTGGCCCGCACGCCGCGCCTGGGCAAGGCCTCGATCCTGCGCAGCCTGGCGGACGATCTGGGTCTGGATTTCGATCCCCTGGATTGCGCCTTCGCCGATGATTGGGGCGGCCCCCGCCCCGCCCCGCTGCAAGACATCACTCCCCAGCCCTGGCGCAGCAAGGGCGACACGGTCGAGCGCCTGGAACTGCTGGCCAGCGCCCTGATCTCGGGCCAACGCGCCTGCGATTCCGCCTGGCAACGCACGCAGGCGGTTCTGTGCGAAATCGAAACGGTTCTGGGCCCGGCCCTGGACGCCAGCGGAACGAATGAAATCGAGAATCTGTTGCGCGGGCTTGACGGGCGCTTCGTGCCCCCTGGCCCGTCGGGAGCGCCGTCGCGCGGGCGGCCCGACGTACTGCCGACGGGGCGCAATTTCCATTCCGTCGATACCAGGGCCGTGCCGACGCCCGCCGCCTGGCATCTGGGCTGGAAATCGGCAGGCCTGCTGATCGAGCGCCATCTGCAAGACCAGGGCGACTGGCCCAAGGCGGTGGCGCTGTCGGCCTGGGGTACTAGTTGCATGCGCACCGGCGGCGACGATGTCGCCCAGGCCCTGGCCCTGATGGGTGTGCGCCCGGTCTGGGATGCCGGATCAGGCCGCGTTTCCGGTTTCGAGATCTTGCCTCTGCCGGTGCTGGACCGGCCACGGGTCGATGTCACTTTGCGGGTTTCGGGCTTTTTCCGCGACGCCTTTCCCAGCCTGATGGATCTGGTCGATTCGGCCGCACGCGCCGTGGCGGCGCTTGACGAGCCGCAAGCCATGAACCCGCTGGCGGCGCGCGCTCGGGTGGAAGCGGCGGCCTTGCGCGCCCAGGGAATGGATGAACCATCGGCGATGCGCCGGGTCGCCACCCGCGTCTTCGGCTCGAAGCCGGGCGCTTACGGGGCGGGGCTGCAAGCCCTGATCGACGAGAAGGGCTGGACGGAGCAAAACGATTTCGCCAGCGCCTATCTGGCCTGGGGCGGCTATGCCTATGGCGGCGGACAGGAAGGCGAGAGTGCAAGCGATCTGCTGGAAGGCCGTCTGTCGAAAGTGGAAGCGGTGATCCAGAACCAGGACAACCGCGAGCATGATCTGCTGGACTCGGACGATTATTATCAGTTCGAGGGCGGGTTGGCGGCGACGGTGCGCACCTTGTCGGGCGCGCAACCCGCCATCTATCATCCCGACCATTCGCGGCCCGAGACTCCCCGCATCCGAACCTTGCAAGAGGAAATCGCCCGCGTCGTACGGGGCCGGGCCGCCAATCCCAAATGGATCCGGGGCGTCATGCGCCATGGCTATAAGGGGGCATTCGAAATGGCGGCGACGGTCGATTACCTGTTCGCCTTCGCGGCCACGGCGGGTTGCGTGTCCGACCATCATTTCGACGCCCTGTTCGACGCTTATTTGCGCGACGAAATGGTGCGCGGCTTCATCGAAGAACATAATCCGGCGGCGCTGGCCGACATGCGGGCCCGTTTTCAAGAAGCCATCGACCGCCATCTCTGGCACCCTTTCGCCAATGATGTTGGGGAATTGTTGGACCGCGCCTAGACTTGCGCGTCACGGTCTTCCTTTTCGTCATGGCCGGGCTTGACCCACTTCTGTCCGGTTTAAATTCAGACCTTTCCCTTTTTCCTCATCCTGAGGAGCGAAGCGTCTCGAAGGATGCGGCGAAGAACTGGAAAATGTGGAGATCCTGCGCTTCGAGATAGATGCTTCGCGGCTTTCTCATCCTTCGAGACGGGCCTTCGGCCCTCCTCAGGATGAGGTGCATATTTCAAGTCCAAAGAATCATCGGTCTGTCTTGCACCGCGATTCTAAAGGAAATTTCTCACGTAGCAAAATTTAAACCGGACAGCCGTGGGCATGACCCGGCCATCCACGTCTTTACAGACGGTGAAACGTGGATGCGCGGATCAAGTCCGCGCATGACGGAGAATGGAATCTCAGTTGTTCTGAGTAAGCAGGATAGGATAACCACCATGCCGCCAATTGCTCATCCCGGACGTTTGTTGAAGCGCGAACTTGCCGCCCGCGACTTGTTGGCCAACCGGCTGGCTTTGGCGCTGGGTGTACCTTCTGGACGCATTACCGACATCCTGAACGCACGGCGCTCGATCAGCGCCGTGCGCCTGGGCCGCTATTTCAGTCAAGCCCCGCAATTCTGGCTGGATTTACAGGCGCAATACGACATCGCCGTCGTCGAGCGCGACAAGGGAGTGGACATTAACAAGCGGGTGCATCCTTCGAAGGTGGCGTGAAATTGCCTTCTCTTTCGCCCCAAAGCCCGAATTGCTCGTTATCAGTTTCAATGCCTTCCAACTCTGCTCGATCACAGATTGAATTCCTTGTATTTGACCTATAGACAGTCGCACCTCGCAAGTTTGTCTCGTAATAATTTGTCCGCGCAAGATTTAACCCAACGATCTCCACTCCTTGCAAATCGCAGTTCCGAAGGTCAAGCCAGAACCCTTTCGGATCGAATTCGATTTTTCTTCGCCCCAGCACCTTCACCGCTTCCTGAACATCCGCCCGTGGCCTCTCGGGCGATGTCTCCCCCTCCTTCAGCGGCCAGGGCGCATGTTCGCGGATGAAGGACGTCAGCAAGTCCATGATCGGCACATGCAAATCTTGATTCTGATGCGCCAAGCGGCCCAGCGTATGGATGGCTCCCAGCCGCTGGGCCAAGCTTTCGCTGCCCAATAGCTCAATGGCGTTGGCGAAGGTTTCGCTGACCCGTTTTTCGTCCGACGATTTTACCGCCGCATCTGCCGCATCCGCCGCCTGCTGCTGGCTGCGCGTTCTCCAGATGGCCAGGATGAATCCCCAGGAGCCGCCGATCAGCGCCGCACCCGCCAGGGCCAGATTGCGCAAGGCCTCGACGCGGTCCTTTTCTTCGACGATGACCAGATAATCAAGATAGGCCGGGTAAAGCAGGCGCAGCGAAAGAACCAGGGTGGCGCCGCCGGCCACCCACATCCAATTGCGGCCCAGCCAGGCCCAGGCGGCCCGTCGGAAACCGTGACATTGCTCTTTCGTCTCTTTCCAACCCATGCGGGCAGCATATGTCGGGTTTCGACCGAAAGAAAGGGCGCTTGGGGGCGACAGGCCAGGCTCTTGCCTGTAAACTGCCTCCCCCTTTCCGGAGCATCCGCATGACCGAAACCGAATCCCCGCTGTCCCATCACGAGCGTATGGCCCGCAAGAAGGCGGCCCGCGACAAGATGATGGCGGGCAAGACACAAACCAAGGGCCTGCTGATCGTCCATACCGGCCCCGGCAAGGGCAAGACGACGGCGGCTCTGGGGCTGGCCATCCGCGCCCTCGGCCACGGCATGAAGGTGTCGATCATCCAATTCGTGAAGGGCAAGCGCGACACCGCCGAGCGCCAGATTCTGGAACGTTTCGCGCCGCAGTTGGACATCCAGGCCCTGGGCGAGGGCTTCACCTGGGAAACTCAGGACCGCGAGACGGATATTTTAGCCGCGACCAGGGCCTGGGCGGTTGCCAAACAGCACCTAACCTGTTCTAACTATGGTATGATTATTTTAGACGAATTGAATATCCTGCTGCGCGACGCCACCTTGCCCCTGGCCGAGGTGCTGGCGGCGCTGGCGGCTCGCCCGCCGATGACGCATGTGGTCGTCACCGGGCGCGGAGCCCCGCCCGAACTGATCGAGCTGGCCGATCTGGTGACCGAGATGACGCCGGTCAAACATCCCTTGAAGCAGGGCGTCAAGGCCCAGCCGGGCATCGAATTCTGATGAGCCCCACCCCCGCGCTGATGATCCAGGGCACAGGCTCGGATACCGGCAAATCGCTGCTGGTGGCGGGATTGTGCCGGGCCTTCGCCAACCTTGGCCTGCGCGTGCGCCCGATGAAGCCGCAGAACATGTCGAACAATGCCGCCGTAACCCAGGACGGCGGCGAGATCGGCAGGGCCCAAGCGCTGCAATCAATGGCCGCCCGCGTTCCCGCCAGCAAGCACATGAATCCGGTGCTGCTGAAGCCGCAAACCGACGTGGGGGCTCAGGTCGTGGTGCAAGGCGCCGTCATCGGCAACGCCACCGCCGTCGATTACCAGAGGCTGAAACCCACCTTGCTGCCCAAGGTCATGGAGAGTTTCGCCATCTTAAGCGCCGATGCCGATCTGGTTCTGGTCGAAGGGGCGGGCAGTGCCGCCGAAATCAATCTGCGCGCATCCGACATCGCCAATATGGGATTCGCCCTGGCGGCCCATGTGCCGGTGGTGCTGGCCGGCGACATCGACCGCGGCGGCGTGATCGCCCAGATCGTGGGCACGCATGCCGTCATCGGCGAGGCCGAGCGCCGTCAGATCAAGGGCTTCCTGGTCAACAAATTCCGGGGCGACTCCAAATTGTTCGAAAGCGGCATCGCGGAAATCGAGACCCGCACCGGCTGGCCGGCGCTGGGCCTGATCCCCTGGTTTCCCGAAGCCAAGCTGTTGCCCGCCGAGGATGCGATGGGGCTGGACAGATTGGGCGGGGCCAAAGAAGGCGGTCGGCTGGTCATCGCCGTGCCCAAACTGCCGCGCCTGTCCAATTTCGACGATTTCGATCCCCTGCTGGCCGAGCCCGATGTCTCGCTGATCTTCGTCGAGCCCGGCCAACCCCTGCCCACCCATGCCGATTGGATTCTGCTGGGCGGATCGAAGGCGACCAGAGCCGATCTGGACTTCCTGTTCACCCAGGGCTGGGACATCGACATCAAGGCGCATCTAAGACAAGGCAAGCCCGTGCTGGGCCTGTGCGGTGGTTATCAGATGCTGGGCCAAGTGGTGCGCGATCCTTTGGGCCTGGAGGGCGAGCCCGGCGAAACCCCGGGCCTCGGCCTTCTGGACATCGAAACCGAGATGACCGGCGACAAGATCACCCGCGAGGTCGGCGGCACGGCCCGCATCAACGGCCAAACCGTTACCGGCTATGAAATTCATATGGGCCGAAGCCAAGGCCCCGATTGCGCCCGCCCGCTGCTGGATCTGCCGCATGGGCCCGACGGCGCGATTTCCAAGAACGGCCTGGTCATGGGCTGCTATCTGCATGGATTGTTCGGCGCCGACGGATTCCGCCAAGCCTTCTTGAAACTTTCGTCAAGGCTCAATCACGGCCAAACGGTCGATGAAACGCTGGATAAATTGGCGGCCCATCTGGCCGCCCATCTCGATCTGGAGCGGCTGCTTAGAATTGCCAAGGAAAGGCAAAATTAAGATGTCCGCCCTTCAACAGCAGCCACAAGCCGCCGACCAGGCAGGCATTGAGAAAACATCCCACCGCCAGCATGTAAAGCGAGCGCTTGATGTCCTGGGCCGTGGCCCGGGCCCTGAATTCCTTGCCGATCCAAGGATCAACGCTGGGGCCGTCGGCATAGTGGCGCGGCCCCGACAAGGACAGGCCCAAGGCCCCCGCCATCGCCCCTTCCGGCCAGCCGGCATTGGGCGAGCGGTGCTTGCCGGCGTCGCGCAGCATCACGAGCAAGGATTTGAAGGGATTGGCGGTCGGCACGAAGAAGGCCGCCAGCACGAACAACAGGCCGGACAGCCGGGCCGGGATCAAATTCATCAGATCGTCAAGCCGGGCCGAGGTGACGCCGAAGGCGCGATAGCGCTCGTTCTTATGGCCGATCATGCTGTCCAGCGTATTGACGGTCTTATAGAGCAGCAGGCCGGGCACGCCCAGCAGCAGATACCAGAAGACCGGGGCCACCACCCCGTCGCCGAAATTCTCGGCGCAAGACTCGACGGCGGCCCGGGCCACGCCGTGATCGTCCAGCTTGGCGACGTCGCGTCCCACGATCATGGAAACCGCTTCCTGGCCCTGGGCCAGCCCCTTCCCAAGCCCCCGCGCCACCGCCAGCACATGCTCGAACAAGGATCGCTGGGCGATCAGCATCCAGGCCAGGGCCAGTTCCAGCACCCAGCCGTAGGGGAAGGCCTGTTTGACCTTCTCGACCCCGATTCCCGCCCCCAGCGCCAGGCCAACCATCATAACAAGCAAGACGAATCCCCGAAAAGCGCGGTCCATGGCATGCCGGCGGGGCCGGTTCAATTTTCTTTCGAGAAAGCCCGCAATCGCGCCTACAATCCGCACCGGATGCGGCAGCAGGCGAAAGATCAGCGGGCTGTCGCCCAAGAGGGCGTCCAGCGCCAGCGCGGCCAGGATCATCAGCAAAGGGTCGACCGGATGGGGCCCCGAAGAGGTGAGCGGAAACATATGACCACCATAGCGAAAGGATTTCCATCATGGCAAGGACCGGCGTGATGATCTGCGGCCATGGCAGCCGCGATCCCGATGCCATCGATGAAATCGAGCGCCTGGTTCAGAAGCTGGCGCCGCGCCTGCCCGACTACGAAGTGGCCGGCTCCTATCTGGAATTCGCCCGCCCGATCATCCGCGAAGGGTTGGAGGGGCTGGTGGAAAAGGGTTGCGAGCGGATTCTGGCCATTCCCGGCATGCTGTTCGCCGCCGGACACGTCAAGAACGATCTGCCCTGGGAAGTGAACAGTTTTGCCGCCGATCATCTGGATATCCAGATCGTCATGGGACGCGAACTGGCGATCACGCCCCTGCTTTTGAAGGCGGCCGAAGACCGCATTCACGCCGCCGAAGCCCACGCCCATCACGATATGGCCCGCGACGAGACCTGCCTGGTCGTGGTCGGTCGCGGCACCAACGATTCGGATGCCAATTCCAACGTCGCCAAGGTGGCGCGCATGCTGGGCGAGGGCATGGGCTTCGGCTGGACGGAAGTGGCTTATTCAGGCGTCGCCCATCCCAGGGTCGATGACTGCCTGCGGCGCGCAGCCAAGCTGGGCTTCCGGCGCTATCTGGTCTTCCCCTATTTCCTGTTCACCGGCGTGCTGGTCAAGCGCATCTATGAGCAAACGCAGCAAGTGGCCGGCGAATTCCCGCAGATCGAGTTCTTAAGGGCGCATTATTTGGACGATCATCCCCAGGTCGTCGAGGCCTTCATCGAGCGCGTGCGCGAAACCGACCAGGGCGTCGGGGCCATGAATTGCCAATTGTGCAAATACCGCACCCAGATCATCGGCTACGAGAAGGACCAGGGGGCCCAGCAGACCGGGCATCATCATCATGTGCGCGGCATCGGCACCGACGAGGGCCACCATGCCCACGATCACGACCATAAGCATGACCATCATCACGGCCACGCGCACGATCATAAGCATGACCATGACCATCACGGCCACGACCATGGGCATGGCCATTACAATCCGGGACGCGGCAGGCATTGATGGATTATCTTCGAGACGGGGCCGACATCTACCGCCAATCCTTCAAGGCCATCCGCGCCGAGACGGACGTATCGGGACTCCCGCCAGACATCCAGCCCATTGTGCTGCGCATCGTGCATGCCACCGCCTCGCCGGAAATCGCCAAGGACTTCGCCTATTCGCAAGATGCCGCGCAATCCGGAATTGCGGCGCTGGCCAAGAGCGCGCCCATCTTCGCCGATTGCGCCATGGTCATGGCCGGCATCATCAAAAACCGGCTTGCGGGCAACGAGGTTCTCTGCACGCTTTATGACAAGGGCGTGCGCGAGCTGGCGTCTGAGATGAAAACGACGCGCTCGGCAGCCGCCGTCGATTTATGGAAGCCCCGCCTCGATGGCGCCGTCTGCGTCATCGGCAACGCCCCCACCGCTCTTTTCCGTCTGCTGGAACTGATCGAGGATGGAGCGCGCCCGGCCCTGGTACTGGGCTTCCCGGTCGGATTCATCGGAGCGGCGGAATCGAAGGACGCCTTGATCGCGCATCAGCAGGGCGTTCCCTATGTCACGCTTCGGGGGCGGCGGGGCGGCAGTCCGATGGCGGCGGCGGCGCTCAACGCCCTGACCGGACCCGAGGGGGGCGCATGACGAACAGAATCGCGGTGGTCGGCATCGGAGAAGGCGGCCTGGCCGGCATGAAGCTGGCGGCCCGCGCCCTGGTCGAGAATGCCAAGGTGCTGGTGGGCGGCGCCCGCCAATTGGCGATGATTCCTGAAAATGCCGCCCAACGCATCGAATGGACGACGCTGGAAGAAACCGTGGCCGCCATCGAGGCCCATGCCGACCATGATCTGGTGGTGCTGGCCAGCGGCGATCCGATGTGGTTCGGCCTGGGGGCGACGCTGGCCAAGCGCTTTGGCCCCGAGCGCTTGTTCGTGGTGCCGACGCCTGGCGCCTTCTCGCTGGCCAGCGCCCGCCTGGGCTGGCCCTTGCAAGACGCGGTCTGCCTGACCGTTCACGGCAGGCCTTTGGAGGCTCTGGCCCTGCATCTGGCGCCGGGTCAGAAAATCCTGGCTTTGGGCCATGACGAATTCACGCCCTTGAAGATCGGCGATCTGCTGCGCCGCCACGGCTATAAATCCAGCCGGATGACGGTGCTGTCGCATCTGGGCGGGCCCAAGGAACGCGTCGTTTCGGGCATCCAGCCCGGGCTGGGATTGGACGTCATCGCCATCGATTGCGCAGCAGACCCGGATGCCCGCATTTTGCCGCGCACGCCCGGCCTGCCCGACGAGGCCTTCGAACATGACGGCCAGCTCACCAAACGGGAAGTGCGCGCCGCCACGCTGGCCGCCCTTGCCCCCCTGCCTGGACAGGTGCTGTGGGATGTCGGGGCCGGAGCGGGTTCCATCGCCATCGAATTTTTGCGCGCCTGCCCCTCCGCCCAAGCCGTGGCTTTCGAACGAAACGCCGAGCGCTCGGCCCGCATCGCCCGCAACGCCCTGGCCTTGGGCGTGCCGTCGCTGGAAATCGCCAGCGGGGAAGCGCCGGAGATTTTGACAGGGCGGACCGAAAGGCCCGACACTATTTTCGTGGGCGGCGGCATTTCCGCGCCCGGCCTTCTGGAAACCGCCTGGGCCGCTCTCAAGCCCGGCGGCAGGCTGGTCGCCAATGCCGCCACGCTGGAAGGCGAGGCCAGCCTGTTCGCCTGGCAAGGCAAGCAAGGCGGCAATCTGCTGCGCCTGTCGGTCGACCGGCTGGAATCCGTGGGTTCTTTCAAGGTCTGGAAACCCGCCATTCCGGTGACGCAGTATTGTGGAGTGAAGAGTGGCTAAACTATATGGCGTTGGGGTTGGCCCGGGCGATCCGGAATTGCTGACACTGAAAGCGGCGCGCCTTTTGAAGGAAGCGCCCGTCATCGCCTATCCGGCGCCGATGGAAGGCCAGGGGCTGGCGCGATCCATTGTCGGCGATCTGATTCCCGCCGGTCGGACCGAGATTCCGCTGCGCATGGAAATGAGTTTGAATCGCGATTCCGCCAATGCCGCCTATGACGCCGGCGCCATCGAAATCGCCCGCCATCTGGATGAAGGCCGCGACGTCGCCGTTCTGTGCGAAGGCGACCCCTTGCTGTTCGGCAGCTTCATCTATTTGCTGGAACGGCTGGGCGAAAACTATTCCGTTCAGGTGGTGCCGGGCATCGCCTCGCCCATGGCCTCGGCGGCGGCGTCCCTCATGCCGCTGGCGACACAAGATGAAGCGGTGCTGCTGGTTCCGGCCACAAGAAGCGAGGAAGAACTCGAGCGTCTGATTGTTTCATGTGAAACCATCTGCCTGTTCAAGGTCGGACGGCATCTTGAAAAAATCCGCCGCGTCTTGATGAAATCGAATCGTCTTCACAAGGCGCGTTATGTCGAGCGGGCCAGCCAGGCCGAGGAGAGGGTTCTGACCCTGGATCAGGCCATCGAGAAAGGCGGCATCTATTTCGCCATGGTGCTGGTGGGTCCATGAATCGCCCCATCGCCCTGATCGTTCTGGACGAGGCGGCGGCCCTTACGGCACGCCGGTTGAAGCCGGCCCTGCCGGGCGCT
Organism: Rhodospirillales bacterium; assembly: GCA_016215555.1. Classification (GTDB taxonomy): domain Bacteria; phylum Pseudomonadota; class Alphaproteobacteria; order Rhodospirillales; family WMHbin7; genus WMHbin7. Next base: position 6,299 of record JACRJC010000026.1, on the reverse strand, counting down.
GAAATCCATGGCCTGGCCAAGCGCGTGGCGGATTGCGACTTTCCCTTTGCCGATACGATGGCGCATCTGGCATCCCTATTTCAAATGGGAACAAGCATCATTGGCTTTTGCGCCGCCGGCATTCTCATTCGCGCCGTCGCCCCCCATCTGGCCGACAAACGAACCGAGCCGCCGGTGTTGGCGCTGTCGGATGCGTCGGTGGTGCCGCTCTTGGGCGGCCATCACGGCGCCAACAAGCTGGCGCGCCGCATCGCCGAAATTCTTAATCTGCATGCCGCCGTCACCACCTCGGGCGATGCGCGTCTTGGCCTGGCCCTCGACGATCCGCCGCCAGGCTGGCACGTTCAAAATATCGATGCCGCCAAACCCATTGCCGCCGGATTGCTGGCCGGAGAGGCGGTGCGCCTGGACGATCCCTTGAAGCTGGCCGATTGGCTGCCCGCGGATTTGTTCTCGGCCCAGGGTGAGCTGTGCGTGCGCGTGACCGAGAAAACCGTCGCCGATCCCGGCCGGGATTTGATTCTGCATCCGCCGGTCCTGGCCCTGGGCGTCGGCTGCGAGCGCAATCTGGCCCCCGAGAAACTGATCGCCCATGCTCGGAAGACCCTGGCCGATGCCGGCCTGTCCGAGCTTTCCGTGGCCTGCGTCGCCAGTCTGGATTTGAAGGCCGACGAAGAAGCCGTGCAGGCGCTGGCGCAAGCGCTGGACGTGCCTGTCCGCTTTTTCACGCCGCCGGAACTGGAAGCGCTGACGGAGCGCCTTCAGAATCCATCCGCCATCGTTTTTCGTGAAACCGGCTGTCATGGCGTGGCCGAAGGGGCCGCCCTGGCCGCCGCCGGACCATCATCGGAGTTGATCGTGCCCAAGACAAAATCGACGCAAGCCACCGCCGCCATCGCCAGAAGTTCCGCCCCCATCGATCCGCAAAGCGTGGGCCGAGCGCGAGGGCATCTATATGTCGTCGGCATCGGGCCGGGAGCCGCCGATCTTCGCACGCCAGAGGCCGTCCGTGCCCTCGCCGCCTCGACCGATCTGGTCGGCTATGGGCTTTATCTCGATCTGATCGCCGATCTCATCGCGCCCGCCCAGAAACGCCATGACGGCACCATGGGGGCCGAGGAAGACCGTGTGCGCCAAGCCATCGATCTGGCCGCCGAGGGACGCATCGTCTCGCTGGTCTGTTCGGGCGATGCCGGCATCTATGCGCTGGCGACGCTGGTCTTCGAGCTTCTGGAGCGCGATGGGCCAACCCGCCCCGATTGGCTGCGCATCGGCGTCGAGGTGGTGCCGGGCCTAAGCGCCCTGCTGATGGCGGCGGCGCGGGCCGGGGCTCCGCTCAACCACGATTTCTGCGTGATTTCCCTGTCCGATCTGTTGACGCCGATGGAGACCATCCGCAAGCGCCTGAAGGCCGCCGCCGAGGGCGATTTCGCGCTGGCCCTTTACAATCCGGTCTCGAAGAAGCGCCGCGAGCAGATCGTCGAAGCCCGCGACATCCTGCTGGCTTCACGCCCGGCGCAAACGCCGGTCATGGTGGCGCGCAATCTGGGCCGCGACGACGAGCGGCTGGATATTTTCCCGCTGTCGGAACTGGGGCCCGACAAGGCCGACATGCTGTCCATCGTGCTGATCGGCAATTCCGAAACCCGCCTCGTCTTGCACGACGGCAAGCCTCGCGTTTACACGCCTAGGGGCTATGCCGGGAAACATCTGCAACGATAAATCCGGATTGACGCTTCATGAACCACCAAGACGCCAAGACGCCAAGAATATCAGCTGATGCCGTAAACAGCGATGGGGCGATTGCAAGAGCAGCAGGCCGTTCGTTCTGGCCCTTTCCAGGCGCCACGAACATCAACGCCTTGGTGTCTTGGTGTCTTGGTGGTTTTGCTGTGTATCGGCCCCTTTTGCAAAAGAGAGTTATATGACCGTTCATTTCATCGGCGCCGGACCGGGCGCCCCCGACCTGATTACCGTGCGCGGACTTAACCTGATCCGAAAATGCCGGGTTGTTCTGTATGCAGGCTCGCTGGTGCCGGCCGAAGTGGTGGCGCAAGCGCAGAAGGGAGCGCGCGTCGTCGATACGGCGGCCCTGAATCTCGACGAAACCATCGCCGAAATGGAAGCCGCGCAGGCCAAAGGCCAGGATGTCGCCCGCGTTCATTCCGGCGATCCGTCGCTGTACGGCGCCATCGCCGAACAGATGCGCAGGCTGGACGCCCTGAAGATTCCCTATGACGTGACGCCGGGCGTGCCCAGCTTCGCCGCCGCAGCAGCAGCGCTGCAAATGGAACTGACCCTGCCCGACGTGTCGCAGACCGTGATCCTGACCCGCACCGCCGTCAAATCGACCGGCATGCCAGAAGGCGAGGATCTGGCCACCCTGGGCAAAAGCGGAGCCACGCTGGCCCTGCATCTGTCGGCAGCCAATATGGCGCATGTCGTCGAGACGCTGACCCCGCTTTACGGCGCCGATTGCCCGGTGGCGATGGTCTATCGCGCCAGTTGGCCGGATCAGAAAATCGTGCTGGGCACCCTAGCCGACATTCGCGCCAAGATGAAGGAAGCGGGCATCAGCAAAACCGCCCTGGTGCTGGTGGGCCGCGTCCTGGGCCATGAAGGCTTCACCGAAAGCCGCCTCTACGCCGCCGACTTCAGTACGGAATTTCGCACTGCAAAATAAACGCCCTTCATCTTGCGTTCAGCTTCACGGCCGATCACGACAAGATGCGGGCCATGCTACAGATTGTTTAGCCAAGCCAGCGCCTCGTCGATCGAGGCGGCGCTGGCACCCGAGTTCGTCTGCGGACGTTCGATCATCAGCACCGGCAGGCCAAGTTGCCGGGCCGCCAATATCTTGCCATGGGTCGCAGCTCCGCCGCTGGCCTTGGTCACCAGCACATCGATGCCATGTTCTTTCATGATGCGTCTGTCATTGTCCGCATCGAAGGGCGGGCGGCCAAGAATCACCTGCCAATTTTCAGGCAAAGGCTGTGATGGCGGATCGATCATGCGGACCAGAAACCAGACCTGCAAGACATCGCGGAATGCGTCCAGCTCCTGGCGGCCGATGGTTAGGAAAGCCCGCGATCCAAGGCTTGGCAATTGCCGCGCCGCGTCCGCCATGTCGGCGGCAACGATCCTGCGGTCACCTTCCTCTTTCGGCCAGGGTGCGCGCAACAAAGTCAGCAGCGGCACCCCCATTGTCCGGCAGGCCTCGAGCGCATGCGCCGAAATATGGCGGGCGAAGGGGTGGGTGGCGTCGATGACCGCCGCGATCCTTTCTTCCTGAAGATAGCGGGACAGCCCCTCGGCGCCGCCGAAGCCGCCAACCCGCAGGCGGCCCGGCAGATCGGGAATCGTCGTCATGCGTCCGGCCAGCGAGGTGACGACATCGAGTTCGCCGCCAATCCGCCGGGCCAGGGTCGCCGCTTCAGACGTGCCGCCCAGGATCAGCAATTTAGGACGCATGGCCGATGACCTTGCCGGAACGGTCGCAGACCAGCACATCCAGCGCGATGGCCGGACGATCCAGAAATTGCCGGGCCGCGTCCAGCGCCCTCTCGGCCACGCGGCTAGCCAGGGGTTCGCCCCCCGCCAATTCCAGGGCCCGGGCGGCGCTGTTGGCCCTCGCCACTTGCCGCGACAGATCGGGGTCGTCGATCAGGCCGGCCAGGAAATCCATATCGACGGCGCTTTGCTTGGAATGAAGGTCCATATTTCCCGCCGCCAGCTTCGAGATTTTGGCCAAGCCCCCCGAAAGCGTGAGTCGCTTGACCGGATGGCGCTTCAGATACTTCAGCAAGGCGCCCGCGAAACCGCCGATATCGATCAGCGCCGCCGCCTCAAGCCCATGCAGACGCGCCGCCGCCCGTTCCGAGGCCTCGCCGGTCGCCGCCGCGATATGCTCCAGCCCATTGGCCCGGGCCACATCGACGGCCCGATGAATGGCCCCGATCCAGGCGGCGCTGGAATAGGGCGTCACCACGCCGGTCGTGCCCAGGATCGACAGGCCGCCCACCACGCCGAGGCGGGCGTTCATGGTCTTCTGGGCCAGTTCGGCACCGTTCGAAATTGCGAGCGTGACGATGAAATCCGCTCCGAACTCGGTCAGGTTGGCTCCGATCTGCGCCCTGGGGCCGGGGGTGATGGCGGGTTCTCCGACGGCAATCGGCAATCCGGGCAGGGTGACCGTGCCCAGCCCCAAGCCGGCCTTGAAGACCAGACCCGAACCGGGCAGGCCGGGTTCGACCCTGGCCAGGATCAGGGCGCCATGGGTGACGTCGGGATCGTCGCCCGCATCCTTGACCACCCCCGCCATCGCCCAGCCGGAACCCTCTTCCTTCAAGGCCAGCCCGAAATCGGCCCCGACCTGTTTGGGCAGGCGAATGCGCACCGGATCGGGCCAATCCTGGCCCGCCAGGCGCGCCGCCGCCGCCCTCGCCGCCGCCGCGGCACAGGCCCCTGTCGTCCATCCTTTTCGCATTTGGCTCATTTGTGCCTATATTGGGGGGAGACGCCCTTAACCGCAAACCCCGAGAGACACATGAAATATATTATTTTACTGGCCGGCCTGCTGGCCATCGCCCTTCCCGCCCGGGCCGAGGAAATCGGCTCGGTCAGCACCGTCTTCAAGATTCTGGGCCCCAACGCCAAGATCGTCATCGAAGCCTTCGACGATCCCAAGGTCGAGGGCGTGACCTGCCATCTCAGCCGAGCCAAACAGGGCGGCATTTCGGGCGGGTTGGGCCTGGCAGAAGATCCGTCCGACGCCTCGATCGCCTGCCGCCAGGTCGGCCCGATCAGGTTCGTCAAGGAATTCAAGGACGGCGAAACCGTGTTCAAGCAAGACACCTCGGTCCTGTTCAAGACCATGCAGGTGGTGCGCTTCTTGGATAAGAAACGCAATGTGCTGGTCTATCTGGTCTATTCCGACCGGGTGATCGAGGGCTCGCCCAAGAACGCCATCTCGTCGGTGCCGATCATGCCCTGGTCGAAATGACGGCCGGGCTTCGCCTCCTTCTGGCCTTTCTGCTGGCGGCAGGCTGGAGCGCCGAGGCCTTGGCCAAGCCCAAGAACTGCATCACCAAGGCCGAGCAGACGGTGGAATGGCAGGTCCGCCACGCGCTGCGCCTGCGCGAATTCGCCTGGCGCTGCGACGAGAAGCCCCACAATGCCGGGACCTGGGAAATCTGGAGCCGCATCGACCAGAAGAACGCCGCCCAGTTCCAGAAGATGAAGGATGCCAGGGCCAAGGTCTTCGAGCGCGAATTTCCCGAGAAGCATAAGGTCTATCTGGAAAACTGGAACGGGCGCATCATCATCCGCTACCGCGAATATTACCTGTCCGACATCGATTGCAAACAGACCAAGACGCAGTTGGAGGACATCGACAAGAAGGGCTTCAACGCCTTCACCAAAATGTCGGCCCGCTACAAACCCGAAGTGCTGATGGATTATCGGGTGTGTGGGTGAATGGCTAAGCCGCCTTTTTCCCCGCCACCCCGAACGTCATCGCCGGTTTCCAACGCTTGATGGCCTGTTCGCCGTCCCAAGCATCGATGCCAGCCTGAAGATTAAGCCACAGCACGGTCGAGGTGTCGAGAACGCGCGCGATACGCGCCGCCAGCACGGCATCGATGCGGGCGCGTTCGTTGATGATGTCGCTCATATGTTTGCGCGAGCAGCCGACGGCGGCGGCAAAGGCCGTCACCGTGATCTTGCGCGGCTTCAGATACATGTCGCGCAGCATGATGCCCGGCGGCGTCGGGCGGCGTTTTGTTTTCATCATCAGAAAAGCAATCTGTCACCGATTTGGTGACAGAATAGCAAGAGGTGCTGCACCCTGGCAAGCTAGGGTCAGGACTCATTTAATGACGTTTCTTAATCCGGCAAGCCGGAACGGCATTCGTCAGCTTTTTGAACCACCAAGTCACCAAGACACCAAGGAGAGGAAATGAACTTGGCTTTTTCTTGGTGCCTTCGTGTCTTGGTGGTGAAAATGGTCCAAAAATTCCGCGAGCGTTTCCAGCGGATTATGAATAGAGGTGGCATCCCAATTGGGTCTTAGCCCTAGCTAGCCGAGATGAAAACCAACCACCTCATCCTTCGAGACGCCTGCATTCAGCAGGCTCCTCAGGGTGAGGATGATTCGGATTGCCTCATCCTGATGGTGTGGACGGCCCCTGCTCAACGGCATCAAAGTGCCATAACGTGGTCGTATCGCAACGCCACAACAGAGGGGGCCGTCCGTCATGCAGATTAGCACCATTGGCTTAGACATTGCCAAGAATGTCTTT
>JACRJC010000027.1 GCA_016215555.1 Rhodospirillales bacterium | reverse complement strand
TTCAGGTTTGGCGACCAAACCCTACCGGAGTTTCACGATGACCACCGCTATGGATAAGTAACCCGCCGCCGCCTGACTCTAACGGTCGCGGCGGGCGGTCACTTACCCACAGATCCTACACCACGCGGCGGGACACGACCAAGACGTCGCGCGGGCCTGCTGTTAGCGAGCTCGCTTGCTTTCCTCGTTACGCTCGCTCACACGTGAGGCGAGCTACGAGGCGTGCCGCTATTCGCGGCACATTCTGCATTCAGATATGCTGGGTGAGCTTTATAAAGGCCATAATCAGGCCACCTTGCGCAAAGGCGCTGCCTATTGCCCACTTAATCAGTCTGATTTCCATGTCACTCATAGCTAAGCGCAAAGAAGCGATATCATCTTTGGTCGCCGCTCTTTCATCCATTAATTCGGCTAATGCCTCCACCTGATCATTTGTGAAGCCCGCATGCTATCATCATTGCATGTTGAAATATAATTTCTAAATCTGCAAGGTCATTGCCGGAGCTAAGCCTTCGAAGTTGGCGGAATGCATATTTTTCAACTTCCAAGCAATTTCATGAAGTTGCGCTTCGCCTTGAATCTGGCTCTCAACCCGGCAACATAGCCCGCCTGCTCGACAGGCGTACGTAGTCTCCCTATCCGGTCAACCCAGCGTAAGGCTCTTTCGTAATTGTCATTGCCCCCCAGGGAAACCAGCCGGTCAACGCTTCCTGCATAGACTGAAAGCGCCTCTTGGCGGAATTCCTTTTCGCTGGCCATGGCGAGGGCTTCTTTCAATTCATCGGTGGCGCCGTGCTTTTGCGTCACTTGCCACGCCTCGGCGAAGCGTTTTTCTTCCACTAAAATCCGAATCAATGTTTCCGCCGGGAAGTCCCGGCGTGATGATGGCTTTGTCTTGCTCAGACTGTCTCGCAGGAATGCCTTGGCGAGTTCCGCCTCGTCCTTGCCGCCGATTTTGCAAAGGCGCTTGTACAAATCGAGGCCAGGGCGGCGTTCGAAGGAATGCCGTAACACGGTCTGGGCGTCCGCCTTTCGTTTGGCCTTGAGCAGCAACTCGACGGCAAGTTCCACCAGCCGCTCATCGGGCGGATCGTCCTCGAACTGCCAGAGCCCTTCCTCGGCCCAGCGCAAAGCTTCATCCGTCAATCCTTGCTCAAGGCAGAAGCTTGCCAATTGGCAATAGCGCCAGGGCGAAGAGAGGTCTTTGGCTAGGATCGCTATGCGCGCCTTGACGTCGCCTTGCCTTTCGGCGAAAAAGTCCATGATCCCTTCCAGGCGCATTCTTCTGGGCGAAAAGTCACTCTTTGTCCGTTTGCCACCATGCAACGGCGGCAGCTTTTCCCAGGCCTGCGCCGCAAGGTGATAAAATTCGGCCAACCCTTTTTCTCCCAGAACCTCGGCGTAGGCTGGCGCAGCCTTGCGGAAAGTGTCCCAATCGCCTTCCACCTCGCGCACGAACAGGCTGTGGGCCAAAGCGATGGGATCCGGTTTGGCGGCAAGGCAGGCTTCCAAATGGATGCTCTGGGCTTCCTGAAGAAGCTCAGTGCAATAACCATCGGAATCGTCGATGTTGCTGATGGCTTTTTCGATGCGTTCGATAGCTTGGTCAATAAGGCTCAACGCCAATGCCGCCCGCTCATCCGTGATCAGCTCCTCAATGCCCTGAAGAACGTCCATGACACCCTCGGCCCATCCAGAGGCCATGTCATAGGCAACGAAACCGCGTGTTCTCGTGGCGTCGTTGATGGCCTTCTTGAAGCGCTTAAGCAATGTCGCGTCGTCGTCCGTCGCGGCATTGGCCGCCATGTCCAGCCGGCGGAGCAGGGCGCTGTCCCGCTCTGCCAATTCAAGAATCATCTCGGCCAGGGCGCGTGATTCCATTGAAAGCAGATGGCTGCGGATACGGGCGTAGGGGCCTTCCGCAACTTCCTGGCCGTTGGCGATCATGTCGTTGACGGCCAACGCCACGGCGACCAGATGCTTGCACCATCCCCAATTTTCGATGGCCGGGCACGAGCAATCGCCACCGATTTTATCAGCATAGCCGGAAAGTGCCGTGATATATTCCTCCGAGCCCGACACGCGGGCCTTCACCCGTTTGGGTTCGATACTCAATATTTCGACAAGACTATCGCGGAAATAGGCTTCGCCGCGCGCGAACACCTTGTCTCCCGCTATCCGGCGAAGCGCGTCGATGTCGAAACGGGGAGAGGGTCTCTTAGGCATGCTTTTCAGAGAAAGGGCCGATTCATCGCGCAATTCTATCAAATATCTAGCAGGATGAAATGCGTAGTGCCGTCTTTTTATGAACTCGCCGAAATCATACTGATATCTCAATCAGATAAGTGTTCGCAGGTTCATCCTGACCGGCGGGACACGACCGACAACGGCTAATACCACCCATTTGTAAGGGTTGCTGCCCTCCCCGAGAGCGGAGCCGCTCGCCGGTGGGCGGCACCGGATCACGCAGGGCGGCGACAAGGGCTATGACGCCAGCGAATTCATCGGCGATCTGCGCGAGCGGAACGTAACGCCGCCCCTCGCCGTCAACGGGCGCGAAACGAAAACCGGAAAGACGCGCAAGGCCGCCATCGACAAGCGCACGACGCGCCATCCAGGTTCTGCCGTCAGCCAGATCATCCGCAAGCGGATCGAGGATATCTTCGGCTGGTTGAAAACGGCCGGCGGCCCGGCCAAGGTCAAGGTGCAGGGGCTTGAGAAGGTGAAGGACGTCTTCACGCTCGGGCTGGCCGCCTGCAATCTCGTCCGCCATCCAAAACTTCTGGCCAACACGGGATAACTGCGCCCGAACTCCGCCAGCGGCAGGGAAATCAACCACCAGGCCGCAAAATGCGGCCCTCGAAACCGCGAAAAACGCTCAATTGACAAGCCTTGGCAAGCCGCCGCCGTGAATACGGAGGGTTTTTCAGCAACCTGTTAAATAACTTTCTTCTCCCTGAGAGCGGCGATCTCGGCCTCGTCCAGGCCGAGTTCCTGCAGCACCTGGTCGGTCTGCTCGCCCAGAACGGGCGGCGCATGGCGATAGCTGGGCGGTGTTTCGCTCATCTTGATCGGGCTGGCGACCAGCAAGATGGGCTGCGGCGAAAGCGGATGCGCCATCTCGCAGACCATCTGGCGGTGCATGACCTGCGCATCCTCGAACACTTGATCGATGCGGTTGACCGGCCCCGCCGGCACGCCCGCCGCCTCCAATCCCGCCAGCCATTGAGCCTGCGTTCTTTCCGCCATGAGGTCTTCGATCATGGGAATCAGACTCTCGCGGTTGATCACCCGGTCCTTGTTGGTGGCAAAGCGCTTGTCCCTTGACCATTCTGCCTTGCCCGCCGTCTCGCAGAATTTGGCGAACTGCGCATCGTTGCCGACGGCCAGGATCAGATGGCCGTCGGCGACCTTGAAGACCTGATAGGGCACGATGGTGGGATGGCCGTTGCCCAGGCGCGGCGGCGGCTTGCCCCCGGTCAGATAATTCTGCGCCTGATAGGATAGCCAGGCGACTTGGCAATCCAGCAGCGAGATGTCGATCCGCTGGCCCTGCCTTGTAGCGTCGCGGTGGCGCAGCGCCGCCAGAATGGCGACCCCCGCATACATGCCGGCCATCAGATCGGAAATCGCCACCGCCGTCTTCATCGGCTGGCCGTCGATTTCGCCGGTCAGGCTCATGATGCCGCCCATGCCCTGGGCCAGATAGTCGTATCCGGGCCTGGACGCATAGGGACCATCCTGGCCGAAGCCGGTGATCGAACAATAGATCAGACGCGGAAAGGCGTCCTTCAGACTGTCCCAGTCCAAGCCATAGCGGGCCAGGTCGCCGGCCTTGAAATTCTCGACCAGAATGTCGCAGTCCTCGAGCAGCCGCTTGACCAGCGCCTGGCCTTCGGGCTTGGCGATATCCACCGAAACCGAGCGCTTGTTGCGGTTGGCCGACAGGTAATAGGCGCTTTCGCTGCTGTCTTGGCCCTGGGCGTCCTTGAGATAAGGCGGGCCCCATTTGCGGGTGTCGTCGCCGCTGCCCGGCCGCTCAATCTTGACGATGTCGGCCCCCAGATCGCCCAGCATCTGGGTGCAGGAAGGCCCGGCCAGCACGCGGGACAGATCGAGAATGCGCACGCCGGAAAGGGAACCCACGGGAATCGTCATGGCGAGAATCCGAAAAGAATGAGCAGAAGCGGCATGCTGGCCATGGCCAGAACCGTTTGCACGCTGATAATATTGGCCATCAGGGGCGCGTCGCCGCCCATCTGACGGGCCAGCACATAAGAGGTCGCCGAGCAGGGCAGCGCGGCATACAGAAACCCCGCCGCCAGCGCCGTCCCTTCGACGCCGAAATGCCTCAACAGCCAAAGCGAAGCCAGCGGCAACGCCGCCATTTTAAGCGCCGTGCTGAAAAACACCGGCGGACCTGCCCTGAACAGCGCCCTCAGATCCACCCCCGCCCCCACCGCCAGCAGGCCCATCGGCAACGAGGCCGAGGCCAGGATGTCGAGAAAGCGCAGCGCGAAAGCGGGCAATGGCAGGCCCAGCAGATTGCCGGCCAGACCCAACAAGCAGGCATTAATGAGCGGATTGAGAAGCACCGGCTTCATGATTCCCTTCAGGCTGCCGGGCTTGCCGCCCTCGCCGCAGGCCAGCATGACCAGCACCGAGAACAGATTGACCAGCGGCACCACCACGGCCACGCATACGGAGGTCAGCGCCACCCCGGACTGGCCGTAAAGCGCCGCCGCCGCCGCCAGCCCGACATAGGTGTTGGGCCGGATCGAGCCCTGAAAGACCGACGAGAAGGCCGGACGGTTCTTGACCAGCGCCAGCAGCGTCAGGGCCAAAGCGGCAATCGCCGCCACCCCCAGCCCCATGGCCAGGACCAGATTTCCCGTTCCCGCATCCTTTAAGGGCACGCGCAGGCAATTGGTGAACAACAGGGCGGGAAAGAAGAAATAGTAGGTAAGGCGTTCCAGCGGCGGCCAGAAGCTTTCGGGCAGAAATTGAAAGCGGCGCAGGGCAAAGCCCAAGGCGATGAGCAGGAAAACCGGAATCAGGGCGGAGAGAATGGTGAGCATGTGCCGACTTATACCAGTTTGCAGAAAGCGCCCGTTATCCTCTTGCTTCGAGACGGCGGCTTTGCCGCCTCCTCAGCATGAGGATAACTCTTTGAAATAAGCCCGCGACCTCATCCTGAGGAGGCGGCAAAGCCGCCGTCTCGAAGGATGGCCGTTAGGTGTCATTCCTTTTGCAACATCGAATTAAGCCGCTTTCAGAAGTCCGGGCAAGAACTTCGCAAAGGCGCCGGGCTGTTGCGGGCCCGGATGATATATCGCATTCATCGATTAATATATTAACTAACATCAATTTTATAAATTTATCCAAGAGCCCTATTCTGGCCCCAAGACCCATCGGGATAGGAGGCCGACATGGACATCGCCAAAACCGCCACTTTCGCCGTGGTGCATTTCAGCGTCGCCTTCGCCGTCGGCTATGCCCTGACCGGCAGCGTCGTGGTCGGGGGCACCATCGCCCTGGTCGAGCCCATGGTCAACACCCTGGCCTTCTATCTGCATGAAAAGGCCTGGAAGCTGGTTCCGGTCAACGTGGCAGCGAATCCAAGGCCCCTTGCAGAATCCACACCGCGGCCAGCTTGTCTTTAAGTCCGGCCCGTTTCTTGCGGCTGATATCGGCCTCGGCCACCATCATGCGCTCGACCGCCGAGGTCGAGAGGCGCTCGTCCCAGAAGGCGATGGGCAGGTCGCGCAAGTCCGTCAGATTGGCGGCGAACTGGCGCACCGACTGACAGCGTCCGCCCTCGGCCCCGCTCATTTCCACCGGCAGGCCCAGAACCAGACCGCCGACCTCGTGCCTGTCCACGAAATCCAACAGCTTTTTGGCGTCTTGGGTGAATTTGACGCGTTGGATGGTTTCAAATGGCGAGGCCACCATCAGCAGCACGTCCGACAGGGCCAGGCCCAGGGTTTTCGTGCCGTGGTCGATCCCCATCAGGCGGTGGTTCCTGGGAAGCAGGCTTTTCAGTTCGGCAAGGTTGCAGATGGGCATGGCGGGTGGTAGGTTTCGGCTCTTTTTCGATACATCCCAAGGACGTTAGCCGATGTCGCTCGACAAAGCCACGGTTCAGAAAATCGCCTATCTGGCCCGCATCGAAGTCAAGGAAGAGGAACTGGAGCCGCTGGCCAAGGAGCTGTCGGGCATTCTGCATTGGGTCGAGCAATTGGCCGAGGTGAATACCGACGGCGTGGCCCCGATGACCAGCGTCTCGGCCGAGATGGCCCTGCCCTGGCGCGAGGACAAGGTGACCGACGGCGGCTATGCCGAGAAGGTGCTTCTGAACGGGCCCGAGACCAGCAACGGTTTCTTCCTGGTTCCCAAGGTGGTGGAGTAGGCCATGAGCGATTTGACGCATCTCACCATCGCCGAGGCCGAAGCGGGCATGGACAAGGGCGACTTCACCTCAGTGGAGCTGACCAAGGCCCATCTGGCGGCGATGGCCAAGCACAAAGATCTCAACGCCTACATCACCGAAACGCCCGATCAGGCGCTGGCGATGGCCGAACGGTCCGACAAGCGCCGGGCCGGCAAGCAGGCCGGATGGCTGGAAGGCATTCCGCTGGCCATCAAGGATCTATTCTGCACCGAAGGCGTTCAGACCACCGCCGGCTCGCACATCCTGGAAGGCTTCAAGCCGCCTTACGAATCCACCGTCACCGCGAATTTGTGGAAGCAGGGCGCGGTCATGCTGGGCAAGGTGAATCTCGACGAATTCGCCATGGGCTCGTCGAACATGACCAGCTATTACGGCGCCGTCAAAAACCCCTGGAAGCGTCAGAGCGATGCCAAGGATCTGGTCCCCGGCGGTTCGTCGGGCGGTTCGGCGGCTGCCGTAGCCGCTTGCATCGCCATGGGCGCCACCGGCACCGATACCGGCGGCTCGATCCGCCAGCCCGCCGCCTTCTGCGGCATCGTCGGCATCAAGCCGACCTATGGGCGCTGCTCGCGTTTCGGCATCGTCGCCTTCGCCAGCTCGCTCGATCAGGCCGGCCCGATGGCGCGCACGGTCAAGGACGCCGCCATCATGCTCAAAGCGATGGCCGGGCATGATCCGAAAGACTCGACCTCGACGCCCGGCCCGACGCCGGACTTCACCAAGGCGGTCGGCCAGTCGATCAAGGGCTTGCGCGTCGGCGTGCCCAAGGAATATCGGCCCGAGGGCCTGTCTTCGGAAATCGTCGCCGCCTGGGACCAGGGCCTTGCCTGGCTGAAGGAGGCCGGGGCCGAAATGGTCGAGGTCAGCCTGCCGCATACCAAATACGCGCTGGCCACCTATTACATCGTCGCCCCCGCCGAGGCTTCGTCGAACCTGGCCCGTTACGATGGCGTGCGCTTCGGCCTGCGCGTGCCGGGTCAATCCCTGGACGACATGTATATGAAAACCCGCGCCCAGGGTTTCGGCAAGGAAGTCAAGCGGCGCATCCTGATCGGCACCTATGTGCTGTCGGCGGGCTATTACGACGCCTATTACGCCAAGGCCCAGAAGTTGCGCACCCTGATCGCCTCTGATTTCAAGCAGGCCTTCACCAAGGCCGACCTGCTGTTGACGCCGACGGCGCCGACGCCCGCTTTCGCCATCGGCGAGAATCTGGACGATCCGATCACCATGTATCTGAACGACGTCTTCACCATCCCCACCTCGCTGGCGGGCCTGCCCGGGCTGTCGCTGCCCGCCGGCCTGTCGGCGGACGGCTTGCCGCTGGGCCTGCAACTGATCGGGCGGCCCTTCGACGAGGAAACTTTGTTCAAGGCGGCCGCGGTCATGGAACAGGCGGCCCAGTTCAAGCGTTGGGAGGCTCGTTGACATGGCCTATTTGCTCGAAGGTGAAACCGGTCCCTGGGAAATCGTGGTCGGGCTTGAGGTTCACGCCCAGGTGGTTTCCAACGCCAAGCTGTTTTCCGGCGCCGCCACCGCCTTCGGGGCCGAGCCCAACAGCCAGGTCAGCTTCGTCGATGCCGCCTTTCCCGGCATGCTGCCGGTCATCAATGAAATGTGCGTCGAGCAGGCGGTGCGGACCGGACTGGGCCTGAAGGCCAAGATCAATCTGGAAAGCGTCTTCGCCCGCAAGAATTATTTCTATGCCGACCTGCCGCAGGGCTATCAGATCAGCCAGTATGAAAAACCGCTGGTCGGCGAGGGCCAGGTCATCGTCGATCTGCCCGATGGGCGCTCGACCGTGGTCGGCATCGAACGCCTGCATGTCGAGCAGGACGCCGGCAAAAGCATGCATGACCAGCATCCCACAAAATCCTGCATCGATTTGAACCGCTCGGGCGTGGCCTTGATGGAAATCGTCTCCAAGCCCGACATTCGCTCACCCGACGAGGCCGGGGCTTATCTGCGCAAGCTGCGCTCGATCCTGCGCTATCTGGGCACCTGCGACGGCAATATGGAAGAGGGCTCGATGCGGGCCGACGTCAATGTCTCGGTGCGAAAGAGCGGCGAAGACTATCGCACGCGCTGTGAAATCAAGAACGTCAATTCCGTGCGCTTCGTCATGCAGTCGATCGAGGTCGAGGCCAGGCGCCAGATCGAGGTTTACGAATCGGGCGGCTCCGTCGATCAGGAAACCCGCCTCTTCGATCCCGGCAAGGGCGAGACGCGCTCGATGCGGTCCAAGGAACATGCCCACGATTACCGCTATTTCCCCGATCCCGACCTCTTGCCCTTGAAGCTGAAGCCCGATTTCGTGGCGGCCATCAAGGATTCGCTGCCCGAACTGCCCGACGAAAAGAAGGACCGGTTCGTGCGCGACTATGGGCTGTCGCCCTACGACGCCGGCGTGCTGGTGGTAGACCGCGCCTCGGCCGATTTCTTCGAAAGCGTCGCCAAGGGCCGGGATTCCAAGCTGGCCGCCAATTGGGTGATGGGCGATTTCTTCGGGGCCTTGAACAGCACCGGCAAGACCATCGAAACCAGCCCGGTTTCGGCCCAGAATCTGGGCGACCTGATCGATCTCATCGGCGACGGCACGTTGTCGGGCCGCCTGGCCAAGGACGTCTTCGCCCTGATGGTCGAAACCGGCAAGTCGCCCGCGGCGCTGGTCGAGGAAAAGGGCTTAAAGCAGGTCACCGATACCGGGGCCATCGAAGCCGTGATCGACCAGGTGATGGCGGCCAATGCCGACAAGGTGGCCGAATACCGTTCGGGCAAGGACAAGCTGTTCGGCTTCTTCGTCGGCCAGGTGATGAAGGCGAGTGGGGGCAAGGCTAATCCCGGCATGGTCAACGATCTGTTGAAATCGAAGCTGGCGGGTTAACCATCCAGCAAGGAACGTCGTGGTTAACTTTCCAGCCGGGAATGAATCGGTGCACGCAAGGCCGAGGGACATATTACCAGCGGCCATTGAGGCCGCGGCCAAGCTTGCGGCACGCAGCGCCCGGCGAGGGACATATTACCAGCGGCCATTGAGGCCGCGGCCAAGCTTGCGGCACGCAAGCGCCCGGCGAGGGACATATTGAAATGAACGACAACGACCCCGCGACGCAGACGCCGCCAACCTCGTTCCCCCTGGCCCCCGATGTGGCCAAACATATCGCCAGCATCCTGGCGACGGCGGACGGCAAGCGCTCGCTGGAACGTCTGCTGGGCGAACTGGCCTTGCTGCCTGCTTACGAGGTGGTGCCGCAGGAGAACGGCATGGTGGCGATGGGCCGGGCCGGCGGCGAGGGCTCGCTGCTGCTCTTCCCCACCGCCGCCTTCATTCCGATGATGGCCGAAACGGTGCTGAAATTCATGCTGCCCAAGGCCTTGCAGGCCGAGATCAAGCCGGGCCTGGGCGAAGCCGAGATCGCCTTCCTGCTGGCCGGGGGGAAATAGCCTAGGCGACCTTGAAGTCCATATGCGTCAGATGGGCCGCCGGCAAACGTTTCGTCACATCCAGCATTTCGACGCCGACGACGCGGTTATCCGCATCGAAATCGAGGACAATGCCCGGAGACACTTCTTCCGACTCGACGATCTCAGATTCGTCCAAGCGGATGTATAAAGCGTCGGATTGCTGATCGAAACGCACGCGCATAATCTATATTTCCTACCGTTTCCGACGGGCTCGGCCAAAGACAAGGTAACGGCAAGGCGAACGCGGCTCGATCGCGGTCCATTCCGGCGCCGCAAGAACGGCCTCGACCCATTCTTCGCTAATTCCGCGCTCAGCCATAACCGCCTGAGCGTGAATGGAATAACGCAACAGCTACCCCACCTTGACCTGATTGCGGCCGCCGTCCTTGGCGGCGTAAAGGGCCTTGTCGGCGCGGCCCAGCAGCGTGTCGTGGGTGTCGCCGGGACGGTACTGGGTAATGCCGAAACTGGCCGTGGTTTCGATGATCATGTCTTGATAATCGAACTTGGTTTCGGCGATGGCGACGCGCAGTTTCTCGGCCAGATGCAGGGCGTCGGATTCGCTGCATTTGTTCAGAAGGACGATATATTCCTCGCCCCCCCAGCGGCAGACGATGTCGGAGGCGCGCAGGGCCGCCTTGGCGATGTCGCCCAGCTTGGTGATGACATGGTCGCCGGCCAGATGGCCGAAGCGGTCGTTGACGGTCTTGAAATTGTCGATGTCGAACAGCATCAGCGACATGGTTTCGCCCGAACGCTGTGCGTCCTTCAGGACCTGGGTCATCAACAGGTCATAGGCTTGGCGATTGGCCAGTCCGGTCAGCTTGTCGGTGGTAGCCATCAGTTCCAGGCGCCGTTGGAACGAATTCACGGTATAGGTGGCGGCGACCAGGATCAGCAGGCTGACCAGCAGGCTGATCGCCAGATTGGTGTACAGGGTCTGGCGGATGGTGACCAGGGCCTCGTCCTCGATCTTTTCGACGACCAGGAACCATTTCAACTCGGGGATGTAGCGCACATTGGCCAAATGCGTATGACCCTTGTAGTCGTACTGATAATCGCCGGTTTTGCCCGAAAGCATCTCGCGGGCCATGTCCTTCATGCCTTCGCGCACCTCCAGGCTGGCCTCGGTGACGCCGCTGTCATTGCCGGAGAAGACGATCTTGCCCTTGTCGTCGGCGAAGAAGACGATGCGTCCGTACTTCTTTTGATAGTCGTTGATCAATTGCTGGACGGCGGAAACCGTCAGCCCAACGCCCGCCACCCCGATGTAGGTGCCTTTATAGTCATAGACCAGGTAGTTGATGAAAATGGTCATGGCGTCGTTGTGCGCCATATCGGGGTCCAGACTGATCTCGTAGGGCTCGGGCCAGTTGCGCACGCGGAAATACCATTTGTCGCGAGGCTCGGCCTCATCGACGACCTTCAAGATGCCCTCGGCGGTGTAATAGACCCTTGTGTGCTCGGATACGAAAAAACTGGTGAAGGCGCCGTAGCGCGTCTTGATCTCGAAGAGATAGCGCGTAACGGCCTCGACATCGCGCTCGCCGTTCAAAACCCAGTCGCGCAGGAAGGTGTCGTTGGCCATCATCGACGAGACGAAGACGGGCCTAATCAGGTCATGCTGGATTTCTGAGTAGATATTGTCGCTGGTGAGCGGCAGTTCGGTGGCCACGATGGCGTCATGCATCGAGGAACGGGCCACGAAATAGCCCAGCAGGCTGGTCGCCAGAAAGCCGGAAATCAGCAGAACGCCCAGCAGGGTGATCAGGCGGCGCTTATCCACAACCCCGCCGACTCGGAGCGAATTGAGCAAGTTAGGCGTCCTCCAGACGGTTTTCAGGCGAACAGCAGGCCCCCTCTGCCATCCGACTGATAAACTAGGATATTTACACCGGGCCGGCAAGAAGATTGCCCGGACGCGGTGGCGTGGTTGTCACCACCCCCTTAAGCTTGCTATATGAAGGACTGAAGCCGGGGCACTCAGGTTTGTCCCGGCATATCCATCCTTGGGATGATGACCATGGCCAGAAGACGGCAAATCTACGAAGGCAAGGCGAAGGTTCTGTTCGAGGGCCCCGAGCCCGGCACCATCGTGCAATATTTCAAGGACGACGCCACCGCCTTCAACAACAAGAAGAAGGGCGTCATCACCGGCAAGGGGGTGCTGAACAACCGCATCTCGGAATATCTGATGATCAAGCTGGCCGAGATCGGCATTCCCACTCATTTCGTTCGCCGCTTGAATATGCGCGAGCAATTGGTGCGCGAGGTCGAGATCATTCCGCTGGAAGTGGTGATTCGCAACATCGCCGCCGGATCGCTGTCGCAGCGCTACGGCGTGCCCGAGGGCACGTCCCTGCCGCGTTCGATCATCGAATATTATTACAAGAACGACGAACTGAACGACCCCATGGTCAGCGAGGAACATATCACCGCCTTCGGCTGGGCCAACACCCACGACCTTGACGAGATGATGGGGCTTTCGCTGCGCATCAACGATTTCCTGACCGGCCTGTTCCTGGGCGTCGGCATTCGCTTGGTCGATTTCAAGCTGGAATTCGGCAGGCTTTGGGAAGGCGAGGACATGCGCATCGTCCTGGCCGACGAGATCAGCCCCGACAATTGCCGGCTGTGGGATCTGAAGACCAACGAGAAGATGGACAAGGACCGTTTCCGCCGCGATCTCGGCGGCGTCGAAGAGGCCTATCAGGAAGTGGCAAGGCGTCTGGGCATCCTGCCCGAAGGCGGCCCCAGGGATCTCAAGGGCCCCGCCACCATGCAGTAATTTTGTCCCTCGCCGGGCGCGCACCTTTGGTGCGCTTGGCCGCCGCCGCAGTGGCGGCCTGCCGCCTGGCGAACCAACCATTCACCAGGCGTCTTGCGGAGTTGTTTCAATCATGAAAGCCAAGGTTCACGTCACCCTCAAGAACGGCGTCCTCGATCCCCAGGGCAAGGCGGTCGGCCATGCGCTGGAATCGCTGGGCTTCAAGGGCGTCAAGGATGTGCGGGTCGGCCGCTTCATCGAAGTCGAACTGGACGAAACCGACAAGACCAAGGCCAAGGAAGCGGCGGAGGACATGTGCCGCAAGCTGCTGGCCAACACCGTGATCGAGAATTTCACGGTCGAGGTGGGTTGAATAGCCTATGAAACCGTCATGCGCAGGCTTGATCCGCGCATCCATGGGGATGGCCGGGTCAAGCCCACGGCTGTCCGGTTTAAATTCGGCGATGTGAGAAATTCCCTTTGGAACCATGGAGCAAGACCGACTGATGATTCTTTGGACTTGAAATCCCCACCTCATCCTGAGGAGGGCCGAAGGCCCGTCTCGAAGGATGAGGAAGCCGCGAAGCAACAGTTCCGAATGGCAGGATCCCCACATTTTCCATTTCTTCGCCGCATCCTTCGAGACGCTTCGCTCCTCATGTGTGGACGGCCCCTGAAAGGCAAGGACATTTTTGACGTTAGATGACCTTGGTCGGTTGCGCTCATGTGTCCGGCCTGTTTGCGCGGTGTTTGCGACCGCTGGCCTTGATGATA
>JACRJC010000024.1 GCA_016215555.1 Rhodospirillales bacterium | reverse complement strand
CTTGGCAATGTCTAAGCCAATGGTGCTAATCTGCATGACGGACGGCCCCCTCTGTTGTGGCGTTGCGATACGACCACGTTATGGCACTTTGATGCCGTTGAGCAGGGGCCGTCCACACCATCAGGATGAGGAAAAAGGGAAGGGTCTGAATTTAAACCGGACAGCCGTGGGTCAAGCCCGGCCATCCATGTGGATGCGCGGATCAAGTCCGCGCATGACATAAAAAAAGACAGAGTCTTATATTTCTAACCCCTCTCTTGTTTCCGCCATCTCTCGACGCTGCGTTCAAGGAAGGCGCGGTCGCCGGATTCAACGTTCCAGGCCTCGCTGAATTTGGCCGAGGCCGAGTGCGGCAATTGATCGGCGGTCAGGTCGTCGAACTTGACCCGCATCGGCACCGAAGCGCCTTCGCCGACCAGCACGGCTTCCTGCGGGCGCAAGGTGGGCAGGGCCGCCAGCAGATCTTTCACGCCGTCGGGCAGGGCCTTGGAGACGAATTGCTGGTCGGCCTCGTTGCTCATGCGCAGCACGAACAGGGTGCCGCATTGCGACAGGATCGAGGCCGAGAGTTCCGAGGGGCGTTGCGTGACCAGCCCCAGCGAGATGCCGTATTTGCGCCCTTCCTTGGCGATGCGGCCCAGGGCGCGGCGCGTGGGCGCGAAGCCGTCGGAGGCGTTGGCGGGCACATAGCGATGCGCCTCCTCGCAGACCAGCAGCACGGGAACGGCGCGGGCCTGGGCGCTCCACAGGCCGAAATCGAAGATGGCGCGGGCCAGGACGCTGACCAGAACATCGACGATTTCCGAGGGTATGCCCGACAGATCGATGATCGACAGCGGTTTACCCTCGACCGGAATGCGCAACAGGCGGCCCAGGATGTCGGCCAGATTGTCGCGCACCAGAATGCCCGAGAACATGAAGGCGTAGCGCCGGTCGGTGGAGAGCGAATCCAGGCGCGAGAGCAATCGCAGATAGGGGGCGGCACTTTCCGGCTTGTCCAGCTTGCCTGCGCCCTCGCGGATCAGGCGCGCCAATTCGCTCATGCGATAGGGCGTCGGCGTATCGACGGTATAGCCGGCCGCATCCGGCGAATCCTTGGCGAAGGTCTTGCGCGCCGCCAGCAGGCAATCGCGCAGGATCGACATCTGATGCTGGCGCTCGGCCCCTTCGCCGGTGGCGAAAACCTCGACGCTTTCCTCGAAATTGAGCAGCCAATAGGGCAGTTGCAGATTCGCGGTATCGACGATTTCGGACCGATCCTTGAAGGCGGCGCCATATTCGTTGTGCAAGTCCAAAAGGACGATATGGCCTTGCGGATTGGCTTCCAACAGGCGGTGCAGCAACAGGGCCACGGTACAGGATTTGCCCGATCCGGTGGTGCCCAGCACGGCGAAATGCTTGGCCAGCAGATCGTCGGTACGGACATGGGCGGCCACGTCGGGGGCGTTGAAAACCCGGCCGATGCGTAAACTTCCAGCTTTTTCGCCGCCGTAAACCAGCTGCCGGTCGCCGGCTTGGGCGGCGAAGACCTGGGCGCCGGGCGCGGGATGGCGGGAAACGCCGCGCCGGAAGACCGCCTCGCCCTCCAGCGCTTCGCCCATCATCAAGACATGGGCCACCGCATCCTGGCCGAAGCTGGCGATGGTGCCGAAAATCCTGCCGCCTCGCCCTTCGATGCGCACCAGCCCGCCGATGTCGGGCGCCTGCGATGGATCAAAAAGAGCCACCGTCAGACTGGCATTGTCGATGGTCAGCACCTTGCCGATGGGCTGGCCGGCCTCAGTCATCGCTATCCTCCCGCGACTGTCATGCCTTCGATGCGTACCGCCGGGCTGTCGGTGCCCGACTTGAATTCCAAATCGCTGGCCGGGGTCAGGTTCAGGAACATGTCGTTCAAATTTCCGGCCACCGTCATTTCATTGACCGGGAAGGCGATCTGGCCTTGCTCAATCCAGTATCCTGCCGCACCCCGGCTGTAATCGCCTGTGATGCCGTTCACACCCATGCCGTAAAGATCGGTGACGAAGAAACCGCTGTCGATGTCCTTGATCAGGTCGGCCAAGCTGAGGGGACCGGGCTCGAGATTGAGGTTGCTGGTCGATGGCGAAGGCGGGCTTGAGGTGCCGCGGGCGGCGTGACCGGTGCTTTTCAAGCCCAACTGCCTTGCCGAGCGCAGGTCAAGAACCCAACTGGTCAGAACCCCGTCCTCGATGAGATTCAGGCGCTGGTTGGGCAGGCCCTCGGCATCGCAGGGGCGCGACTTCAAGCCCCGCAAACGGTGCGGATCGTCGATGACGCGCAGGCCCTTGGCGAAGACCGGCTGGCCCATTTTGTCCTTCAGGAAGCTGGTGCCCCTGGCGATCGAGGCGCCGTTGATGGCGCCGGCGAAATGGCCGAGCAGGCTGCGGGCGACCCTGGATTCATAGACCACCGGCACTTTGGCGGTCGGCATCTTGCGCGCCCCCAGATGCTTGACGGTGCGTTCGCCGGCCGTGCGTCCGGTCCTTTCGGGCTCGGGCAGATCCTTGAAATGGACAGAGGTCGCCCAGTCGTAATCCCTGGACATGCCAAGCCCGGACCCGGCCAGCACCGCCGCCGATTGCGAGAACGAGGTGACGGTGCTTTCACGCAGCATGCCGTTCGAACCGGCGATGACGAAATGGGTGCGTCCCCAACCGGCATCGCCGCCCTCGGAATTGTTGACGCCGGAAACGGCCAGGGCCGCATCCTCGCAGCGCCGGGCGCGTTCGACCAGCATTTCGGATGTCGGCTCGAAATCGTCGGCCAGATCAAGGCTGGGCAGATTCTTGGCCAAATCTGCGGGATCGGCCAGGCCGCAAAAAGGATCTTCCGGCACATTGCGGGCCATGGCCACGGCGCGCTCGGCCAGTTCGTTCAGCGATTTCGGCGAGCGGTCGGCGCTGGAGACCAGGGCCTGGCGCTGTCCGATCAGAACCCGAAGCCCGATGTCGCTGGCTTCCGAACGGTCGAGATGTTCCAGCTTGCCAAGCCGCCAGGCCGCCGACAGCGAGGTTTGATCGACCAGAACGGCATCGGCCGCCTGGGCCCCTTTCTTCAGGGCCAGTTGCACCAGATCGCCAAGCAGTTCCTTGGTGTCCATCATCTCAACCCTGTCTTGCCGGATGGAAGACCGAGGGGCGGACCTGGCTTAAATGCAGGGCGATGGCCTTCGAGGTTTCGCAGCGCTCAAGTTCGTTCAAGGGTTTGGCGTAGCGGCGCCGCCAATTGGGGTGCTCGTCCACGGTGCCGGGCAGATTCATCGGTTCCTCCTGTCCCATCAGATCCTCGATCTGCACCATCATGATCTGCGTCGGCGTCTTGGCCAGATAGCGTTGCACGGCCAGGGCGAGGTGCTTGGCCTGCTCGTCGCTTAAGGCGCCGTCGATGGGAAAGTCGGCTTCGATCTCGCCCAATTCGCACAAGGCCCAGATCAGGCGCTGGCGGTCGGTTTCGCGGGCCCGGCGCTCGTTCTCTGCCGTTTCGGGCTGGGGGTAGAGTTGCAGCTCTTCGCGCCAATGCAGATCGCGGCCTTTCCACCAGCCCAGCAGCGGAGCCAGGTCGTGCGTGCCCGCCGTGACCAGGGCTTGGCCGTCGATTTCGTAGGGGCGCTTGAACTGACCGTCATGGCGGCGCTCGAAGGGCAGCAGGCGATAGGCGAACAGGCCTTCGGCCTTCATGCGCTCGCGGAAACCGTCGGGCACGGTGCCCAGATCCTCGCCGATGACCAAGCAGCGCGCGCGCTGGCTTTCCAGCGCCAGCACGGCGAACAGGGCGTCGGCTGGCATGCGAATATAGGCGCCCTGGTCGGCCTCGTTGCCTTCCGGCACCCAGTAAAGGCGGACCAGCGACATGGCATGGTCGAGGCGCATGGCCCCGGCATGGCGCATGTTGGCGCGCAGAACCTGGGCGAAGGGGGCATAGCCCAACTCGTCGAGGGCCAGGGGATTGAAAGGGGCTAGGCCCCAATCCTGGCCTTTCAGATTCAAGGGATCGGGCGGAGCGCCGACGCCGATGCCCAAGGCCAGCGCGTCTTGCAGCGACCAGGCTTCGCCGCCGTCGCCGGGAATGCCGACGCCGAGATCGCGGTAGAGGCCGATGGCCATGCCTTTTTGGCGGGCCAGATCGCCGGCATGTCCCAACTGATGGTCGGCCAGGAATTCCAGATACTGGAAGAAGCGGATGCGTTCGGCCTTGTCCTTGGCGAACTCGGCCACCTCGGACGAAGCGGGGCTTGTGAAACCATCCGGCCAATTTCGCCACCAGCCCATGCCCGGCGATTGCATGCCGAAATGCTCCTCGAGGGCTTGGAAACGGGCAAAGCGTTCCAGCGACTCGCCGCGACTGCGCACGAAAGACAAGAAGGCCTGTCCGCGCTTGCTGGGTTGCGGCCCCAGATGCAAGGCCTGGAATTGGGCGAACATCATTTCCAGCAGCGGGAATTTGAGCGCCGCCACCTTGGGGTAATCGACCAGGGCTTCGGCTTCCAGGCCTTTGCGCAGGGCCTCCTGGTCCTTGAAGGCGTCCCTGACGGCGTCGAATTCCGGTACCGTCTTGGGATCGATATAGATGGCGTCGAGAAACAGCCGCGAGGAGGGCGAATAGGGGCTGATGCGCGAAGGCTGGGTCAGAAAGCGGGCATGCAGGGGATTCAGGCCGACGGCGCCGCCGCCCAGGCCGGCAACGGTCTCCACCATATCGGCCAGGGCCGAGAAATCGCCGATACCCATGCCTTTGCCTTGGCCGCGTTTCAGGCCGTAAAGCTGGGCCGAAGCGCCCCAGACCCGCCCTCCGGCGCGCAGATGGCCGGGCATATAGGCCGTCGCCGGGGCGACGATGAGCGAGGTTTCGGTGGCCACGCCCGGCCCCAGTTCGATCGACAGGCGGTGATAACCGGCATCCAGGGGCTGTGGGCAGGGAAACAGGCGGCGTACATAGCGTTTGCCGTCCAGCCAGCGCTCTTCGATGCCCGGTAGATCGGCCACGAAGAAATCGCCGTTCAGAATGTTTCCCGATTCCTCCAGCACCCGCCAGCGGCATTTCCGAGCCTGTTGGGGAAAGGCGATGGGGATGGGCGCCGGCTGGCTGCCAAGGCGCAAGACATGCGTGGCCGGAGCGCCGCGCCGCCAGGGCCGTTCCTCCAGGCCAATCAGGCTGGCATGGGCCTGTTCGTCGGTATCGGCGGGCAAGCCCATCGATTTCAAGAAATGGCGTTTGGTTTCATCTGGCACCTGGCGCCACTGGCCGAAGAAATCCCACCAGCCGGATTCGATGCCGGCCAGATCGGCAAGCCGGTCCAGATCGCGTCCGTCGCTCATTCTGCACCTCGGCTTGCGGATTTGCGTTTCAGAACCGCCATCGAGCGTCCTTTCAGGGGATAGGATTCGCCGGCCTCGGCGATATGGCCGTGGCCAAGACCGGTGGGCATTGCCGTATCGACGACCACTTCCCACAACAGGGCGATCGACGGCGGCGGCAGAATGTAGGGAATGGTGTCGTGATAGGCGTTCAGCAGAATCAGGAAACTGTCGTCACGCCCTTGGGCGCGCCCTTCGGCGCCGTCATGCAGCGTGACCTCGCCGTTCAGCAAATAGGCCAGCGAGCGGGCATAGGGCACCTGCCAGTCATGGGCAGTCATTTCGTCGCCCTCGGGCGTGAACCACAGCAGATCCTTGACGTGGTTGCCGATCATGGTGCCTTTGAAATAGCGGGGGCGGCGGAAAACCGGATGGCGGTCGCGCAGCGCCAAGATGGCGCGGGTAAAGGACAGCATGTCCTCGTCGATGCTTGCCCAGTCGATCCAGGTCAGCTCGTTGTCCTGGCAATAGGCGTTGTTGTTGCCCTTCTGGCTTTTGCCCATTTCGTCGCCGGCCAGCAGCATGGGGGCGCCCTGGGCCAGCAGCAAGGTGGCGATCATGTTGCGCCGCTGCTGGGCGCGCAGCTTCAAGATGGCCGAATTGGCAGTCGGGCCCTCGACGCCGCAATTCCAGGAATAATTGTCGTTGGTGCCGTCGTTGTTGTCCTCGCCGTTGGCGTCATTGTGCTTGCGGTCGAAGCTGGTCATGTCGGCCAGGGTGAAGCCGTCATGGGCGGTCACGAAGTTCAGGCTGGCCCAGGGCCGGCGTCCGCCCCATTCGAACAGGTCCGAGGAAGCGGTCATGCGCGACGCCATGTCGCCGATCAGGCCGCCGTCGCCGCGCCAGAAGCGGCGCACGGTGTCGCGGAAGCGTCCATTCCATTCCGACCAGCCGGGCGGGAAGCCGCCCAGGCGATAGCCGTCGCCGCCCAAATCCCAAGGTTCGGCGATCAGCTTGACGCGCGAAAGGACGGGATCCTGGCGCACGGCGTCCAGAAAGCCCGAGCCGCCGTCGAAGCCGGCGCGCTCGCGGGCAAGACTGGCCGCCAGATCGAAGCGGAAGCCATCGACATGCATGTCCTCGACCCAGTAGCGCAGGGAATCCATCACCATTTGCAGCACGCGGGGATGGCGCAGATTCAAGGTGTTGCCGCAGCCGGAATAATTTTCGTAATGGCGTTCGTCGCCGGGGACCAGACGGTAGTAGGAGGCGTTGTCGATGCCCTTGAAGCTGAAGGTCGGCCCCATATGGTTGCCTTCGGCGGTGTGGTTGTAGACCACGTCCAAAATGACCTCGATCCCCGCCTCATGCAGGCTTTGCACCATGCTTTTGAAGTCGCCCAGCGCATTCTCGGCGATGAAGCGGGCATCGGGGGCGAAGAAGCCGATGGTGTTGTAGCCCCAATAGTTGGTCAGTCCCTTCTTGACCAGGAAATGCTCATCGACTGCGGCGTGCGAGGGCAAAAGCTCGACGGCGGTGACGCCCAGATGGACGAGATATTCGATGACCGACGGATGGCCAAGTCCCAGGAAGGTGCCCTTCAAGCGTGCCGGCAGTTGGGGATGCTTCTTGGTGAAGCCTTTGACGTGCAACTCGTAAAAGACCGAATGGGTGAAGGGCGTGGCCGGATGGCGGTCGTTGCCCCAGGTGAAGGCGGTGTCCACGACCTGGCATTTGGGCATGTAGCGGGCGTTGTCGCGCTTGTCGAACGAAAGGTCGGCCATGGCGCTTCCGGTCTTGAAGCCGTAGTGGGCGTCCGACCATTTCAGATCGCCGTGCAGCGCCTTGGCATAGGGATCGAGCAGCAGCTTGTGCGGATTGAAGCGGTGCCCGTGCTGCGGATCGTAAGGCCCATGAACGCGGTAGCCGTAGAGCTGCCCTGGCCGGATGTCGGGGACCAGCACATGCCAGACCTCGTCGGTGTATTCGGGCAGTTCGATGCGTTCGGTTTCGTGATGGCCGGTGGGGTCGAACAGGCACAATTCCACCTTCTCGGCATGGGCCGAGAAGAGGGCGAAATTGACGCCCTTGCCGCTCCAGGTGGCGCCCAGAGGATAGGGAAGTCCGGATTTCAGAGCCCGGCTGCGGCTCATCCCTTCCACCTAAGCGCGATGGTCGACAGCGGCGGCAGGGTCAGTTCAAGCGAGAAGCTTTGGCCGTGCCAGGGAATTTCCTGGGCCTGGCGGCCGCCGTCGTTGCCGGCGTTCGATCCGCCGTAATGGGCGGAATCGGTGTTCAGCGCTTCTTCCCAGAATCCGGCCCGGGGCACGCCGACGCGATAGCCTTGGCGCAGGACGGGGGTGAAGTTGCTGACCAGCAGCACGACGTCCCGCTCGCCCTTGCTTTTGCGCAGCCAGGAAATGACGCTGTTGTCGCGGTCGTTGCAATCGATCCAGGCGAAGCCGGCGGGGTCGCAGTCAAGCTCGTGCAGGGCCGGAACGTCGCGGTAGAAACGGTTGAGGTCGGCGACGCAGCGGCGCGCGCCTTCATGCATGGAATCGCCCATCAGATGCCAGTCCAGCGAGGTCTGATAGTTCCACTCGTTTTCCTGGCCGAATTCGCAGCCCATGAACAACAGCTTCTTGCCGGGCTGGCCGTACATGAATCCGTAATAGGCGCGCAGATTGGCGAAACGCTGCCAGCGGTCGCCCGGCATGCGAGACAGGATCGAGCCCTTGCCGTGCACCACCTCGTCGTGGCTGAGCGGCAGGATGAAGTTTTCGTGCCAGGCATACAGCAGACCGAAGGTCAGATCGTCGTGGTGATAGCGCCGATGCACCGGATCCTTGCTCATGAAGCGCAGGGTGTCGTGCATCCAGCCCATGTTCCATTTAAGGCCGAAACCAAGACCGCCCAGCCAGGTGGGACGCGACACCATCGGCCAGGCCGTCGATTCCTCGGCGATGGTCATCACGCCGGCATGCTGGCCATAGACCAGTTCGTTCATGCGCCGGATGAAGGAAATGGCTTCCAGATTTTCGTTGCCGCCATGGACGTTGGGAATCCACTCGCCTTGTTCGCGGGAATAATCGAGATACAGCATCGAGGCCACGGCATCGACGCGCAAGCCGTCGATATGGAAGTTCTCCATCCAGAACAGCGCGTTTGAAAGCAGGAAGTTGGCCACCTCGTTGCGGCCGTAATTGTAAATCAGCGTGTTCCAGTCCTTGTGCAGGCCCTGGCGCGGATCCTCGTGCTCGTAGAGATGCGTGCCGTCCAGCCAGGCCGGGCCATGGGCGTCGGAAGGAAAATGCCCGGCCACCCAGTCGATGATGACGCCGATGCCCTTGCCATGCAGATAATCGACCAGATAGGCGAAATCGTCTGGCGTGCCGTAGCGCGAGGAGGGGGCGAACAGGCCGATGGGCTGATAGCCCCAGGAACCGTCGAAAGGATGTTCATGGACGGGCAGCAGTTCGACATGGGTGAAGCCCATGTCCAGGACATACTGCGCCAGATGATGGGCCATTTCGCGGTAGTTGAGCGGGCGGTTGCCTTCCTCGGGCACGCGTTTCCACGAGCCCAGATGGACCTCGTAGATGCTGACCGGCTTGCCAAGCGCGTCCATGCTTTGGCGCTTGCTCATCCAGGGCTGGTCGCCCCAACGATAGTCGCCGCGCTGCCAGACCCGGCTGGCGCTTTTGGGCGGCACCTCGGCCCAGAAACCGCAGGGATCGGATTTTTCGGCCAGCAGCGCTCCCGACTTGGCCTTGATCTCGAATTTGTAAACGTCGCCCGATTTGACGCCGGGGACGAAGATTTCCCACACCCCGTTGCCGGGATGCAGGCGCATCGAATGCCGTCGTCCGTCCCACTGATTGAAGTCGCCGATGACGCTGACGCGCCTGGCGTTCGGAGCCCAGATGGCGAAGCGTGTGCCCAGGACGCCGTCGATGGCCAAAGGATGGGCGCCCAGAACGTCGAACGATCGCCAATGCGTTCCCTCGCCCAGCAGGTGAAGGTCCATCTCGCCCAGGGTCGAGGTAAAGCGGTAGGGATCTTCCAGATCCTCAATCCGCCCGCCGCTCCAATGAACCCGATATTTCCAGCTCTTGGCGGGCTGGTTCGCAAACGGAGACTCGAACACGCCGCTGTCATGGACTCGCGCCATCTCGGCCAAGGTGGCGCCTTTTTGCGTGTCCAGAACCTCAATGCGGGCCGCTCCGGGCATGAAGCAGCGCAAGACCGCCTGGCCGCCTTCGTCCTGATGCAGGCCTAGATAGCCGAAAGGATCCGGATGGTCGCCAAGGGCGATCAAGTCGGCAGGGTTGGTTTTGCGGCTTTTCGATGAGCGAGAGGGCATGATCCGTATTCTTGTTGTTGCTGGAATTGGTCCAAGACAGTCTTTCCCTTCAAGCGCTTCAGGGCAAGAGACGATTCTCGGACGGTCGGCACGAGGGGGCTGTGCCACGTTTTCGTCAATTGATCCATATCAAATTTTAGACTTGCATGGCACATCAGAGAACTATGGACAAACCAGGCGGGGCGTAGTACCTATTTTGTGTGTTTTATTTCCGGCTCCTGGGGGAGCCTGCCGGTCTCGATGGAGGGATTTCCGCATGAACGCTACCACCAAGACGCTGGGAACTTTGGTCATTGCCCTGGTTGTTCTGGCACTCTATTTCAGCATCTTCGTCTTCAAGTTCTACCCGCCGCTCTATCTGGCGCTTGCGCTGTCGGGTCTGGGCTTGGTGATCGTGACGGTCCTGGCCGGCAATGCCGGCGGCGGAGCGACCGAACACTGATCTTTCAGCAAGGAACGGCTGGATACGGAAACACCCCGCTGCAAGGCGGGGTGTTTTCTTTTGGCTTTTCGATGTTGGACGTGGAATTCGTCCGTCGCCTCAACCTGTCATGGCCGGGCTTGACCCACTGCTGTCCGGTTTAAATTTGGCGATGTGAGAAATTCTCTTTAGAAACCGCGGTGCAAGACGGGCAGATAATTTTTTGGACTTGAAATACGCACCTCATCCTGATGGTGTGGACGGCCCCTGCTCAACGGCATCAAAGTGCCATAACGTGGTCGTATCGCAACGCCACAACAGAGGGGGCCGTCCGTCATGCAGATTAGCACCATTGGCTTAGACATTGCCAAGAATGTCTTT
>JACRJC010000025.1 GCA_016215555.1 Rhodospirillales bacterium | reverse complement strand
GCCCCTGGCCAACCGCTGGCACAAGAAATTCGTCCGCCGCCTGGCCGATCCGTCTCCGATCAGCCAGGAAGAACTGGACGAGTGTTATGAATTCTTCGCCACCGGCGACTATGCCGAAGGGGTTGCGGCCTTCAAGGCCAAAAGAAAACCGAACTTTAACGGGGTATGACCCACCTATTTATTTATTGATTATATTAACTATAATAAACTATTGGTCGCTGTCACATAACTGTAATAATTCTGCCCATATTTATAATTGATTCCCAATCCTGTTTTGTACATCTTAACTTGGCAAAAAGCCACAAAAGAATTGTTCGGATACGGCATGTGGCCCGGGCGGGAGCATATTCAGGGGGGGCAAGAATGAATAAACTATTATCGCGCTTTTCGTTGAAGGTTCAGATCGGCTCGCTGGTGGGATTGGCGACGGCGATCATGCTGATCGTGGCGGGGATTCTATGGGCCGAGGGGGCCATGCTGAGCGGCGTCCAGGCGACTGCCGAACGCGAGACCGGCATCGCCCTTCAGGCATCGGCTTTGGATGCCTCGCTCTTGCAAGCCCGGCGCAACGAGAAGGATTTTCTGCTGCGCAAAGACGCCAAATATGTTGGCGAGCATGCCGCGACTTTGGAGAATGCCGAGAAGCTGCTGAGCGATCTTGCAGCGGGCATGGACAAGCTTGATCCCAGGCAGGCGCAGGTTGGCAAGGTCGGAGCGGGGCTGGCCATTTACAAAGACGCCTTTTCCAAGGTCGTCAACGAACAGAAGCGGGCGGGTTTGAACGAGAAAGAGGGGTTGCTCGGCAATCTGCGGGCCTCGGTGCATGAGGTTGAGACAATCTTGAAGGAACGCAACGAATTGCGCCTGACCGTGCTGATGTTGATGATGCGCCGCCATGAAAAGGATTTTCTGGCGCGGCTGGATCCAAAATATATCAACGAACTCGCCAAGCGCGGGGACGAATTCACGGTGGCGCTGCAAACGTCTGCCGTTCCGCCAGCCTCCAGGGTGGCGATTCTGGAACGCATGGCGGTCTATCAGAAAGATTTCAAGGCCGCGGCGGAAGCGCTGTTGTCGGTCGGCGCAGCCACCAAGCTGCTCAGCCAATCCTATGCCGACATGCAGCCGGTGGTGCAGGAGCTACTGACGGCGGCCAAGGAAGGAATGGTAACTTCGGCACAGACCGTCAAGAGAACCAGCAGCGCTACGACTTGGCTGATCGCCATCAGCATGGCAGGTGGCATCGGACTGATGGTGTTTCTTGGCGTCTTGATTGCCAACTCCATCTATCGTCCCATCAAGGACATGAATCAGGTGATGCAAAGCCTGGCGGTCGGCGACGTCTCGGTCGAGGTTTCCGGCCAGGAGCGTCATGATGAAATCGGCGGCTTCGCCCGCTCGGTCCAGGTGTTCAAGCAGAATGCCGTCGAGAAAATTCGCCTGGAGAAAGAGGCGGTGCAAGCGCGATTACATGCCGAGGAGAGCCATCGCGCCGAAAGGGCCACGTTGGCGAACAAGTTCGAACAGAATGTCGGCCAGGTGGTCGATCATGTTTCGTCGGCTTCGGGCGAACTGGAGCGCACGGCTCAGAAAATGTCGGCGCTGGCCGGTCAGGTGGCTGCGCAGGCCAGTTCGGTCGCGGCGGCATCCGAACAGGCGGCGGCCAATGTCCAAACCGTGGCTACCGCTGCTAGCGAGTTGTCGAATTCGGTTCAAGAGATCGGGCAACAGGTGACCCAGTCGGCCGATGTGGCGAAAAGCGCCGTTGCCGAAGCGGCGCAAACCGACAGCATCGTGCGTGGACTGGCTAATGCCGCTTCGCGCATCGGCGAAGTGGTGAAACTCATCAACGACATCGCGTCACAGACCAACCTGCTGGCGCTCAACGCCACAATCGAGGCGGCCAGAGCGGGCGAGGCGGGCAAGGGTTTCGCCGTCGTGGCCAACGAGGTGAAGTCGCTGGCCAATCAAACCGCCAAGGCGACCGACGAGATCGCCCAGCAGATTACGTCAGTGCAGACCGAAACCGAACGCGCCGTCGGCGCTATCCGCAGCGTTTCGGACACCATTGGGCACATCAACGAGATATCGTCGGCAATTGCCGCCGCTGTCGAGGAGCAGGCTGCTGCCACGCGCGAAATTACCCGCAACGTCGAAGAGGCTGCCAGGGGCACGCAGGAAGTGTCGTCCAATATCTCGGGCGTGATGAGCGCCTCGACCGAAACAGGCGATGCGGCTTCGTCAGTCCTTGACGCAGCTCGCTCTCTGTCGGGACAGGCGCATTGTCTGCGTGACACGGTTTCCTCTTTCCTCAAGGAAGCGCAAAGCGTCTGAAGAAGAACAATCACCGCATCAGCGACAGTTTTTCGATCTCGGCGGCGGGACCGCCGCCCGAGGGCGCGAAGACGGCCACATAGGTGACGCGGGTGGTCAAGGTATTGATGTCGGGCCAGGCCAGGCGGTGCAGTTCGGCGATGTCCAGCGTCGCTTCCCGCCAGTTGCCGTCGCTTTCCCCGCCCTGGGCGATGAAATAGGCGGCGTTGCCCTTGCGCTCGAGCCGTCCGGTTTGTTCCGGCGAAGCGCCCCAGGCGACGATCAGGCGCTTCTCCGATCCCTCGGTCTTGAAGCCGACGGCCAGATGCAGGCGGGCGAAACCGCCGAGCGGGCCGGGATCGAGCCGCCAGCGCCAGGTCAGATAGGGCGTGGTCAAAAGCAGGCTGTCGATGTCGCGCCGGACCGACGCCGCCTCGTTCGAGGTCAGACGCATGGCCCCCGAGGGCAGTATCTGGAAGGCCTTGGCATTGTCGGCGCTAAAGCCGTGCTCGCCGGCCTCGGCGCTGTCCGAGAGGGCGAAGGCAGGATCCTTGCCCAGAACCGACAGCCAGCCTTCGGGGCCGGGAGATACCGGCACGGTCGTCTGCGCGCAGGCGCCGAGGCCAAGCGACAGCAGCAGGGGCAGACAGGCAAGGGACAGCGGTTTCATTTCTTTTTCTTGGCCTTCCTGGCGTCGATGTTGCTTTTCAGATCCTGCACAGCCAGCCAGGCCGGCGAGCCCCTGGGCAACAGCTTGTCGGCATGGTCGGCATGATAGGCCGCCTCCTGCAGCTTTCCCGACAGCAGGGCAAATTCGGCCATGGCGTAGGCGGTCATGCCCTGGTTTCCGCTTCGGCCATAGGCGACCGAAAGCAGGCGCCAGGCCAGAGCATTGTCCCTTTCCTTGTTCAGGGCCTGCTGCAAATTCTTCGAGGTGTCGGCCAAAAGCGCGTCGTCATTCATTTCAAGCTGGGCCTGGGCCAGGCTGATGAGAATGAGCGGGGCTCCGGGTTTCAGGCGGGCTGCTTTTTCGATCTCCTCCTTGGCCTCGGCGATGCGTCCGTTTTCGAACAGGAACTGGCCCTTCAATTCATAGAAATAGGCGTCCTTGGGATATTCCTTAATCAGGCCGTCGATCAAGGGCAAGGCATTGGCCATATCCGGCCTGCGGTAATAGGCGATGGCGCGGGCCATGCGGGCTTCGATGGATGGGTCGTCGGCCTTGTAGCGCGACAGCGTGCGCACCGGCGCCTCAATGAAGGCGTACAGCTTGGCCTGCATGCGCCGAAACATCAGCGTATATTCCGGCGGCGCCGGGATGTCGGAATAGGGGGATTTCTCGACCTGCTCGCGCAGAAAGGTGATGCGTTCCTGCGAGACCGGATGCGTGCGCACATAAGGGTCCTGGCGCTCGACCATCCAAAGTTCCTGCTGGCCCAGGATTTCCATGAATTCGAGAATGCCCCTGGCCGATTGCTGGGTCTTGTTGAGAAAACTGACCCCGGCCTGGTCGGCGGCGGATTCCTGCCCGCGCGAGAAGGTCATCAGATTTTTGAGGGCGATGTCCTGGCCGCCCATGACGACGGCGGTGCCGACGTCCGAGCGCTTGGCCAGAACGCCTGCCGCCACCCCCAGCACGGTGGCGATGATGGCCTCGTTCGAAGCATCCTCGAAAGCTTGCTGCAGCCTGGCCAGATGGCCGCCGGCGATGTGGCCGGTTTCGTGGGCCATGACCCCGATGACCTGCTGAGCACTTTGGGCGCGCAGCAACAGGCCGGTATGAAGGAACATCTTCTGGCCTCCGGCCACGAAGGCGTTCAAACTCTTATCGTTAACGATATGAACCTCGAAGGCCTGGGGGTCGAGCCCTGCCGCCTCCAACAGTGGCGTTGCGAAGGTTCGGATGGTATTTTCCACCTCGGTATCGCGGATAAGGCCGACGGCGCCAGCCTGGCGCGTCGTAAAGGCCATCAGAATCAGGCAGATAAGGGCAAGGCGAAAGATGATGCGCAAGGCAGCCAATCCAAGAGTGTCGGTTGAAGGTAGTGCTCTCCGCCGGGTCCGTCAATGCAAGGGCATCGGTTTGACCCTGGCTTTGGCGGGAGGAATCGCCGCCTGCGACCCCGGCATTGCGCCCGGCACCATCGGCCATGTCCAAGGCTTTGCCGGCATCGCCGCCTCGGACGAGCCGCAGTCGGTGCTGGTGGCGCGCGACATCCTGTCTTCGGGCGGCACCGCTGCCGATGCCGCCATCGCCATGTATTTCGCCATGTCGGTGACGCTGCCGTCCCGGGCCGGCCTGGGCGGATACGGAGCCTGTCTGGTCCACCAGCCCAAGGACAGAATCCGGAAATGGGAGCCCTTGGACGAGGCGCTGCTTTTCATTCCCCAATCCCCGGCGGCGGCGGCGGTTCCCAGGGGGTTGTTCGCGCTGCATGCCAAATATGGCCGCCTGCGCTGGGAGGCGCTGGTGGGACCGGCGGAAGGCATGGCCCGATTGGGGACGCCGGTTTCCCGGGCCCTGGCCAGCGACATCGCGCTGGCCGGCCAGGGGCTG
The DNA here is from genome assembly GCA_016215555.1 of Rhodospirillales bacterium. GTDB lineage: Bacteria > Pseudomonadota > Alphaproteobacteria > Rhodospirillales > WMHbin7 > WMHbin7. The sequence continues at coordinate 3,509 of JACRJC010000025.1, read as the reverse complement.
CAGAGCGAAGCCGACATGCGCAGGATATTCTTGAAGTCCGACGGCAATCTGGCCGGCGAGGGCGACGTCATCCGCAATGTCGGCCTGGCCTCGTTCATCGCCAGGCTGCGGGCGCGCGGCCCCGCCGACCTCTATTCCGGGCAATTGGCCAAGGAGATGAGCGCATCGGCGGCGGAAATCGGCATCGCGCTGACGCCCGAGGAGATGCGCAATGTCAAAGTGCCCTTCACGGCCACGCATTGGGTGCGCTTTGGCAATCTGACCGCCCATTTCCCGACCTCGGACGGCGGCGGCGACTTGTCTCGGATGTGGAAGCAGATTGTGGACAAACAGACGGCAGAGCCACCGGCCTCGTCCGAGCCCTCCAGCGGCGCCGGTTTCATGGTTGCCGACCGCGATGGGCAGGCCGTGGTCTGCGCGACCTCGATGGGCTCCTTGTTCGGCGCCCGCAAGATGGTGCCCAATGTCGGCATTCTGATGGTGTCCGGCCCGGCCCCCAAAGCCGGCCTGGCGCCGATGATGGTGGTGGCCCACAATGTCACGGAATTCCGCTATGCCCTGACCTCGGCAGGCGGCGCCTCGGGCGCATCGGGCCTGGTGACGGCGGCGGCCAAGGCGGTGATCGACGAGCAGCCTTTGGCCCAGTCCGTGAGTCTGGCGGCGGGGCGGCGCGTGTTGGCCATCGGTTGCTCGAAAGGGCTGCCGCCCAGCCCGGAATCCTGCCAGGTCGGCGTCGATCCCGAAGGCTTCGGCTATGGGATGGGCGTCGGGCTGAAGACCAAAGACTAAGTGTCCGTCCGAAAGGTTATCATGAGATTTCACGGGCTTGACTTGAGGCGATCCAGCAGAAGAGGGACGCGACATGATGCGGGGACATCATGAGCGGTCCTCGACGCACTGGGCGCCCAAGCCAAGCCCGCCAGAGGTTGGCTTGGCTTGGCCCGCCTGGTTCGTTGAAGTCCTTCGCGGGCTTTGCCCGCAAATTTGTTGGGCCGTCATTGACGGCACCCGATGCGCCGCATCGGCCTCGGGCCTACGCCTGCCCTTCGGGCCAAGCGAAGCCAATGAAACTCCATGAAAACCTTTCGGTCGGGCACTAGAATGCCGCTCAAGGCCTCAAAGCGCGGGCAGGTTCCGCCCTTCATCGTCATGGACGTCATGCGCGCCGCCGCCGAGCGGGTGGCCAAGGGCCTGGATGTCGTGCATCTGGAAGTCGGCCAGCCGGGCGGACGTCCGCCCCAGGCCGTGCTGGCGGCGGCCAGGGCGGCGCTTGAGGATGAAAGCCAGACGCTGGGCTATACGCTGGCTTTGGGCCATCAGGGCCTGCGCGAACGCATTTCTCGTTTCTACCAGGACAGTCACGGCGTTGAGCTTGATGTGAACCGGGTCGTTGTCACCACCGGCTCGTCGGGCGCCTTTCTGCTGGCCTTTCTGTCGGCCTTTGAGGCTGGAGACAGGGTGGCGCTGGCCGAGCCCGGCTATCCCGCCTATCGCAATATCCTGACCGCGCTGGGCTGCGAGGTGGTCGCCATTCCGGTCGATGGCAGGAGCCATTTCCATCCCACGCCAGCCCATCTGGAAGCCCTGGACCGTCCGGTCGATGGGCTGATCGTGGCCAGCCCGTCCAATCCCACCGGCAGCATGCTGAGCCCCCCGGCGCTGAAGGGGCTGGCCGAATGGTGCCATCGGAACGGCGTGCGGCTGGTCTCGGACGAAATCTATCACGGCATCGTCTATGGCGAACCCGCCGCCACGGCGCTGCGCTTTTCGGACAGCGCCATCGTCGTCAACAGTTTCTCGAAATATTACGCCCTGACCGGCTGGCGCCTGGGTTGGATGGTGTTGCCCGTTGAATTGATCCGCGCCGTCGAATGCCTGGCCCAGAATCTGACCATCGCGCCGCCGACGTTGTCGCAGATTTCGGCCATCGCCGCCTTCGACGCCACCGGCGAGTTGGACGCCCGCGTCGCCGGCTACGCCGCCAACCGTTCCTTTCTGCTCGAGCAGTTGCCGAAGCTGGGTTTCGGGAAGCTGGCGCCCGCCGACGGCGCCTTCTATCTGTATGCCGATGTCGGCGCGATGACGAATGACAGCCCGCAATTTTGCAAGCGCATCCTGGCCGAGAGCGGCGTCGCGCTGACGCCGGGCACCGATTTCGATACAAAACGCGGGCATTTGAGCATACGCTTCTCGCTGGCCGGGCCTTTGACCGACATGCAAGAGGCGGTGGCGCGTCTGGCCCGCTTGCGTTTCTGATCCGAAGGAGAAAGTCATGGTAACCCGTCCCGATATTGCCAAGGAATTGTCGAAGGCGGCTTCCGATGCCGTGAAAGCCCTGTCGGGCCTGAAGTCCGAGGCCGAAATCTTCGCCAAATCCAAGCTTGAACGCTTGCTGGCCGAGATGAAGCTGGTGACCCAAGACGAATTCGAGGCCGTCAAGGCCATGGCCGCCAAGGCCAGGGCCGAGCAGGAGCGGCTCGAGGCCCGGATTGCCGCGCTGGAAGCCAAGCTGGGCGTCGAGCCGCCGCCGGCCAAGCCCAAGGCGGCCAGGAAAAAGACGGTCGGACCCGACTCGGCGGGATGATTTTTGATCCTTCAGGGCGCTTTGCGCCCGACTCCTGAAGGCCCTTTGACTCAAATTCCCGAGTCTTTTCAAGCGCCCACCCCGGCCCCGGAATCGCGCGACTCCGCATTTACCTTTTGTTAGCTGTCTCTGGCTAGCGTTTGTGTTGACACTGTCGGGGCTTCACAACATGTTGGAGCCTCCGCTAGGCGGGGAGACCAGGGGCATGACGGCGTTAGCGCTTGCAGTCAACGATGAATTAGCCAATCCGCTCGATCTGGTCGAACAGATCGTGGCCGCCAATGATTGGGCGTTCGACCGCCGGTCGGACGAGGAAATGGCGGTCGAAGTGCCGGGCCGCTGGTGCGATTTCAGTCTTTATTTCTCGTGGCGCGAGGATGTGGGGGCGATGCATTTCACCTGCGCCTTCGACATGCGCATCCCCGACGCCAAGCGCAATCATATCAACGAGCTTCTGGTTCTCATCAACGAGAAGATGTGGCTGGGCCATTTCGGTCTGTGGACCGAGGAGGGCGTGCCCATGTTCCGCCATTCCATGCTGCTGCGCGGCCTGCATCAGACCAGCATCGAAGAACTCGAGGATCTGGTCGATATCGCGCTTTCGGAATGCGAGCGCTTTTATCCGGCCTTTCAGTTTGTGGTCTGGGGCGGCAAGTCGCCGATCGAATCGATGCAGTGCGCCTTGCTTGAACCCATGGGCGAAGCCTGATCATTCCTCCGTCATGGCCGGGCTTGACCCACTCCTGTCCGGTTTAAATTTGGCGATGGTATCGAAAACCGCAGGTATTGCGCCTCACATAGAAGAAACGGGCCTTCAGGACTTGAAAAAGCGCCTCACCCTGAGGAAGCCGCGAAGCGGCTGTCTCGAAGGGCGAGGCGCTGCATTTTCCTTGTTTTTCCTCATCCTTCGAGACGCTTCGCTCCT
>JACRJC010000023.1 GCA_016215555.1 Rhodospirillales bacterium | reverse complement strand
TATGAAATCACTGCCGAAATGGTTCGAACATTACAACGAGCTTCACCCGCACAAGGCGCTCGGCTATCGTTCACCCCGCGAGTTCATCCGAACCCGCGTTAACAGGGAGAGCCTGTCCGGGAATTAGGGGGTAACAACAGAAATTAGGCGAGCAACCGCGACTTTTCTGGGCTTTGACAACAAAGTGAATGCTCGATATGTGAAAGGGGTAAGCACTCGTTTTGTTGTTACCGTTGCGGACAACGGGGATGAATTTGGTGAGATAATTGTTTCTGAGGATATATATCCTGGAACAAACATAACTAATCCGAATGCTACGCTAAGTCTTTCGGGAGCAGCTGCCCATGAATTAGCTCACTATAATCGCTGGGCCAACAAAAGTGAGCTTGAGCATGGCGTTCTTACAGCAATAGATGAAGCAATGACCTCATTGGAGGCGGCAATACGTTTTTCTCATCAATTAACTCCGGCCGATATTCAAGGGTTGATAGCTGATGCTTTGCATCGACTAACTTCCTACGTTTATAATTTGGAGCAAGCGCAACAACAGGATCATCCTGCGAGCAATGATTGAGTAAACTTACACCAGCCCTTACATAGCATTCAGCATTTTAGTTTACTGTATAAGAATCAAAGTGTTAACTTGCATTAATCCAAGCTTCCCAAGCTTACGACGAGGGTTCGATTCCCTTCACCCGCTCCAATCCGCCCCGCCCCAACCGCAAGGCCGTCTGGTTCTTGAGACACAGGCAAGGCCGGCTCGTTCCAGGGAAGGATCGCCCAAAAAACTCCGCCCTCACTCCCCCGCCTGAACGGACCCGAAATCTTCCGAGCCCGGCAGGGTGAAGTGGAAGGCGGTGCCTTTGCCGGGGTTTGATTCCACCCAGATGCGCCCGCCATGGCGTTCGACGATCTTCTTGCAGATGGCCAAGCCGATGCCGCTGCCTTCATAGCGGCCCTGGCCGTGCAGGCGCTGGAAGACGCGGAAGATGCGTTCGAAATGCTGGGGTTCGATGCCGATGCCGTTGTCGGCGATCGAGACGATCCAGAAACGGCCCTGTCGCCTGGCCTGAATGCCGATGATCGGTTGGCGCTGCTCGTCTCGGTATTTGATGGCGTTGCCGATCAGATTCTGCAGCAGGCGCGCCAACTGCCCCTTGTCGCCGTGAACGGTGGGCAGGCCTTTGCGCTCGGCCTCGATCCGGCTGTCGGTTTCCGAGATGACAAGATCGAGATTGCCCAGCGCCAGATCCAGCGCCTCGGCCAACGAGACCGGGCCGAAAGGCTCGCCCTTGGTCTGGACGCGCGAATAATCCAACAGGTCGGTGATCATGCGCTGCATGCGCTTGGCGCCGTCGGAAGCAAAATCGATGAAGGTATTGGCGTCCTCGTCCAGCTTGCCGGAATAGCGCCGGGCCAACAGTTGCACATAGCTGGCGACCATGCGCAGCGGTTCTTGCAAATCGTGCGAGACCGCATAGGCGAACTGTTCAAGCTCGGCATTCGAGCGCCCCAGGGCCTCATTGGCCTCGACCAGTTCCTGAGTGCGCCGCAAGATCAACTCCTCTTGCATATGGGTGGCGGCTTCCTGGCTGGAGAAATGGATCTGAGTGCGCAGATACAACAGCAGCAGCAGGCCGGAAATCAGCAGATAGGCGATGCCGTGCATGATGAACATGCGGGTGATTTCGCTGTTCAAGGTGGCCAAGGTGGCGCCGGCGGGCATGGTGACGCTGATGCCGCCGCGAATGTCGCCCAGCCTGTAGCCCTGCTGGACATGGCAAGACAGGCAGGCCTGGGTGATCTTCAAGGGGGCCATGAAACGGAAATTGACCTCCTTGGCTTCGCCCGCCAGCTCCAGGCGCGACGTCTCGCCTCTTTCGAATGCGTGCAGGGAATCGATCTCCCAAGGGTCGGGGGCGTTTTCGGGTCGCACCGGCTTCAAGCTGGTCAGGTGGAAGGAAAGGCCGGCCTGATCGTCCGAAATGTCGGACACCTGGCGCATCATATAAGCGGGATTGATCAAGGTCAGGTGCAGGCCGCCGGCCTCGAGATCGCGCTTGGAATGGTGCAGATAGGGATTGGGCGGGTTGCGCTCGGAAACTAGGGCGTAAACACCGCCGTGGCGCGAATTCCATTCGCGCACGATTTCCATCAGGTCGAACAGTCCCTGGCCGCGCTCGCGGGCCAGGGCGAAGAAATTCTGTTCAAGCTGGCGGTAGTTGGTGAAGGCCGACAAGGCGGTCAGCAGGGACCAAACCAACAAGGTCAACAGAAAGACGGCGCGCGGTTTGCGTCTTGAATTTTTGCCCTCTGAGCCCGACCGTTCCATTGGCGTTTCTTCTCTCTGGGCACTTTGACAGTGCCATTTCAATCTACACCGTATATAAAACTTGCGCAATATAACCAAAGGGATAGAGTCCCGAGTGTCCATGCTATTTGAATAAAATTGATTTCTCTTTTGGGCTAAATAATAGCTAAGGAAGACGCTCAACCAGCGGGTAGGCTGACGTAGAAAACCGAGCCTTTTCCAGGCTGCGACTCAAGCCAAATCTTCCCACCGTGGCGCTCAACGATACGCCGGCAGATGGCCAGGCCGACTCCGGTGCCGGGATAATCGGCGCGCGAATGCAGGCGCTGGAAGATTTGGAAGATGCGGTCGAAATATTGGGGGGCGATGCCGATACCGTTGTCGGCGATGCTGATGATGTGCCAGCCGTCCTGCATCCGGGCCTTGATGCTGATGGCCGGAATCCGCTGCTTGTCGCGGTATTTCAGCGCGTTGCCGATCAGATTCTGGAACAGGCGCGACATCTGGGCGGCATCGGCCGTGACCACCGGCAGGGCCGATTTGATTTCCAGCTTGGCCTTGCACTCGCCGATGGCAAGGTCGAGATTCTTGAGAGCCTCGTTCATGGGCTCATCCAACGAAATAGGGACCATGGGATTGCCCTTGCGCTGGATGCGCGAATAATCCAGCAAATCGGTGATCATCTGCTGCATGCGCTTGGCGCCATCGACGGCGAAGCCGATGAAGGTATTGGCGTCCTCGTCCAGCTTGCCGGAATAGCGCCGGCCCAGCAATTGCACATAGCTGGCGACCATGCGCAGGGGTTCTTGCAGATCATGCGAGACGGCGTAGGCGAACTGTTCAAGCTCGGCGTTCGAGCGCATGATTTCGCTTTCCGACTCCAAACGGTTCTTGATGTTGCGAAAGGCGACGACGGCGCCTTCGATGCCGGTTTCCGACCGCATCGGGGTGGCGACATATTCAACCGGCACCGCGGCGCCGTCCTTGTTCCAGAAAGTGTCGCGAATTGTCTGACGCGGATTGCCGTCGCTCAGCACGGCATGGATATGGCAGTCTGAAATGTCGTGAATCTGGCCGTCCGAGCGGTGGTGATGCACCAAGGTGTGGCTGGACTTGCCGATCATGTCCTTGGCGGCGTAACCAAGAAGCGCCTCGGCGGCGGGATTGACGAAGGCGATGCGGCCCGAGGCATCGAGGCCCAGAATGCCTTCGCCGATGGTGCTGAGGATAAGCTGGCTGCGCCTGAGCAGGGCCTCGATCGTGTCCTTGGCACGTTTGGCGTCGGTGATGTCCTCGACCATGGCGAAGGTTAGCTGTGGCAGCGAATCGCCGGGTTTGACGAGGAAGGCGCTGATGCGAACATGGACATAGGCCCCGTTGTCAAGCCGCCGATAGCGCTTCTCGAGGTTGTATTTGCCGATCTGCCCAGACTGCAATTCCTTGAATTTGGCTTGACCGTCGGACTGATCGTCGGGATGGGACAGCGAAAAGATGCTGCGTCCGCCCAGTTCGCCGCAGGACGAGCCCAGCATCTTGGCGAAGGCGGGATTGACGGCCAGAATATGGCCGGCTTGGTCCGTGCGCACGATGCCGATATCCGTGTTGTCGTGTATGGCGCGAAGGTTGGCCTCGCTGATGCGAAGCGCCTCCTCGGCCGCCTGGCGCCGTTGCAGGAGAAGGGCGATCAGGACCATGGCGCAAAGATAGATCACGCCGGCGCCGACGATGACCAGGCCGGTCTCATGCGACGTTTGCCGCCAGGTGGCCTGCAGTTTCGACTTGTCCAGCAGGACGGCGATGCGCAGCGAGAAGTTGGAAAGCTGCTGGACGACCGCGATGGTCTGCTCGGATTCGAGACGCAGCAGGCCGCTTAAAGGGCGGTTGGGCAAGACCAGCCCGGACAGGGCCGGAATTTCCGAGGCGTGGCGGCCGATCTGCAGGGTTTCGGCCTGTTCCGAGGCCAAGATGCGGCCCTCGGCGTCAAGCAGAATCACCTCGTCCACCCCCAAGGGATCGTCTTCGCGGTAAAAGCTTCTGAAGTAGCCGGGGTCGATTTCCGCCAGCAGCACGCCCAGGAAACTGCCGTCGGCCCTGGAAAGCAGGCGCGACAGGCGCAGCGAGACCCGGCCCGAAGCATCGAAGCGCCTGGGCTGGGGGCCCTCCAGGTGAAACAGAATGCCGTCGGCGGCATGGCGGCGGAAGAAGGCCTGATCCGACACATTCTCGTCGGCATCCAGGCGCTTGGCGTCGGCGACCAGCCGCCCCCTGGCGTCGTAAATGGCCAGCGTCGTGGCCTGGGGCAGAAACAAAATTCTCTCGTGAAGGCGGTTTCGAATCTGGTCGGCGCCGGGGATGGCGCCCAGATGTTTGAGGTCGGTGGCCAGACTGAACAGAATCAGGTCGATGGCCTCGAAAGCGTGGGTGGCGTGGTCGCCCATCAGCTTGGCCTTGAACTCTATGGTCTGGCGCGCCTTTTCGAAGACTTCCCGCTTCTGACGGCTGATGTCGCTCAACAGCAGGCCGATCAGGGCAGCCGTCGCCATGCCGGCGCCGAAAGCGGCGAGAAGAAAGAAGGTCAGCGACGTGCGGTTGAATCTCGGGAAGCCAAGTTTCATGGCCGGCTCTCCAGCAGACGCGACGCCTTATCCACCAGCGCCGGGCCGATGGCCCCATCGCGCAGCCTGCCGATGTCGCCGTCCTCCTGCCCATAGAGCAGCGGCAGGAAGAACAGGCCAAGGTCCGGGACGAAGCGGTCGAACTGCCAGATGCCGGGCAGCGCCATTTCCACGCGCCCCTGTTCCAGCGCCCGGATGACGTCGCGGTCCCTGTACAGCTTTGCCGCGGGATAGAATTCGACGGCCAGGGATTTTCCCGCCTTCAGCTTCAACTGGGCGATGAAGCGGGCGATGGAGCGGGTCTGGACATGATCTTCGGCGTTTTCGGTCGAGATGCGCATGACCGGAACTGCGGTCTGGGCCCAGGCGGCGGGGATCCAGGCCGGCAGGAAGAGTAAAAGCCCGAAAAATCCAAGATGAGCCAGGCGGGACATCCAGCGGCGATCCTTGTTCGGATTCTGATTCGACGGAAACAACCTTACCCCTTCCAGGGCCCAAACGGAAGGACGGACCCCAGCATGCCAGGCTGGACCGGGGAGTCGAAAGGGACTAGGATCGTTGGGGGATTCGGTTTTTTTGACAAGGTTGCGGGGTTTTTTTTAGTCATGATGGCGGTCTATTATCCCTCCAGCGATCGGCTCGAGCGCGGCGATGCGCAGGCATTGTCCCGCCAGCCGCTGTGGATCGATCTGCTGGACCCAACGCGCGAGGAAGAGACGGCCGTCCAGAATCTGCTGGGCATCGACGTGCCGACTCGCGAGGAGATGCAGGAAATCGAGGCCACCAGCCGATTGTACAAGGAAGACGGTACTTATTACCTGACGGCGCCGATCCTGACCTATGCCGATGGCCCGCATCCCGAAAGCACCTCCGTCACTTTCATCCTGGCAAGGGCCTGTCTGGTCACCGTGCGTCACGCCACGCCGCAGCCCTTTCTGACCTATCCGCAGCGCGCGTTACGCCAGAAGGGCATTTCGCCCTCGGCCGACGCCGTCCTGGTCGGGCTTCTGGAAACCGTGGTCGATCGGCTGGCCGACGTGTTGGAGCGGGTGGGCAGCGATCTCGAACAATTGTCGCGCGAAATCTTCCGCTCGGCCCTGCCGGCAAGGCACGCCAGGCTGCGCCAGGACCGCGATCTGCAGGCCATTCTGCTGCGCGTCGGACGCAGCGGCGACCTGGCCTCGAAGGCCAGGGACAGCTTGCTGGGCATCAGCCGCGTCTTGGCCTTCCTCAACCAGGCCACCGAGGAATGGAGCGAGGTCGAAACCCTGATCCGCGTCAAGTCGGTCACCCGCGACATCGGTTCGCTGTCCGAGCACGCGGCCTTCACCTCCAGCAAGGTGACTTTCCTGCTCGACGCCACGCTGGGCATGATCAATGTCGAGCAGAACGCCATCATCAAGATCTTCTCGGTGATGGCCGTGGTTTTGATGCCGCCCACCCTGATCGCCAGCATCTATGGCATGAACTTCCATCACATGCCGGAACTGGATTGGGTGTTGGGCTATCCCTGGGCGCTGTTGCTGATGGTGGTGTGCGCCATCCTGCCCTATCTCTATTTCAAAAGGCGTGGCTGGCTTTGACCCGAGTTATTTCGACGACCGAGGAATTGCGCGATTTTTGCGATGTTCAGGCCAAGGCCGAATTCGTCACCGTGGACACCGAATTCATCCGCGAAAAAACCTTCTGGCCGCAATTGTGCCTAGTCCAGATGGCCGGTCCCGACGAGGCGGCGGTCATCGATCCCATGGCCGACGGCATCGATCTGTCGCCGCTGGCCGCCCTGCTGACGAATCCCAAGGTGCTGAAGATCTTTCACGCCGCCCGCCAGGATGTGGAAATTTTTCTGCATCTGTTCGGAAAAGTTCCGGCCCCCTTGTTCGATACGCAGGTGGCGGCGATGGTCTGCGGTTTCGGGGAATCGGTGGGCTATGAAACCTTGGCCGCCAAGCTGGCCCGCGCCCGCATCGACAAAAGCCTGCGCTTTACCGATTGGGCCAGGCGGCCGCTTTCTGACCGGCAATTGTCCTACGCCCTGTCCGACGTCACGCATTTGCGCACCGCCTATGAAAAGCTGGCCTCAAGGCTTGAAAAGGACGGACGCGCCGCCTGGGTGGCCGAGGAAATGGCGCAATTGGCCGATCCCAACACTTATATCGTTCCCCCTGAATTGTTCTGGCCCAGGCTGAAACCGCGTTCGACCAATCCCCGTTTTCTGGCCGTGCTGCGTGAGGTGGCGGCTTGGCGCGAACGGGAAGCCCGGGAACGCGATTTGCCCCGGGGCCGCGTCATCCGAGACGAATCCTTGATTGAAATAGCCGCCCATGCGCCCAAGTCGGTCGATGAGTTGGCGCAAGTGCGCGGCTTGTCGCGCTCACAGGCCGAAGGAAAATGGGGCGTCGCCCTGCTGGCGGCGGTAGCCACGGCCCAGGCCTTGCCGGAAAGCGACTGTCCGCGCCTGGATCCCAAATCCGAGCCGCCCAAGGGCGTCGGGCCGCTGGTCGAATTGCTGCGGGTGCTTCTGAAGACCGCCTGCGACAGCGAGGACGTGGCCCAGAAGCTGGTGGCCTCGCAGTCCGATCTGGAAGCCATCGCCGCCGACGACGCGGCCGATGTGCCGGCCCTGCATGGCTGGCGTTTCGAGGTCTTCGGGCAGTTGGCGCTGGAACTCAAGCATGGCCGCCTGGGGTTGACCTGCACGCCCGATGGCAAGGCGGTGCGCATGCTGAAGCTGGATGGCAACGGGGCTAGCGTTTAATTTTGGCTCTTCGACGTTTGCTGTGGAATTGGGTTTGATTGCCGACATAGTTCTTACCTCATCCTGAGGAGGGCAGAAGGCCCGTCTCGAAGGATGGGCACCGACAAAATGCCCCACCCTTCGAGACGCCTGCGTGCCGCAGGCTCCTCAGGGTGAGGAATCTTGTTTACCCATTTCCATTTGCAGCGTCGAGGAGCCTTAATTTAAACCCCGAAGCTTTTGACCAGGCTGCCCACGATCAGGTACCAGCCGTCGATCAGCACGAAGAAGATGATCTTGAAGGGCATGGCGATCATGGTCGGCGGCAGCATCATCATGCCCATCGACATCAAGACGCTGGACACCACCATGTCGATGATGACGAAGGGCACGAAGATCAGAAATCCGATCTCGAAGGCGCGGCGAAGCTCGCTGATCATGAAGGCGGGAATCAGCACCTGCAGCGGCGTCGCTTCCGCCGCTTCCGGCATCGGCGTCTTCGAGATTTCCAAAAACAGGCCGATATCCTTGTCCCTGGTATGTTTCAGCATGAAGGCGTGGAAGGGCTTGGCGGCGCGGTTCAGGGCTTCCAGTTCGGACACCTTGCCGCCAATTAGGGGGGCCAGCCCCTGCTGATAGCTTTCCTGGAAAGTGGGGGCCATGATGAAGAAGGTCAGGAACACGGCCAGACTGGCCATCACCATCTGAGGTGGCGTGTTCTGGGTGCCCAGCGCCGTGCGCAGGAAGGACAGCACGACAACGATGCGGGTGAAGCTGGTCACCATGATCAGGATCGAGGGAGCCACGCTCAGCAGCGTGGTCAGGATGATCAGTTGCAGAATGCGGCCCGTGGTCGAGGAGCCGTCGCCCATATCCAGGGTGATCGATTGGGCCTGGGCCGCATCCGGCGCCAGCAGTGCTAAGACCAAGCCAAGCAGCAGGAGACGTCGAGCCGTCATGCGGCCTCCCCGGTTTTGGGCGCGGCGATGCCGCTTTCGATCACGGTTTCGTGATTGACGCCGAGAAGAATCAGATGCTCGGTCTGGTCGCGCTTGACCAGCACCAGGCGGCGTCTGGCGTCGAGTGCGGCGATTTCGGTGATGGTCAGGCGCTTGGCTTGGCCCTTGACGCGCGGCGTGACGGCCAGGCCCAGGCCGAAGCGCCGCGCCCCATAGCCGGCGGCCAGCACCAGGCCGACCACGAAGACCAGGGCCAGCAGATAGCGGATATAGGATTCGGGGTCCATCTGTCAGTCCCGCCTTGCATAGGCGGCTGTTCCCGAGCCCCCGGTGCGTTCCAACGCCAGCAAGGTGCAGCGGGCCTCGATTTCCCGGGCCAGGGCGTCCAATTCCTCGTTCAACTCACCTAGGAAGGTGGCGAAACGCTGGCCTTCTTCCTGCGGCATGCCGGAAATGCGCCCGCAAAGCTGGGAGATGCGGGCTTCCAGGGCGCCCAGATCCAGGAACCGGCCCTCGGCCAGCAGACGGCGCGCCGCAGCCACCAGACTGGCGGCCAGGCCGGCATCGCGTTCCAGAAGTTCATTGATGTCGGTGGGCTGGCTGGGTTCGCTCATGTCCCCTCCTTGGCGTCCGGAGGGAGTTGATTGTTGGCCTTGTAGACATAGGCCAGGATCTCGGCCACGGCCAGATAGGCCTCGACGGGGATTTCGCTTTCCAGATTGACGGCATTCAGCATCTGCGCCAGATCGGCGTCTTCCCGGACCTTGATGCCTTTGTCGAAGGCGATTTCCAGGATGCGCTGGGCCACATAGCCTTTGCCCTTGGCCACAACCCGGGGCGCCATTTCGGCGGTTTGCGGATCGTAATCCAGCGCCACCGCGACGATCTTATCGACCGGCGGAAGGGCGTGGGGCTTCGGGTCGGTTTCTTTGCTCAAGAGATCTGGCCGGGCTTATTGTTTGAACCCGGCCAGTGTGGCCCCCCGGGGTAAAGATTCCGTTATTGATAGCCCCTCGCCGGGCAGGGCCTCACGGCCCTTTGGCCGCCGCCTCAATGGCGGCTTAGGAGGGGCGACTATATCCGGCAGACGGCCAGCTTGACGGTCAGGGCCGGGTCATTTGCCCACAAGGCCAGCCATTCCTCGTTGGTGGCCAGACGCTCGCGCCCACCCTTCAGGCGAACGACGACGCGGCAGTTCTCGTCAATGCGGTAGTCGATGATTTTTCCCATGGCACCCTCTCACAGGCGGTTTATTTCCGACCATTATAGTGGGACATTCCGGGGAGTCAATACCGCAGTTGGACGGTCGGGAATAGATGCGTCAATGACGTATGTTTGAGTTGACGTTGATGCGTCGTTGACGTAGATTGGTGAATTCTTTTTAGCTTGGGGAAAGGACAATACAGTGAATAGGGATGGGGCGCATGCTGACCCTGGTCGAGTTTCCAACCTTCGTTCGCGAGGCGGACGAACTGCTTACGCGCAAGGAATTGGATGAGTTAAGAACGTTGCTGGCGACCCGCCCAGATGCGGGCGTGGTCATTCCCGGAACCGGCGGCATCCGCAAGCTCAGGTTCGGGGTCGAGGCGAAAGGCAAGGGCAAGCGCGGCGGCGCAAGAATCATTTACTATTTTCACAGCCCCGTCATTCCGCTGGCCTTGCTGGCGATCTACGCCAAGAACGAAAAGATCGATTTGTCGGCGGGCGACAAGCGGGAACTGAAGAAGCTGGTGGCGGACTTCGTGGCCAGCTTCGCAACGAAAACGGAAAAGCGATGCGCAAGAACAAAATTGTCGAAGGGATGCGCGAGGCCGTCGCCTGGGCCAAGGGCGAGGACGTCGAGGCTCGCACGGTTAAGGTGAGGGTGCCGTCTTCGGTCGATGTCGGGGCAGTGCGGCACAAGCTAGGCTTGACCCAGACTCAATTCGCCGATGCCTTTGGATTCACGGCATCCTCGGTGCGCAATTGGGAGCAGGGTCATCGTTCGCCAGAGGGCGCCGCCCGCGTGCTGCTGACCGTCATTGCCCGCAAGCCCAAGGCGGTTCTTGATGCCCTTCGTGAAGAAGGCCTGCTCGATCGGGCTTGATTCCCGGGCGGGCGCTGACGATTCTTCCCCCATGTCACGCATCACCGCCGTTCTCGGCCCCACCAATACCGGCAAGACCTATCTGGCGCTCGAGCGCATGATGGGCCATGCCTCGGGCATGATCGGCTTTCCCCTGCGCCTGCTGGCCCGCGAGAATTACGAGCGGGTAGCGGCGGTCAAGGGCAAGGACGCCGTGGCTTTGGTGACGGGCGAGGAACGCATCCTGCCGGCCAAGGCCCGCTATTTCATCTGCACCGTTGAAAGCATGCCCTTGGATCGCCAGGTCGAGTTCCTGGCCATCGACGAAATCCAACTGGCCGCCGATCCCGAGCGCGGCCATGTCTTCACCGACCGGTTGCTGAAGGCCAGGGGCATCAGCGAAACCATGTTCCTGGGCGCATCCACCATGAAGGGGCTGATCGGGCATCTTGTGCCGCGCACCCAGTTTGAAACCAAGCCCCGTTTTTCCAAGCTGGAATACACAGGTCCGCGCAAATTGCTGCGCCTGCCAAACCGTTCCGCCGTCGTCGCCTTTTCGGCCCAGGACGTCTATGGCATGGCCGATCTCATCCGCCGCCAGAAAGGGGGCGCCGCCGTGGTGCTGGGGGCGCTTAGCCCGCGCACGCGCAACGCCCAGGTCGGCCTGTATCAGGGCGGCGAGGTCGATTATCTGGTCGCCACCGACGCCATCGGCATGGGTCTCAACATGAATGTCGATCATGTGGCCTTCGCCGCCCTGCGCAAATTCGATGGCCGCGGCCCCCGGGCCCTGGCCGCCAACGAACTGGCGCAGATCGCCGGACGGGCCGGGCGGCACATGAAGGACGGTAGTTTCGGCACCACCGCCGACTGCCCGGACCTGGCCTTGGAAACCGTGGCCGCCATCGAGGGCCATGTCTTTCCGCCCATCAAGGCGGTGATGTGGCGCAACAGCGATCTGCGGTTTATCTCGGTTGCGTCGCTGCTGGCCGATCTTGAACGCAGACCGAAGCTTCCTGGCCTGATGCGGGCCCGTGACGCCGAAGACCATCTGGCCTTGATCGCTCTATCCCGCGATGCCGACATTCTATCCAAAAGCGATCATCCCGAGCGCGTGCGCCTGCTTTGGGAGGTGGCGCAGATTCCCGATTTCAGGAAACTGTCCGTCGATGAGCATGCCAAGCTGCTGACCCAGATATTCTTGCATCTGACCAGCCATCAAAGCCATATCGACGAGGACTGGCTGGACCAGCAGGTCAGGCGGCTCGACCGCATCGACGGCGAGATCGATCATCTGTCGGGGCGCATCGCCGGCATTCGCACCTGGACCTATGTCGCGCACCGCGCCGATTGGGTGAAGGATCCCACGGCCTGGCAGGAGCGCACGCGCGCCATCGAGGACCGGCTGTCGGATGCGCTGCACGAGCGCCTGACGCAGCGTTTCGTCGATAAGCGCACCTCGGTGCTGGCGCGCAAGATGAAAGAGGGCGGTCCCTTGCCGGCCCACATGGCCGAGGATGGGGCGATCGAGGTCGAAGGCCATGCCGTGGGCCATCTGCAGGGTTTCAGCTTCACGCCGCAAAAGACGGATACCCTGCGTTCGGCAAGAACCCTGGCCCAGGCCGCCGGGAAGATTCTGGCCATGGAACTGGCAGAACGTGCCGGCGATCTGATGAGGGAGGAAGGCAGCGGCCTGACTCTGGACGATCAGGGCCTTGTGATCTGGCAGGGCGCTGCGGTGGCGAGATTGAGGCCCGGCGCGTCGATCCTGGCCCCGGGGTTGGATTTGATCGGCGGCGAGGCGTTGGGGCGGGAGTTGCGCGAAAGCCTGACCCGCCACCTCAAGGACTGGTCGGTTTCATATTTCAAGAAGGGGCTGGCCCCTCTTTATGCCTTGGGCGAAGCTGAACTGACGGCGGCGCCGCGCGGGCTGGCCTATCAATTGGCCGAAGGGCTGGGATTGATCGCGTCCAAGCAGGCGGATGGGTTGACGCAAACCCTGTCGCTGGCCCAGCGCCGCCTGCTGGAGGGGATGGGGGTGCGTTTCGGGCGGCTTTCGGTTTTCCTTCCCGCCTTGCTGAAGCCGGCCCCCCGACGTTTGAAGCTCATTCTGTGGTCGGTGTGGAAGGGACGGGAAGGCGCGTCGCCGCCGGGCCCGGCCATCGCCTGCGCCTTTGTGCCGGCGGATGGCGAGGCCTGGCTGGCGGCGGGATTTCTGGTCTTCAAGGACATCTGCCTGCGCGCCGACAAGGCCGAGGATTTGGCCCGCCAGTTGGAAGCCTTGTCGGCGGCGGGAGATCATTTCGTTCTGCCGCCTCCGCTCTGCACGCAACTTGGTTTGAAACCTGACTCCTTGAAGGATGCTGTGCTGGCCCTTGGCTACCGCCATCTTGGCGAGGGACGATTTGCCGCCAAAAAGCCGGAACGGGCGCGGCGGGAAGCAAGAACCGCCGCCTCTCCCTTTGCCGTGCTGAAGGAACGGTTTGGATGAGCGACAGCCAGCGTTTGGACAAATGGCTTTTCTTCGCCCGTTTCGTGAAGACGCGCGGCCTGGGAACCGAATGGTGCGAAAAGGGCCGGGTGACGTTGAACGGCCAGCCAGGCGTCAAGCCCGCCCATCCCGTTCGTGCCGGCGATGTGCTGATTTTGCCCAAGGGGCGTGATATCCAGGCGGTGCGGGTGCTGGGATTGGGGACAAGGCGCGGCCCGGCCCCGCATGCCAGATTGCTGTACGAAATCTTGAACGAGAGGACATGACCGATGGAAATGCTGCTCGATCCCGCCGTTTGGATCAGCTTCATCACCCTGGCGACGCTGGAAATCGTGCTGGGGGTGGACAATCTGGTCTTCATCGCCATTCTTTCCAGCCGCTTGCCGCAAGCGCAACAGCCGGCGGCCCGCAAGGTCGGGCTGGCCCTGGCCCTGATCTCGCGCCTGCTGCTGCTTTCCGCGTTGGCCTTCATCGTGAAATTGACCCAGCCGGTGTTCGAACTGTTGGGCCAAGCGGTTTCCTGGCGCGATCTGGTGCTGATCGGCGGCGGCCTCTTCCTGCTGGTCAAGGCGACCCATGAAATCCACAACAGCCTGGAAGGCGAGGACGAGGGGCACGGCAAGGGGGCTTCCGGCAAGGCCGCGGCGGCCTTCGGACTGGTCGTCACCCAGATCGCCGTTCTCGACATCATCTTCTCGCTCGATTCCGTCATCACCGCCGTCGGCATGGCCCAGGATCTGTCGGTCATGGTGGCCGCCGTCATCGCAGCCGTGCTGGTCATGCTGGTCGCCTCGGAACCATTATCGGCATTTATTTCGCGCCATCCCACGGTCAAGATGCTGGCCCTGTCCTTCCTGTTCCTGGTCGGCATGTCGCTGGTCGCCGAAGGCTTCCAGGTCCATATCCCCAAGGGCTATATCTATTTCTCGATGGGCTTCTCGATCCTGGTCGAAGTCCTGAATCAGATGGCCAGACGCAGGAAGGGCAGAAAGCCTGTAACGCTTCGAAAGACCATTTAGGCGAAAGGGTTGAGTTGGGGCCGGGAGCATGCTAGACCCGGAAAACATTCAGCCCCTGGGCCTTGCGCCTTGCTCCGCAAGGCTTGGCCGCCGCCTCAATGGCGGCTGGAATTGGTCAAAACTTGATTAGGAAAACGCCATGGCCTACGTCGTCACCGAGAACTGCATCAAGTGCAAATATACCGACTGCGTGGCGGTCTGCCCCGTCGATTGCTTCTACGAGGGCGAGAATTTCCTGGTCATCAATCCGGATGAATGCATCGATTGCGGCGTCTGCCAGCCCGAATGCCCGGCCGAGGCCATTTTCCCCGATTCCGAGCCCCAGGCCAAGGACTGGGCCGAACTGAACGGCACGTATGCCAAGGAATGGCCCAATATCACCAAGCAGATAGCGCCCGCCCCGGACGCCGACGCCTGGAAGGGCAAGCCGGACAAGAAGCCGGCGCTCAGCCCCAACCCAGCAAAACGCTGATAAATCAGGGTGTTACGGCAAAGATTAAGCCTTCGTTACGCTTTTCGCTGTATTTTAGGCGAATTGCGTGTTATACATATGCTGACACGCGCCGAAAGGGGCTTTCTGCCAGGAAAGCCCCTTGTCATGAGCGCGGATCGTCGGGCGCGTTACCGCCCCTTTGGGATTGAGAAGCGATCTACGGGCCGTCAGCCGATGACGGTACGTCAGGGAGTCGTCTTTTCGAAGCCCCAAGGAAGTCAGGTGCAGCGTGCCCGGCAAACTCGGGCTTTTTGAGGGAAGTTGACCAGCATGGCCAGCAATAACCAGTTCAATACCGGCGATTACGTGGTGTATCCCACGCATGGCGTCGGTCGGGTGATGGCGCTCGAAACGCAGGAAATCGCCGGCATCAAGTTGCAGCTTTACGTGATCGGTTTTGAAAAAGACCGCATGACGCTGCGCGTTCCGGTGGCCAAGGCCCTGAAATCTGGTTTGCGCAAGCTTTCGACCCGCAAGGTCATGGAAAGCGCCCTGACCACCCTGCGTGGCCGCGCCCGCGTCAAGCGCACCATGTGGAGCCGCCGCGCCCAGGAATACGAGGCCAAGATCAATTCCGGCGACCCCGTCTCGATCGCCGAGGTGGTGCGCGATCTGCATCGCAGCGCCAGCCAGCCCGACCAATCCTACAGCGAGCGCCAGATCTACGAGGCGGCGCTGGATCGTCTGGCGGCTGAACTGGCCGCAGTCGAGCGGATCGACGCCAAGGCTGCGGCAAAGCGTCTGGAAGTTCTGCTCGAAGCGGCATAACCAGACTGCCGGGGGGCGGTCAAGTTGGCTGGGGGAAGCCAAAGCGCATGGCCGAGGCCCGTAATTTCGCGGAACTGAATCCTGGAACGCGCCTCTGGGCCATCGCCAGCGTGCATGGCGAGGCCGAGCGTTTGGCGCGTCTGCACCGCGCTCTGGCGGACAAATTCCAGCCCGGCGACCAGGTGGTTTTTCTGGGCAATATTCTGGGCGTGGGGTCCAATGTCGGCGCCGCCCTGGAAGAGGCGTTGCTGCTGCGCCGCCATTTGATGGCCGTCTCCGGCGCCGAGGAGCCCTGCGTCCATTTCCTGCGCGGCGCCCAGGAAGAAATGTGGCAGAAGCTGCTGATGCTGCAGATGGCGCCCAATCCCGGCCAAGTGCTGGATTGGATGGAGGCCCAGGGCATCGGCCCCACCGTCGCCGCCTACGGCTCATCGGTCGCCATCGGCCGCCAATCCCTGCGCGAAGGCATTCTGGCCCTGACCCGCTGGACCAACAATTTGCGCGAATCCTTGCGCGTGCGCGACGGCCACGCCCAGTATCTGGCGGCGCTGCAGCACGCCGCCTATAGCGGTCCGAACGGTCTGCTGTTCGTCCATGCAGGCATCGACGCCAAACGTCCGCTGGCCGCCCAGGGCGACGCCTTCTGGTGGGGTGGGGCGGGTTTTTCAGGCCTGGATCAGCCCTTCGAAGGCTTCAGGTCGGTGGTGCGGGGTTTCGAACGCGGTCATGCCGGGCCCCGGGTCGATGCCTTCACCATCACGCTTGATGGCGGCGCCGGCTTTGACGGCCCTCTGGTCGCCGGTCTGTTCGACCAGAGCGGCCAGTTGGCCGAATTGCTCGAAGCCTGATTACAGCGGCTCCAACATCAAGATGCCGCCTTGCGGGCTGGGCTTGGCGTCCAGGCCGGGCACCTGATTGTTGCCGGCACCGGCGCTCCCATTGCCGCCCAGCTTCAACTTGCCGGTTTGTACGAAGGGAGCCGAGCGGCGCATAAGGCCAAGCCCGCTGTAAAAGGCCGTGCCGTCCAGTTCGTAGGTCAGGGCCTGGACATTGCCCATGTTCAGGAACTGGTTCAGCACGTCGAAGGTGCTGATGATCATCACCGCCTCCATGGTGGCGTCGCCCAAGCGCGGCACGGTGATGGATTCGTTGCTGACCCCGCGCGCAAAGGGCTCGCCGTTCAGCTTGATGTTGAATTTGGCGCCGTCCAGCGGCAAGGCCGCGTCGTTGGGATTGCGAAAGCGCAAGGTGACAAGCGCCTCCTGCTCGAACAGGCCCATGCGTCCGATCTTCAGATCGGCCAGCGAAACCAGCGGCGGCTCGACATCGCCGACCATCGCGCAGGAGGAAGCCGCAAAAGCGATTCCCAGGGCAAGAAAGGTGCGGCGGCGGAGCATGACGGCCTCGATGGCGGTTGAAATCCCATTCAGACTGCCCGGGAACCATGGCGAAAGCAAGGCAAGGCGGATAGGATGGGGAGCGGGGCAACGAAGGGGGCGTCATGGATCAATTGCTGGCCTATTGGCCGGGAAGCGAACTATTCGCCAACGGCGTCATCTTCCTGCATCTTCTGGGCGCGGTGACGCGGAGCCTGTCGTCCAACAGGCAAAGCGCTTCGGCGGCGGCGACGTCGATATCGCAGAATATCAGCGAAATCTCGGCGGCCGTTCAGCAGGCGGCCGGCGCCGTGGTCAAGACCAAGGAAGCAGCGCAGGTTCTGGCCAGATAGTCACTTCGTATGCGCGTCAAGCCAGTCGAGGAAGTTCTCGGCTGGCATCGGCTTGGCCAGATAGTAGCCCTGCATCAGTCCGCAGCCGGCCTTTTTCGCAGATTCCAGTTGGGCCGGGGTTTCGACGCCTTCGGCCAGCGTCGCCATCTTGCATTCCCGCCCCATGGCGACCATCGTTTCCAGGAAGCGGAAGGCCTCGGGCTTCTGGTCGATTTCCATGATGAAGCTGCGGTCGATCTTCAGCTTGCTGAAGGGCAGATGGCGCAGCCAGCCCAGCGAGGCATAGCCGGTGCCGAAATCGTCGATGCTCAGTTTGATGCCTGCCTCGATCAGGCGTTCCAGCACGCCTTTGATACTGTCCATGTCCAAAACGGCCACCCCCTCGGTCAATTCGATTTCCAGCCAGTCGGCGGAAAGAACGAAGCGATGCAATTTTTCCAGAACAGTCTCGACGAAGTTTTCCTTCTGCAGATCATGGGCGCTGACATTCACCGCCAGCCGGATCGGGCTAAGCCCCAGATTCCTCCATTCGCAGGCCTGGCGGCAGGCCGCTTCCAGCATCCAGTTGGTGATGTCGCCCATCAGGCCGCCGGCCTCGGCGGTGCCGAAGAACTGGCCGGGCAATAGCAGGCCGTTGACGGGATGATGCCAGCGCACCAGGGCCTCGGCGCCGATGATGCTGCCGTCCCCAAGGTCGCATTGCGGCTGCAGAAAAATTTTCAACTGGCTTTCCTGGATGCCGGTGTGCAGCTTGCGCACTTCCTGTAGAAGTTCGATGGAAGGATCGAACGATCCCACCATCTTGTTTTCCATCTCATAGCGCAGGATGGCGGCCTCGATGGCCTCGGTCAGAACGTCGGGCGGCACCGGCTTGGTCAGGAAACGGAAAATGGCGCCTTCATTGACCGCGGCGATGGCGGTCTCGAAGTCGCCCGAACCGGACAGGACTAGCCGCACGGTGTGGGCCGACCGAGCACGCAACTCCCCCAAAAGTTCAAGTCCGCCCATGCCAGGCATGCGCAGATCGCTGACGACGGCGGCAAAGGGGCCCCGGGCATCCAAAAGCAGTAGTGCTTCTTCGCCGCTGTTGGCGGTGACGACGTCGAACCGGCGGCCCAGTTGACGGCGCAATCCGTCCAGGACATGAGGTTCGTCATCGACAAGCAGGATTTTACGGTTCACCAGACATCTTTCCAAAGAAAAAGGCTCATACGCCGGAAGTGTAGTTTCTTCCGTCCAGGGGGATCAAGCGTCAATACCGACGGCGACGGAACTGGCCAGACGATCGCCGGCATCCTGCTTTTCCACCACCACCTCGTCGGCGCCGGCGCGGGATAATTGCCGGCCCTGCGCTTCCGTGCGGGCGCGCGCCAGGATGCGAAGGCTGGGGAAGAGATAACGCAGCGTGGCGACCAGATGCGCCGCCCCTTCGGCATCGCCCAGCGCCACCACCAGGGCCTGGGCGCGCTCGATACCCGCCGCTTCAAGTACCGTCAAATCAGTGGCGTCGGCGTGAAAAACAGCCAGTCCCGCCGCCTTGGCATCGACAACGCGGTGACGCCGGCCTTCGACGGCCAGATAGGGAACGCCGCGCTTGTGGAAGCGTTCGGTGACGCTGCGCCCCACCCGTCCCATTCCGGCCACGATGACATGGTCCTTCAGATCCTCGGCAGATTTTTGCATTTGGTCGAGGCCGGGGGCTTCGTAGGGCTCGAATTTGCGGCCCAGCGCGCCGCCTAGCGCCGTCAGCAGCGGGGTGAGGGCCATGCTGAAGGCGATGGCCAGCAGCAAGGGCTGGGCCTGGGCCGAGGAAAGAACCCGCTGGTTCTCGGCCAGGCTGAAGACGACGAAGGCGAATTCGCTGCCCTGGGCGAGGATCAGGCTCAGGCGCGCGGCGCTGGCCCAGCCGAATCCCGAGAAACGGGCCAAGGGAAATAGCAGCAGGGTTTTGATGGCCAGCAGGCCGAAGGTCAGGCCGGCGACCAAACCGAAATGGGACGCCGCCAGCTTCAGGTCGATCACCATGCCGACCGCCATGAAGAACAAGCCCATCAGCAGACCTCGGAAGGGCTGGATGGTTTCCATGACGCGGTGGCGGTGCTCGGTTTCGGCCAGCATCAATCCGGCGGCGAAGGCGCCCAAGGCCATCGACAAGCCGCCCCAGGCCACGGCTAGGCCGGTTCCGATCAGGATCAGAAGCGTCGAGGCCATGAACAATTCCGGATTGCGCGATTTGGACGTCACCTGAAAGAGGGGGCGCAGCGCCAGGCGGCCCACGATCAGGATGCCGGCCAGAACCCCGACAGCCTTCAGGGCGGCCATGCCCAGGGCGCCGGCCATGCTGCCGCTATGCGCGCCCAGGACCGGTACCAGCACCAAAAGCGGCCCGATGGCCAGATCCTGAATGAGCAGGACGGCCATGGCGGCGCGTCCGATCCGGGTCGCCAGTTCATGGCGTTCGGCCAGCAACTGCAAGACGACGGCGGTCGAGGACAGGGCCAGGCTGCCGCCCACCACCAAGGCCCCACCCACCGAGAAACCGGCTTTCAGGCTCAAGCCCCCGATGACGGCGCTGGTCAGCAGAATCTGCAGAAATCCCAAGAGCAGTATTCTTGGCCGCATGACCTTCAGGCGTTCGAAAGTCATTTCCAGTCCGACCGAGAACATCAGCATCATGATGCCCAGCTCGGCCAGGGGTTCGATCTCCTCGGCATGGGTGACGATGCCAAGGCCGGCCGGGCCGATAATCAGGCCGGCCAGCAGATAACCGACCAGCGGGCTGGCGCGCAGACGCTCGAAAATCGGCACCACCAGGACGGTGGCGACCAGAAAGACGATCGCTTCGGCCAATAGCGCATGCAAACTCATCTCATCCCCGCATCAGAACCACATATAATATGGCCTTGCGAAAGCGCTCTGTCATCGGCACATTGGCCGCCTTATGGACCGTCTGACCGTTTTATACCATATCGACTCGCCCCAAGACGAAATCGCGGCCCGGGCCGCCGCGCTGGCCGTCGAGCAGAGCGTCGAAATGCCCGTCGAGGCCATCGCCGAGGCGAGGATCCACCGCGAGGTGGTGGGCCGCGTCTTGGATATAAGCCCAGCCGAAGAAGGCGGGTTTCTGGTCCGCATCGGCTTGGCCCTGGAAACAACGGGCAACGATGTCGGGCAGCTGATCAATATTCTGTTCGGCAATTCGTCGATCCAGGACCATGTCCGGCTTCTGGACGCCGAATTTCCCGAAGCGCTGCTTGGCCGGTATGCCGGCCCTCGGTTCGGCGTCGAAGGCCTGCGCCAGCGCGCCCAGGCCTGGAACCGGCCCCTCACGGCCAGCGCCATCAAGCCTTTGGGCCTGTCGGCGCAGGATCTTGCCGGTCTGTGCAAATCCTTTGCCGAGGCCGGAATCGACATCATCAAGGACGATCACGGCATGGGGGATCAAAGTTACGCCCCCTTCAAGGAGCGCGTCGTCGCCTGCCAGAAGGCGGTGGCCGGCAGCGCCACCTTGTACGCGCCGCATCTGACCGGCGGACCCAAGGCCCTGGCCGAGCAAATGGAGATCGTCGAAGGCGAGGGGGTCGGCATGGTCATGATGTCGCCCATGCTGCTGGGACTGCCGGTGGTGCAGGAAATGATCGCCCAACGGCTGCAAGTGCCGGTCTTGGCCCATCCGGCCATGGCCGGGGCCTCGCGCATTGCGCCGCCTCTGCTGCTGGGCAAGCTGTTTCGCCTGATCGGGGCCGATGCCGTGGTCTATCCCAATTATGGGGGCCGCTTCGGCTATTCGCCGCAAACCTGCAAGGAATTGGTCCAGGCCGCCAAGACCGAATGGGGCGGATTCAAATCGGCCCTGCCGGTGCCGGCTGGCGGCATGAATCTGGCCCGCATTCCCGAAATGCTGGATTTCTACGGCCAGGATGTGATGCTGCTGATCGGTGGCGCGCTTTTGCTGGCCAAGGAGAATCTGCGCCAGGAGGCTGGAAAATTCGTGGCCGCCGTGGCCGCAAAGGAGGCGTCATGAGCGAAGAATCCCCGGTCCGGCGATTTCAGGATTTCCGCTGGCAGCAGGTCGATCTGCTGGCCTACAAGCAAGAAGGCGACGCCCCCTTCAAGGACATCACCCGCCAGGTTCTGTTCCAGTTTCCCGATCTGGACGGCGAATTGCGCTATTTCGAAATGGCGCCGGGGGGGCATTCGACGCTCGAACGCCATCAGCACCGCCATGCCGTCATGATTCTGCGCGGCCATGGACGGTGCCTGGTCAAGGACAAGGTTTTCAACGTCGGACCCAACGATCTGGTCGATATCGCCGCCCTGTCCTGGCATCAGTTCAAGGCCGACGCTGGCGAGCCCCTGGGCTTCCTGTGCCTGGTCAATGTCTTGCGCGACAAGCCGCAATTGCCGACGGAATCGGACCTCGCCGAACTGCGCCGTCTGCCCGGCTTGTCGGCTTTCTTGACTGAGACTTGCTGACCTTGACGTAAGCTCCCCCTGCGCTGGCCGCATAATAGCCCTACAAGAATTGCGTGAATATAATGCCATGGTCGGGGAGCTTTGGAACCCCTTGATCGGGAAGAGTCTATTTATTGCGCGTGAAGCAAATATGTAATCATGTAAATACCTCCAAATAGAATGTGGTTGAAAGCCGTAGCATTTGGTCCATATTTGTTGCATATCAATCGCGTGCATTTGCAAGGCATAAGGCCGCATGCACGAATAGCAACGTGCAGCGGGCTTGAGGACGCTGCCAGCGGATCGAGGGTGTCATGGCACGGCAATCATCTGCGGGCCAGGAACATAACCCGAGCGTGGCGGAGAGGGGGGCTGAGTTCAGCGCCCTTTTCAATGCGCGTGAAGTCCGGCCAGCGACGCAAGACCTTCCTTATATCATTATCGAGGCCAAGCCCGGCCAGCCCGTCGTGGTTCCGGCGTCGGGTTTGCTGGAAGGGGCCGACTATGTCCGGTCGGGCCCCGATCTGATTCTGATCGGCGAGGATGGCACGCGCATTCTGGTGCGCGACTATTTCGCCACCGACGATCCTTCCGACCTCATCGGCGACAACGGCGCCATCATCGACGGCGACCTGGCCGGCAGGCTGGCCGGGTCGATGGCGCCCGGCGACTATGCGCAAGCCAAGGCTGGGTTGGCCGGCCAATCCATCGGTCGCGCCGACACGCTTTCGGGCAGCGTGCAAGTCGTCCATGCCGACGGCACCAAGGGCGCGCTGCACAAGGGCGACGCCGTCTTTCAGGGCGACATCCTGCAAACGCCCAAGGGCGCTTCGGTCGGCTTGGTTTTCATGGACGGCACCACGCTGGCGCTGGGCGGCAATGGCCGTCTGGTTCTCGACCAGATGGTCTATGATCCCTCGACCCATACCGGCAAATCGGCCTTCTCGCTGGTGCAGGGCACCTTCTCGTTCGTTTCGGGCGAGATCGCCAAGTCGGCGCCTGACGCCGCTTCCTTGAAGACGCCGGTGGCGACCATCGGCATTCGCGGCACCATGGTGGCGGGCGGATATACGCCTGAAACCGGCTTGACCACGGCCTTGCTGCAGGAAAGCGGGGGAACCGGCGAAATCACGATCACCAATTCGGCCGGCACCCAGGTTCTGAACCAACCCAGCACGGCCTTGCTGACCGTGAACTTCTTCACGCCGCCTTCGAACGTCATTTCCGTCAACAACAACCAGATTGCCAACAGCTATTCCGAAGTGCTGCAACAGACGGCCAATATCACGTCGAACAGCAATGCCAGCACATCGGCGCAGCAGATCCTGAACCAGGGTGCTCCGGCCCCCGGCACGGGGCCGCAGACGGGCGCTGGTCCGGCGGGCGGTCAGGCGCCGGCGACGGTTGAGGGCGCCTTGCAAAGCTCGGCTCCGCAAACGCAGAACACGGGATTTGCCCAGGCCGCCCAGCAGGCCATCAATCAGGCCCTGCAGCAGGGCACCTCAATCGATCAGGCGGTGACGGCGGCCATCCAGGCCCAGCAGGCTTACAATCAGGCGGTCAACCAGGGCGCTACGGCGCAACAGGCCTTGAACGCAGCCGGCTTGGCGGCGCAGCGGACCGGCGTGTTGGGGGCGACGCCGTTCGTGAATGCTCCTGTCTCCAATACCGGGCCAGCGAACGCGAATGACCCGAACGCCCAGACCGGTCAGACTTCCCAATCGGGCAGCGGCTCCGGAGACGTCATTCGGGTGACGTTAAGTTCCGCCGAACAGGGCAATTCCACCTCCACCTCATCGACCTCCTCGGGCTCGTCCGGCACGACCGAGACGACGACGACCAGCGGCTCGTCGGCCAATTCCAATTATCTTCAGACGGACCAAACCGAGCAGACGACGACCAGCAGCTCCAACAACGATACGAATGTAACCAGCAGTTCCACGACCAGTTCGGCGCCGACCACCGTTTCCCTGTCGGGCCGGGCCATCGACGGTTACATTTCGGGCGCCACGGTCTTCCTGGACGCCGACAATGACGGCGCGCTGGACAGCGGCGAAATCTGGACCACGACCGACAGCCAGGGCAATTACACCCTGTCCAGCACCGACACCAGCGCACCGATCGTGCTGTTCGGCGGCACCGACATTTCCACCAATCAGGCCCTGGTCGGAACCTTGAAGGCGCCCGCCGGTTCGACGGTAGTGACGCCGCTGACGACCATGATGCAGTCGATGATGGCCGGGGGTCTGAGCGAGGCCTCGGCCCAGTCGCAGATTGCGACCATGCTGGGGATCAGCAGCCTGCCCGATCTGAACAGCTTCGATCCGGTTGCCACCTCGTCAAGCGGCAGCAGTTCCGAAGTGACGCAAGCCGCCCAGGTTATGAAGGCCGCCATCCAAGTGCAGAACATGGTCACGACCATGAGCGCCTTGATGGTCGGCGCCGGCGGCGTGACGGCGGCAGCGGCGACGGCGGCCATTTTCCAGGCTTTGGCTTCGCAGGCGACTTCGGCCAGCGGGTCGGTTGATTTCTCGCAGTCGTCGAATGTTTCCAGCTTGATCGATTCGGTAGCCAGCAATCTGTCCTTGACCGGAGATGCCGATTTGGCGGCTGCCAAGGCAACCGTGGCCACGGTCATCGCCAATGTGACCTCGGCGGTCAACACCGCCTTCAATGCCGATCCGACCGGCGGCGCCGATCTTCTGGCCTCGCTGGCCAATGTGGCGACGGTGGCGCAGGGCTCTGCCACCTCGGCAATTCAGAACGCCTTCACGTCGGGCGATCTAAGCTCCTCGCTATCGTCCCTGAACAGCGATTTCAGCGGCGCCAATCTCACCAACGCCATTTCCTCCGCCAGCAGCGGCTTGATCGGTTCCAGCGGCAACGACACGCTGACCGGCACGGGCGGCAACGACGTCATCAGCGGGCTGGGCGGCAACGACACATTGGCTGGATTGGCCGGCGACGATTCGCTGACGGGCGGCGAGGGTACGGATACGGCCACTTTCGCGGCCGCCGGGGCCGGCATTACCGTAAGCCTGGAATCGGGCTTGGCGACCGGCGGGGCCGGCAGCGATAGCCTAAGCGGCATTGAGATCGTCATCGGCAGCGATCATGACGACACCATGCTGGGTGGCACCGGCAATGATTCCTTCTCGGGCGGTCTGGGCAATGACTCGTTCGCCGGCGGTTCCGGCAACGACGTCATCGACGGCGGCGGCGGAACCGACTGCATCACCTATGTTTCCTCGGCTTCGGCGGTGACGGTCAGTCTGGCCACCGGAACGGCGACCGGCGAGGGCACGGATACGCTGAGCAGCATCGAAAAGGTGACGGGCAGCGTCTACAACGACAAGATTACCGGCTCGTCCGGCAACGACGCCCTGGAGGGCGGCGGCGGCAATGACACTCTGACCGGCGGTCTTGGCAATGATTCGCTGGCTGGCGGCGATGGCGACGACATTCTTTATGGCGACAGTTCGTCGGCCATTACCGGCACCAACGGCAACTTGGTCAACGGTTTGGGCGGTTCCGCCGGTTTCGGCGAGAACAGTCTGGACCGGGGTGACGACTCTACCAACGACCTGGTCAACATCACCTCGATCTTCGGCGCCGGCGGCATCACCTATTTTGGCGACAGCTATACCCAGCTTGGCGTCAACACCAACGGCCATGTCACCTTCGGTTCGACCTATTCCACCTACAATCCCGGCAGCCTTCCCATGAATAGCGCCAGTTTGCCGGCGATTTTTGCCGCCTTCTTCAATGATGTCGATACGGGCGGCGGCACGGTGACGGCGACCGCGGGCGGCAATTCGACCGGCAGCAATCTGGTCTGGTACGATCTGGATACCACCAACGGCATTTTCACCGTCACCTGGGACGACGTCGGCTATTATCCCAGCCATACCGACTCTCTGAACGCCTTCCAGCTACAGATCTACGATAGGGGCGATTCCGGCGATTTCGACCTCGTCTTCCGCTATGAAGACATCAACTACACCTACAACAACATCGCCCGGGCCGGCTGGTCGGACGGTGACGGCGGCGGCAACAATTATGAATTGCCGGCCTCGCACAGTTCGAGCATGCTGACCATCGACACCGATCTTGGAAATACCGGCATTGCCGGTCTGTGGACCTGGTCGTTCAGGGGCGGCGTTCTGTCGTCCAGCGGCGATGCGGTTTCCGGCAGCGGCGGCGGCAGCGACGGCGGCGACGATTCGCTTTCGGGCGGCGGCGGCAACGACGTTTTGTATGGCGGCGCCGGCAATGACAGCCTTGATGGAGGCGTTGGCAATGACACGCTTTATGGCGGCAACGGCAACGACACGCTGTTGGGCGGCGGCGGTTCCGACAAGCTGTATGGCGAAGCCGGCAACGATGTGCTGGTCTATCAGTCGGATGCCCTGACCGTCAGCGGCGGCGCCGGCAACGACACGCTGTTGTTCAGCGGCGCCAGTCTCGACCTCAACCTATCAGGCACCAGCATCTCGTTCAGCGATTTCGAGAAGATCGACATCACCGGCAGCGGCAACAATACCCTTAGGCTGACGGGCGCCAATATGCTCGGCCTGGCCGAGGATTCGAACGGGCTGCTGTCCGGGCTTGATTACGGCGAGGCGCTGGTCATCGCCGGCGATAGCGGAGATACGCTGATCCTGAACGATCTCGGCTGGTCGCAGTCGCAATCCACGGTGTCCTTGGGCGGTGAGGGCTATTCGGTTTACACCAGCAACAGCTATGGCGAGAGCGCCACGCTGCTGGTCGATACCAGCATTACAGTGATCTCGGTTTTGCAGGAATAGACCCGGTCAAACCGGGATCGGCAATTTGTCTTCGCGGGTGGCAGACGGTTTGGCCTCGGGATAGGCGAAGGTCAGCTTGTTCTCAGCGACCTCGATGCGCACCGTGCCGCCATGGGTCAGGCGTCCGAACAGCAATTCCTCGGCCAGGGGCTTTTTGATTTCTTCCTGGATCACCCGGCCCAAAGGCCTGGCGCCGTACAGGCGGTCATAGCCCTTCTTGGACAGCCACTGGCGCGCTTCGTCGGATAGCTCGATCACCACATGGCGGTCGGCCAACTGGCCTTCCAACTGCATCACGAACTTATCGACGACCCGAGAGACGATCTCGGGCGACAGATGCGCGAAATTGATGGTGGCGTCCAACCGATTGCGGAATTCCGGCGTGAACAGGCGCTCGATGGCTTCCTTGTCGTCGCCGTCGCGGTTGGCGCGTTCGAATCCAATGGCGTTCTTGGCCAGATCGGCGGCGCCGGCATTGGTGGTCATGATCAGCACCACATTCCTGAAATCGACGATTTTGCCGTTATGGTCGGTCAGCTTGCCGTGATCCATGACCTGCAGCAGAATGTTGAAGAGGTCGGGGTGCGCCTTCTCGATTTCGTCGAGCAACAGCACCGAATGCGGATGCTGGTCGATGGCGTCGGTCAATAGACCGCCTTGGTCGAAACCGACATAGCCGGGCGGGGCGCCGATCAGGCGCGACACCGAATGGCGCTCCATATATTCCGACATGTCGAAGCGGGTCAGTTCGATGCCCATGATCTTGGACAATTGGCGCGCCACTTCGGTTTTGCCGACGCCGGTGGGGCCGGCGAACAGATAGCTGCCGATGGGCTTTTCCGGTTCGCGCAGGCCGGCCCGGGCCAGCTTGATGGCGCTGGCCAGGGCCTCGATGGCCTTGTCCTGGCCGAAGACCAGGGTTTTCAGGTCGCGTTCGAGATTCTTCAGAACCTCGGCATCGTTGGTCGAGACGCTTTTGGGCGGAATGCGGGCGATCTTGGCCACCACATCCTCGATATCGGCCACGGTCACGGTCTTGCGGCGCTTGCTTTCCGCCAATAGCATGCGGGCCGCCCCCACCTCGTCGATGACGTCGATGGCCTTGTCGGGCAGCTTGCGGTCATGGATGAATTTGGCGGCCAGTTCCACGGCGGCGCGCAGGGCGTCGGGCGTATAGCGCACATTATGGTGCTTTTCGTAATAGGTCTTGATGCCAGCCAGAATCTTGACCGTGTCCTCGACCGAGGGTTCGTTGACGTCGATCTTCTGGAACCGGCGCACCAGGGCGCGGTCCTTTTCGAAATGGTTGCGGTATTCCTTGTAGGTGGTCGAGCCGATGCAGCGCAGATTGCCCTGGGCCAGGGCGGGTTTGAGCAGATTCGACGCATCCATCGAGCCGCCCGAAGTGGCGCCGGCCCCGATCACGGTATGGATTTCGTCGATGAACAGAATGGTGCCCTTGGTCGCTTCCAACTCGTTGATGACCGCTTTCATGCGTTCCTCGAAATCGCCGCGATAGCGGGTTCCGGCCAGCAGCGAGCCCATGTCGAGGGCGTAGACGGTGGCGTTCAGCAGCACGTCGGGCACTTCGGCCTTGACGATGCGCCGCGCCAGCCCCTCGGCGATGGCGGTCTTGCCGACGCCGGGGTCGCCCACGTAAAGCGGATTGTTTTTGGTCCGGCGGCACAGGATCTGGATGGTGCGGTCGATTTCGGCATCGCGGCCAATCAGGGGATCGATCCGGCCTTCCAGCGCCTTCTTGTTCAGATTGACGCAGTAATTGGTCAGCGCCTGCTCGCCCTTTTTGACCGTCTTCTCGGGGCTGGCGTCTTCCTCGGCGCCGCTGACGGGGCGGCTGGCCGACTGGGCCGGCGACTTGGCGATCCCGTGCGAGATGTAATTGACGGCATCAAGGCGGCTCATCTCCTGGCTTTGCAGGAACCAGACGGCGTGCGATTCGCGCTCGGAGAACATGGCGACCAGGACATTGGCCCCGGTTACTTCCTCGCGGCCCGAGCTTTGCACATGAATGGCGGCGCGCTGGATGACGCGCTGGAAACCGGCGGTCGGCTTGGGGTCTTCGCCCTCGGGGGCGTTCAAGCCTTCCAGCGCCTCTTCGATGAAGGCGGTGGTTTCGCGCTTCAACCTCTCGACATCGACCCCGCAGGCCTTGAAGACGGCGATGGCGTCCGTATCGTCGCAAAGCGCAATCAGCAGATGCTCGAGCGTCACATATTCGTGATGTGCGCCCGCGGCCAAGGCCAGGGCGCGGCGAAGAGTCATTTCCAGATTGCGCCCCAGCATCGCTCTATTCCTTTTCGATCGTGCATTGCAAGGGATGCTGGCTTTGGCGGGCCAGGTCCATGACCTGGGTCACCTTGGTCTCGGCGACTTCGTAAGTATAGACGCCGCACAGACCCACGCCCCGCATATGCACATGCATCATGATGCGGTTGGCTTCCTCGTTGCTTTTACCGAAAAAACGCTCAAGCACATGGACGACGAACTCCATCGGCGTGTAGTCGTCGTTCAGCATCAGGACTTTGTACATCGACGGCTTCTTGGTCTTGGGGCGGGTCTTGATGACCACTCCCGTCGTCGGCCCGTCGTCGGTGCGCTTGTCGCCGCCCATGCTCAACCTCAGCTTTCCTCTCTTTCCTTATAATATGGGAAGATTGCGGGAAGGGAAAAGGCCTATCGACGAACAAGCCCCCGTCTGGCGACATTTTTCTTTGTTTTTCAACAATTTGATACTGGCGCTCGGTTCGCTATGGGCCTTTTGCCGCTTTGATGTTAAAAGCCTTTTCATGAAACAGGTCGTTCAAAGCGCCCGTACGGGCAAACTCAGCCTGAAGGACGTGCCCGCCCCGCGCGTGCGGGCCGGTCATCTGTTGGTGCGCGTTCAAGCCTCGCTGATTTCAGCCGGCACCGAGCGCATGGTGGTGGATTTCGCCAAGAAAAGTCTGGCCGGCAAGGCCAAGGAACGCCCCGATCTGGTTCGCAAGGTGCTGGACAAGGCCAAACGCGACGGCGTGGGGGCCACGCTGAAGGCGGTGATGGCGCGGCTCGACGAACCCTTGCCGCTTGGCTATTCGGCGGCGGGACTCGTCGAAGAGGTGGGGGCCGGTCTGGAAAGCCGCTTCCATGTCGGCCAGAAGGTGGCGATGTGCGGGGCGGGTATCGCCAATCACGCCGAATTCGACTTGGTGCCGGGCAATCTGGCGGCGCCGGTTCCCGCTGGGGTTCCTTTCGACCAGGCCTGCTACGGCACGGTGGCCGCCATCGCCCTGCAGGGGATGCGCAATCTTGGGCCGCAATTGGGCGATGTGGTGGCTGTGCTGGGCGTCGGCCTGATCGGCCAGTTGGCCGTGCAATTGCTGAAATTGTCGGGCTGCCGGGTGCTGGCCCTCGACCATAATCCGTCACGCCTGGAATTGGCCAAACGCTTGGGCGCGGAAGCGGTCTGGAATCTGGCCGAGGATGGGTTGGAGGCTTGCGTTTCGGCGCTCTCGAATGGCTTGGGCTGCGACGGCATCTTGATTTGCGCGGCGACCGATTCCAGCGAACCTTTCGAGGTGGCGGCCCGCATCGCCCGCGATCGCGCCCGCGTGGTGCTGGTCGGCAAGACCGGCACCGAATTCCCCTTCGCCGATTATATGAAAAAGGAATTGTCGGTCACGGTGTCGCGCTCCTATGGGCCGGGCCGTTACGACGAGGCCTATGAGGGCCGCAACATGGCCTATCCCGAAGGCTTCGTGCGCTGGACCGAAACCGCCAACTTAGGCGAATGCGTGCGCTTGATGGGCTATGGCCTGAACGCATCGTCGCTGACCACGCATCGCTTCGCCTTCGACAAGGCGGAAGACGCCTATGATCTGGTGATGGGCGGAGCCGAGCCCTATCTGGGCGTGGTGCTGGATTATCCCGAAGCGGCCCGGCGCGAGACGTCGCTGCCAAAGATTTTCCCTGCGGCCAAGGCATCGGGCGGCCAATGCGTGCTGGGCGTCATCGGCGCCGGCAGCTTCGCCCGCACGGTGCTGCTGCCTGAATTCAAGAAGCGTTCCGACGTGCATATGCGGGCCATCGCCACCCAGCGCGGCATGACCGCCGAACATGCGAAGACCCAGTTCGGCTTCGATGTCTGCACCACCGACAGCGCCGACTTGTTGGCCGATCCCGCCATCAATGCCGTGCTGATCGCCACCAGGCATGCCAGCCACGCCGATCTGGTGATCGCGGCCCTGCGGGCGGGCAAGCATGTGCTGGTCGAAAAGCCGCTGGCGGTGACGCATGAGCAACTGGCCAGTGTCGCCGAAGCCAGGGCGGCCTCGAACGCATTCTTGATGGTGGGTTTCAACCGCCGCTTTGCGCCATTGGCCGTCAAGATGAAGGCCGAGTTGGCGGCGCATGCGGGCCCCAGGAATCTGCTGATCCGCGTCAATGCCGGGGCTTTGCCCAAGGAAAGCTGGCTCAATGTGGCCGAGGAAGGGCAGGGACGCATCGTCGGCGAGGGCTGTCATTTCGTCGATCTGGCCCGCGCCTTGGTGGGATCGCCGATCGTCGCCGTGCAGGCGCAAGGTTCTTCTGCCGGTGCCGACGAACTGGCGGCTACATTGTCCTTCGCCGATGGCAGCCTGGCCGCACTCAGCTACACCGCCCAGGGCGATTCCGCCTATTCCAAGGAGCGGATCGAGGGTTTCGCCGGTGGGGCTGCCGTCTGCTTGGAAAATTTTCTGACCCTGTCGGTGACAAGGGGCGGGCGCACGCGCAGCACCAAGACCCTGGGTCAGGACAAGGGGCACACGGCTGAAATCGAGCTGTTCGTGAAAGCGGTGATCGCGGGCGGCAAGGCCCCGGTGGCCGAAGCCCAGACGTTCGAAACCTCGCTTGCCACACTGGCGCTGGTGGAGTCCCTAAGGACGGGGTTGCGGATAGAGATCAGGTAAAGGATTCTTGACGGGCCTGACTTGAAATATATATAGTCAAGACAACACCCCTTGTGGTTTCGACCGCAGGGCGCGGGGCCTCTTCGGAGGCCCCTGCTTTTTTGGGGAGAGAACATGCGGACATATGTCTATGTCGATGGTTTCAATCTTTATTACCGGGCTCTCAAGGGAACAACCTGTAAATGGATTGATCTTCCTGCCCTTTTTAAGGCAGTTCTTCACCCGCAGCATCAAATTCTTGCCGTCAAATATTTCACTGCCAGAGTGAATGCGACGCCCGCCGACCCCTCCAAGCCCCAACGCCAAGATGTGTACCTGCGAGCCTTGCAAGCCTATCGCGCTGAAGTCGAAATCCACTTCGGCCACTTCCTCAGCCATACTGTAAAAGCGCCACTGGCCAATCCTGGCAGCGGTCCAAAATATGCCGAAATTATCAAGACTGAGGAAAAGGGTTCAGACGTCAATCTCGCGGTTCATCTGTTGAACGACGCATGGCAGGACAAATACGATTGCGCCATCGTGGTTTCAAATGACAGTGACATCGCTGAATCCATGCGGCTGGTGAAAGCTCATTGTCAGAAGCGTGTAGGCTTGTTGACGCCTGGTTCCAGCCACCCGTCTCGCCAGTTATTGGCGCATTCAGATTTCTCGCGCCACATCCGCATCTCGGCCCTTCAGTCCAGCCAGTTGCCGGATCCAATTCCAGGAACCAAAATCCGCAAGCCTACAGGTTGGTGACAGGCATTGCCACAAGGCGGCTGAATGGTCGGTCGAGTTCAGACAACGGGATCAAATATTCCGCGCCGAAATCACGATATTCCGAACAGAAGAAATTGTGATAACGCGCCGTCCAGGCATATTTCTCAAAGATGGCCGAGTTGTTGGCGTGTTCTCGTAGGCGCTGGATGGTGATATCGCGGTGCTTCTCGATTTCATAATACATTGGCTCCTGCTCAGCTTCAGCAATTAGCAAGCAGTCCATATAGTTTAAGAACAGTCTTTCGTCAGCGTCTCTTAGCAATGATTGGTTCTGAGGACTCTCACCAGGATTGCCATAATACGTTAAGTGCTCATTTGTGAGCGTTTCAGCTTTTTCTGTTAAGATGATACGAGGAACAGAAGCGACTTTTTGTTCTGCCTCATAGGCTTCAAGCAAGCCGTCACCAAAAGCCGTGATTTCGTCAATGAAAATGTCCCCTACCGTAATAGCGCCACGGACAAAATAACCTCTTGGAACCATCCACATCTGGAACCAAGCGAGGTCATCGAAAATTAGTCCAAACTCGCTTTCACCATTTCTGCGAATTGGGTAGGCGATAACTACGTTGTCGGAAAACAATTTTATCGCTCTGGAATTCTTAAAATGATCGAGCCTGGTGGCCTTATTGGAAGCCTCAATTCCAAGCCAATGAATGCCTTCACGAAATGCCATATGGAAATGGGAAAGCAACTCCTGCCCCTTCCCCTCTGCGCTTGCTTTCTTGATGGTATCGTTGAAGCCCAGGATATCGATGAAGGCAACGACAGATTTCTTGAGTTCAGGCTTGCCGTCAGAAGACACATAAGGCCCCTTTAGGGTTTGCTCAGTCACGCCGTCGCCTCCCATTCTTTCATCGAATTTTATAACCCCACTGCCTTGCGCAGGGTTTCGTCGATGCGGGTTTGCCAGCCTTTGCCGGTGGCTCTGAAATACGACACCACATCGGGCGACAGGCGCAGCTTGATGGCCTGCTTCGGATTTTCCAAACGCGGACGCCCCGGCCCGCGAGCCATGCCCACCAGTTCCGGCGCAACCTTGGCAACCGGGCGCATGCGAGACAACATAGCGTCATCCAGCGGCAAATTATCCGGGTCAGATTTGGCGGCTGCGGTGATGCGCTTGTTTTCCAAATCCGTCATTCTGGTTTTACGTTCCCGTTTCATAGCGACTGCACTCCCGCCGATTGGCTTTTCTTAAACTGATAACGTGAAGGTCGCTGCCTCGTCGCGTGAAGACCAGCACATGCAATCTTGCACCGACATAGCCGATGGCAACCTCGCGCACTTCGCCGTAATCGGCACGGTCATCAATGACGATGATGGCGCTGGCGAAATCGAAATCCTCCGCCTTGGCTAGGTCAACGCCATGTTTTGCGATGTTGTTGGCCCGCTTGGTTTCGTCCCAAGTCAGCATTTAATTATCGTACCCCCAAATATTATGCGGGTCAAGGAATTCAGGCTGAACTCACCCTGCCTCTTCCTCCATCTCGCTCAGCTTCTTTTCCATGTCGCGCTTCAGACGCTTGATCTTGCGGTCCAGGCTTTCGATGGCGGCGAGATCGGCCACCCTTGATTCGGCCAGATGCTGGGCCACGGCTCGCCGGATGATCCATTCCAGGAAGATGGCGCCCAGGATCAGTCCGGCGGCGCCAGCGACCATGGCCGCCGCGGCTCCATAGGCCTTATCGACGAAGATGGTCATGGCCCAGAAACCGACCGTGACCAGGCAGGCCGCGACCACGGCGGCCATGCGCCGGCGCACCCGCTCGATCTCGAAACGGCCCTTCTTGTGGGCCCGGATGGCGTCGGCGATTTCCTTCCTGGCCATCTGCTGCCAGGAGGAAAAATTCAAGCCCTTGGGCCCACGCTGCTCGCGGATGAACTTTTCCAACTGGCGGACCACGATATCGGCATGCTGGTCGGGGCTGGGCAGATGCTTTTCGGTCATGAGCCTGCGGGGTTTGGGGCTTGCGTCAGGCCCTTTTCTGCCCCATATGGGGACCGGTTTCAAGGTTGAGAGAGGGATTGACCCATGACTGCCGCTGCCGAGACGTTATCCTTCCAGGCCGAGGTCGGCAAATTGCTCGATATCGTGGCCCATGCGCTTTACAGCAACAAAGAGATTTTCCTGCGGGAACTGGTCTCGAACGCCTCCGACGCCTGCGACAAATTGCGCCTTGAAGGCCTGACCGACCCCAGGCTGCTGGAGGGCGGTGCCGAGTTTCGCATCACCCTGGTTCCCAACAAGTCCGAGCGCACCCTGACCATCAAGGACAACGGCATCGGCATGAACCGGGCCGATCTGGTGGCCAATCTGGGCACCATCGCCAAGTCGGGCACCGCCGAATTCCTAAGCCGTCTGTCGGGCGACGCCAAGAAGGATGCCGGTCTGATCGGCCAGTTCGGAGTTGGCTTCTATTCTTCTTATATGGTGGCCGGGAAAGTGTCGGTGGACAGCCGCAAGGCCGGTGAGGTCGAGGGCTGGCGCTGGATTTCCGACGGACAGGGCAGCTTCACCATCGAGGCCGTCGATCTGCCGGCGCGCGGGACCGCCATCACCTTATATATAAGGGAAGGCGAGGACGAGTTCCTGGACGAGCACCGCCTGCGCCACATCGTCAAAACCTATTCCGACCATATCGCGGTGCCGGTGGTGCTGGAGCATGAGGGCAAGGAAGAGACCTTGAACTCGGCCTCGGCCCTGTGGACGCGCCAGAAGAGCGACATCACGCCCGAGCAGTATAAAGAGTTCTACCACCATGTCGGCCATGCCTTCGACGAGCCCTGGATGACCATCCATTACCGGGCCGAGGGGGCGTTGGAATATACCGGCCTGCTGTTCGTGCCCAGCATGCGGCCCTTCGACCTCTTCAATCCCGACCGCAAGAGCAAGGTGAAGCTGTATGTGAAGCGGGTCTTCATCACCGATGACGGGCACGAGCTGCTGCCCTCGTGGCTGCGCTTCCTGAAGGGGGTGGTCGATAGTTCAGACCTGCCCTTGAACATCAGCCGCGAAATGCTTCAGCACAATCCGGTCCTGGCCAAGATGCGCTCGGGCCTGGTCAAGCGGGTGCTGACCGAGTTGAAGAAGAAGGCCGAGGAGGAGCCCGAACAGTATCTGGCCTTCTGGTCCAATTTCGGCGCCGTGCTGAAGGAAGGGCTGTATGAAGAGCCCGAGCGCAAGGACGATATGCTGGATCTGATGCGCTTCGCCGCCACCGGCGAAGAGGGGCCGATCAGCCTGGCTCGCTATGTCGAGACCATGCAGGAAGGTCAGGAAGCGATTTACACCCTGTCGGGCGACAGCGTCGAAACTCTGAAGAAGAGCCCCCATCTTGAAGGCTTCACGGCCAAGGGCGTGAAGGTTCTGCTGCTCACCGATCCGGTCGATGAGTTCTGGATCCGCGGCATCCACGACTATCAGGGCAAGGTCTTCAAGTCGGTCGCCGAGGCCGGGGCTGATCTGTCGAAGCTGGCGGGCAAGGACCAGGAAGCCAAGTCCGAGGACGCGGGCAAGGAGGAAGACGGGAAGCTCGATGCCCTGCTGGCCCTGATGAAGATGGTGCTGGGCGAGGGGGTCAAGGATGTCCGGCGTTCGGATCGTCTGACCGAAAGCGCCGTCTGCCTGGTTGCCGCCGAGGGCGAGATGAGCCTGCATCTCGAGCGCATGTTGAAGGCGCACAAGCAGATGGAGATGACCCCGACCCGCATTCTCGAGGTCAATCCCAAGCATCCCGTGATCCTGAGAATGGCCGGCCTAGCTGAAGAAGAAGGAGCAGAGGGACGCTTGCGTCCTCGCATCGAGCTGCTGCTGGATCAGGCCAGAATCGTCGAGGGCGACCCGCTTCCCGATCCGCACGGCTTCGCCAAGCGCTTGGCCGCCGTCATGCTGGAAGAGTAATCGCGGCCTTTTCCGTGCCGTTCTGACAAAAAACAAACCCAGGGACGTTGGTCCCTGGGTTGTTGATAGGTGCTTTGCGACCGAAGCCGCAGAAGTCTGCCTTAGACCACAGGAGCGGCCACAGGAGCAGGAGCCGCCTTCTTGGCAGCGGGCTTCTTCTTGGCAGCCTTCTTCGCCGCGGGCTTCTTGACAGCCTTCTTGGCGGCAGGCTTCTTGGCAGCGGGCTTCTTGGCCGCGGCCTTCTTGGCGGCGGGCTTCTTGGCCGCAACCTTCTTTTTGGCAGCCGGCTTCTTCTTGGCAGCCGGCTTCTTCTTGGCTGCGGCCTTCTTGGCAGCGGGCTTCTTGGCAGCGGGCTTCTTCTTGGCAGCCGGCTTCTTCTTGGCAGCGGGCTTCTTGGCCGCGGCCTTCTTGGCGGCGGGCTTCTTAGCCGCCTTCTTCGCCGGCTTCTTCTTAGCAGCCGGTTTGGCAGCGGTCGCCGCCTTGGTTTTGCACATAGCCATTGGTTCTCTCTCCACATGTCGCGGTGACGTCCACCGCACTAACACAATAAAAACTTTTTTCGCTCTTTGCAAAAAAAAATGATTGACGGAATTTCCGCTTGAACGCAATCCGCGCCCGCTGTTGCGCATCGGCAACGCCTTGAATCGCGTTTGAGCCTGGATTCACGGGCCTCGCCGCGATTCATTTTGGTGTGACGAGCATCACAGCAGGCGTTTTTGCCAGGATCGCAAGACAGCCTTCCCTAGGGGAGCGCTTCACTTGCAAGATTCGAAAAACCGCGACTCGAGTCGGTTCGGGCCCGGCGCTTTACCCTTTTTTAAGCGCCGAGAGTCATACTGCCAGGGTGGAATCAGGCTCACCAAGGCGCAGCCGGCAAGGCAAACGGACATGGATCTTCAGAACTTCACCCTGTTTGGCATGATCAAGGACCAGATGAGCTGGGCTTCGAAGCGCCAGCAGGTGCTAAGCCGCAACCTGGCCAATTCCGACACTCCGCGCTTCCTGCCCAGCGACATCAAGCCCTTGGATTTCAAAAAGACAATTGCCGACGTGACGATGCCGCAAGTCGCCGTGACCGATCCCAATCATCTGGCGGGAACGCCTGTCGCCTCGTCGCGGCTGCGTGCCGAGAAGGTCCGCTCGCCCGAGGAAATCAAGCCCGACGGCAACGGCGTCACGCTGGAAGATCAGGTCATGAAGGTGGGCGAGACCAAGGGCAAATTCGATATGGCGGCCAATCTGTACCAGAAGCACATCACGCTTTTGAAGCTGGCGACCGGCGGCGGACGTTAAAGGAGACGGGCGATGGACGACCTATACAGCAGCGTCAAGATTTCCACTTCCGGCCTGCATGCCCAAGGCATGCGCATGCGCACCATCTCTGAGAACCTGGCCAACGCCGACTCCCTGGCCCGCTCGCCGGGCACGTTGCCCTACCGGCGCAAGGTGGTCACCTTCAAGAACGTCCTTGACCGCGAGATGGGCGCCAATACGGTGCGCGTCAACCGGGTCACCACCGATCAGGCCGATTTCGGCAAGCGCTTCGACCCCACCCATCCGGCGGCCGACCGCGACGGTTATGTGCTGACCCCCAACGTCAATCCGCTGATCGAACTGATGGACATGCGCGAGGCCCAGCGCAGCTACGAGGCCAATCTGACGGCCATCAACAACACCAAGGCGATCATCCAGCGGACGGTGGAGTTGCTGCGCTGAAGCCTTGATCGTGCTATGGACTTATATATAGAGTGTAGGAACGCCCCTAGGAGCGGGCAGCGAGGACGCCAATGGCCATCGACATCAACAATGCGATCAGCGCCTACAACGCCGCCGCCAGGCCGGCGACGGGGGCGCCGGCTGGCGCTTCAGAGGACAATGCCGGGCCGTCCGACGATTTCGCCGGGCTGGTCAAGAACGCCACTCAGACGGCCATCGACAGTCTGAAGGGCGGCGAGCGCATGAGCATGAAGGCCATCGCCGGCCAGGCCGACCTGACCGAGGTCATCACCGCAGTTTCGGCTGCCGAAATCACCCTCCAGACGGTGATGTCGGTGCGCGACAAGGTCATCACGGCCTATAACGAAATCATGCGCATGCCCATTTAGGGGCATCTAGCGCTGCCGGAGGTTCCATGAACGAAGCCGAAGTGATGGACGTCATCCGGGAAGGCATGATCGTCCTCATCAAGGTTTCGGCGCCGCCGCTGCTGGCCGGTATGGCCATCGGCCTAGTGGTTTCCATCTTCCAGTCCCTGACCCAAATCCAGGAAATGACACTGACCTTCGTCCCCAAGGTGCTGGTGGTCTTCATTTCCCTGCTGGTCTTCATGCCTTTCATGCTCCACGAGGTGATCGATTACACCCACATGGTCATGGACAAGGTGGCCGGAGGGGGATAGGCCATGCTAGCCGCCTATCTCGATCTCAGCATTTTCCATTTCTTTTTGGTTTTCTCGCGTTTGGGAACCGCCATCATGCTGATGCCCGGCATGGCCGGGCGTTTCGTGCCGACCAATATCCGCCTTATCCTGGCCATGGCGGTGTCCCTGGCCGTGACCCCGGTCTTATCGCCTGCTCTGCCCGGGATGCCCGAGGATTTCTATGAACGGGTGCTGATGATTGCCGCCGAAGTGACCATCGGCGTGCTTCTGGGGTCCATCGCCGACATCATTCTGTCGTCCCTGCATGTCGCCGGAACGCTCATCAGCTTCCAGGGCGGATTCGCCAACGCGCTCATCATCGACCCCATCACCCAGCAACAGGGATCGGTGGTGACCGGCCTGCTCGATACCGTGGCCATCACCCTGATCTTCGTCACCAACCTACATCATCTGTTCTTTTCCGCCGTCGCCGATAGCTACTACCTGTTCGTTCCCGGCCAGTTTCCGGCCGTCGGGGACATGAACGAGGTTATCGTTCATCAGGTGACGGAAAGTTTCCTTCTGGGAGCCAAGCTGGCCTCGCCCTTCGTGGTCTTCACGGTCGTTCTTTACTCGGCCATGGGAATATTGAACAAGCTGGCCCCGCAGATTCAGGTCTTCTTCGTCATGATGCCCTTGCAGCTTCTGGCCAGCCTGGCCTTGCTGGGACTGGCATTGCCGGGCATCATGTACTGGTTCATGCGCCATTTCGAGAGCGTTTTCACGCCCTTCCTAAGGTGAACCATGGCAGACGAAGACGCGGACGAATCACAAAAAACAGAAGACCCAACAGGCAAACGGCTTGGCAAGGCGCGCGAAGAGGGCAATGTCCCGATGTCGCAGGAAGTCCGGCTGTGGCTGGGTTTGCTCGGAATCCTTTTGATGGTGGGCATGTTCGCCACCCCGATCGCCAAGGATTTGACGCCGATGCTGCGGCGTTTCCTCGAGGCCGGCTGGGCCATGGATACGGGGGAAGAGGCCTTGCGCATCATGGCCATCGAGCTGGGCCTTCAAGTGGCGATCATCATGGCCCTGCCTTTCGGCGTGCTGGCCTTCGTCGGCATCATGGGAACGATCACCCAGATCGGCTGGCTGGTGACTCCCAAACGCATCATGCCCAGCTTCAACAAGATCAATCCGCTGGCCGGGGCCAAGCGCCTGTTTGCGCCGGCAATGCTGATCGAATTCCTCAAAAGCCTGTTGAAGATGATTTTCGTGGGTTGGATCGCCTGGGTCATCATCGTTCCCAAGATCGACACCCTGACCCAGATGCCGGATCTGACTCCGCTCCAGGTCATGGCCTTGATCCAAGACACGATCGTCAGGCTTCTCTTTTGGATTCTGCTGGCCTATGCCGTCGTGGCGGCGGGCGATCTTCTTTACCAGCGCTTTTCCTACAAGAAGCGCATGCGCATGACCAAGCAGCAGGTCAAGGAAGAGAAAAAGGACGAGGATGGCGACCCCGCCATCAAGTCGAAGCAACGCAGCATCCGCATGCGCCGGGCCTATCAGCGGATGCTGACGGCGGTTCCGAAATCCACCGTCGTCATCACCAACCCGACCCATTATGCCGTGGCCTTGCATTATGATATGGAAACCATGAACGCGCCGCTGCTTGTCGCCAAGGGCGTCGATTTCATGGCGCAGCGCATCCGTGATCTGGCGACGGAAAACGACGTGCCGATCATCGAGAACCCGCCCTTGGCGCGCGCTCTTTATGCCTCGGTCGAATTGGAACAGCCCGTTCCACAAGAACATTATAAAGCGGTGGCGGAAGTGATCGGTTATGTCTTCAAGCTCAAGAAGAAAATCTGAAGGCGTCTTCATGCTTATCCTTGGGCTGGCGGCATTGCCGCTGGCCCTGGCGCCCGTCGTCCTGCCCTGGATGCTGCCGCTGTCCCTTGAAGGAGGGCGGCTGATGGGCGTGGCGCTGGCCTTGCCCTTGGCTCTGGCCTTGGCCTTCATGGGCTGGCGCCTCCGGCGCGACAGTTTGGAGGTGCGCTATCTGGCGGCTTGCCTGAACGCCGATTCCGGCGCTCGTCTGCTGCACGATTCGAAGGGACGTCTTTTGTTCGCCAATCAGGCGGCCCGCAACCTGTTCGGCCCGGGCGGCCAAGCTTTGGGCCGGCTGCTCCCCATGGCTGGCGACGAAGCCAGCCGGGAAGAGGCAGCCCGCCTGCTGCGTCTGGCAGAAGCGCGTCAAACGGGTGCTGGATTGCTGCATCTGATGACCCGGTCGG
Organism: Rhodospirillales bacterium; assembly: GCA_016215555.1. Taxonomy (GTDB): domain Bacteria; phylum Pseudomonadota; class Alphaproteobacteria; order Rhodospirillales; family WMHbin7; genus WMHbin7. The sequence goes on along the minus strand of JACRJC010000023.1, from coordinate 32,101 downwards.
GGGCGGCGGAACTGTATGCCGTGCGCATCGAGCCCATGGAAAGCGGCGGCGAAGAACTGCTGCTGATCGGTCTCGAAGATATGACGGCCAGGACCGCCATCGATCTCGCCATGCGCCATGAATTCGATCAAATGGCCGACATCATCGATCAAGCGCCTTTCGGTTTGGCGACGCTGGACGATGTGGGGCGGGTTTCCTTCGCCAATCAGCGCTTGGGCGAATGGGCGGGCGTGTCGGCGGTCACTTTGGCCGGGCAACCCTTCGACGCGCTGGTCGAGACCTTGCCCATGGCCGGCGGCTTCGGGCGGCTGACCCGTCTGAAGACGGCAATCGGCGATGGTCTGCGCGTTGAAACCTGGCGCGTGGCGACGCCGGGCGGCGGCGCGATCGTGGCCGTGCGGCGCGAGGGCGGCGATGCGCCGGCTCTGGGTTCGGGCGCCATGTCGCTGGCCGAGGGCGGAGCCGGACGTTTGTTCGAAGATTCGCCGGTCGGCATGGCGCTATTGGATCTCGAGGGCAGGATCACCTTGTCCAACCGCGCCCTGGCCTCGACGATGGGGCTGGAACCCGGGCAACTCAACGGTCAGCCCCTGTCCGAGCGTCTGGCCCCGGAAGACCGCATGGATGTGGCCGCCCAATTGTCCAAGCTGGTCATGGGAGCGGCCCGCGGCGCGCAGATCGACGTGCGGCTGATGGGGGCCAGGCAGGCGGCGGCGACGATGTTCGCCACGCCGTTGGCCGCCGCCGGCGAAGGCGAAAGCGACGGTCCGGCGGGGCTGCTGCTTCACTTCATCGACACCACCGAGCAGAAGAATCTGGAAGTGCAATTCGCCCAGGCCCAGAAGATGCACGCGATGGGACAGTTGGCGGGCGGCATCGCGCACGACTTCAACAATCTGCTGACCGCCATGATCGGCTTTTGCGATCTGTTGCTGGGCCGTCACGGCCAGGGCGATCCTTCTTTCGCCGACATCATGCAGATCAAGCAGAACGCCAATCGCGCCGCCAGCCTGGTTCGCCAGTTGCTGGCCTTCTCGCGCCGCCAGACCTTGCGTCCGCGCTTGGTGGACATCACCGATTCCCTGTCCGAAGTATCGCATTTGCTGCGCCGCCTGCTGGGCGAGACCATCGAGCTGAAACTCGACCATGGCCGCGAACTGGGCTTCGTGCGCGTCGATCCCGGCCAGTTCGAACAAGTCGTCATCAATCTGGCCGTCAATGCCAGGGACGCCATGCAGGGCGGCGGTTCGCTCACCATCCGCACCGGAACCGCCAGGTTCGAGCGTCCCACCCAGCGCGGCGCCGAGCTGATTCCCAAGGGCGAATATGTCCTGATCGAAGTGGCCGATACCGGCTCGGGCATTCCCAAGGAACATATCGGGCGCATCTTCGAACCCTTCTTCACCACCAAGCCGGTGGGGTCGGGCACCGGGCTTGGCCTGTCCACCGTCTACGGCATCTTGAAACAGACCGACGGTTTCGTTCTGGTCGATAGCGCCGCCGGCCAGGGCACCACTTTCACGATTCTGCTGCCGCGCTACGCCACCGGCGACCAGCCGATGCCGCCCTTGGCCGATGCCGCCAAGAAGGACGGCACAGAAGGCGATTTGTCGGGCGTCGGCACCATTCTGCTGGTCGAGGACGAAGACGCCGTGCGCATGTTCGCCCTGCGCGCCCTGCGCAACAAGGGCTACCGGGTGCTGGAGGCCAGAAGCGGCGAACAGGCCTTGGATTTGTTGAATTCCGAGCCGGTCGATCTTTTGATTACCGACGTCGTGATGCCGGGCTTGGATGGCGTCACATTGGCCCGGCTGGTGCGCGTCGAGCATCCCGGCATGCGCCTGGTTCTGATGAGCGGCTATACCGAAGACGCCGCCCGGGGCAAGCTGGAAGACATGAAAGACGCCCATTTCCTGGCCAAGCCCTTCAGCCTGAAAGAGCTGGCCGGGATGGTGAAGCAGGTTCTCGCCAGAACCGGAACATAGACCGGTACTTGAAGAGAACATTTAGGGGTAAAACGAGATAAAATCGTTCTATAACAAATAGATAAAAGTTCTGCTTGCGTTCCGGAACATTTCGCGTACATTGGCCTCAGTTGCGCCTGTTCGCCAACCGTGAAATAAGGGGAACGTCATCATGAGTCAGACAGCTTTGCGCTTGGTGGAAAAAGACACGATGGACCGTCAGAAAGCTTTGGATGCCGCCGTCAGCCAGATCGAACGCGCCTTCGGTAAGGGCTCGATCATGAAGATGGGCCAGAAATCAGCCGTCGAGATCGATGTCATCCCGACCGGTTCGCTGGGCCTCGATCTGGGTCTGGGCATCGGCGGCCTGCCGCGCGGACGCATCGTCGAAATTTATGGACCGGAAAGCTCGGGCAAGACCACCCTGGCCTTGCATGTGGTGGCCGAGGCCCAGAAGCGCGCCGGCGCTTGCGCCTTCATCGATGCCGAACATGCGCTGGACCCGATTTATGCACGCAAGCTGGGCGTCAATCTCGACGATCTGTTGATCTCTCAGCCCGACAACGGCGAACAGGCGCTTGAAATCGCCGATACGCTGGTTCGTTCCGGCGCCATCGACGTTCTGGTCATCGATTCCGTGGCCGCTCTGGTGCCCAGGGCCGAAATCGAAGGCGAGATGGGCGATTCCCATGTCGGTTTGCAAGCCCGCCTGATGAGCCAGGCGCTGCGCAAGCTGACCGGTTCGGTGTCCAAGTCGAAATGCATGATCATCTTCATCAACCAGATCCGCATGAAGATCGGCGTCATGTTCGGCAATCCGGAAACCACCACCGGTGGCAACGCGCTGAAATTCTACGCCTCGGTGCGGCTTGAAATCCGGCGCACCGGCGCCATCAAAGAGCGCGACGAGGTGGTGGGCAACCAGACCCGCGTCAAGGTGGTCAAGAACAAGCTGGCCCCGCCCTTCAGGGTCGTCGATTTCGACATCATGTATGGCGAGGGCGTGTCCAAGATGGGCGAGTTGATCGATCTTGGCGTCAAGGCCAATCTGGTCGAGAAGTCGGGCTCCTGGTTCTCATATAGCGGCACCCGCATCGGCCAGGGCCGCGAGAACGCCAAACAGTATCTGCGCGACAATCCCAAGGTCGCCGAAGAGATCGAAGCCCAGATCCGGGCCAATGCCGGGCTGGTCTCGGAAGCCCTGGCCGGTGGGCCGGGCGACCTGGACGGCACCGCCACCGACGACTAGGAGGCTTGCCCTCGAATCCGGCTCTCGAAAATCTCTCCACATTTTCATTGGGTTAGGAAAGTCAGGGGGTCGGGAAACCGGCCCCCTGACCGCGTCTGGCATCATATCCTGGACCAAGGCCCGCTAATTCGCTAGAAAGACAGGCTTTTCAAGCAGAAAAACAACCGGCCAGGATCAGAGCTATGCCTCGCACCAGCAACGACATCCGCGCAGCCTTTTTGGGCTTTTTCAAGAAACACGGTCACGAGATTGTGGATTCCAGCCCCCTGGTGCCCAGGAACGATCCCACCTTGATGTTCACCAATGCCGGCATGGTGCAGTTCAAGAATGTCTTTACCGGCCAGGAAAAGAGACCCTACCAGCGCGCCACCACCTCGCAGAAATGCGTGCGCGCCGGCGGCAAGCACAATGATCTCGACAATGTCGGCTACACGGCCCGCCACCACACCTTCTTTGAGATGCTGGGCAATTTCTCGTTTGGCGACTATTTCAAGGCCGACGCCATCGATTTCGCCTGGAATCTGGTGACCCGGGATTTCGGCCTCGACAAAAGCCGCCTGTGCGTGACGGTCTATCATACCGACGACGAGGCCTGGAACCTGTGGAGGAAAGTGTCGGGCTTCCCGGACGAACGCATCATCCGCATCCCGACCAGCGACAATTTCTGGGCCATGGGCGACACCGGTCCCTGCGGGCCTTGCACCGAAATCTTCTACGATCACGGCGACCATATCCCCGGCGGCCCGCCTGGTTCGCCCGACCAGGATGGCGACCGATTCATCGAAATCTGGAACCTCGTCTTCATGCAGTTCGAGCAATTGCCGGGCGGAGAACGCATCAATCTGCCCAAGCCCTCGGTCGATACCGGCATGGGGCTCGAGCGCCTGGCCGCCGTCATGCAAGGTGTTCACGACAATTATGATACAGACGCGCTGCGCCACCTGATCCTGGCCTCGGCCGAGGCTTCGGGGGCCGAGCCCGACGGGCCGCACAAGATATCTCACCGCGTCATCGCCGACCATCTGCGCGCCATGTGTTTTCTCATCGCCGACGGCGTGCTGCCCTCGAACGAGGGACGCGGCTATGTGCTGCGCCGCATCATGCGCCGCGCCATGCGCCACGCCCATCTGATGGGTTGCATCGATCCCTTGATGTGGCGTTTGGTGCCGGCCTTGCTCAAGGATATGGGCGCCGCCTTCCCGGAACTGATCCGTGCCAATGCACTGATCACCGAAACATTGAAGCTGGAAGAGACCCGCTTCAAGGCGACGCTGGATCGCGGGCTCAAGCTTTTGGACGAAGAGACCGCCAAGCTGGCCACTGGCGCCGCCCTGGAAGGCGAGGTCGCTTTCAAGCTCTACGACACTTACGGCTTCCCGCTCGATCTGACGCAGGACGCCTTGAAGGCCAAGGGCATCGGCGTCGATACCGATGGTTTCAACGCCGCCATGGCGCGCCAGAAGGCCGAGGCCCGCAAGGCCTGGGCCGGATCGGGCGAGGCGGCCACCGAAACCGTGTGGTTCGAAACCCGCGAGAAGGTGGGGGCCTCGGAATTTCTGGGCTATGACACCGAACAAGCCGAGGGCGTGATTACCGCCCTGATCAAGGATGGCTTGCCCGTCGAATTGCTCAAGCAGGGCGACGAGGGCTGGCTGATCGCCAATCAAACGCCCTTCTATGGCGAATCGGGCGGCCAGATGGGCGATGCCGGCCTGATTGCCGTTCCCGGCGCGGCCCGCCTGACCGTATCGGATGCGCATAAGAAGCTGGGCGATCTCATCCTCCATCAGGTGACGGTGGAAGAAGGCACGGCCAAACTCGGCGATGCGGTCGAGCTGAAGGTCGATGGCGAACGGCGCGGCGCCTTGCGCGCCCATCACTCGGCCACCCATCTTCTGCATGCGGCGCTTCAGAAATATCTAGGCCAGCATGTCGCCCAGAAAGGTTCGCAAGTGGCGCCGGATCGGCTGCGTTTCGACATCAGCCACCCCAAGGCCCTGTCGGCTGAGGAAATCCGTCTGGTCGAGGACGAAGTCAACCGCGAAATCCGCGGCAACAACAAGGTGACCACGACCTTGATGACGCCCGACGACGCCATCAAGACCGGGGCCATGGCGCTGTTCGGCGAGAAATACGGCGACGAAGTGCGGGTCGTCGCCATGGGGTCGCGCATCAATGACGCGGTCAAGCCCTTCTCGGTCGAGCTGTGCGGCGGCACCCATGCCCGGCGCACCGGCGATATCGGCTTCTTCAAGATCGTTTCCGAAAGCGCCGTCGCCGCCGGCGTGCGCCGCATCGAAGCGGTGGTGGGCGCGGCGGCCCTGGCCCATGTGTCCGAGCAGGAAGAGCAGTTGGCCAAGGCCGCCAATGTGCTGAAGATCGCGCCTAGCGAATTGGCCGACCGCGTTGCCGCCCTGCTGGAAGACCGCAAGAAGCTGGAGCGCGAATTGTCGGAAGCCCGCAAGAAGGCCGCCATGGGCGGGGGGGCGGCAGCGCCGGCCTCGCAATCAGTGGCGGGCATCGCCTTCGACGGGCGGGTGGTGGAAGACGTGCCGGCCAAGGATCTGAAAGGCATGGCCGACGAGATGAAGGCGGCCCTTGGTTCTGGCGTCGTGGCCTTGATCAGTGTCGCCGAGGGCAAGGCGTCGCTGGTTATCGCCGTCAGCGCCGATTTGACGGCCAAATTCTCCGCCGTCGATCTGGTGCGCGCCGGTTCGGAAGCCTTGGGCGGCAAGGGCGGCGGCGGGCGTCCCGACATGGCCCAGGCCGGCGGTCCCGACGGCGCCAAGGCCCATGAGGCGCTGGAGGCCATCAAGCAAACGCTGGCCCAGAAGGCGGGATAGGTCGTTGGGCCGCATGACCCGCGCTCAGACAATCGCTTTGATCCTGGCCGGCATCGGGCTTTTGCTGGCGGTATCGCCGCCGGTGGGCTTTTCAGGCCGCGAAGCCTTGGCTGCTGGCCTGGCGCTAGCCGCCATCGGCCTATGGGCAACCGGCGCCCTTCCCGAAGCCCTAACAGCACTTTTGTTCTTCGCCATTTGCATGCTGTCGCAGGCGGCCCCGGCCAAGATCGTCTTTTCCGGCTTTATGTCGCAAGCGCTTTGGCTGGTTTTTTCGGGACTTGTCTTTGGCGCGGCCATCAAATCGACCGGTTTTGGCGATCGCGTGGCGCATGCCGTCGGCAGACGGATGGGCCATTCCTTCGCCTCGGCTTTGCTGGGCGTACTGCTGATGGGACTGGGTCTGGCCTTTCTGATGCCGTCGTCGATGGGACGGATCGTGCTGATGGTGCCTTTGCTTGCCGCCTTGTGCCAACATCTGGGCTATGAACCGTCAAGCAGGGGATGGAACGGCTTGATGCTGGGGGGCATCTTCTCGACCTTTCTGCCGTCCTTTTCCATTCTGCCCGCCAATATTCCCAACATGGTGCTGTCCGGCGCCGCCGAAGCGCTTCTGGGCGCCGCGCCGTCATACGGCGACTATTTCCTGGCCAATTTTCCGGTGCTGGGTCTGCTGAAATGGTCCCTCTTGTTTCTGGCGCTTTGGATTTTGTACCGCGGGGACGAGCCGAAAACCATGTCAGAGCCGCCACCCAAATCGATGTCGGCGTCCGAGCGCAAGTTGGCCCTGGTGCTGACCGTCGCCATCGGACTTTGGATGACCGACAGCCTGCATCATATCGCGCCGGGCTGGGTCGGTCTGGCGGCGGCCATTCTCTGCTTGCTGCCGCAGACCGGGATACTGCCTCCAAAAAGCCTGACCACCATCAATTTCGAACCGGTGCTTTATGTGGCGGGCGTCATCGGACTGGGTGCCGTGATCGACCATGCCGGCGTGGGGCGCCTTGTCGGCAGCTTCATCATCGGCGTGTTGCCATTAAGTCCCGACAATGCATTTTTCAGTTTCATGAGTCTGGCGGCATTGGCTGCGGTCGTGGGTATGGCCACGACGATGCCTGGCGTTCCGGCCGTGCTGACTCCCTTCGCGGCATCGTTGGCAGCCGCCACCGGGTTGCCGGTGACCAGCATTCTGATGACTCAGGTGGCGGGCTTTTCGACATTGATCCTGCCCTATCAAGCGCCGCCGGTGATGACCGGCATCCAGATCAGCCACGCCAAGACCTGGGATTTTACCAGGCTGGGCCTGATCCTGGCTGTGGTTTCCGTTCTCATTCTTTGGCCGCTGGAATTTCTCTGGCTGCGCCTGCTCGGAAAGATGTAGTCAGCCCGCTTGGCCGTCAGTTCGCGGCCGGGTCAGAATCGGCAGATAACGGGTCAGGAAGATCGCAAAGGCGATAATCCATGACAGTCCCGACAGAATGACCAAGTAAAAATATAGACTCTCGACCATCGGCGCCAGCGTGCGCAGGATGCCGGCAAGCAGCAGCAGCGCGAAAGCCAGGGCCATGCCCTTGGGCGGACGGATCAGACGGCCCGTATGGCCAAGCCCGACTCTGGCCATCATGCCCAGCGTGATCGGGCCCAGGGTGGCGACGGTCATGGCGTGCAGGGCCGACGAGGAAGGAACCAGTTCAAGATTGGAAAGCCCTTTTAGAGCCAGGGCGGCGACCAGGCCGGCATAGCCCAGATGCAGCACCCAAACCAGGGGCGTCTTCAAGGTTTTTCCGGTCCGCCAGCCGGAAAGACGGATGGCATGGATCAGAGCCGCGGCAAGGGCAAGCAGGCTGGCGACGGGAACCGCCCAGGTGAAGGGCAGCAGATCGGCGATGACGAAAGCTGCGGCGCTGGGAGCGGCCAATCTTTCGATCCATTTGTACTGGCGGGTCTTGACGCCGGGCACGCCGTTCTCGGTGAACATCACCAGGATGCGGCTGCTGAGGATGACGACAAAGACCAGCAGAATTTCGACCGTGGCGGTCAACAGGAAGGTCGATCCGCCCAGATCGGCCAGGCCCAGAATATCCAGATGGAAGGCTGCGTTGTAGCTGGCGGCAAGAAGAAGCAAAGGCAGGAAGCCAAGATTCTCAGGCTTCTTGGCGGCGATCAGGGGCGGAGCGAGAACCAGCGCCAGAGCGGGCAGGAAGGCGATGTCGGCGGCAGCGGCAAGCCAGCCCGGCAGCAGATCCGCCGCCAGCATGGCCAATCGTCCCAGCAGCCAAAGAGCGGCGAGTGAAGCCAGTTTCCAGCCGGCGAGATGGGATCGTCCGACCCAATTGTAAACAGCCGTCAGAAGAAATCCGGCAATCACCGCAAAAGCGTAGCCATAGACCATTTCATGGCCGTGCCAGGCCGGACCGGAATAGCGCAGGGGCGCGGACAGGCGGCCCTCGAACATGGCCAGCCACAAGGGCATCAAGACCAAACCGGCCAAGCCGGCGGCCAGAAAGAAAATCCGAAACCCCTTGGCCAGGACCACGGGATAAGGCGGCAGGGGGGCCACGGATTTTTCCAGTTGAAAGAATTCAGGAGGCGGCATGGGGGCAGAATGGCCTGTCGCGGCGTGACGGGCCTTGATCCTGGTTAATCAAAATAGATTCAGATGATCTCGTCGCCTTCCTGGCAGAAGAGGGCCAGGCGCTTCAAATCGGCAATGGCGACATTGAGGTTCTCGTTGACAACGCCTTCGTTTTTCAAGGCCAGGAAAACGCGGGAAAGCGTTTCCGGGCGCACCCCGATGCGACCAGCGATCAGAATTTTATTGTGCGGCAGATGCAAGATGGCCGATCCCTCGCGCTTGGGGGTCAGGCTCATGAGATATTGAGCAAGGCGCTGACTGGCCGATTTCAGTTTCAGATCCTTGACCTCGGTCACGAGCTGGCGGAAGTGCTTGGCCAGCGAGGCCAGCATGGCCAGCGCCAGATCGGGATTGTCGCGCAGATCATTGAGAAGACGGTCCGCCGGCAGCAACAGCAGGCGCGATGGCGAAAGCGCCTTGGCGCTCATCAGATAGGGTTTGCCCGTCAAAACCGCAGCAGAAATGAACACTTCGCCGCTTTTCAGGATTTCGACGATGGTTTCCTCGCCGCCGCTGACCGATCCGATCAGCCCGATCTGGCCCTCGACCAGGATATGCAGCCAGCGGGCGTTTTCGCCTTGGTGAAACAGAAATTCGCCTTTGGGAAAGCGCAGGATCTTGGCGTCCGAGGTAATCCGCCGCAGGCAGTCGTCGCTCAAAGTGCAGAAAAGCGGTAGCTGCGAAAATGTTGAAAGGTCTTCGGTCGATAGCGGACGCGTCGGCTCCTCGCCGCCCTTGCGCTCGTCATGACGTAAAGCAACTCCCATCTCGGCCATCCATCCAAGCTGCCATTGTTCTTGCAGGTTACGCGATATCGCCGGGGGCGACTTGATGTTGGTTAAGTCAGGGAAGATTTGCGCGACAAATTGCCGCAGGGATGGTTCACGTCAAGCGCAAATAAAAGGAACCGGCCTATGGTGCCCGATAAGAGGCACTTTAACAATCCCTGAAGAATGCATCAGGAGAGGCAACCAGATGAGCCCACATAGCGCCAGTGTACAACCAAAGCTGAGTGGAAAGCAGATTTCCGTGGTTTCCAGCAGCACCTTCGCCTTCACGATCTGCTTTGCGGTCTGGATGATGTTTGCCGTCATCGGCATTCCCATCAAGAAAACGCTGGGGCTCAATGAAACGGAATTCGGGCTGTTGACGGCAACCCCGGTGCTGACCGGCTCGCTGATCCGGCTGCCGCTGGGCATGTGGACCGACAAATTCGGCGGACGAATCGTCTTCTTCTTCCTGATGGCCAGCACGGTCATTCCCATCTGGCTCATCAGCTACGCCACGCAATTCTGGCATTTCCTGGTCACCGGCCTGTTCGTGGGTCTGGCCGGCGGATCCTTCACGGTCGGCATCGCCTATTGCGCACGCTGGTTTCCCAAGCGCCGCCAGGGCCTGGCGATGGGCATTTTCGGAGCCGGCAATTCCGGCGCCGCCCTGACCAAATTCGCGGCTCCGGTCATTCTGGCGGCCTGGGGATGGGAAATGGTGCCGATGATCTATGCGGTGGCGATGCTGATCACCTGCGGGGTTTTCTGGCTTTTCAGCTATGAGGATCCAGGGCACAAGGTCAGCAAGTCGATCACCGTCAAAGAACAGTTGCAGGCCCTGAAAGACCCGGTTGTTTGGAAATACTGCCAATATTATTCCATCGTCTTCGGCGGCTATGTGGCGCTGTCCTTGTGGATGACGAAATATTACGTCACCGAATACGGCTTCACCATTCAGACGGCCGCTTTGCTGGCGGCCTGTTTTTCGCTGCCGGGCGGCGTTCTGCGCGCCATCGGCGGCTGGGTGTCCGACAAATACGGCGCGCACCAAGTCACCTGGTGGGTGCTGTGGCTGTCTTGGATCTGCCTGTTCCTGCTGTCCTATCCGACCACCAATCTGACCGTCGATACGGTCAGCGGCCCGGCTTCGTTCCATATCGAACTGGGTCCGGTCCTATTCACGGTCTTGATGTTCATCATGGGCATCGCCTGGGCGGTGGGCAAGGCATCGGTGTTCAAATACATCTCGGACGACTATCCGCACAATATCGGAGTCATCTCGGGAATTGTCGGGCTGGCCGGCGGCATGGGTGGTTTCATCCTGCCCATCATGTTCGGTGCCCTTGTCGATCTGACCGGCATCCGTTCGTCTTGCTTCATGCTGATGTACGGCATCGTATGGGTTTCGTTGATTTGGATGTACTGGACGGAAGTTCGGGGGCTTGACCTGCTGCGCAAGCGCAAGACCGTGACCGCCGACACGCTGGAATAAGAAGGCGCAGGACCTTGCAAACCCAAAAAGGAAAAGGGGTAACGACATGAGCGTCGATATTACGATCCGACCGGAAACGAACAGCCATGTGCTGACCGACTGGAATCCGGAAGACCCGGCCTATTGGGAAAGCAAAGGGCGGAAAACGGCCTTCCGCAACCTTTTCATTTCGATGCCGGCCTTGCTGCTGGCCTTCGCGGTGTGGATGGTGTGGTCGGTGGTGGTGGTGAATCTGCCCAATATCGGCTTCAAGTTCGATACCGATCAGTTGTTCTGGCTGGCGGCGTTGCCCGGATTGTCGGGAGCCACCTTGCGCATCTTCTACTCATTCATGGTGCCGATCTTCGGCGGCCGCTTGTGGACGGCTCTGTCAACGGCCTCGCTGCTGTTGCCGGCCATCGGGGCCGGAATCGCGGTGCAGAATCCCTCGACCCCCTATGCCGCGTTTTTGATCCTGGCTCTGCTGTGCGGTTTTGGCGGCGGCAATTTCGCCTCCTCGATGGCCAATATCAGCTTCTTCTTTCCCAAGGCCAAGAAAGGCATGGCGCTGGGCATGAATGCCGGCATCGGCAATCTGGGCGTTTCGGTGGTTCAGTTCGTGGTGCCGCTGGTCATCGCCTCGGTCGTTTTCGGGACTTTGGGCGGCGAAGCCCAGACCTGGGTCAAGGGCGATGCTTCAAAGCAGATGTGGTTGCAGAATGCCGGATTCATCTGGGTGCCCTTCATCATCGTCTGCAGCCTGGCGGCTTGGTTCGGCATGAACGACATTTCCACGGCCAAGGCGTCGTTCTCGGATCAGGCGGTCATCTTCAAGCGCAAACACAACTGGATCATGTGCTGGCTGTATATCGGCACCTTCGGATCCTTTATCGGTTATTCGGCGGGCTTCCCGCTGCTGATCAAGACGCAGTTCTCCGACGTCAATCCGCTGACCTACGCCTTCCTTGGGCCCCTGGTCGGTTCGGTGGCCCGCGTCATCGGCGGCTTTCTGTCCGACAAGTTGGGCGGCGGGCGCGTCACCTTCTGGACCTTCCTGCTGATGATCGTCGCCGTCTTCGGAGTGCTGCATTTCCTGGAGGCCAAGAATTTCGAAGGTTTCCTGGCCATGTTCCTGCTGCTTTTCGCAGGCACCGGCGTCGGCAATGCTTCGACCTTCCAGATGATCCCCATCATCTTCCTGAACGAGCAAAAGCGCCTCGCGAACGGCACGCAAAGCGAGACCGAAACCCAGAAACTGGCCGGCAAGGAAGCCGCCGCCGTTCTGGGCTTCAGCTCGGCCCTGGCCGCCTACGGCGCCTTCTTCATCCCGAAAAGCTACGGCACGTCGATTTCCATGACCGGTGGTCCGGAAGCGGCGCTGTACGGCTTTATCATCTTCTACGTTACCTGCGTGATGGCCACCTGGTGGTGGTACGCCCGCAAAAACGCCGAAATCAAGTGCTGATTGCATAGGAAAGGTCGAACGCCATGAGTCACTTCCTCGATCGTCTGCTCTTCTTCAAGAAGAATGTCGATACCTTCTCGGGCAGTCACGGCATCGTGACCAACGAAAGCCGGGAATGGGAAGACGCCTACCGCTCGCGCTGGCAGCATGACAAGGTCGTGCGCTCGACCCATGGCGTGAATTGCACGGGCGGGTGTTCGTGGAAGATATTCGTCAAAAACGGTCTGGTGTCGTTCGAGATGCAGCAGACGGATTATCCGCGCACCCGTAATGACATGCCCAATCACGAGCCGCGCGGCTGCCAGCGCGGGGCCAGTTTCTCATGGTACCTATATTCGCCGCACCGGGTGAAATATCCGCTCATTCGCGGCCGTCTGCTGGAACTGTACCGGGCCGAGCGCAAGAAGGGTAAGGAACCGGTCGAGGCCTGGGCCGCTGTCCAAAGCGATCCTGCCAAGCGTAAGAAGTACACGGCCGTGCGCGGCTTGGGCGGTTTCGTCCGCACAAGCTGGGACGAGGTGACAGAGATCATCGCCGCCGCCAACGTCCATACGGCCAAAAAATGGGGACCGGACCGCATCTTCGGATTCTCGCCCATCCCCGCCATGTCGATGCTGTCCTACGCCGCCGGTTCCCGCTATCTGTCGTTGATCGGCGGCGCTTGCGGTTCCTTCTACGACTGGTATTGCGATCTTCCCGCCGCCAGCCCGCAGACCTGGGGCGAGCAGACCGACGTTCCCGAGGCCGCCGACTGGTACAACTCGACCTATATCATCATCACCGGCGCCAATCTGCCGATGACCCGCACGCCGGACGCCCACTTCGCCACCGAAGTGCGTTACAAGGGCGCCAAGATCGTTTCGATGGCCCCCGACTATGCCGAATATGTGAAGTTTGCCGATCTGTGGATGCCGGTCAAACAAGGCACCGATTCCGCGGCCTTTCTGGCCATGGGCCATGTGGCGCTGAAGGAATTCCACGTCGAGAAGCAGGATCCCTATTTCCAGGAATATGCCCGCACCTACACCGATCTGCCGATGCAGGTGATGCTGCGTCCGCATGGCGAGGGCTTCGCCTCCGACCGTCTGCTGCGGGCCTCGGACTTCGATGGTTCGTTGGGCGAGAAAAACAATCCCGAATGGAAAACCATCGTCTATGACGAATTGTCGAAAAGCTTCGTCGCCCCCAATGGCTCGATCGGTTTTCGCTGGGGCGAGGAAGGCAAGTGGAACATCCTGCCCAAGAACGCCGCCGGCCAGGGTGAGATCCTGGCGGAACTGACTTGCATCCAGAGCAAGGACGCCAGCGTTCAAGTCGGCTTCCCGCACTTTAATCCTGGCGAGCCGGATCTTCTGTACCGCAATGTTCCTGTCCGCAAGCTGAAGCTGGCCTCGGGCGACGAAGTCTATGTCGCTTCCGTCTTCGATCTGATGCTGGCGCAGTACGGAATCGATCGTGGCTTGGGCGGCGCCAACGTCGCCAGTTCCTACGACGATGCCAACGTTGCCTATACGCCCGCTTGGGCCGAGAAGGTAACGGGCGTCAAGCGCGCCGACCTGATCCGCACCGGACGCGAATTTGCCGAAAACGCTTCCAAGACCAAAGGCAAGTCGATGGTCATCATGGGAGCGGCCATCAATCACTGGTACCACAACGACATGAGCTATCGCAGCATCATGAATTTGCTGCATATGTGCGGTTGCGTGGGCCAATCGGGCGGCGGCTGGGCGCATTATGTCGGCCAGGAAAAGCTGCGTCCGCAAGCGGGTTGGGCGCCGGTCGCCTTCGCTCTCGACTGGCAGCGTCCGCCCCGGCACATGAACTCGACCACTTTCTGGTATTTCCATACCGACCAGTGGCGTTACGAGACGGTCAGCGCCGACAGCATCCTGGCCTCGACCGCCAAGGCCAAATACAAGGGCTACCAGCTAGCCGACTACAATGTCGTCTCGCAACGTCTGGGCTGGTTGCCCTCGGCGCCGCATTTCAACCGCAATCCCTTGGACATCGTGGCCGAGGCCGAGAAATCTGGCGCGACCGATGAGGCCGGCGTCGGCAAATACATGGTCGAGCAATTGAAGAGCGGCAAGCTTGACTTCGCCTATGCCGATATCGATGCGCCCGAGAATCACGTGCGCAATCTCTTTGTCTGGCGTTCGAACCTGCTGGGTTGCTCGGCCAAGGGTCATGAATATTTCCTCAAGCATTTGATCGGCGCCCAGAACGGCGTGATGCAGGAAGGTACGCATGGCAAGGGTTCGAAGGAAATCAAATGGCATGAGAATGGGCCGACCGCCAAGCTGGACCTGATGGTGGACATCAATTTCCGCCTGAATTCCACCGGCGCCTATTCGGACATCATTCTGCCGACGGCGACCTGGTACGAGAAGAACGATCTCAACACTACCGACATGCATCCCTTCATCCATCCGCTGTCGGAAGCGGTCAGTCCGGCCTGGGAATCGCGTTCCGACTGGCAGATATTCCAGTCCATCGCCAAGCGTTTCTCGGAATTGGCGGCCAAGCATCTGGGCACCCGGAAAGACGTGGTGGCGCTGCCCATGCATCACGACTCGCCCTTCGAGCTGGCCCAGCCCCTGGGCGTCAAGGACTGGAAGCGCGGCGAATGCGAGCCGGTGCCCGGAAAGACCATGCCGCTGTTGAAGCTGGTCACCCGCGACTATGGCGAGACGTACAAGAAATTCTGCGCGCTCGGCCCGTTGATGACCAAGCTTGGCAACAACATCAAGGGTATCGACTGGAACACCGACGCCGAATACGAGGAATTGAAGCATCATAACGGCGTCATCCGCGACGAGGGCGTTTCCAAGGGCATGCCCAGCATCTCGGGCGACATCGAGGCTTGCGAGGCTGTGCTGCGCATGGCCCCGGAAACCAATGGCGAGGTGGCGCACAAATCCTGGACGGCGCTGTCCAAAAAAACCGGCATCGACCATCATCATCTCTATGCCGGTCGCCAAGAAGACAAGATCACCTTCCGCGACATTCAGGCCCAGCCGCGCAAAATCATTACCGCGCCGACCTGGTCGGGCATCGAATCGGAAAAAGTGTCCTATACGGCGGGCTATACCAACATCCACGAACATATTCCCTTCCGCACCCTGACCGGACGGGCGCAGTTCTATCAGGATCATGAATGGATGCTGGATTTCGGCGAGGGCTTCTGCGCCTACCGACCTGGGTTGGACATGAAGTCCACCGACATCATTCCGGATGCGGTCCGGGCGAAGCCGCATCTGGTGCTGAACTGGATTACCCCGCATTCGAAATGGGGCATCCATTCGACCTATCAGGACAATCTGCGCATGCTCAATCTGTTCCGAGGCGGACCTTACATGTGGATCGCCGAGGACGATGCCAAGAAAGTCGGCATCGAGGACAATGACTGGGTCGAAGCCGTCAACGCCAATGGCGCCACGGTGGCTCGCGTCATCGTCTCGCAGCGTGTTCCGACCGGCATGGCCATGATGTACCACGCTCAGGAAAAAACCGTGAACGTGCCGGGGTCGCCCAGCACCGGAAAGCGCGGCGGCATCTTGAACTCGGTCACCCGCGTCGTCGTCAAGCCGACCAACATGATCGGCGGCTACGCCCAGCTAGCCTACGGCTTCAATTACTACGGAACCGTGGGCACGCAGCGAGACGAGTTCGTCGTCATTCACAAGATCGAGGACAAGGACGTCGATTGGCTGGAAAGGCCGCTCACGCCCGAGCGCGAGGCGCAACTGAACCCGCCCAACGTCGGCTCGAAGTAACGAGGAGAAAGCCATGAAAATCCGTGCTCAGTTCGCAATGGTCTTCAACCTCGACAAGTGCATCGGGTGCCATACCTGCTCGGTGACTTGCAAGAACGTCTGGACCAACCGCAAGGGCGTCGAATATGCCTGGTTCAACAACGTCGAATCCAAGCCCGGTGTCGGCTATCCCAAGCAGTGGGAGAACCAGAAGAAGTGGAACGGCGGTTGGATCGTCGAGATGGGGCGCCTGAAGCTGAGGTCGGGCAGCCGCACCAGCCGGCTGGCCAATATTTTTCTCAATCCCGACCTGCCCGAGATCGACGATTATTACGAACCCTTCACCTTCGACTATGCCAAACTGCAAACGGCGCCCCTGAGCGAGGCGGCGCCGACGGCCAGGCCGATCTCGCAGATTACCGGCGAAAGAATGGAAAAAATCCATTGGGGTCCGAATTGGGAAGACGATCTGGCCGGTGAATTCGAGAAGCGCTCGCAGGATGCGAATTTCAGGGGCATTGAGAAGGAAATCTACAAGGCCTTCGAAAATACCTTCCATATGTATCTGCCGCGCATCTGCAATCACTGCTTGAACCCGGCCTGCGTGGCCGCATGCCCATCGGGTTCGATCTACAAGCGCGAAGAAGACGGCATCGTCCTGGTCGATCAGGACAAGTGTCGCGGCTGGCGCATGTGCATCTCGTCTTGCCCCTACAAGAAGGTGTTCTACAACTGGGAGTCCGGCAAGGCCGAGAAATGCATCGGCTGCTATCCCCGCGTCGAGTCCGGCATGCCCACCGTTTGCTCGGAATCTTGCGTGGGCCGCATCCGCTCGAACGGCATCATGCTTTACGATGCCGACAAGATCGAAGCCATGGCCTCGACAGCCAACGAGCAGGATATCTATGAATCGCACCTGTCGATCTTCCTGGACCCGAACGATCCGGAAGTCATCCGCCAGGCACGCGAGCAGGGCATTCCCGACAATTGGATCAAGGCCGCCCAGGACTCGCCCATCTACAAGATGGCCGTCGAGTGGCGGATCGCCTTCCCGATGCATCCGGAATTCCGCACCCTGCCCATGGTCTGGTATGTGCCGCCCCTCTCGCCGGTTCAGTCGCAGATCGACCAAGGCCGGCTGCCGACCACGCCGGACGGTTGCCTGCCGGTCAGCACGGCGCTGCGCATGCCGCTTCAGTATCTGGCCAATCTGCTGACAGCAGGAAAGACCGAGCCGGTTCTGAAGGCGCTGAACCGCATGATCGCCATGCGCAGTTACCAGCGTTCGATCCATGTCGAGGGCAAGGCCGATCCCAGGCCGCTGGCCGCCGTCGGCATGACCGAACAGCAAGCCCAGGACATGTACCAATTGTTGGCCATCGCCAATTACGAGGACCGCTTTGTGATTCCGACCAGCCAGGCCGAGCAGAATCTTCAAGACTTCCATGGTTTCCAGGGACAAAACGGCTTTGCCTTCGGCAATACCGGTTCGTCGGGCGCCAATGGCTGGTCGCTGTTCCCCGAGCGGCGCAAACAGGCGGTTGAGAATCTCGACTCGCCAGCCGACGCAGCGGAATAGGAGAGAACCGATGACGCATTATAAACTCCTATCCGTGCTTCTTGACTATCCGACGGCGGCCTTGCTGGAAAGCCTGGATGAAATCGAAAAACGCCTTGCTGACAAGCCGGGGTTAAGCGCCGACAACACCAAGCGCCTATCCAATTTCATCGCCTATTTGCGCAGCATCGAGTTGTTGGATTTGGAAGGCGAGTATGTTCAGACCTTCGACCTCAATCCCGACCACAGCCTGCACTTGACGCATCATCTGTGCGGCGATGACAGGAATCGCGGTCCGGCCCTGATCGAGCTGACCGAACTTTATCGCCAGCACGGGCTTGAACTGCCGGACCATGAATTGCCCGATTATCTGCCGCTGGTGTTGGAATTCCTGCACACCCTGCCCGAGGGCGAGGCTCAGGCCTTTCTCAACCAGGCCGGTCGTGTGCTGGTCGTTCTGGCCGCCAATCTTGAGAAAGCGGGCAGTGCCTGGCATGCGCCCTTGCGCATTTTGGCCGACCTGTCGGGTTGTACCGAAACGCCCGATGAAATCAGGCCATCAAAGGAAGCTTGTCAATCCGCCTGCGGCGCCTTGATCGATTAGGAGACGACGTCATGATCGAGAAATTCTTCTTCGGAGCCTATCCCTATCTGGCGCTGGCCATCTTCCTGATCGGCAGCTGGGTGCGCTTCGACCACGAGCAATACAGTTGGAAAGCCGATTCGACGCAGTTCCTGTCCAAGTCGGGCATGCGACTGGCCAGCAATTTCTTTCATATCGGCGTTCTGGCCATCTTCTTTGGCCATGCCGCCGGCCTGCTGACGCCGCATCACGTTTTCATGTCCCTGGGCGTTTCCGATCTGTCGCACCAATGGATGGCGATCCTGGCGGGCGCTGTCTTCGGCGGCCTGGCCTTCATCGGCGGCCTAATCTTGTGGTTGCGGCGGATGAGCAACCGCCGTGTCCGCGCTGCCGGACGTGGGCGCGACCTGTTCATCCTGACTTGGATCCTGCTGACGCTGACCTTGGGTCTATCGACCATTCCCACTTCGATCCATCATGCCAGTGAGGGCGATGCGGCGGTCATGATCGCCTTGGCGGAATGGGTGCAAAGCATGATTTACTTCCGCCCCGATCCCAGCCTGCTGGAAGGGGTCAGTTCGGTTTACAAGCTGCATATCGTGGCGGCTCTGACCATGTTCCTGCTCTTTCCCTTTACCCGCCTCGTACATATCTGGAGCGCTCCGATCGGCTATCTCGGCCGTGCCTACCAGATCGTGCGGGCCAAAAGAAGGGCGGTCTGACCTCCCCAAGCAATCCTTCAGCGGAGTTGACCGGCCGCTGAAGATCGCGTGCACTCCGTCCACTCCCCCGTTCCCTCCGAACGGAGCGCAAACGATAACGCCGGAGAATCATTCTCCGGCGTTTTCTTTTTCAATGGGCGGCGTTCAGTCCGGCGCGTGTTTGTTCAAGATACGTTGAAGCGTGCGGCGGTGCATTTTCAAAAGCCGGGCAGTCTCCGAGACATTGTTGCCGGTCTCGTCGAAGACGCGTTGAATATGTTCCCAGCGCACACGCTCGGGCGTCATCGGTTCTTGTGAGATGTCGTCGGCCTGCGTTGTTTCACCGACCAGAACAGCTTTCAAGCGGTCGGGATCCACCGGTTTGGGCAGATAATCGACGGCGCCGGCCTTGACGGCCGACACGGCCGAAGCGATGTTGCCATAGCCGGTCAGCAGCACCACCCGCAATTTGGGCAAGAACCGCCGCATCAGTTTGACCAGTTCCAATCCATTGCCGTCGCCAAGCCGCAAATCGATGACGGCATAATCAGGCGCTTCGGCTTGCGACATTTGCAACGCTTCGGCAATCGAAGCGGCTGACTGCACGGCAAATCCTCGACGTTCCATGGCCCGGGCCAGGCTTTGACGGAAAGGGTCGTCGTCATCGACCAGCAATAGCTTCACGCCTGCGCTCATGTCTGTTTTGGCCTCTTCCAAACGATCAGGACCTCCGCCCCCCCCTCCTCAAGATTGCGAATCAAGACTTCGGCCTTGGTTCTGGACAGCAGGGATTTGGCGATGAAGATGCCAAGGCCCAGATGGGCATCAGCTCCCTCATGCCGGCCAGAAACATAGGGTTCTCCCAGCTTGGGCAATATATTCGAGGGAAAGCCGGGTCCGTCGTCGGCAATGCGCACCGAATATGACGTTTGGTTCCATGAGGTGTCGATTTCGACCCGGGAGGCGGCGAATTGCAGGGCATTGTGGATGAAATTGCTAAGCCCATGGAGGATTTCGAGCTTGCGATCGACCCATGGCGCAGGCATGTCGCTGCCTTCGGCTTCGGCGTGATGGTCGAAATAGACGGGTATGTTCGAATGATCGCTATGCAACTGGGCCGCCATTTCGACAAGTGAAGGCAGCGGAATGCGTTCCTGCTCAACGACATTGTCGCGTTCCTTGCGAGACGTCATTTTGGACAGCGTGTCCCGGCAGCGGTTGGCTTGCCCGATCAGCAGCTGCAGATCGGATTGCAAGGGATTGTCCTTCGGCAGTTGGTCGGCGATCTCATTGGCGACCAGGCAGACGGTGGCCAGCGGCGTGTTCACTTCATGGGCCACGGCTGCGGCGAGGGCGCCGACTTCGGCCATTCTTTCCTCCTGGGCCAGCGCCACCCGGGCTTCGGAATAGGCGCTGGCCGTGTTGCGGGCTTCTTCAGCCATGCTCCAGGTGAAGAAGGCGACAAAGACGACGCCCAACAGCATGGCCAGCCAGGTGCCGATGAGATAGAGGTCGTTGGTTTCGTGCGCCAGGGGGAGCCGCCAGGACCATATGCCGATAACCGACAGGGCCGCCACCGCCAATCCCACCAGCATCGCCAGTTTGCGCACGGTCAGAATGGCGGCGCCGACGGTCACGGGGGCGAGAAGGAATAGGGCGAAAGGATTGCTAAGGCCGCCGGTCAGCCAAAGCAGCGTCGCCAGTTGAACCGTGTCGAAGGCCAGATGGAGAGCAGCACTGTTCTCGTCGATGCGTCTTGCAAAATTGCCGATGGTCAGCAGCGCATTCAGCGCCGCCGAAGCGGCCACTGTTCCCAATACCGGCCATAAGGGCAATTCGCCGATCGCGTTCTGAACGACGATGATGGTCACCAATTGTCCGCCGACGGCCAGCCAGCGAATCCGGATCAGCGCACCCTGCCTGGTTTGCAGGGCCGGGGTCTCCAAATCACCGTTATCAAGGGCATGTCCCGACATCATGGGTGAAGAATGGGCCCAGATGCCCGCCAAGGCCTTGACTTCCATCAAGAAACATGAATACCAAAGCTTGACCATCATCATGGCTGACGACGATAGGAAAGATTAGAGTGCGCTGATATTCATTCAACGCGTGGAGCCCATCCATGAATCTCAAGACGGACGCCGAAGGTTATTTGTTGGAACCCGACGATTGGAACGATGATGTGGCCAGGGAACTTGCGGGCCGCGAAGGGGTCGAGCTGTCAGAAGAACACTGGGCAGCCATCCGTTTCATGCGCGACTATCTGCGCCAGCATCGGATCGCTCCCGACGTCCGCCATGTCATGAAGCATCTGCGCGACGAATGCGGAGCCGGACGCAACCGCGTCTTTGAACTGTTCCCCTATGGCTATGTGCAGCAAGCCTGCAAGATCGCCGGCATGAAGCGCCCCCGGGCCTGGAGCACGGGGTAACTCAGACTTGACCAAGGTTAAGGAACTGTAGGCCAAAGAAGGTTAGTCCTGCAGGAATGGGCAAAGCCGGATGGGCTTTGTCCTGGACGATGACATGCACGTAAAGGAGCCGAAATGTCCGAAACGCTGACAAAATCCGCGGCCCGCAATATCTTCTTCGGGGGTACCGTATTCTTCTTCGTCATTTTCGTGGGCCTTGTCGCCCATAGCGTGACCAAGGCCAACGCCATTGCCGCCGCCAATCCGGTAACGCCGTCGGTCGCCGCCGGCAAGCATATCTGGGAGCGCCATGCCTGCATCGATTGCCACACGCTGTTGGGCGAGGGCGCTTATTTCGCCCCCGAGCTCGGCAATGTCTGGGTGCGCTTCGGCGGCCTGGAATCGCCCGATGGCGCCCGCGATGCGCTGAAGGCCTGGATCAAGAACCAGCCCACCGGCATCGCCGGCCGGCGCCAGATGCCGCATTTCAACATCAACGAATCCGAGCTGGACCAACTGGTCGATTTCCTGAAATGGACAAGCGAGATCGATACCCAGAAATGGCCCCCTCAGGTCAGCGGCTGAGCCCAGAGAGAAAGGTATTCACATGAAATACGAATCGCAAAAAGTGGCGATGTATTACTTCGCGGGGGCGCTCGCCCTCTTCGTCGCCCAGGTGCTCTTCGGGGTTCTGCTTGGAACCGTGGTGGTCATGCCCAATTTCCTGGCCGACCTGGTTCCCTTCAACATCCTGCGCATGATCCACACCAATGCCCTGATCGTCTGGCTGCTGATGGGCTTCTTCGGTTGTGCCTATTACCTGATTCCCGAGGAATCGGAATGCGAGTTGCACAGCCCCAAGCTGGCAATCTTGCAGTTCTGGCTGTTCTTGTTCGGAGCCGCCGCCGCCGTGGTCGGCTATCTGTTCGGCATCCATGAGGGACGCGAGTTCCTGGAACAGCCCTTATGGATCAAGCTGGCCATCGTCGTCGTCGCCTTGATGTTCCTCTACAACGCTTCGATGACGGTGCTGAAAGGCCGCAAGACGGCTATCACCACCGTCTTGCTGCTGGGCCTGTGGGGCATCGCCATCTTCTTCCTCTTCTCGCTCTACAACCCCTCGAACCTGGTGCTGGACAAGATGTTCTGGTGGTGGGTCGTTCATCTGTGGGTCGAAGGCGTGTGGGAACTGGTCATGGCTTCGGTTCTGGCCTTCCTGATGATCAAGATGACCGGCGTCGATCGCGAAGTGGTCGAGAAGTGGCTTTATGTCATCATCGCGCTGACCTTGTTCACCGGCATTCTGGGCACGGGCCACCATTACTACTGGATCGGCACCCCCGCTTACTGGCAGTGGATCGGCTCGATCTTCTCGGCGCTGGAAGTCGCCCCCTTCTTCTCCTTGGTCATCTTCACCTTCTACATGGTGTGGAAAGGGGGACGTTCGCATCCCAACAAGGCGGCGTTGCTGTGGTCTCTGGGCTGCTCGACCTTCGCCTTTTTCGGAGCCGGCGTCTGGGGCTTCATGCATACCCTGGCCCCCATCAACTACTATACGCATGGCACGCAAGTGACGGCGGCGCACGGCCATTTGGCCTTCTACGGCGCCTATGTCATGCTGAACATCGCCATGTTCACCTATGCCATGCCGAACATCCTGAAGCGCGAACCCTACAATCAGCTGCTTAACATGTGGGGCTTCTGGATCACCTCGGGCGGCGTAGCCTTCATGACCTTCTCGCTCACCTTCGCCGGCGTCGTGCAAACGCATCTCCAGCGCGTGATGGGCATGAATTTCATGGAAGTGCAAGAACAGCTCGGCTTGTTCTACTGGTTCCGTCTTGGCGCCGGTGTTGCGACCCTGCTGGGCGTTGTGATGATCGTCTGGTCGCTGGCCGTTCCCGGCCGTCGTCAGACGGCGGCGGGTCGGACCGGCCTGGCCGCCGCCGAGTAGAATACCGTGTGCGTGGGGGGGGCGGCATTCGTGCCGTCCCCCTCTTTTTTTCGGAGTAAAACATGCTCCCCCAAGTGAAGTCCGCCCAGTCCCTCGAAATTCCCTATTACGTTCCGGTCGGCAATGAATGCGCCCTGTTCGAACTGGCCTATAAGCACCGCCTGCCGCTGCTTTTGAAGGGACCGACCGGTTGCGGTAAAACGCGCTTCGTGGCCCATATGGCGGCCAAGCTGGCCCGCCCGCTCTTCACCGTTTCCTGCCACGACGATCTGACCGCAGCCGATCTGACTGGACGCTATTTGCTGAAAGGCGGGGAAACCGTCTGGACGGACGGTCCCTTGACCCGGGCCGTGCGCCAGGGCGGCATCTGCTATCTCGACGAAGTGGTCGAGGCCAGGAAGGATGTCACCGTGGTCTTGCATCCGTTGACCGACGACCGGCGCCTGCTGCCGCTGGAACGCACCAACGAATTGCTGGAAGCGCCTGCCGATTTCATGCTGGTGGTCAGCTACAATCCCGGCTACCAGAATATTCTGAAGCAGTTGAAGCCTTCGACGCGCCAGCGTTTCGTGGCCATCGAATTCGATTTTCCGCCCCCCGATATCGAAGCCGAAATCGTGGCCATGGAAAGCGGACTTGAACTGGAAAAGACCAAGTCGCTGGTGGCCCTGGCCAGCCGGTTGCGGGCCATGAAGGGCCAGGATCTGGATGAAAGCGTCTCGACAAGGTTGCTGGTCTATTGCGCCACCTTGATCGCCGCCGGCATGACATGGGACGAGGCGGTTCAGGCCGCCATCGTCGAGCCCTTAAGCGACGATGCCGACATCAAGGCCGGTCTTGTCGAGGTGGTGCGAGCGGTGTTCGGTTGAGTTGAATTATGAAGCTCCTGGAAGCGGTCGAACTGGAAGAAAGAGTCGGACGTTTCTGGCATCGGCTGGTCGGCGAGCAATCAAGCTGGCCGAGATTCCCAGAAGCCGCCGTGAAGCTTGAGAATCTGCAAACGCAGCTTGGCATTTTCTTTCACGGGCTGGGGGGCGATCCCGGCCTCAGCCTGGCCTCGGCCGCCGGGCGGAGTTCCCAGCATCGCCTGACCTGGAAACAGCGCATCGGCATGGATGAGGAACGCCTGGCCCTGTCAACTCGCGACGAGCGCAGCCTGACCTTGCCCGAATGCATCGACCATTTTCCCGACGCGCTGCTGAACCGCGATCTCTATTTCTGGCTGGCCGCCTATTTCACGGCGCTTGAACCGGCGGCTTCGCCCTTTGACGATTCCCTTAAGGCCGATCTTGATTTTCTGAGAAGGGCGGCAAAGGCAAGCGCAAGAGTTCTGGCCGGCTATCCCGGTCTTGGGTCGCGCTATCGCCGATTAAGCGAAGCCCTGAAAGCCCTGCGCCCAATGCGCCGCCTGCCTGCCTCTGAGCAACGGGTCGAGGATTGGGTGATCCGTCTGCTGGACGATCCTGCGCAAGGCAGTCAACTGCCGACCGGGCTTGCGGCTTCTCGCAATTACCGGCCTTTCCTGCCCGTGCCCTTGTGGGGCGAGGCGCTGTCGAGAGAGCTGTCCCAAGAAACGCCGGATGATGGCGAGCCGGAAGCGGGCGGGAAAAACCGCAAGGCCGCCGATCAGGAAGGCAAGCGCTATCAGGCCGAGCGCCAGGATAGCAAGGATGCCGATCGCAAGGACGGGCTGATCCTGAACCGCTTCGAGAAGATCCTGGCCTTTGCCGAGATGATGGCCATCAACCGCACAGCCGACGACACCGACGAGGAGGAGGCCAAGAAAGCCGCCGACGATCTGCAGGTGTTGACGCTGGGCAAACATTGGAAGAAGCCGTCCACGAAGTTGAAGCTGGACCTCGACCTGGCCCCCAATGCCGCCGACGAAGCGCCCTTAAGCGGCGAACACCTGTATCCCGAATGGGATCACCGTCTGAACGGCTACCGCAAGAATTATTGCCGGGTGGTGACAGGCGCGGCTAGTTTGAAGGGCGAGGACTGGACAGCCGACGAAGCCCTGAAAAAGCGCGTGCGCCGTTTCCGCCGCCAATTCGAAGCCTTGCTCGACCGGCCGCAATTGCTGAAGGCGCAGCCCGACGGCAGCGACCTGGATACGGACGCCCTGGTGCGCGCCGCCACGGATATCAAGGCTTGCGGTTTCGCCACCGACCGCGTCTTCGTTCAACACCGCAAACAGGAACGGGATCTGGCGGTAACGGTCCTGGTCGATGCCTCGCTATCGACCGATGCCTGGATCGACAATCGCCGGGTGCTGGATGTCGAGAAGGAAGCCTTGACCATCTTCGCCAATGTTCTGGAAGCCTGCGGCGACAGTTTTTCCATCCTGACATTCAGCTCGAAGCGGCGCATGAAGATTCTGGTCGAAACCATCAAGGATTTCGACGAGTCTTTCAGCGCCGACGCCGTCAGGCGGATCGGCGCCCTGAAGCCCGGCTATTACACCCGCATCGGAACGGCGGTTCGCCATGCCTCGGCACTGTTGGCCGAACGCCCCAATCGCCATCGCCTGCTGTTGGTGATTACCGACGGCAAGCCCAACGACATCGACCATTACGAAGGCCGATATGCGCTGGACGATACGCGCATCGCCATACGCGAGGCGCGAAAACTGGGCCACAAAGTGTTCGGCGTCACCATCGACCGCAAGGCCCAGGATTATTTCCCCTATCTGTTCGGGCGCGGGTCGTTCGCCATCGTCTCGCATCTCGAGCATCTGACAAGCGCGCTTCCGCGCCTTTATCATCATCTGGCGGCGGCATGAATGACTGAAAGAGAAAGTGATTCCGGCGACTGGGGCGCGCTGTCGGCGCTGCCCGGCAATCCCATGATCTGGATCCTCATCATCAGCGAGTTGGCGGTGTTCGGCGCAGCCCTGATCGGCTTTATGACCTTGCGCATCATCCAGCCCGCCGTCTTCGCGGCCGGTCAGGCAGCGCTCGATTACTGGCTGGGCGGCCTCAACACCATGTTCCTGATTACCAGCGGCTGGTGTGCCGCGCGATCCGTGCATTCCCGTGCCGTGGAAAGAAGAAGTGCTTCCCGGCGCTGGCTGATGGGAGCGGCGCTGTTCGGCTGTTCCTTCCTGGCCGTCAAGCTTGTCGAATGGGGTGACAAGCTGGCCCATGGCCACGATCTGGAAAGCGACGTTTTTTTCACGCTGTTCTATCTGATTACCGGATTTCACGCCGCTCATGTCATCATGGGATTGGTCATTCTTGGTATCGTTGGCTTCTGGGACAGTCTGGAAAATCTGAAGACCGGCACAGCCTTCTGGCACATGGTTGATCTGATCTGGCTGGTCATTTTCCCCACCATCTATCTGGTGCGCTAGGCATGGATGAAGAGCAAAATCGGCTGCTGAAGGCCTGGGCGTTGCTGATGACGTTGACCGCCATTTCCGTCCTGGCCGCCTATGCAGGCGGGCTGGAGGGCGGAAAATTCCTGTCCTTGGCGGTGCTGATGGGCACAGCCTTCATCAAGACGCGCCAGGTGCTGGATCATTTCCTAGAGCTAAGGACGGCGAAAGCCGGTTGGCGCAGCTTTTTCACCTTCCTGATGGCGGGGCTGCTGTTGTTGATTCTGGCCTTGGGATTAGTCCCCGTCCTCATGCAAGAAGCGGCGTAAGGCCTCCAGGTCGGTGATGACCACCTCGCGGCCCTGGCTTTCGATGCCGATGGGTTTCATGCGTGCCAGGGCGCGCGACAGCGATTCCGGCGTAATGCCGATGCGGCTGGCCAGGGTCGCCTTCGACAGCGGCAGACGCAGCCTGGCCAGCTTTTCATCCTGCGGCGCATAGGCCAGCAGGAAGGATGCAAGACGCTGGGCTGGCGAGCGGCTTTTGATCTGGGCGATCTCGGCGGTCATGCGGGCCTGCCAGCGGGCCAGGCCCTTCAGCAGAATCATCGACAGCCTGGGATGGCTGGAGAGGTGCTTAAGAAACGTCGCCGCCGGCACATGGATCAGCCTGGTTCCGCTTAAAACCTCGCAATTCAGGGGAAATTCGCCGGTCAGAAAAATGGCCGCCTCGGCGAAGGTGGTCACCGCCGTGAAGACTTCGATGATCGATTGTTGCCCGCTTTTGGTCATGGCGAACAGATTGACCTGCCCGGCCAGAATCACGAAGAAGCGGTCGGCCTTGTCACCCTGACTGAACAGCAACGCCTGTTTGGGATAGGTGATCGTCTGCGCGCCCTCCAGCAGCGCTTCCAGATCGGCGCGCTCGATGCCCGAAAACAGTGGCGCCGTCGATGCCATATCCAGTTCGGCTGGGTTCAGCTTGGTCATTCGTGGCCCTAATCGTCTGTGCTGCAGAAGCGGCGCAAATGCGCCAGATCGGGAATTTCGATCCGGTTGCCGGCAAGCGAATTGACGCCGATGCGAGACAGTTTCAGCAGCGAGCGCGACAGACTTTCCGGCTGCATGCCCAACTCCTCGGCGATGCGTTTCTTGTCATGGGGCAGGTCGATGACAATGCCGCCTTGCGCTTTCTCGGTCAGGGACAGTAGATAGACGCCAAGCCGCTGCGCCGTCGTTTTCAGCTTCAGTTCGGCGATCTGCTTGATCTGGCAGCGCAGACGCTGCGACAGTACAGACAGCACGTGGCGCTGCAGATCGAATCGCGATTCCAACAAGGCCAACAGATCGAATGCCGGAATGGCGACATAGCTGATCGGGGTCAGGGCCCGCGCCGCCAGGCTTGATGGATCGTGCGAAAAGACCGCTTCCTCGCCCAGCACGGATTCCTGTCGGCAGATATCGACGATGGAAGGCTGTCCATCGACGATGGTCGAGAGTTCGACCTCGCCCTGCAGCAGCACCAGCAGATGCGTCAGCGCCTCGCCCGGTTCGAACAGAAGATCGCCGATTGGCCCGCTGCGCACGGTCGATTGGTCCAGCAGGGAATGCAGGTCGGAAGAGGTGAAACGGGAAAACAGCGGGATGCCCGCCAGATCAGGCAGGGGGACGTCGCTTATCGTCGGCTGGGTGCGGTTGGGCATGCCGGTTTCCTCTTTGGGCATGATATCATACAAAAAAGGCTTGGAGATCAATGCGCAATTCAGCCGACGGGGCTTTTCAGGCCCGGCCCTGGCGGTTTTGGGGGCTGCCCCCGGCTATCTCTTTGAAAAGCTTGGTGCCCCAGGCCGGACTCGAACCAGCACGCAGTTGCCTGCAACAGATTTTGAGTCTGCCGCGTCTACCATTCCGCCACTGGGGCACCGGGCGCTGTGAACGCGAGAGCGGATCATAGCCAGAGAATGTCTCAGGTCAACGGCTTATCTCGGGTGGGGAGGGTTCTTTCTTCATTGCCGGTGGCGGGCTGGCCTGCTAAACCCTGGCCACCCCCTGCCAAGGATCGTCCATGCGCCGCCTATACGACAAGACCATGCAGATGGCCCAGCACAAGCACGCGGCCTGGTGGCTGGCTGCGGTGTCCTTTATCGAAAGCTCGTTCTTTCCCATTCCGCCCGACGTCATGCTGGTTCCCATGGTGCTGGCCGACCGTAAGAAAGCGTGGTTTTACGCTGGGTTATGCACCATAGCCTCGGTCATCGGGGGCTGTTTCGGCTATGCCATCGGTTATTTCCTGTATGAAACCGTGGGCGCCTGGATCGTTTCGGCCTACCACCTCGAACATGAATTCGAGGTCGCCAAGCAGGCCTTCAACGACAACGCCATCAAGATCATGATGGTCAAGGGCATGATCCCCATCATCCCCTACAAGCTGATCACCATCACGGCCGGCGTCGCCAAGATGGATATCTTGCTTTTCACCGTCACCTCGATCGTCGTGCGGGCCATGCGATTCTATCTGGTGGCGGCGCTTTTGTGGAAATACGGCGCCCCCGTGCGCGACTTCATCGAGAAGCGCCTGGGCCTGGTCACCACCGTCTTCGCCATCTGCCTGGTTGGCGGTTTCGTGCTGGTGAAGCTGCTGTTGAACAACGGCTGATAAGCCCATGAAGCGCCTGGACGCCATCGCCGCTTTCGTCTTCCTGGCGCCGGTGCTGGCCCTGTGCGGCGCCTTGCTCACCGAACATGGGCTGGGTTTTCCGCCCTGCACCCTGTGCCTGTGGCAGCGCGCGCCCTATGTGCTGGCGCTGGCCTTGGGGGCCTATGCGCTGGGACCGTGGCATAGCCATGCCTCACGGCGCATGGCTTTGGGGCTGGCCGGGCTGGTCTTTCTGGCCGGTGCCTGCATCGCCTTTTTTCATGCCGGGGTCGAGGCCCATTGGTGGACCTGGTCGTCGGAATGCACCGGCGATTTCGGCGAGCCGCAAACCATCGAGGAACTGCGCCAGCGCTTGTCGGCGGCACCGGTCGTGCGCTGCGACGAGGCCCCGTTTTATCTGCTGGGATTATCGATGGCGGGCTGGAATGCGGTCGTCTCGCCCTTGTTCGCCTTGGTGGCGCTGTGGGGCGCTAGAAAACCCTAACCTTCCAGTTCCGAGTCCCAATACAGATAATCCCGCCAGCTTTGATGCAGATGATGGGGCGGAAAGGCCCGCCCATTCTCGCGCAATTGCAGCGAGCTGGGAGGTTGGGGCGGGGTTCTGGGATGCATCCGCGCCTCGTGCGGCAGTTTGCTGCCCTTCTGCAGATTGCAGGCCTGGCAGGCGGTGACGACATTGGCCCAGGTCGTGCGCCCGCCCTTTGATCGCGGCACCACATGATCGAAAGTCAGATCGTGCGTGGGGAAGGGCAGGTTGCAATATTGGCAGGTGAAGCGGTCGCGCAGGAAAACATTGAAGCGGGTGAAGGCGGGGCGGCGCGCGACGGGGATATAGTCTTTCAGCGCGATCACGCTGGGCAGGCTAAGCGCACGGTTGGGCGAGTGAATCACCTGATCATATTCGGATAGAACATGCACGCGCTCGGTCACCACCGCCTTGACGGCGTCTTGCCACGACCACAAGGACAGGGGAAAATAGGAAAGCGGCCTGAAATCGGCGTTCAGGACCAGGGCTTGACAGCCATCGAACATCGACCCTCCAGCTATCGCTAGGTTCCCCAAAATATAGTAGCTTCACGTTAAGATGACACTAAGGAAGTTGTGACGCCTCCGTGACTTTTTCATCCATCGTCACCCGATTCGCCCCCAGCCCGACCGGATATCTGCATCTGGGCCATGCCTATTCTGCCCTGTTCGCCGAAGCCGCGGCCGGAAAGGCGGGCGGGCGCTTCTTGCTGCGCATCGAGGATATCGACCCTGTGCGCTGCCGCCCGGAATTCGAAACCGCGATCCTTGATGACCTGGCCTGGCTGGGCCTGAATTGGGAAGGGCCGGTGCGCCGCCAGTCGGAGCATCTGGCCGATTACCGCCAGGCCCTGGACCGGCTGCAAGGCATGGGACTGCTCTATCCCTGTTTTTGCAGCCGCAAGGACATCGCGGGCTCGGGCCAAGCCCCGCACGGCCCCGACGGACCGCTTTATCCCGGCGCCTGCCGGGGGTTGGGCGCCGGCGAGCGGGCCGACAGGATAGGGTCGGGCCAGCCCTTCGCCCTGCGCCTGGACATGGCGGCGGCGGTGCGCCTAGCCGGCCCTCTGGCCTGGCGCGACCTGGATGCGGGTGAACAGACGGCCCGGCCCGAATTGTTCGGCGATGTCGTGCTGGCGCGCAAGGATGTGCCGACCAGCTATCATCTGGCGGTGACGGTCGATGACCATCTGCAAGGGGTGACGCTGGTGACCAGGGGCCGCGACCTGTTCGAGGCCACCCATGTCCATCGCCTGCTGCAGGCCCTGCTGGGGCTGGATGTGCCGCAATGGCAGCATCATCCGCTGCTGATGGGGCCCTCGGGACAGCGCCTGGCCAAACGCGACCGGGCCGAAAGCCTGCGTGCCCTGCGCGGGCGCGGACTAGGCCTAGAGGAGGTGCGCTCCTTGGCCTTGTCCCAGCCTGGCGGCTAAGCCCCAACGCTTCCTGGCTTGAAAGCGCTTGCGAGGCTGCCCATATGCAAGGAAGCGGCACCGGATGATGATAGCGCGCTGCAAGATGGCATTTTACGCATTGTTTCATTAAATTTTAACTAATTGAGATTATTGGGTTTTTCCTTTACTTTTAGCGATCCATTGGTTAGTCTCTTTGGCAACAACGAACCACGGGAAGGAGTACGCCATGCAGCATCTCGCCCGCCGTCCGTCGGCGCTTTCGCCATTGTCGATGACCTTGCATAACTGTGCCTGGGGGCCGCGCTCGCATGAAGGCGACGGGCGGCGCTTCTCGGGCAATGATGAACCCAGCATGGCCGAGCTTTTGGGCGATCCCATGATGTCGCGCATGCTGGCCAGCGACGGCGTCGCCAAGGAAGATCTGGCCACCCTGGTCGCCCGCGTGCGCGAACAATTGCGCCCCTGAGACAGCGAATTTGTTGATCGATTTGGGCCGCCCCATCGGGCGGCCTTTTTCATTGGGGGAAATGTGCCGTCTCACCCTGGGAAATTCGGGGACATGTTCGCAGGGTGCGCAGAGGTTCGCTGATAAGGCTACCCTGCAGTCCTCAGCGCCCTCTGCGTCCCCGGCGGTTTAACCTCAACGTCATGCGCGGACTTGATCCGCGCATCCACGTGGACCCCCGGGTCAAGCCCACGGCTGTCCGGTTTAAATTCAGACCTTTCCCTTTTTCCTCATCCTGAGGAGCGAAGCGTCTCGAAGGATGAGGAAAAACAAGGAAAATGCAGCGCCTCGCCCTTCGAGACAGCCGCTTCGCGGCTTCCTCAGGGTGAG
>JACRJC010000022.1 GCA_016215555.1 Rhodospirillales bacterium | reverse complement strand
CCGGGCGGCGGCGAAGCTGCGCTCGATGCGTCCCAACAGATAGGACAGCACATCGGAGCCGACCCGCAATTGCCGGTCGGCGAACAGTTTGGCCAGCAGGGCGGTCAACAACTCGTCGTCGGGCGCCTTCAGCTCGGCCAGCGGCAGAGCCAGCAAACGCGATCTCAGATCGGGCAGCGCCACCTGCCAGCGCGCCTGCGGCTGGCGCGCCGTGAACAGCACGAAGCCGCCGCTTTCCTTGGCCAGGTTCAACAGATGGAACAGGGCGCGCTCGGGCAAGGGGGCCTGGCAATCCTCGAGGACGACGACCTTGCCTTCCAATCCCGGGACATCGGCTTCGGAAAATTCCCGGGCCGGGGCCATGACCGCCTGCGCCCGCTTGGCGAAGATATGCGCCAGATGCGTCTTGCCAGCACCCTCGGGTCCGGCCAGCACCAAACCCTGCGCCGGCCAGTCGGGCCAGCGTTCGATCCAGGCCAGGGCCTCGGCGTTCGAGGGGGCGATCAGAAAATCGTCGCGCCCCATCAAGGTCTGGGGCGGCAGATCGAAAGCCAGTTGCGTCATGTTCCGGACGAAGGCGGCGTTCCGCGGTAGAGCGGGCTGGCCAAATAGCGTTCCAGGGAAAAGCGGACCAGAACGCCGATCACGGCGGCCACCGGCACCGCCAGCAGCACGCCCAGGAATCCGAACAAGGCGCCGCCGGCCAGCAAGGCGAAGGGAATCCAAACCGGATGCAGGCGGATGCGGTCGCCGACCAGATTGGGAGTCAGCACATAGCCCTCGATCACCTGCCCGGTCAAGGAAACGCCGGCCACCAGGATGATCGGCATCCAATCCGAGAATTGCGCCAGCGCCAGCGCGATGCTGACCACCATGCCCATGATGCCGCCCAGATAGGGAATGACGGTGGCGATTCCGGTCAGAAGACCGACCACCAGGCCAAGATCCAATCCGGCCAGGGAAAAGCCAACGCCATAGAAGACCGCCAGCACAGTGCAGACCAGGGCCTGGCCGCGCACGAAACCGGCCAGGGTGGAATCGACCTCGCGCAACTGGGTGCGAATGGTTTCGGCATGGTCCAGCGGCAGCCAGCCATCGACCTTCTGGATCATCTTGTCCCAATCGCGCAGCAGATAGAAGGTCACCACCGGCGTTATCAGCAGCAGCGAAACCACCGACAGCACAGCCATGCCGCCGGTCAACACATTGCCCAGCGCATTGACGCCCCAAGACAGCGCCGTGCCGGCATAGCCCTCGGCCGTCGATTTCAGCTTGGCGACGTCTTCGCGGTCAAGATTGGCCAGCAACGTATCGACCAGAGGCCGCAGCCGTCCGCGCAGCACTTCGGCATAGTCCGGCACCTTGTGGGCGAATTCGACGACCTGGGTTTCGATCAGCGGAATCATCAGGCCGATGGCTCCGCCGACGATGATGAAGAAACCCAGAGTGACCATTGCGGTGGCCGGGGAACGCCCGACCTTGGCCTGTTCCAGCCGATCGACGATGGGATCCAGGAAATAAGCCGCCGCCATGCCGGCCACGAAGGGCAGCAGCACTGCTTTCAGCAGGTAAACCAGGCCGATGAAGACCGCCAGCCCGATCAGCCAGAACCGTATCTGCGCCCGCGAAGTCATTTTCCTTCCTCCGAAAGGATGCGCCGTCCCCAGACCGTGAGGTAGGCCAGCCCCGACGCCAAGGTCGTGAAGGCTACGACAATAGTCAACGCCGGGCGCAAGGCCAAGAGTCCGTCTTCCAGGTTCAGTCCCAATTCCGCCAAGGCCAGCCCGGCCAGCAGGATCTGGGCCAGGGTATTGGCCTTGCTGATGAACAAGGGCTCCATGCGCAGCCGTCCGGTGACCAGATGAACGACCAGGGCGCCGCCGATAATCAGCAAATCGCGCGAGACGATCAAGATGACCAGCCAGTCTTGCATATGGCCGTGATAGCCCAGCGTGATGTAAACGGCGACCAGCAGCGCCTTGTCGGCCAAGGGATCGAGATAACCGCCGATGGTGGTTTTGGCCTTAAGGGCCCGGGCAAGCGCCCCATCCAGAGCGTCTGAACCCGCCGCCAGGCAGAATACCCAGAAGGCCAGATGGTAGATTTCGGAATTGATGGCCCAGATCGCCAGCGGCACGGCAAACAGCCGAAACAGCGTGATCAGATTGGGCAGCAGCTTGACCACGTCAGCGCTGCCCTCCCGAAGACAGGGATAGGCTGTCCCCCCCCTGCCCGTCGCTGGACAGCAAAAGATCGGCCTGGGCCAGCGCTGCTCGCAACTGATTGACGTCGCCGGCATGGTGCAGGGCTAGGCTGGCCTGGTTACGGGCCAGTTCCAACACTTCCTGGCGGCGGACGAGCGGAATGCGTTCAAGCTTTTCCCGGATTTTCAGCCATTCGGCCAGACCGCTGAAATTGACGGTGACCAGCAATGCACCCGAGCTTTCATGACTGACCAGATTCTGGCGTTTCCATAATTCCTCGATCTGCAACGCCGCCGCATCCGCCGCCTTTCGGTAAAGCGTCGCGGGCGAGTCCTTGGCCAGAGACACGCCGAAGGACGTGGCCTGGCCGCCCGGATAGACCAGCCGCACATCCAAACCCAAACCGTTCGCCGAGGGCCGGGCCTCGGCCAAGATGGTCTGCGCCGTCCCATAGCGCCGCCCCAGACTGTCCAGCCGTTCCTTGTCGGCCCCGACGTCATAAGCCTGACGGTCCCAACTGTCGCCCACCGGCGCCAGCACCGGCACCGGGCCGGTCAATCGCGGCCGTTCCTGCCAGGCCTTCAGCCACAGATTGTCCTCGTCCCACAGCATTCCCCGGCCCGACTGGATGAAGACGGGCACCGCCAGCACCGGCTTGCTGACCGTCTCGGCAAAGGGAATATTGGCCTGGCGCAGCAGATTGCGCACCGGCTGGGCCTTGAAGCGCACGGTCAGAATGGCGAGATAGCGCACCGCCGAGGTCTTTTCCTGATCGACCGAGAAATCGGCCAGCCAGTCCTGCCAATTGGCGGGATGGGGCAGCCGGGCCCGGTCGGCCTCGATGGTCATGCTCTCCAACAGGCGGCGGAAGGCTTGCTGCTGGCCCTCCTGCAAGGCCTTTTCCTTGGCCTGGGCGGCGCTTTGGGCGGTGGCGTCGATGACCAGGCTGGCCGACAGAAGATCGGCCGCCCTGGCGGGTCCGGCCAAACCCAGGCCCAAGAGAACGAGAATGAAAAGACGCGACAGCGAAGCCATTGCAAACCAGGGAGGGAGGGGTCAAAATCCAGACGATTCGGGTAAGACTTTATCACGTTCTCACTGTCCGGGAAGCCTCGCTTGTCCAATTCTTCAATGACCTACAAGGATGC
The DNA here is from genome assembly GCA_016215555.1 of Rhodospirillales bacterium. Lineage (GTDB taxonomy): Bacteria > Pseudomonadota > Alphaproteobacteria > Rhodospirillales > WMHbin7 > WMHbin7. The sequence continues at coordinate 66,316 of JACRJC010000022.1, read as the reverse complement.
CGGGGTCGATATCGATGCCGGCACGGCCCTCGTCGAAGCCATCAAACCCCTGGCCAAGGCCACAAGACGCGCCGGCGCCGATGCTGGACTGGGCGGGTTCGGAGCCTTGTTCGACCTCAAGGCCGCCGGCTTCAAGGATCCGATCCTGGTCGCCGCCACCGACGGCGTCGGCACCAAGCTGAAACTGGCCATCGACGCCGATCTGCATGATTACGTGGGCATCGATCTGGTCGCCATGAGCGTCAACGATCTGGTCGTCCAGGGGGCCGAGCCCCTGTTTTTCCTGGACTATTTCGCCACGGGGCGGCTTGACGTGGCCCAGGGCAAGGCCTTGGTGGCCGGCATCGCCGAGGGCTGCAAGCAGGCCGGCTGCGCCCTTATCGGCGGCGAAACCGCGGAAATGCCCGGCATGTATGCCAAGGGCGACTATGACCTGGCCGGTTTCGCCGTGGGTGCGGCCGAGCGCGGCACGCTGATCGATGGCGCAACGGTGGCCGAGGGCGACGTCATTCTGGGCCTGGCCAGCCATGGCGTGCATTCGAACGGTTTCTCGCTGGTCCGGCGCATCCTGGGCAAGGCAGGCCTGAAACTTTCCGATCCCGCCCCCTTCGCGCCCGGCAAGAGGGCCGGCGACGCCTTGCTGACCCCGACCCGCATCTACGTGAAAAGCTGCCTGGCCGGGGTGCGGACAGGAAAGGTGAAGGCGCTGGCCCATATCACCGGCGGCGGCCTGTTTGAGAATGTCCCCCGCGTCCTGCCCAAGGGGCTGGTGGCGGAAATCGATGCCGCCAGTTGGACGCTGCCGCCGGTTTTCGCCTGGCTGAAAAGGGCGGGCGGCGTCGCCGCCGGCGAAATGGCCCGCACCTTCAATTGCGGCATCGGCATGATGGCCATCTGCAAGCCCGAAGACGCCGATGCGCTTTCGGCCCTGTTCGCGCAGGAAGGCGAGCAGGTGACGCGCGTCGGGCGCATCGTGACCGGCGACGACATTCACGCCCGGGTGTTGAATCTGAACGCCTGGGACGCCTGACTGTGGCAGAAAAAAAGCGCGTCGGCATTCTGATTTCCGGGCGCGGCAGCAATCTGCAAGCCCTGCTGGACGCCGCCGCCAAGCCGGATTATCCGGCCCAAATCGTGCGCGTGATTTCCAACGTGCCGGGCGTGCTGGGACTTGAGCGGGCGCAAAAGGCCGGCATTCCCACCGCCGTCATCTCGCACAAGGATTATGCCGACCGCGAGAATTTCGAGCGCGCCGTCAATAAACAACTGGAAGCCGACGGCGTCGAGATCGTCTGCCTGGCCGGTTTCATGCGCGTGCTGACCGAATATTTCGTCACTTGCTGGAATGGGCGTCTGCTCAACATCCATCCCTCGCTGCTGCCCCTGTTCAAGGGACTGCACACGCACGAGCGCGCCATCGGGGAAGGGGTGCGTTTCGCCGGATGCACAGTTCATTTCGTGGTCCCGGAAATGGACAGCGGCCCCATCATCGTGCAAGCCGCAGTGCCGGTGCTGCCCGATGACACGCCCGATCTGCTGGCGGCCCGGGTACTGGAACAAGAACATGTCGCCTATCCGCTGGCGCTGGCCTTGGTCTGCGAGGGCAAGACCCGGATCGAGAAGGGACTCGTTCGCATCACCGACGCCAACTGGCCCAAGACCGGCCAGATCAGCCCCTTGCCCTGACCGAGCGCACGAAATCCAGGAAGCGCGCCACCCAGGGCGTGCCCGCCAGCGACCGTAGATGGGCGTAGCAGGCCACGGTATTGCCGATCACCAGCCCGTCATGGCCGTCTTGGATGCCGACGCCGCGTTCGACCTTGAAGGCGTAAGTCTGCGGCCCCTTCAAATCCTCGAGATGCGAATGGTGGAATTCATGGGCGGCGAAGCTCTGGCCGTTTTCCGAAATCGCTGTCCACGGCCCTTTCCCGGAGTCTATCAGGCGCACATAGCCGCGCCCGACCGGACGCTCCTGCATCGCCACCTTGGCCTTGATGAATCCCACCATGTCGGCCTGCTGGCCTTGATAGCGGATGCTTTGGGCCAGATACATCAGGCCGCCGCATTCGGCGTGGCAAGGCAATCCCGCCTTTAGCGCCGCCTTGATTTCCGACCGCAGCACATGATTGGCCGACAGCGATCGCAGATGGGTTTCGGGAAAACCGCCGCCGATGAACAGACCGTCGATCGTCTTGGGCAGATGGGAATCGCGCATCGTATCGAAGGGCACCAGTTCGGCCCCGTTCTGTTCGAAGGCCAACAGATCGTCGGGATAGTAGAAGCCAAAGGCGGAATCCCTGGCGATGGCGATGCGCAAATCCGGTTTCGGCTTTGCCGGCAAAGCCGCTGGCTTGGGGAAATCTTGGGCCCGCTTGGCGACCGCCAGCAATTGGTCCAGATCGACATGCTTTTCCACGCTGGCCGACAGCATCGAAATCATCTCGGAAGCGTCCGTCTGTTCATTGGCCGGCACCAAACCCAGATGACGCTCGGTCACTTCCAGTTCGCGATCCCTGGGAATGGCCCCCAGGACCGGCAGGCAGGGCAGATAGCGGGCGATGGCGGCCTTCAATTTGCTTTCATGCCGGGGGCCCGCCACTTGATTCAAAATCACGCCGCCGATGTCCAGATCCTGGTCGAAGTCCAGATAGCCTTTCAGCAGCGGGGCGATGCCGCGCGTGGTGCCCCGGCAGTCGATGACCAACACCACCGGCGCCTTCAGCAATTTGGCCAGCGCCGCCGTGTCATCGGAACCATCCGTGTCCATGCCGTCGAACAGGCCCTTGTTGCCCTCGATCAAGGACAGATCGGCGCTCTCGGATTCGCGGGCCGCCAGCGCCAGCATCTCGGGCCGCGACATCGAATAGAAATCGAGATTCCAACAAGGCCGTCCGCTGGCCGCCTTGTGCCACAAGGGATCGATGTAATCGGGCCCCTTCTTGAAGGGCTGCAGGCGCAGGCCGCGCTTGGACAGCGCCGCCAGCAGGCCCAGCGTGACGGTGGTTTTGCCCGAAGATTTATGCGCCGCAGATATCACGAGTCTTGACATGTTGCCCCTCAATCGCCGGGCGGGCGCTGTGCGCCCTTGGCTCACGCGCACACCGCCAGCTTCGCTGGCTCCAATGTACCAACCTCAAGAATCTACCAGCGCGGGCGCCCCTTGGGCGCCTAATAAATTTTGTTCTTGTCGCGCTTGGCCCACATTTCTTCGGCCAGCTTTTGCGCCTCGGCCGGCGAGCCCGCCTTGCCCAGCACGCGCAGGGCAATCGCCGCCGTGCCGGTGACCGTGGCCTGGGCATAGGAATCGTCCAGCGAACCATCCCACAGCGCTTTCAAGCGCGCCGGATCCATGCCGAGATCATGCGGCTGGGCACTTTCGGGCAAAATTGCGGGCCATTCCTCCTCGCTCATCTCGCCGGCAAGCAGCAATTGAAGCTGGCAGGGCTTTTCGGGCCGCCGCTCGGCCTCGCCGCCTTCGCCCTTGAAGACGGCCAGGCGCTGGTCGCCCAGCTTGGCTGCTGCTTGCTGATGGACGCCGCGATAGAAGGGATGGAAGACGCTGACCATCGCCGCCGGCGCCTGCAGGGGATTGAGCATGCGTCCGATCGTGTGCAAGGGCGTGCGCAAGCCCAGCAGCGGCTTCAGGCCCAGCATCTTGTTGAGACCGGGACTTAAATGTTCGAGCGCCATGAAAGCGAAGTTGCGTTGATCCAGGTGCTGTCCGGCCTCGGCCAGCGATTTCGCCGAGGGGATGCCCAGCGCCGCCAGGGCGGCACGCGAATAAAGGCGGCCCGCCGTGTGGTCTTCGGGGCCTTGCATGAATACGCGCACGCCGTTCTGGGCCAGCAGCAGGGCCGAGAGCAGGAACCAGGGAAGCTGGCGCGACTTGCCCGCATAGCTCGACCAGTCGAGATCGGCCTTGGGCGGCGTGCCCGTTGCCGCCACCGCCTCGCGCGCCGCCGCCACGAAACCGGCCACCTCGTCGGGGGTTTCCGTCTTCACGCGCAAGAGACACAGAAAGGCGCCCAGTTGCACCGGCTCGACCTCGCCTTGCAGAATCATTCCGGCGGCGGTTTTGCTTTCCTCGAAGGAAAGCGGGCGCGACAGCGTCGGCCCCTTGCCCAGAATGCGGACATAGGGCGCGAAAGGATGTTCGGTCGTCATGATCGCTTAAGCGGGCTCTCCCGCTTCCTCTGTTTCCAAAAGCCGCTTTTTGGCGTGCGGATCGATATCCGCGTCGGCCAAGCTGGTCGGCAGGAAGCGAAGAATGGCCATTCCGAAGGCGACAATCAAGAGGGCCAGAGCAAAACCGCCGATTCCCAGCAGAATCTCGGGGAAGGAGGGGCTGTAGGATTGCACCACGCCGTCGAAAAAGCTGCTTTCGACCTCGTAGCCGGGGAAGAGGGTCAAGGGCCAGGCCTGGCCGCCGATGATGATGACATAGACCTGAGCCAGGCCGCCCAGCACCACCAGCACCGAGGCGAAAGCCAAGGTTGCGTGCGAGCGCAGGCGCGGCACCAAGGTCAGCGCCAGCGGGAAGATCGTGCCCAAGCCCATCTGCACGCCCCAGAACAGGAAGGTATAGACGCCGCCGTTCAGAAGGATGAATGAGACCACATCGACGCGCCCGGCCCAATAGGCGGCAGTGACATGCTGGACCAGGGCCAGATAGGCGGTGGTGGCGACGAAGACGGCCAGCAGCACGCGCAGACGCTCGGTCAGCACGTCGCCCAGCGGCCGCTTGTCGATGACGCAAACCGCCAAAAGCACCAGGATGAAGATGGCGGTGCCGAAGGCCAGCGACATGGCGATGAACAGGGGCGCCATGACCGCCGAGGAATAGGCCTCGCGGGCGACCAGAAAGCCGAAAATCGAGCCCGTACCGGTGGTGAGAACCAGACGCCAGATGAAGGCGAAGGTGCCGGGGCCGCTGCTTTTATACTTCAGCTTACGGTCCATCATGAACCACAGATAGACCAGCACGATGGCGAAGAAGCCGGTATACAAGATGATGTTGGCGGCGAAGATCGACTTGAAATTGAAATGCGTCATGGCGACGATCAGGCGGTCGGGCCGCCCGAGATCGAGCACCAGCACGGCCAAGCCGCCGGCCAGCAGGGCCAGCGCCAGCAGGGCCGACAGCGGCGCCGCCGGCTTGTAGACCGACTTTCCGAAAACCGACGAGATCGAAGCGACGTTCAGCGCGCCCGAAGCGGCGACGATCAGGAAGACGGCGAAGACATGCGGCATGCCCCACACCACCTGATTGGTCATGCCGGTCACCCAGTGGCCGCTATGTTCCATATAGAAGGCGGCCCCCAGGCCGATCAGAAACAGGCCTGCCAGCGCAACGAAAAGAACCCGGAACGCCGTGCCCTTGGCGTTCAGTTCCTTGAAGACGAGATCGGGCATGTGGGCCATCGTTGCGCTCCCTTAGATGCCGTGATAGCGCACGCCGGGATCGGTCTTGAGATCGGCCCGGATCTGGCTGGTGGGATGCTGCGCCACCACTTGGGTGATGGCGTGTTCGGGATTGAGCAGGTCGCCAAACAGCATGGCGCCACGGCCCTTGCTGTGGCAAGCCTCGACGCAAGCGGGAACGATGCCTGCATCGACCCGGTGCGCGCACAAGGTGCAGGCTTCGACGCAACCCTTGCCGCGCGGATTGTTGGGCAGCTGGTCGGTGGTCGTCTCGTGGACGAAGGAGCGCGCCTTGTAAGGGCAGGCCATCATGCAGTAACGGCAGCCGATGCAGACATGGCGGTCAACCAGCACAATGCCGTCGGCCCGCTTGAAGGAGGCCCCGGTCGGGCAGACATCCACGCAGGGCGGGCTGCTGCAATGCTGGCACATCACCGGCAGCGAGCGGGTGAATCCGGTCTTGGGCTCGGCGATCTCGACCTTGCGGATATATTGGGCGTCAGTCGCCGGACGGCCATGGCCGGTCAAGCCCATCTCTTCCTTGCAAGCGGTGACGCAGGCCGTGCATTCCTGGTCGCAGCGATTGGTGTCGACCAGCAGGCCCCAGCGCACGGAGGAATCGGTGGCGGTGTCTTCGGGACGCGCCTTCGAGGGCGTGGGGGCGGCCAGCAGGAAGACACCTGGCGCCAGCAAGGTGGCGGCGCCCGCCGCCTTCAACAGATCGCGCCGGCTGGACATGCAGTCGCTCATTTCGGGCCCTCCGGCTTCGGCGGCGTTGCGGCCCCGGATTCCTGCGCCGCCTCGGGCGGCGCCATGGGCTCGGCCTCGGCGGGCGCTTCCGCGGCCTTCTTGGCCGCCGGTTTCGAGGCATGGCATTCGAAACAGTCAACCTTGACGGCGGCATAGTCGTGGCAGACGCGGCAGAAATGCTTGTCGCTGTCGATGCCCACCGGCTGGCCGGCGCCATCGTTCACGGCATGACAGTCCAGGCAGGCCTTCAAGCCGTTGGTGCTGGCGCGAACGCCTTGATGCATGGTGGCGTCTCGCCGGTGCATCAGCATCGACATATGGTTGCGGCGCATGGTGGCGGCATCGGCCAGACACTTTTCGCCCGCGCCCTTGGGCACGTCGGGCGGCCCGGCCAGAACCGGCAAAGCCAGCCCGCCCAGGGAAAGTGCAATCAGCAGCGCCGCCAGAATGCGCATCTTACTCTCCCAGACCCATCTGGATGTAGCCGGTGGGGCAGACATCCGTGCAGATATGGCAGCCGATGCATTTGGCGTAGTCGGTTTCGACATAGCGGCCCAGGCCGCGCTCGGCCTTGGGCGAGCGGCTGACCGCCGTCTGCGGACAGAAGACCAGACAATTGTCGCATTCGAAGCACAGGCCGCAGCTCATGCAGCGCTTGGCCTCGGCGGCCGCCTGGGCGTCCGTGAGCGTCTTCAAACGCTCGTCGAAATTGCCGATGACCTGATCGGCGGAAATATGCACCTCTTCGCGCTTGTTGCGCTTGGTGTAGCTGAAATGGCCGAGGAACAGCTCGTCGGCCGGAACGACTTCCTTGGTCGAGCGGTCTTCGTAATTGTGAATGGCGAAGTTGGCCGAGCTGGTGCCGCGCTCGCCCTCGGTGGTGACGAACTTTTCCGGCTCGCGGCCCATATTGCGCAGCACGTCGATCAGGTTGAAGTGATGGACATCGACCTTGGGGCGCTTTCCGAATTCCTCGCCCTTCAGGAAGGTATTGATGCTTTCCGAGGCGATCCAGCCGTGGCCGATGGCGGTAGTCAAGAGATGCGGACGCACGATGTCGCCGCCTACGAAATGCTTGTCCTTGCCCGGCACCTTGAAATGCTTGTCGGCATTGATGAAGCCCTTGCCATTGTCCATGGCTTCCAGGCCTTCCATGTCGCCCTTCTGGCCGATGGCCGAGACGATGAGGTCGCATTCGATCTCGAACTCGGTGCCGGCCTGCGGAATCGGCGTCATGCCGTCCATGGTGCATTTGCACATTTTCAGAGCGCGGGCGCGCCCGTCCGGGCCCTTCAACACTTCCAGGGGCATGATGCCGCCCTGGATATCGACGCCTTCACGCTTGGCGTCCTCGACTTCGCGCTCGGCGGCGAACATCTTTTCCACCGGGAACAGCGAGGTCAGGGTGACGTCGGCGCCTTCGCGCTTGGCCGCCGAGGCGACATCGTGCGCGGTCTGGCCGAGCACGACATGCTCGACGCGGTCTTTCTCGTGGACCTGGGTGATATGGCCCAAACGGCGGGCCACCGACGCGACGTCGATCGAGGTGTCGCCGCCGCCGACCACGATGATGCGGCCGGTGACGAACTTCAAGCGGCCCTGATTGAAGGCGCGCAGGAAGGCCACGCCCGAGATGCAGTTGGGGGCATCGGCGCCGGGCACCGGCAGGCCGCGGCCCGAATGCGTGCCGATGGCCCAGAAGATGGCGTCGTTGTTCTTTTCCAGGTCGGCCAGTTGGACATCCTTGCCGACGCGGCACTTCATTTTGGCGTCCACGCCCATGTCGATGATGCGCTTGATTTCGCCGTCCAGAACGTCGCGGGGGGTGCGGTAGCCGGGAATGCCGTAGCGCATCATGCCGCCCAGTTCGGCATGCTCGTCATAGATGGTGACCGCATGGCCCATCTTGCGCAATTGATAGGCCGCCGACAGGCCGGCCGGACCGCCGCCGATGACGGCGATTTTCTTGCCGGTTTCCTGGGCGGGCTTGGGGAAGCCGACCTTGTTCTCGAGCGCCCAATTGCCGATGTAATGTTCGATCGAATTGATGCCGACGTGATCCTCGACCTCGTTGCGGTTGCAGCCGTCCTCGCAAGGCGCTGGGCAAACGCGGCCCATGACGGCCGGGAACGGATTGGACATCGTCATCTTGTGAAAGGCGTATTCCTGCACGCTCATGCCCGCCGGCGGCTTATCGACGCCGCGAACGATGTCCAGCCAGCCGCGAATGTCGTGGCCCGAGGGGCAACTGGCCTGGCAGGGCGGCGCCCGATGCACATAGGTCGGGCATTTGTGCGACCAGCCGGCCTGAAAGATGGCCTCCTGCAGGTCGGACCAACGGTCTTCGCCATCCGTAAAGCGGCGGAAAGTGAGTTGTTCGTTTGCCACGGTCAGATGAGTCATGGTCGCTTCCTTACCTTAAGAATTGCCGCCCAGAAGGATGGCGTTGCTTACCAACTGATGAACGCTTTGAACCATGCCCATATCGTAACCGTAATAGGGCAGAACCTTGGTGAACTGGCTTTTGCAGATGGCGCACATCGAGGCCATATGCGTAACCCCATGCTGTTCGACGACGTCGCGCAGCGCTTCCACGCGCGGCTTGGCGCCCTTGATGCGGATGTCGATCAGCTCGTCGGTCAGCAAACCGCCGCCGCCGCCGCAGCAGAAGGTGCGCTGGCGCGTGGCGTCGGGATGCATGTCGATGAATTTCGGACAGGCCGATTGCAGCACGAAGCGCGGATATTCGAACTGAGAGCCGGCCTCGGGGCCCATGCGCGTCGCGCGGGCGATGTTGCAGGAATCGTGAACGGTGACGACCTTGTCGGCATTGGCCGAAGCGTCCAGCTTGATGGCGCCGCTTAAAATGGCGCCCCGGGTCACTTCCATGATGTGCTGCGGCACCGGATAGCGCGGATCGAGGAAATCGAAGGGACCGGCCAGCGAATTCAGGAAGGCGTAGGCCACGCGCCAGGCATGGCCGCATTCGCCGAAGACGATGCGCTTGACCTTGAGTTGGATCGCCGCCTCGCGGATGCGCAGGGCGATTTTGCGCATCTGTTCGTAATTGCCGATGAACATGCCGAAATTGCCGGCTTCCGAGGCGTAGGACGACATGGTCCAGCTCAGCCCCATCTGATGGAAGACCTTGGCATAGCCGATCAGCCCATCGACATGCGGCTCGGCGAAGAAGTCGGCCGAGGGCGTCACGAACAGAACATCGGCGCCTTCGACGTCAAGCGGGAACTTGACGGCATGGCCGGTGGCGTCCAGCACGTCTTCCTCGAGACCTTCCAGCGTATTCACCAACGCCGGCTCGGGCAGGCCCAGATTGTTGCCGATCTTGTGAACCTTGCCGATGATCTCGTTGCAGTATTTCTGGCCGAGGCCGATCGAATCCATGATCTCGCGGGCCGCCATCGAGATTTCGGCGGTGTCGATGCCATAGGGGCAGAACAGCGAACAGCGGCGGCATTGCGAGCACTGGTGGAAATAATTGTACCAGTCGTCGAGGCGTTCCCGGGTCCAGGGCTTGGCGCCGACCAGGGCGCCCAGCGTCTTGCCGGTCGGCGTAAAGTAATAGCGGTAGATGTCGCGCATCAGATCCTGGCGCGCCACCGGCATGTTCTTGGGATCGCCCGAACCCAGGAAATAATGGCACTTGTCGGTGCAGGCGCCGCATTTGACGCAGATGTCCAGATAGACGCGCAGGCTTTTATATTTGCCCAACAGTTCGCCCATCTTGGCGACGGCGGCCTGTTCCCAATTCTCGACCAGTTCGCCAGGAAAGCCCAAGGGCTGCTGATGCGCCGCCACGGCGACATAGGACTTCAGCTCGCTCATCGCCCCCGGCTTCAAGGCCGGAACGGTCGGCAGTTTGTCGAGAGTGGGAACGGCATAGGGAATCTTCGCCACGGCCTAACCCTCCAGCTTGGCCGCCCACGGCGCCAGATGGCGCTTCTCGCGGGGGTCGTCGGCCTGGTTGCGGGTTGGGCTGAAGAAAACGCCCGGCGCATGCAGAAGCTTGGAAAAGGGAAAGACGATCATCAGCAGGGCCACCATGAACAAATGGGCCAGCAGCGGCGGCTCGCCCGGCAGTTCGCGGATATCGAAGACATACAGCCCCATGATGAAGGCCTTTACCGCCACGATGTCGGTATGGTTCAGGAATTTCATGCCATAGCCCGAAATGCCGATGCCGATCAGAAGCAGCAGCATCAGGACGTCGCTGGGACGGGTGATGTAACGCACGCGGTCGATCACGAAACGCCGGCCCAGCAGCACCGCCAGTCCCCCGACCATGGCCATGCCGCCATAGACGCCCAGGGGCTGGACGAGGGCGATCAGTTCGGGCACAGGATTGATGAAGTAGCGCAGATGGCGAACCAGCACCAAGGCCAGACCGGCATGGAAGGCCATGGCGAAAATCCACAGCCAGCGGTTCGAATAGAACAGGCTTTCGAAAAGCGCTGCTTCGCGGGCGACGCGCATATAGGCCCCGGCCTGCGTGGTCGGCGCCGGCGTCACGGCGATCTTCAAGGGCGCCGGCGTGGTCCAGTACTGGCGAATCTTAAACGCCAGCCCGGCCACCAGAACGGCGGCGGCCACGTACAACAGAGCAGCATAGAACACGCTCAAGCCCGTCATGCCGGCCTTCCCCTACCTATCCATCCCAGGATTTCGGGGGTGCGGGTTCGTGCCCGCACCCTTCCGAAGAACGAACTTAAACGCAGCCCGTGGGCTTGGGCAGGCCGGCGATCTTACAGGCCTGCTTGGCGGGACCATAGGGGAACAACTCGTACAGATACTTGTTGCTCGCCTTTTCGGCGCCCAGCTTCTTGGTGATCGCCTTGGTCAGCACGCGGATGGCCGGAGCGATCTGATATTCGTTGTAGTATTCGCGCAGGAAGTTCACGACTTCCCAATGCTCGGCGGTCATGTTGATCTGCTCGGCCTTGGCGATCTCGCCAGCCAGATCCTCGTTCCACTCGTTGATGTTGGTGAGGTAGCCCTCTTCGTCGGCTTCAACCGTCTTGCCACCAGCTGTATAGGACATCTTACACTCTCCTCTAGATCAAAGTTCTGTTGTTCGAATTCAGCACCAGGCCTGAACCGCCGAGGCCTGTTCGGCCAGATCGACGAAATCGGCGTAACCCACCACCGCGATGCCCGGGATAACCTTCCCGGCATCCAGGCCGCGCGCGGCCAGATCGGGGCCCAGCACATGAAGCTTGCAGCTCTTGGCGGCGGCAGCGACCAGATCGGCCACGGCCGTACCCTGCATGGCGCCAATGACGGCGTCTTCGTACAAAAGGATGCTTGAACCAGCCTTGGCCAGCTTCAGGCAGCTTTGCAGATTAGTCCGCTCGAAAGGCGACTTGCTGACGGTATGCAGAAGGCTCATTTTTTCTCTCCCTCTCTCAGGCCGTCAACACGACATCCATCTGGTCCATCAGGTCGGCCATTTCGGCCCGGCTGATGACCTGGACATCGACCAGAAGATCGTCTTCCGTCAAACCACGCTCGTCCAAGGATTCCTGGTCCACATAAAGCTTCTCGATGTCGTAGCCCTCAAGGGCGCGGTAGGTTTTCGAGAAATTCTTCATGCCGATGCCGTCGGTCGCCATGTTCTTCTTCAACTGCAGCACGCCGTCATCGGTAAAGACCAGATGCACATCCTGATCGAAAGCGGCCGAGATCAGCACCATTTCCAGCACTTCCAGCGCATAGACGGTGCCATAGGGCTGCTTGCGGTTCACATACATGAACTTCTTGACGGCGCCGGCTTCCACTTCTTCTTCCATCTTGTCCTCCTCAGTCGCCGAAGGTGACCAGACGGTCGGCCTGGATGCCGGCCTCGATCAACTGGCCCAGGCCAGAAATGCGGAAACCCTGGGCCAGGTTCTCGTCCTTGATGCCGCGACGCAACGCCGCGGCGACGCAGACCACCAGATCCAGCTTATGCTCTTCGGCCAGCTTGCCCCAGTTGGCGACGACGTTGCGGTCGTCGGTGGGGGGCTCGGACAGCTTGCTCGCGTTGTAGACGCCGTCGTAATAGAAGAACACCCGGAAAATCTGGTGTCCCTTGGCCAGCGCCGCCTTCACGAACTGGTAGGCCGAGTCCGAGGCCTGATGGTTGAACGGACCTTCGTTGACCAGAATGGCGAATTTCATTCCAGCCCCCGACTAGAAGTGCAGCTGCGCCGACGCGTTCAGGCTTGCACGCCCGCCACGCCAGGTTTCCAGATGGTACTTGGTGAAGGGCAGACCGGTCAGTTCGAAGAAACGCGGCCAACCGATGCGGTCGATCCATTCGTTCATGCGCTCCCAAGCCCTGGCATCCTTCTGATAGGCGCGCAGGATCTTCTTGACGGTGTCGGCGACTTCCGGCCAACGCGGCGCGTTGTTGGGAAGCCCTGCCGCCACCAGCTTGTGGAAAGCGGGGCGCGAACGGGTCGAGGAATGCTTGCCGCCGACCCAGATGGCGATCTTCGAATTCTCGGGATCGTTGATCTGCATGGGCGGGCAAGGCGGGAAGCAGGCGCCGCAGCAGACGCACTTCTTCTCATCGACTTCCAGCGAAGGCTTGCCGTTGACCATGGCGGGACGGATGGCCGCCACCGGGCAGCGCGCCACCACGGCGGGACGCTCGCACTGCAGGCTGACCAAATCGTGATTGATCCTGGGCGGCTTGGTGTGCTGGATATTGATGGCGATGTCGCCCTGGCCGCCGCAGTTGATCTGGCAGCAGGACGTCGTGATCTTCACGCGGTTGGGCATGCGCTCGTTGATGAACTCCTCGTACAATTCGTCCATCAGCGACTTGACGACGCCCGAGGCGTCAGTGGCGGGAATGTCGCAGTGCAGCCAGCCCTGGGTGTGCGAGATCATCGACACCGAATTGCCGGTGCCGCCGACCGGGAAGCCCTCGGCGTTCAGCGCCTTGATCAGGGGATCGACCATGTCCTTCTTGGAAACCATGAACTCGATGTTCGAGCGCACGGTGAAGCGGACATGGCCCTCGGCGAACTTGTCGGCGATGTCGCACAGTTTGCGCACAGTGAACACGTCCATCTGGCGCTGGGTGCCTGCCTTGACGGTCCATATCTCGTCGCCCGATTCGGCGACGTGATGCAGGACGCCCGGGCGTGGACGGTCGTGCCAGGCCCAATGACCGTAATTCTTGCGCATCATGGGATGCATGAACGGCATCGGATCGGGAACGCCGCTTTCGATTGGACGACGAGGTTCAGCCATGGATTCCTCCGGTCTCTCTATCTATATCTATCTCGTTGCAACTTATTCGGCGGCCGACTTCGACCGGGCGTTCCACTTCTTCACTTCCTCGTCCCAGCCGTCCATGCGGACGTAGGAGTTGGAGCGGGGAGCGGCGATCATGTTGGGATCGATTTCAAGCCCCAATCCTTCCAGGAAGTTGGCCAGGCCGATACGTTCGATCATCTCGCCGGTGCGTTCGTGTTCGAGCGCGTTCTCGGCGAAGAAGTCAACCGCGTTCCGGCCCAACTCGACGAACTTCTCGAAATCCTCTTCGGTTTTCATCGGCAGGAAGGGAATGACCACCGTGCCCATCAGGTCGCCGACCTTCAAGGTGCGCTTGCCGCCGACCAGGATGGCGACGCCGCGTTCTTTGCCGGGCTTCAGGGCCTTGGTGCAGACGTTGATGCAGTGCATGCAGCGCACGCAACTCTTGTTATCGACGGCGATGGTATCGTCGTCGTTGAGGTCGAGCGCCTGGGTCGGGCACAGCTTGATGACCTGGTTGATGAACTCCTTGCGGCCCAGCTCGGAGACCTTCACCTTGATCTCGGCTTGGTTGACCTGCATGTCGTCCTTCCAGGTGCCGATCACCGCCATGTCGGCGCGGTGGATGGCGTTGGCGCAGTCGTTGGCGCAACCGGCGAACTTGAATTTGAACTTGTAGGGCAGCGAAGGGCGATGCATGTCATCGACCATGGAATTGATGGTCATGCGCATGGCCTTGGCTTCGTCAAAGCAGCTTTGCTCGCAGCGCGCCGCGCCCACGCAGGAAATCGAGGTGCGCACGCCGGCGCCGGCGCCGCCGAGATCAAAGCCCATTTCGTTCAGCTCGTCGAAGGCAGGCTGAATGTTGTCGCTGGTCGAGCCCTGGAACATGATGTCGCCCGACTGGCCGTGGAAGGCGATCAGGCCCGAGCCGTACTTTTCCCAAACGTCGCACAGCTTGCGCAACAGGTCGGTGGTGTAATGCATGCCGGCTGGCGGCATGATGCGGATGGTGTGGAATTCCTTGGATTCAGGATACTTATCAGCCACTTCCGAGAAGCGGGGAATGACGCCGGCGCCATAGCCGAACACGCCGACCGTGCCGCCTTTCCAATAACCCTTGCGGGTCTCGTAGGAATGCTCGAGCTGACCAAGCAGATCCTTCATCATGTTGGCATAGCGCTTGTCGGACGTCGCCAACCTTTTCAGACCGGTCACAAAGCTGGGCCAGGGGCCGCTTTCCAATTGGTCAATAAGGGGCGTCTTGGGCATCTGTTTGGCCATCATTTCCTCCACCATCGACATGACACGGTCCCAAGGCGGCCACCCTGAGAGCCTGGATAATCAGAATTCCAACCGGATATGGGGATGGGCTGCTATCGCTTCCCGCGCCGGTGTTCCTCCACTTTGTGCAAATTCTCAAACTTAGTTCAAGCTTTCCGAATATGCACAAACCCTCTTCTTTGCGCCGGCTTCCTTTCCGGTTGACCGGCGTGGGGCTTACATGAAAATATCATAATATATCGTTGAAAGAGAAATCCAGCACATTTTCTTACAAGGCCAAAGATTCTTTACTAAGCAGTTTTAAGAAGCATTCTCAATTATAACTCCTTGTGGAATATTCGTTTTCTGCGCAACATGACGATAAGAAGGGAGTTTGCAAATGAGATTTCCGTCCGATTTCTTGACCTTGTCCAAGTATCAGACTTGGCGCGACGCCAAGTTGGCGGCCGTTCCCGAGCGGGTCGGTGATCTGGTTGTCGAAATCAAGGATCCGGAACACCCTTCCCCAGCCGAGCGCCAAGCCCTGCTGGAGCGCCTGGGCAAGACCAACATGGCCGTTTTCGCCGCCCCCCCCGCCAGTTGCTCGAAGGAGACGATGCGCCGCTTCTGCGCCAGCTTCGGTCTGGCGCGTTTGGACGCCAACCAACTGGCAGACGATGATGGCATCAGCCCGCTGGCCGTGGCGCCCGAAGGCACCCGCACCCGTTACATTCCCTATACCGACAGGCCCATCGCCTGGCACACCGACGGCTACTATAACGACATGGCACATCAGGTGCGGGGCTTGGTTCTGTGGTGCCAAAGCCCGGCTCAGGAGGGCGGCGCCAACGCGCTTTTGGACCATGAGTTGGCCTTTATCGCGCTCTGCGACCGCGATCCCGGCCTCGCCCAGGCCCTGATGCGCCATGACGCCTTCGCCATTCCGGCCAATGAAGATGCCGAGATGAACAGCCGCGACATGCACACGGGCCCGGTCTTTTCCGTGTTCCAAGACGGGCATCTGCATATGCGTTATACGGCCCGCACCCGCTCCATCGAATGGAACGAGGCCTGCGAAGTGCAGGAAGCCAAGGCGGCGCTGGAGGAAATTCTGGCCCATCCCCCCTTCGGCCTGTTCGAACATCGCCTCGAGGCCGGCCAGGGATTGCTGTCCAATAACGTCTTGCACACCCGCCAGGCCTTCAAGGATGATCCGAAGGCCCCGCGCCTTTTGTGGCGGGCCCGATTTTACGACCGCATTTCGGAAAGTTGAAATCAAGCCGCCTTGGGAGAAGGCTTTGTCATGTCGCCGCGCCCTTCAAGAAGGGACGGAACCGAAATGTCCTCGTCGATCTCGTCCCAATGAAGTCCGCGTCCCGTCGGGCTAATTCGAAATTTCAGACGCTGTTCGGGCGTCGCGGACAACAGGCGTGGAAACCAGGCCAGCGGTACGCCGACCGTCCTCCCATCGGCCAAATCGACCCACATCGTGTGGTCGTCAAAACGGACCGTATCAGCCGAAATAGTCATCCCACGCCCTTTCGATCCGGTCCCGATTTTGTTCCACCACCTGCACAATCCCCGCCAGCGTTCGGCGATCAAACCCGGCGCTTTCCGCAATGGATGGCAAAGGATCAAGCCAAATCTTCGCTTCCCCGCCTGGGGTCAAGACCCATTAACTCCACGGACGCGACGCTGGGGATTTTGTTGCCCGAACAGGCGCTTGAACCCCGCCGACGTCGTCGGCCAATCTTTGTTGGCCCGCTTCCAGCGGGGCGGTGGACTGGTTGTCCACAAGGGGCAAGCAACGTATTCGGTCAGCAAAATCACCGCGTCCCATGCGTGCTACGCACGCCAGAATTAATCTTGTCGGCGAAGCCGACGGCGGGCTCTGAAGAAAATGGCCGACTGATGCGTCAAAGCGCTCGACCGTATTCCCGATACGCTCATCGCGTTTTTCCTGTCATTCGGCCATTTTCTTCAAGAGCGCGTCTCGTGGGGTTAATGAGTCTTGACCCCAGCCCCTCGGCATGAATATGCATGGGCTCGCGGGGATTTCCCTCGTTGGAATAGAAGAAGAATCTGATTCCATTCCAGCGAAAAATAACGGGCACCGGCCGCCTCCTTGCTGCCGATAGCAGATTAGCACAGTCAAAATTGATGACGCTCTATTTTTTTCTTGTGTTATACAGCGGAATGGAACGAAAAGGGTAAAATCCATGACCGACCACCAGACCCCTCCCGGCAACCAGTTGAACGAGCTTAGGCAAGAAGAGATGGCCCGCCTGCAGGCCCCGTGGGGCCGCGAGGTGCGCCTGATCCGCCTGACCTATGATTCAGGCTTCGAAATGCTGCGGCTGGCGATCAAGGAGGGCAAGCGCTTCACGACGCTGGACCTCGACCCGCTGACGGCCTCGAAACTGGCCGGATTCATGGCCGGTTGGGCGCAAGCAGCGCCTCCCGACACATCCGAAGAATAAGTTCGGCCAAAGCCTCGTCATCGCCCAGGCCGGCGGAGATCGCCAGCCGCCGTCCGGCGAAGGCAAGACTGACGCTCTGGCGGCTTTGCAGTTCGGCAAGACCGAACAAGGGGGCGACGTCGCGCGAGGCATGCTGGCCGGCGGCCAGCAGCAAGGGGACGACGACCACCGATTCCTCGGGCACCAGTTCCCGCCAGTTCTGCGCCAGCGGCTCTTCTTCGAGGAACAGCACCGTCACGCTGGCCCAGCTTCCGTCCGCTCGCAGGCGCTGGGCCACGGCCTCGGCGCTGGCCCTGGCCCCGCCGCCCTGCTTGTTGCCATGCGCGATCAGCATCAAGGCCGATCGACAAGGATCGAGACCGCCTTCCGCCGCCGCCGCCAGCGCCCGCCCCTTCAGCAGGGACGTCATGCCCGGATGAACGCCGACAGGTCTTAAATAATGGACGCAGCGGCCATCGGGAAACCGGGTCACAGGGCCGGACAGGCCCATTTCGGCGGGGATCATGTCCTTGGCGATGCGCCCCTCGGTGGCAAAGACCGGCACCGCCAGAACCGTCGGCGTCCCGATCAGCCCCAGCCCCTCGCCGACATAGGGCTTTTCCTTCCAAAAGCAGGCCGCCACCTGGGCGAAGGCGCCAACGGTTTTAAGCCTTTCGACCAGGCGGCGCAAAGGAGCGCCGCCGCCTTGGCTGGCGCCGTGTCCGATCAGCAACAGGCCGATTTCCGTCGTCTTCATGCCATCCACTGTAGCGCTGTTCTTATCCCTCTGATACTCTTCAATCAAACAGGCATCCATTGCCGATAACAAGTGCTGGAGGAATGAAAGATGGGCCGCTCCGTTCTGGTGGTCGATGACGAAACCAACATCGTGATGTCGCTGGAATTCCTGATGCGCCAAGCCGGGTTCGAGGTACGCGTGGCCAGGGACGGCGAACAGGCCCTGGACGAGATGGCCAAGCAGGCTCCCGATCTGATTCTGCTCGACGTCATGATGCCCAAGCGCGACGGTTACGACGTTTGCCAAACCGTGCGCGCCAATCCCGAATGGAAGAATGTGCGCATCATCATGCTGACCGCCAAGGGCCGCGACATCGAACGCGAGAAAGGCCTGGCCCTGGGCGCCGACGACTATATCACCAAGCCCTTCTCCACCCGCGAGGTCGTCGAGCGGGTCCGCCAGTATCTGTCCTAAGATAAGCGCCATGACACACCGCAACCGCGCAGCCTTGTTTTTCGCGCTGCTGGCGGCGGCGGGTTTCTTCAGCGTCTTCTTCATGGCCGGCGTCAAACCGGCGGGCGTGCTGGCCGCGACCATGCTGCTGGCCTGGCTGCTGGTCGATCGCCTGATTTTCGCCCCCGCCGCCCTGATGGCCCGCGAAGCCGCCTATCTGGCCCAGACCAAGGGAACGGCCAGGGCCCCCATCTATCCCGGCCGCCACTTGTTGGGCGAGTTGGTGGCCGCTCAGAAGAAGCTGGCCGAAAGCATCCTCTCCAGCCGGGGCGAGTTCAACGCCCAGCTTGAAAAAGCGACCCGCCAGTCGGAGGAGCAGAAACGCTGGCTCGAAGTGATTCTGGTCGATCTGGCCGAGGGCGTGCTGGTCTGCAATCTCAACCACCAGCTTCTGCTTTACAATCAGACGGCGACGCGTCTGTTCTCGGCCCCGGAAGCGGTCGGTCTGGGCCGTCCCTTGTTCGCGCTGGTTTCGCGGGCCGCCATTCTGCATTCGCTGGAATTGTTGGAGCACAAGCGCCGCACCGGCCTGCCCGGCGCAGATGACACGCTGCCGTTCCTCTGCGCCACCGCCGACGCCAAGCGCCTGCTGGAAGGCCGCATGGGCCTGATCCTCGACGCCGCCGGCAAGACCACGGCCTATGTGCTGACATTCACCGACATGAGCAACAAGACCGAGGAACTGGAACGCGCCGCCAAGGTACGCAAGGCGCTGACCCGCGATCTGCGCCAGCCGGTGGCCAACTTGCGCGCCGCCTCGGAAACCTTAAGCGGCTTTCCCAATATGGACGCCAAGGCGCGTCTGGCCTTCGAACATGTGCTGACCGAGGAAAGCGCGCGCTTAAGCGAACGCCTCGACGAACTGGCGGCCAGTTTCCGCGGCCACACGCTGGGCCGTTGGCCGATGGGCGAGTTGCACGGCGCCGATCTGATTTCCTGTCTGGACCGCCGTCTGGCCCCGGCCGGCGGCCCGCACGTCACCTTGATCGGCATGCCGCTGTGGCTGCAGGCCGACCACCATCTGCTGCTCTTGATGCTGGCCCAATTGCTGCGCCGCCTGGCCCGGCGTTTCCACATCGCCGAGTTGGACGCCGAAACCAAACTGGGCGACCGGCGGGTTTATCTCGACCTGATTTGGCGGGGCGAGCCGGTCACGGATCAGGAATTGAGTTCCTGGCTCAAGGAACCGCTGGAGGGGGCCGAGGGACCGGAAACCGTCTTCGACGCCCTGGAGCGCCATGGCGCCGAGATATGGAGCCAAGCCGCCGGCGGCGGCTATGCGCTGCTGCGCCTGCCCCTGCTGGCCCCGATGTCGGCGCCCGTCATCAAGCACGAGCCCGACCGGCCGCCGCCGCGCCCCGAATTCTACGATTTCAGCCTGCTGGCCCAACATGCCGATGCCGGCGATCTGGCCGAACGTTCCTTGAAGTCGCTGACCTTCGTCGTCTTCGACACCGAAACCACCGGCCTTCGCCCCTCGCAGGGCGACGAGATCATTTCGATCGGCGGCGTTCGCGTCGTCAACGGACGCCTTTTGACGGGCGAAACCTTCGAACGCCTAGTCCATCCGGGGCGCACCATTCCGCCAGAAAGCATCAAGTTCCACCACATCACCGACGAGATGGTGAAGGACAAGCCGCCGATCGCCATCGTCCTGCCGCAGTTCAAATCCTTTGCCGGCGACGCCGTGTTGGCCGCCCACAATGCCGCCTTCGATCTGAAATTCCTGCATATGAAGGAAAAATCCACCGGCGTGCGCTTTACCAATCCGGTGGTGGATACGCTTTTGCTGTCGCGCCTGGCCGATCAGCATCTGGCCGACCATTCGCTGGACGGCGTCGCCGAACGTTTCAACGTCGATATTCCCGACCGCCATACGGCGCTGGGCGACGCCTTGGCCACCGCCGTCGTGCTGGTGCGTCTGATCGAGATTCTGGAATCCCAGGGCATCACCACCCTGGGTCAGGTGATGCGCCTGACCAACATGGCGGCGCAGATGCGGGCCACCCAGGAGAATTTCTGACATGTCCCCCCGGCGCAATCCTCAACCGATGCGTCTGGCCCGGCAGGGCGGCCGCGAGCCCCGGCTGCTGGGCTTGTTCCTGCTGGGACTGTTGCTTTTCCTGCCGCCCTTCCTGGCCGTCTTCAATCGCGGGGCGACGGTTTTCGGCCTGCCGCTTTTGTATCTTTATCTCTTCCTGGCCTGGAGCGCTTTCATCGCCTTGATCGCCCGAGCGCTTCGCCGCCCCCCCGATATCGGTCCGGAGTAGGCGGCGATGCTCAATCCCTGGCTGGTCATCCCCGTCGCCCTGGCCTATCTGTTCTTGCTGTTCGCGCTTGCCTGGTGGGGCGACCGGCGCGCCGACCAGGGCAAGAGCCTGATTTCCTGGCCCGGCATCTACGCCCTGTCCATCGCCGTCTATTGCACGTCTTGGACCTTCTACGGCAGCGTCGGACGCGCCGCCTCGTCGGGCGTCGGCTTCCTGCCCATCTATCTCGGCCCCACCTTGATGGCCAGCCTGTGGTGGATCCTGCTGCGCAAGATGGCCCGCGTCTCCAAGGCCCAGCGCGTGACCTCGATCGCCGATTTTCTTTCGGCCCGCTACGGCAAAAGCACGCTTTTGGGCGGATTGGTGACCGTCATCGCCGTCATCGGCATCATGCCCTACATTTCGCTGCAGTTGAAAGCCGTCTCGGCCAGCTTCCAAGCTCTGGTCCTGGCCGTGCCCGAGCACAAGGCGGTGCCGCCGGTCTTCGAGGACACCGCCTTCTATGTCGCCTTGCTGCTGGCCGCCTTCGCCATTCTGTTTGGCACCCGCCATATCGACGCCTCGGAACGTCACGAAGGCATGGTCGCCGCCATCGCCTTCGAAAGCCTGATCAAGCTGGTGGCCTTCATGGCCGTCGGCCTGTTCGTCTGCTTCGGTTTCTTCCAAAGTCCGGCCCAATTGTTCGAGGTGGCCGCCGCCGACCCGCAGCTTCTGCGCCTGTTCACCATTCCCGACGCCAAGGCGATGGGCGATTTCGTGGCCCTGACCCTGCTTTCGGGCCTGGTCATCATCACCCTGCCCCGCCAGTTCCAGGTCGCCGTGGTCGAGAACGTCTCGGAAGACCATATCCGCCACGCCGCCTGGATGTTCCCGCTCTATCTGCTGCTGATCAACATCTTCGTGCTGCCGATCGCCCTGGCCGGCCGCCTGGCCTTCGGCCCAGACGCCAATCCCGATCTGTTCGTGCTCGATCTGCCGCTGGGGGCCGGGCAAAGCGCGCTCGCCCTGTTCGCCTTTCTGGGCGGATTGTCGGCGGCCACCGGCATGATCATCGTCGAAACCGTGGCCCTGGCCACCATGGTCTGCAACGATCTGGTGATGCCGGCCCTGCTGCGCCTAGCCCCTTCGCATCTGAAGGACCGCGCCGATCTGTCGGGCCTGCTGCTCAGCATCCGCCGCTGGGCCATCGTCGGCGTGGTGGGGCTGGGCTATCTCTATGCGCATTTCATCGGCCAGTCCTATGCGCTGGTCAGTATCGGCCTGGTCAGTTTCGCCGCCGCCGCCCAGTTCGCCCCCGCCCTGCTGGGGGGAATCTTCTGGAAGGGCGGCACAAGGGCCGGCGCGCTCTGCGGCCTGTCGGCCGGGGCCCTGATCTGGTTCTACACGCTGCTGCTGCCCTCGTTCGCCCGCTCGGGCTGGATTTCCGGCGCCTTCATCGAGACCGGCCCCTTCGGCCTCGAGCTTCTGAAGCCCTATGCGCTGTTCGGACTTTCGGGGTTCGATTCCATCACCCATGCCCTGATCTGGAGCATGCTGGCCAATCTGGGCCTGTATGTCGCCGTATCGCTGGTTTCCAGCCAGGGCACGCTGGAACGCATTCAGGCCACCATGTTCGTCGATGCCCTGAAGCCGGCGGGCGAGTCCAGCGGCGGACGTTTCTGGCGCGGCACGGCGCAGATGGCCGACCTTCTGGCCCTCACCGCCCGCTTCATCGGCACGGAAAACGCCGAACGCGCCTTTGCCGCCCATGCCGCCGAGCGCGGCTTTGAACTTTCGGCCATGGACGTCGTCGATGCCGATTTCGTGGCCTTCGCCGAGCGCCTGCTGGCCGGCGCCATCGGCGCCGCCTCGGCCCGGGTCATGGTGGCCAGCGTCGCCAAGGGCGAGGTCATGGGCCTGACCGAGGTGATGGAAATCCTGGACGAAGCCTCGCAGGTCATCGCCTACAGCCAGAAGCTGGAAGCGGCCAGCGCCGAGTTGAAGGCCGCCAACGAACGGCTGACCGAGTTGGACCGCTTGAAGGACGATTTCGTTTCCACCGTCACCCATGAATTGCGCACGCCCCTGACCTCGATCCGCTCGTTTTCGGAAATCCTCAGAGACAATCCCGATCTCGACCTCACCCAGCGCCAGGAATTCCTGCGCATCGTCGTCGAGGAAAGCGAGCGTCTGACCCGCCTTATCAATCAGGTGCTGGACCTGGCCAAGGTCGAGGCCGGTTCGCTGGGCTGGGACATCCGCCCAATGGATGCCGTGGAAGTGATGGAGGCCGCCCTGGCCGCGACCAGGCGTCTGGCCCAGGACAAGGGCATCGTCATCGAAGAACTGCTGCCGAAGGCGCCGTTGCAGGTCCTGGCCGACCGCGACCGCTTGATTCAGGTTCTCATCAATCTCTTGTCCAACGCCGTCAAATTCACCCCCCAAAGCAATGGACGCATCCGGGCTGAACTAGTGGTGCGCGATGACGGGATCCTGTTCACGGTCTCGGACAATGGGCCGGGCGTGCCCGAGGCCCATCACGAGGCCATCTTCGACAAATTCCGCCAGGTCAGCGACAAACAGACTGGCAAACCCTCGGGCACCGGCCTGGGCCTGGCCATCTCGCGCGGCATCGTCGAACATTTGAACGGGCGGGTCTGGGTGGAAAGCCAGCCCGGCTTCGGCGCCACCTTCCACGTGCTTTTGCCGCGCGCATAGGAGCCATCGAATCCCCGCATAATGACGGCCTTGGGACTAAGGCTATAGGCTTGGGATCGATCCTCTGTTCAAGGAGCCCCCGACATGTCCAAGAAACTGTTCATTCTGTGCACCCATGGTCCCGAGGATGGCGAGCGCGCCATCATCCCCTTCGTCATGGCCACCGCCGCCCAGGCTTTCGACGTCGACGTCGTCATGGGTTTCCAGGCCGAGGGCGTCAAGCTGGCCAGCAAACAGAATCTGGACAAAGTGTCGGCCCCCAACTTCCCGGCCTTCGCCGATCTGGTGGCGGCCTATATCGAAGGCGACGGCAAGATGCTGGTCTGCGGGCCCTGTGCGAAAACCTACGGCATCGACCCCGCCCAGGACTTCCACGACGGCGCGGTGGTGGTGGGTGCGGCCACCTTCGTCGAGGAAGCCGTCAACGCCAATAGCAGCTTGGTTTATTGACCGCCCGCATCGCTTCCGGCGCTCCAGTGCGTTCTTTGAAGGTGCTGGTCGCCGGCCAGATGCATATCCGCCTCGCGCAGCCGGTGGATTAGCAGCATGATCAGATGACGGATGGCGGGATCGGTATGTCCGATCCGGCGCTGGAATTCCTCTTTGGAAACGACGATGGTCTCGCACTCGCCTTGCGCGATCGCGCTGGCCATGCGGGGCCGTTCGTCGAACAGCGCCATCTCGCCGAAGATGTCGCCGGGTTGCAGTAAGGCCAACTGGTGGCTTTCGCCCGCCTTGCCGTCGAAGCGGATATCAACCTTGCCTTGGCGCAGCACATGCACGGCATCTCCGGGCTCGCCCTGATTGAAGATGACTTCCCCAGAATGATATTTCCGGCGCGTGATCTCGGAGGTGAGACCGTGCAGATGGTTCTCGGATTTCACGGCCATCCCTCTTTCAGAACAACAACATGTTCAAGCCGCCCGTTTTTTGACGGTTTTGGCGATGCCCTTGCCCGACGTAATTTCGGCGGTACGCAACTCGAAGGCGGTTTGCAGATTGAGCCAGCTAAGCGCGTCGGTGTCGAAATAGCGGGCCAGACGCAGCGCGGTGTCGGCGGTAATGCCTCGGCGCTCACGCAGGATGTCGTTGACGCGGGCCGCCGTGATGCCCAAATCCTGCGCCAGCGCATTGGCCGACAGGCCCAAGGGCTTGGTGTATTCTTCCCTTAAGATTTCGCCGGGATGAATGGGGCGCATTTTGCTTTTCATCATGTCGCGCATCCTTAATGATAATCGACTATTTCGACCTCGTCAGCGCCGCCGTCTTGCCAGACGAAACAAAGGCGCCATTGGTCGTTGATCCGAATGCTCCACTGACCTTGTCGGTCGCCCTTCAATTGTTCCAGCCGATTGCCCGGCGGCGAGCGCAGAAAGTCGATGGTCGCCGCAGCATCCAGCATCTCCAATTTTCGCTCGGCCTGTGCCCGGATGAAATGCCATCTCTTAGGGCATTCACCCTCGAACAAACGGCGTGTCTCCTTGCAGCGGAACGAACGGATCATGGTTTATTGTATATCGATAAGCGATATATCGCAAATGCTAATTGCTATTGGCTCTGAGATGTGGCTTTGGCTTTGTTTGTCAATAAAATGACCGCATGCATTTGGACAATTTGTTGAAGGATATCTTCGCCTTCCTTCATCATCACTCTGTGGGATTTGGGAGTGATCCCGTGCCTTTTTTCCTTTCCTGCACGATTAATAACTCCAATTATTATCTCAAGCCCATCTCCCCCAAAATCCTGTCCGTGTGCCATTGTATTTCTGGTGCCTTTATATTCCTCGGCTTTCTGAAGAGTTTTAAGGCTCTCAACTCGGAACAATGAGTCTGGAAATTGCTCGCTGACAAGCCCTCTTAGAATTTCTATCTTGTCTTGAAAAGATAAACCATCCCGCTTCATGATATATCGACTAAAGACATCATTGCGTGATTCTGGGACCTCAAAAAAATCACAAATCGTCTCTTCAATTTCAGCCTCAATCCAAAGACAGTAATGGGTTAGCTCCCCAGTAACAACGGCATCAAAAGTCTCTCTATCCATATCCTCATATTTCATGTGCGCCCTCGGAAAGCGATTATCCCTCACACATCCAAATTCGCCACTTTCAGCGCGTTGGTTTGGATGAAGTCGCGGCGAGGTTCGACCAGGTCGCCCATCAGGGTCGAGAAGATATCGTTGGCCTCGTCGGCCATGCTGACCCTGACCTGCAGCAGCGTGCGCGCCTCGGGGTCCAGCGTCGTCGCCCACAACTGCTCGGGATTCATTTCGCCCAGGCCTTTGTAGCGCTGCATGCCGACACCCTTGCGCCCGGCATCCATGATGCCGCCGGCCAGCCCCACGGGGCCGGTAATCAGGATTTCCTTATCCTTGGTGATCAGCTTGCCGGTATGGGCGTAGCTGTCTTGCAGCGACGGCGCCAATTCATCCAACCTTCGGGCCTCGCCCGAATGCAGCATCACGCCGTCCAGGCTGTGGGTTTCCGAAACGCCGCGCAGGGTACGGGTAAAAATCAGGCCGCCGTCGGCGCGCTTTTCGCCCACCCAGCCGCGCTCGAATTCCGGCTCCAGCACATCCAGACGTCTGGCGACATAGGCGGCGGCTTCCTTGGCCAGAACCTCGTCGCTTAAGACTTTGAGGTTGAAAGCGCCGGCGATCGCCGCCTGTTCGGCCAGCTTCATGGGAACGCGCCGGGCCAGGGGCTGCAGCAGAGTCTTCACCATGCGCGACTGTTCGACCAGGGCCCGTAGATGCTGGCCGGCGACCTGGGCGCCGGAATGCAAGGTCAGCACCGCGCTGTCCAAGCCCGCATCGATCAGATAGTTTTCCAGCGCCTTTTCATCCTTCAGATACACTTCCGAATTGCCCCGCTTGGCGCGGTACAAAGGCGGCTGGGCGATATAAAGATAGCCGCGCTCGATGACGTCGGGCATCTGGCGATAAAAGAAGGTCAGCAACAAAGTGCGGATATGGCTGCCGTCGACATCGGCGTCGGTCATGATGATGATTTTGTGATAGCGCGTCTTCTCGATATTGAAATCGTCCCTGCCGATGCCCGTACCCAGGGCCGCGATCAAGGTGCCGATTTCGGCCGAGGACAGCATCTTGTCAAAGCGCGCCCGCTCGACATTCAGAATCTTGCCCTTCAGGGGCAGAATGGCCTGATTGCTGCGGTTGCGTCCCTGCTTGGCCGAGCCGCCGGCGGAATCGCCCTCGACGATGAACAGTTCGGACAGCGCCGGATCGCGTTCCTGACAGTCGGCCAGCTTGCCGGGCAAGGTGGCGATGTCCAGGGCCCCCTTGCGGCGCGTCAGTTCCCTGGCCTTCCTGGCCGCTTCGCGGGCGGCGGCGGCTTCCACCACCTTGCCCACGATCTTCTTGGCCTCGCCGGGATGTTCCTCGAACCACTGGGCCAGCTTGTCGCCGGCGATGCCCTCGACCACCGGGCGCACTTCCGACGACACCAGTTTGTCCTTGGTCTGCGAGCTGAATTTCGGATCGGGCACCTTGACCGACAGAACGCAAGTCAGGCCCTCGCGCATATCGTCGCCCGACAGCGCCACTTTTTCCTTCTTGGCGATGCCGCTGTCTTGGGCATAGGCGTTGACGGTGCGGGTCAGCGCCGCCCGAAAGCCGGCCAGATGCGTGCCGCCGTCGCGCTGCGGAATGTTGTTGGTAAAGCACAGCATGGTCTCGTGATAGCTGTCGTTCCATTCCATCGACAGTTCGACCGTAATGCCTTCCTTCTCGCCCTTGATGGCGATGGGGGTCTGAATGACCGCCGTCTTCGAACGGTCGAGATAATGCACGAAAGCCTCGATGCCGCCCTCGTAATAAAGCTCGACCTTCTTTTCCTCGCCATGGCGGGCGTCGGTCAGAATCAGGCGCACCCCGGAATTCAGGAAGGCCAGTTCGCGCAGCCGGTGTTCCAGGGTGGGAAAGTCGAATTCGACCATGGTGAAGGTCTCGGTCGAGGGCTTGAAGGTGACCGTGGTGCCGCGACCGGTGGCGGTTTCGCTGACCACTTGCAAAGGCTTGTCAATCAGGCCGTGCTTCCAGGCGATGAAATAGGACTTGCCCTCGCGCTCGACCGTGCATTCCAGCCGCTCCGAAAGCGCGTTGACGACCGAGGCGCCGACGCCGTGCAGGCCGCCCGAGACCTTGTAGGAATTCTGGTCGAACTTGCCGCCGCCATGCAATTCGGTGAAGACGATTTCGATGGCGTATTTGCTTTCGGTCTCGTTCCAGCCGCAAGGAATGCCGCGCCCATTGTCGGTGACGGTGACCGAACCGTCGCCGTTCAGCGTTACCGTCACATGGTCGGCATAGCCCGCCAGCGCCTCGTCGATGGCGTTGTCGACGATTTCGTAAATCATGTGATGCAGGCCGGTGCCGTCATCGGTGTCGCCGATATACATGCCGGGGCGCTTGCGCACGGCATCCAGTCCGTGCAGCACCTTGATGGAATCGGCATCGTAATCCGAGGCGTTGGCTTGCGAAGGAGTGTTAGGCTCGCTGGTCATCGACTTCACCCGTCAATTCGTCAATGTGACATGCCCGGCCTCGACGCGAAACAACTGCGCGCGCGACGCCCAGGCGGAAAACAAATGCGCGTCGGTGCCGGTGGCCCAGGTCTGGGCGTTCAGGCTGTCCAACGCTTCGAACAACTGGGCGCGCCTGGATTCATCCAGATGCGCCGCCACTTCATCCAGCAGCACCAGGGGCACGAAGCCCCGGACCTCGGCCAAGGCCCGGGCCCAGCCCAGGATCAGCGACACCAGCAGCGCCTTCTGCTCGCCGGTCGAACATTGGGCCGCCGGCATCCGCTTGGCGGCATGGCGGACCACAAGGTCGCTGCGATGCGGACCCAGTACAGCCCCCCCGGTTTCGGCGTCGCGCGACCTGGCCGCCTTCAATCCTGCGCGCAGGCTGTCTTCCACCTCGATGGCGGGCCGACGCTGCAACTCCTCCTCGGCGCTTCCCGACAAGCCCAGTTCCGGACTGGGAAAACAATCGGGCCCCTTGGCCATCGCCGTTTCCAGGCGCTTCATCGCCTCAATGCGGGCCGCCGCCACAGCCACCCCCTTGGCGGCCATGATGTCCTCCAGCCCCGACAGCCAGGCCGGGTCGGCCTTCAACCCTCGTTCCGTCAACAGGCGCGAGCGTTCGCCAAGCGCCTTCTCATAGGCCGTCACCCGCCCGGCATGGCCGGGATCGAACCCGAAGGCCACGCGGTCCAGCAATTTGCGCCGGGCCCCCGGTCCTTCGGCCAGCAGCCGGTCCATGGCCGGCGTCAGCCAAACCGCGGTCGAGAATTCCGCCAGCGCCGTCGCCCCCCTGGCCGCCTGGCCATCGATGCGCACCTGACGCCGCTCGCTTTCACCCAGCTCGAGCCCGGTGCCGACATCATAACGTTCAGCCCCGCATTCCAACGCCGCCGCCACGGCCCAACTGCCCGACCCTTCGCGGTTCGCCAATTCCTGCGGCCTGGCCGAACGCAAGCCCCGGCCCGGCGCCAACAGCGAAACCGCTTCCAGCAAATTCGTCTTCCCGGCCCCGTTGGGTCCGAACAGCGCCACCGGTCTCGGCGCCGGGTCCAGGCTGAGCTGGCCGTAGGAACGAAAGCTCGTCAATCGCAGCCGGACGACCGCCAGGGACGGCGTGGACTTGCCAGACTCGATCAAACGCGCATCAACATCTTGGCGCTCAAACGCGCATCGGCATCAGGACATAGATGGCGCTGCCATCAGCCACTTCGCGGGCCACGGTGGGCGAGGCGGCGTCGGCCAGATCCAAGCGCACGGCGTCGCCCTCGATCTGGGCCAGAATATCCATCAGATAGCGCGAATTGAAACCGATCTCGATGGCCGGTCCGTCATAGCTGGCTTCCAACTCTTCCACCGCGCTGCCATTCTCGGCGCTCGAGGCCGACAGGGTCAGCATGCCCTTGACGGCGGCCAGCTTGATGGCCCGCGACTTCTCGGTCGAGATGGCCGAGACGCGATCGACGGCGGCGGCGAATTCCTTGCAACTGGCTTCGATGGTCTTGTCGTTGTCGGAGGGGATCACGCGCTCGTAGTCGGGGAAGGTGCCGTCGATCAGCTTGCTGGTCAGCACAGCGCCTTCGAAGGAAAAGCGGATTTTCGAATCCGAAAGCCCGATGCGGATGGGCTTTTCGGTTTCGTCGATCAGCTTGCGCAATTCGCCCACGGCCTTCCTGGGCACGATGACGCCGGGAATGCCCTCCGCCCCTTCGGGCAGCGGCACTTCGACGCGGGCCAGGCGATGACCATCGGTGGCGACGGCGCGCAGCACCGGAATGCCGTCGCTTTTGGCGGCATGCAGATAGATGCCGTTCAGGTAATAGCGGGTTTCCTCGGTCGAGATGGCGAAGCGCGTGCGGTCGATCAGCGATTTCAACTCTTCCGCCGCCAACTGGAATTCGTGGGGCAATTCGCCACCGCTCATGACCGGGAAATCGGCCACCGGCAGCGTCGCCAGGGTGAATTTCGAGCGGCCCGATTTCAAGGTCAGTTGGCCTTCGCCCAACTCCTCGATCTCGACCTGCGAGCCTTCGGGCAGTTTGCGCACGATTTCGTAAAGCGTGTGCGCGGGCGCCGTGGTCTCGCCGGAGCGTGACACCTCGGCGCTGACCGCGCCGACGATGTCGAGATCCATGTCGGTGGCGTTGAGCGACAGCGCCGAGCCTTTGGCTTCCATCTTGACGTTGGACAGGATGGGAATGGTGTTGCGTCTCTCGACGACGCTTTGCACATGATTGAGCGAGCGCAAAAGTGCCGCGCGTTCGATGGTCAGCTTCATGGCTGGTTTCGCTCCCTGTCCCGATTCTCATCCCCTAAAAGGGCGATGAGTATAGCAACCGGTTAGGCCAAGGCGAAGCCCTTTCTTGACGCCTGACAGCGACTCGGGCGCCAATATACCAAATTGATTTTAAATAAAGTTTAGCCTTCCAGCATGCGCCGGAGAAGCTCGACATCTTCGGCGAAGCCGCTATCCCGGCTGGACAGTTCCTCGACCTTGCGCACAGCGTGAATCACCGTCGTATGGTCGCGCCCGCCGAACTTGCGCCCGATCTCGGGCAGCGAGCGGCTGGTCAGTTGCTTGGCCAGATACATCGCCACCTGCCTGGGCCTGGCGACGGCGCGGGCCCGCCTTGCCGACGACATGTCGGAGAGACGGATGTTGAAATGTTCGGCGACGCGCTTTTGGATGTCCTCGATGGTGATGCGGCGATCCGAGGCGCGCAGGATGTCGTGCAGGACTTCCTGGGTGTTTTCCAAGGTAATCGGACGCCCGACCAACTGGGCATGGGCGGCGACGCGGCGCAAAGCGCCTTCCAACTCGCGCACATTGGCGGTGATCTTGTGGGCCAGGAATTCCATGACCTTGGGCGGCACTTCGACGCCCATCTGCTCGGCCTTGGACAGCAGGATGCCAAGACGCAATTCGTAGCTGGTGGCGTGGATGTCGGCGACCAGGCCGCAGCCCAGACGCGAGCGCAGCCGCTCCTCCAACCCTTCGAGATCCGAGGGCGACTTGTCGGCGGAAACCACGATCTGGCGTCCCAGATCGACCAGCGCGTTGAAGGTGTGGAAGAATTCTTCCTGGGTCGAATCCTTGCCGCTGATGAACTGAACATCGTCGATCATCAGCACATCGACCGAGCGGAACTGCTCCTTGAAAGCCATGATGTCTTGATGGCGAAGCGCGCGCACGAAGCGGTACATGAACTTCTCGGCAGAAAGATACAGCACGCTGCGCGACGGATCGCGTTGGCGGATTTCCCAGGCGATGGCATGCATCAGATGCGTCTTGCCCAGACCGACGCCGCCATACAGGAACAGGGGGTTGAAGGCGGGGGTCTTGCTTTCGGCGACGCGCCTGGCCGCCGCATGGGCGAATTCGTTGGGCTTGCCGACGACGAAATTGTCAAAGGTGTAGCGGGTGTCCAAAGGAGCGCCGAGACCGTCGCGGTCGGCGTCGGTGGCCAGCACGGGGGCCGGCGCGCCGGCTTCCCGGGCCGCTTCGCGGGCTTCGATATTGCGTCCGACGACGGCGGGCACGGTTTCGGGAATGGGCGGCACCTTGGCCCGGGGCGTGGCGATCGCCACCTCGACCTTATGGACACCGGGCATTTCGGAACCCCACAGGGCGCGGATACGATCAGCATAATGTGTCTGCACCCAGTCGCGCACCATGCGCGAGGGCGCATTCAGGCGCAGACGGCCGTCGCGGATATCCTTGATATCGACAGGGGCCAGCCAGCTTTTGAACGCGGCCTCGCCCACCTCGTCGCGAAGACGGGCGCGTACCTTCTCCCACCGCTTTTCCTCGCTCAGGGCCCCAAAGCCCGCTGGCAACCGGTCCTTCGACGACAGCTCTTTCGCTGGCACGTCCATCCCCTTCTCCGCCCTCTTCAACTACGCCCGTCCTGACCGGCAGCCCGGAATAGGCGCCGCCCGTCTCTCCGCGCGTCCCGTCCCTCGGAGCCACGGAACGCAGGACCGGTCTGGCAAAAGCACCCCTGCCCGACCTGTCCATCTTCCAAGAGCCTGGGCACATTCGCGCCCTTATCGTCTTTTTTAAATAGTACAAAAGGAATCATTGGGACAAAACTAACTAAAAATTAAACCAACTGAAGGAGAGTAAGGTCGGCGTCATGTAAACGCCGCTGTTCGCTGCAATGCATCACATTTTTGATTTGAGTGATAAGAGTCTCCGACTCGCTGGCGAGGGGTCGGACTTTACCCGCGACTCGGCGTCGTGGCAAGAGGCGCCAATGCAGATGCGCGAAAAAAAATTCCGAGGACTCTGTTGACGTTGATTTGTTTTGGAAAACAAAAAGGGCGCGCCTGGAAACCAAGCGCGTCCTTATAAATCGGGCCTAAGCGGCGCGATCAGCCGAGCGACTTGACGCTCTTGGCGAGGCGGGAGATTTTGCGCGAAACGGTGTTCTTGTGCAGAACGCCCTTGGTCACGCCGCGCGCCATTTCGGGCTGCGCCGCCTTCAGCGCCGCCTGGGCCAAGACCTTGTCGCCCGAGGCGATGGCGGTCTCGACCTTCTTGACGAAGGTGCGGATGCGGCTCACGCGCGCCGTGTTGACTTCGGTGCGGCGTGCCGTCTGGCGGATGCGCTTCTTTGCCGACTTGTGGTTGGCCATGCTCTTGAAACCTGTCCGGTATGAAAAAGAGCGGGGTTTATAGTCCGCCCCAC
The DNA here is from genome assembly GCA_016215555.1 of Rhodospirillales bacterium. Classification (GTDB taxonomy): domain Bacteria; phylum Pseudomonadota; class Alphaproteobacteria; order Rhodospirillales; family WMHbin7; genus WMHbin7. Next base: position 33,706 of record JACRJC010000022.1, on the reverse strand, counting down.
CGGTTCCGTCAAGGGTGGAATGGCCCTTTTTGCCGCGCAATGGCACATATATATAGGGACTTCCCAAAAAGTTAATGTATTGTGCGCCCATGAACGACCAGCCCCAGACCACCCATTTCGGCTTCAAGACCGTGTCCGAGCAGGAAAAAGCCTCTCTGGTCCGCGCCGTTTTCGATTCCGTGGCCCCGCGCTACGACCTGATGAACGACCTGATGAGCCTTGGCATCCATAGGCTTTGGAAGGATTCCTTCATCGATGCCGTCAAGCCCAGGCCGGGCGAGCATCTGCTGGACGTCGCAGGCGGCACCGGCGACATCGCCTTTCGTTTCCTGAAGCGGGGCGGCCAGGCGGTCACGGTCTGCGACATCAATGCCGAGATGCTGAAGGTCGGCCGCGAGCGGGCCATCGACAAGGGTTTTCTGACCGGTCTGGACTGGGTGGTCGGCGACGCCGAGGCGCTTCCCGCGCCCGACGCCTGCTTCGACGCCTATACCATCGCCTTCGGGCTGCGCAACGTCACCCATATCGACAAGGCCCTGGCCGAGGCCAGGCGGGTGCTGAAACCCGGCGGACGCTTTTTCTGCCTGGAATTCAGCCGCGTCGTGTTGCCGGTCTTCGACAAAATCTACGATGCCTATTCCTTCTCGGTCCTGCCCTGGCTGGGCGCCAAGGTGGCTGGCGATCCCGAGGCCTATCAATATCTGGCCGAAAGCATCCGCCGCTTCCCGGACCAGGAAGGCCTGATGGACATGATGGAGGATGCGGGCCTGGAAAAACCCCGTTACCGCAATCTTTCGGGGGGCATCGCCGCCATCCATTGGGCGTGGCGGCTGTGATGAACGCGTCTCTTTTCCAGGATGCGGGCCTCACCCTGAGGAAGCCGCGACAGCGGCTGTCTCGAAGGGCGAGGCCAACGAGATCGCCACATCCTTCGAGACGCTTCGCTCCTCAGGATGAGGCGATACGTTCCCGGAGTTCGCCTTGATTCGTTTCATCAGAAATCTTTCCCGTCTCCTGCATATCGCCCGCGTTCTCGCCCGGCACGACGCGCTGTTCCTGCTCGACCATTTCGGCATCGGCCATCAAGTCGCCCTGCTGGTCAAACTGACCAACTGGCGCAAGGCGCCCGGGCGGCCCGGCCAGCGCCTGGCGGCGGCGCTGATCGAACTGGGGCCCAGCTTCATCAAATTCGGCCAGACCCTGTCGACGCGCTCGGACATTCTGGGCGACGAGATCGCCGCCGACCTGTCCGAACTGCAAGACCGGCTGGAACCCTTCCCCGGCCCCCAGGCCAGAGCCACCGTCGAGGCCGAACTGGCGCAGCCCCTGGACAGCCTCTTTTCCAGCTTCGACGATGTGCCCGTCGCCGCCGCCTCGATCGCGCAGGTGCATTTCGCCGTCACCACCGAGGGCCGCGAAGTGGCGGTCAAGGTGCTGCGCCCCGGCATCGAGGAGGCTTTCGCCCGCGATCTCGATTTCCTGATGTGGCTGGCCGAAATCGTCGAAGCGACCCAGCCCTCGCTGCGCCGCCTGAAGCCGGTCGAAACCGTGCGCACCATCGAAGAGACGGTGACGCTGGAAATGGATTTGCGCTTCGAGGCCGCCGCCGCCGCCGAAATGGCCGAGAATTTCGCAGGCGACGACAGTTTCAGCATTCCCGAGGTCGATTGGACCCGCACCGCCAAGCGCACATTGACCCTCGAGCGCGTGCACGGCATCCCGGTCGATGAGCGCGAACGCCTGATCGAGGCCGGCTTCGATCCCAAGGCCCTGGTCGAAAAGGCCGCCGTCGCCTTTTTCAACCAGGTTTTCCGCGACGGCTTCTTTCATGCCGACATGCATCCCGGCAACATGTTCGTCAGCGAGAACGGTCAATTGATCGCCGTCGATTTCGGCATCACCGGACGCATCGATCTGGCCACAAGGCGCTATCTGGGCGAGATGCTGCTGGGCTTCCTGACCGGCGACTACAAGCGCGCCGCCGAGGTGCATTTCGAAGCCGGCTATGTGCCCGGCCACAAGTCGGTCGAACAATTCGCCCAGGCCTGCCGCTCGATCGCCGAACCCATTCTGGGCCGTCCCCTGGCCGAAATCTCGATTGCCAGATTGCTGGGCCAGTTGTTCCAGATCACGGAAACCTTCGAGATGGAAGTTCAGCCCCAGTTGCTGTTGCTGCAAAAAAGCATGCTGGTCACCGAAGGCGTCGGCCGCACCTTGTGTCCCGAACTGAATATGTGGTTCTTGGCCAGGCCGCTGGTCGAAGGCTGGATGGCCGATCATCTGGGCCCGCTGGCCCGCTTGAAGGATGCCGTCACCGGGAAGACGGGCGGCCTCTCCAGCATTCCGCACATCATCGCCCAGGGCCAAAGGGTGGCGGGCATGCTGTCCAGCCAGGGCCTGCGCCTGCATCCGGACACGCTGAACGCCTTGACCACTGGAAGAAAAAGAAAATTCTGCTCAGCCTGCCTGCTCGCCTGGTCCTTGGTCCTGGTCATGCTGGTCGTTATATTGCTGAGGTAGGGGGTGCCCCACCCCTCTCGCCGTCAAAAATATTATATTCTACACTTCTCCCTTGCGTTAACACCCTCGTTAAATCTATCCTAACAACACGATGTGATGTGGAATATCGCCAGGGTGATGCGCGTGCTTTCTGGAAAAAGCATTCTTTTAATCGTGGCCGGCGGCATTGCCGCCTACAAATCGCTGGAGTTGGTCCGCCGCCTGAAGGATCGCGGCGCCTTGGTGCGCTGTGTACTGACCGAGGCCGGGGCTCGTTTCGTGACCCCGCTGTCCCTGGCCGCCCTGTCCGGTGAAAAGGTCCATCAGGATCTGTTTTCACTGACCGACGAAGTGGAGATGGGTCATATCCGCCTGGCCCGCGAGGCCGATCTGGTGGTCGTCGCCCCCGCCACCGCCGATTTGATGGCCCGCATGCAGGCCGGCATGGCCAATGATCTGGCTTCGGCCATTCTGCTGGCCACGCGCGCGCCCATTCTGCTGGCGCCCTCGATGAATACCGCCATGTGGGAACACGCCGCCACCCAGGCCAATCTGAAGAGCTTGCGCCAGCGCGGCTGCAAGACCGTCGGTCCGCAAGACGGCGATCTGGCCTGCGGCGAGGTGGGAGCCGGGCGGCTGGCCGAACTGTCCGACATTCTGGCCGCCATCGACGACGGCTTTTCCGCTGGACCGCTCAAGGGCCTGCGTGCCCTGGTCACCAGCGGCCCCACGCATGAACCGATCGATCCGGTGCGCTTCATCGCCAACCGTTCGTCGGGCAAGCAGGGCCACGCCATCGCCGCCGCCCTGGCCGGGGCCGGGGCGAAGGTGACGCTGGTTTCCGGTCCGGTTTCGATTCCCGATCCGGCGGGCATGTGCGTGGTTCATGTCGAAACCGCCGAACAAATGCTGGCCGCCTGCCAGAAATCGCTGCCCGCCGATATCGCCGTCTGCGCCGCCGCCGTCGCCGATTGGAAAGTGAAAACCCCCGCCGGCCAGAAGCTGAAGAAGGCCAAGGGCGCGGCGGTGCCGTCGCTGGAACTGGCGACCAATCCCGACATCTTGGCGACCTTGTCCGGCCTGAAGAAGGAACGCCCCCGCCTTGTCGTCGGCTTTGCCGCCGAAACCCAGAATATTTCCGCCCATGCCAAGGCTAAACTCGAGGCCAAGGGCGCCGACTGGATTCTGGCCAATGACGTTTCCGAGGGCTCGGGCACCTTCGGCGGCGACAGCAATCAGGTGCATCTGATTACCCGGAGCGGCATCGAGACCTGGCCCCGGATGAGCAAGTCTCACGTGGCGCAGGAATTGGCCGAACGCGTCGCAAGGGCCTTCAAGAAGGGGAAAAAGGCATGAGCGCGGCCATGATCCAACGCTTGGCCCACGGCAGGGACATCCCCCTGCCTAGCTACGCCACCTTGCATGCGGCGGGCATGGATTTGCCGGCGGCGGTCGATGCCGATCTGGTGCTGCAGCCTGGCCGGCGCGCCGCCGTGCCCACCGGCTTCGCCATCGAACTGCCGCACGGCTTCGAGGCCCAGATCCGCCCGCGTTCGGGTCTGGCGCTCAAGAACGGCGTCACCGTCTTGAACGCGCCCGGCACCATCGACGCCGATTACCGCGGCGAGGTGCAAGTGATCCTGGTCAATCACGGCTCGGAAGCCTTCACCATCACGCGGGGCATGCGCATCGCCCAGATGGTGATCGCCCCCGTCACTCGCATTTCGCTTTTGGAAACCGACAAACTAGAAAATAGCGCCAGAGGAACCGGCGGCTTCGGCTCGACCGGAATATAACAACAGGGAGGCATGATGCTTAAGCCATCCAAGAAAATGCTGTTCGCCATCGAGGCGGTGCTCGACATCGCCTATCACGCCGGCGGCGAACCGGTTCAAAGCCGGGAAATCACCAGGCGCCAGGGCATTCCCCGGCGTTATCTGGAACAGACCCTGCAGCAATTGGTGCGCAGCGGCATTCTGACCGGCGTGCGCGGCCCCAAGGGCGGCTATCGCCTGGCCCGCGAACGCCGCCGCATCACCGTGGGCGAGATCGTCAAGGTGGTCAGCGCCCTCGAGATGGCCAACGATCCCTATCAGGACATGCCGGGTTCGGAGCTGGGACGCCAGGTCATTCGCCCCATGTGGTTCAAACAGCAAGACGAAATCATGTCGCGTCTGGAATCGATTTCCATCGACGATCTGTGCATGCTGGCCTACAAGACCGGCATCGCCAGCGAAGCCCAGAACAAGCTTGATTTCGCCATCTGACCGCCGAGAAGGAAGGAAACGCACCATGACGTCCACCGCCAGCAAAGCGCCCGAATTCCGAGGCCGCATCTATGACAGCATCATCGAGACCATCGGCGCCACGCCCCTGGTCCGCCTGCCCAAGCTGGCCGCCGACGCCGGGGCCAAGGCCGAGATTCTGGGCAAATGCGAATTCTTCAATCCGCTGTCCTCGGTCAAGGACCGCATCGGACTGGCCATGATCGAGGCCGCCGAAGCCGCCGGCAAGATCAAACCCGGCGTCACCATCGTCGAGCCGACCTCGGGCAATACCGGCATCGCGCTGGCTTTCGTCTGCGCCGCCAAGGGCTACAAGCTGATCCTGACCATGCCCGACAGCATGTCGATCGAGCGGCGCAAGATGCTGGCGCATCTGGGGGCCGTCATCGTGCTGACTCCGGCCTCCAAGGGCATGCGCGGCGCCGTGCTGAAGGCCGAAGAAATCATCAAGCAAAGTCCGGACGCCTATATGCCCCAGCAGTTCGAGAATCTGGCCAATCCCGACGTTCATAGCCGCACCACCGCCCTGGAAATCTGGACGGACACCAATGGCGGCGTCGATGTGGTGGTTTCCGGCGTCGGCACCGGCGGCACGCTGACCGGCATCGGGCGGGCGCTGAAGGAACGCAAGCCCGGTCTGCGCATGGTCGCTGTCGAGCCCGAAGATAGTCCCGTGCTGTCGGGCGGCGCGCCCGGCCCGCACAAGATCCAGGGCATCGGCGCCGGTTTCGTGCCCGGCGTGCTGGACCGCTCGCTGGTCGATGAAATCTTGCAGATCAGCAACGAAACCTCGTTCGCCGTGGCCCGCAAGGCCGCCAAGCTGGAAGGGCTGCCGGTCGGCATCTCGTCGGGTGCGGCGCTGGCGGCGGCTTTGGAGCTTGGCGTTCGTCCCGACATGAAGGGCAAGCAGATCGTCGTCATCCTGCCCAGCTTCGCCGAGCGCTATCTATCGACGCCCCTGTTCGAAGACGAGTGATGATGGAATTTCAGCCTCATGCTTCGAGACGGCCTCTGATAGAGGCCTCCTCGGCATGAGGTTTTCTCCTTTCCTCATCCTGAGGAGGACCGAAGGTCCGTCTCGAAGGGTGAGGGTTGGTTCTTCTAGGTAGCCCATGGATTTCACCGAAGCACAGATTCAGCGCTATGCCCGCCACATCATCTTGAAGGAAGTGGGCGGAACCGGGCAGGCGCGTCTGTTGCAATCCAAGGTGCTGGTGATCGGCGCGGGCGGGCTGGGGTCGCCGCTGGCGATGTATCTGGCCGCCGCCGGCGTCGGCGCCATCGGCATCATCGACGATGACTTGGTCGATTTGTCGAATCTGCAACGCCAGATTCTGCATGGCACGGACAGCGTCGGAACGCCCAAGGTGGACAGCGCCACTCGAACCCTTTCCCGCCTCAACCCTGATGTGAAGGTTTTGCCCTACAAGCAACGCCTGACGCCCGGCAACGCTTTGGAGCTGATCGCGGGCTATGATCTGGTTTGCGACGGATCGGACAATTTCGCCACCCGCTTCCTGGTCAACGACGCCTGCCATCTGGCCAAGAAGACCTTGGTTTCGGCGGCCATCTTGCGTTTCGACGGCCAATTGTCGGCATATAAAACCCATGCCGGCGGGCCTTGCTATCGCTGCATCTTCAAGGAACCGCCGCCGCCCGATTCTATTCCATCCTGCTCGAGCGCCGGCGTGTTGGGCGCCATCGCCGGCTGGCTGGGGGCCATGCAGGCCACGGAATGTTTGAAGGAACTGCTGGGCATCGGCGACAGTCTGTCCGGCACCCTGGTCATGGTCGATGCCCTGTCTTGCGACATGCGCAAGATCAAGGTAAAGCGCGACCCCGGCTGCCCCTTGTGCGGCGGTCATCCCACCATCCGCGATCTTTCCAGCCAGGACTATACCGGCAATGCCTGCGCCGCCTGACAAACTGTCGATCGTCGTTTTCTCAGGCGCTTTCGAGCGCGTCCATTACGCGCTGGTGATGGCCGGGGCCGCCATCGCCTCGAACAAGCCGGTCACCTTGTTTTTCACCATGGGCGCTGCCCGAGCGCTGATGAAGGACCAGGGCTGGCGCAAGCTGCCCAGCGATGAAGCGGTATCGGCCAGTGCCATGGATGAGCTGTTCAAGGCCAGGGGCATCGGCGCCTTCGAGGAATTGCTGGAAGCCTGCATCGCCTTGGGCGTGGTGTTCCAGGTTTGCGAGATGGGCCTGAAAGCGCTGGGCATCGACAGCAACGATCTGCGCGCGGACGTACCGGTGGCGATGGGCGGCGTCGTCACCTTCCTCGCCGATGCCTCGAAAGACGGCGCGATGATTTTCGTCTAACTCCAGAACAACGATCCCCAGACGGCAGTCCCCAGGCCGACAGCTCCCAGCATGGGCGCCATGGCCGCCAAGCGCCGCCAACCTTGCGCGTACAAGGCAAGAATTTTCCAGCCAAGATGGATCGAAGCCAAAGCGGCTAGGCCCAGCAGAGTTGCGCGAACTTCCGCGACGGCCGGCAGGACGATGCCTTCGCTTTTCAGAATTGAAACCGTCAGGGCCGACAGGCCCAAAATCACACCGGCCCCGGCAAGGGGAATCAACGCCTGGACCAGATGATGAAAGCTCCGCCAAACCCTGGCCGTTCCGCAAATCAGGGACGCCGCCAAGATCAGGACGGCCAAAGCGCCCCCCGCGAACAGCATCAATCCAAGAATGAACAGAATCAATGCAACGCCATCCAGGATCGTCATCACGTCGTTCAATTGCGGATAGTCGGTCAGCAGCCACCAGGGCGCCGTCGCTTCCAGGGGCCAGAGAATGCCCATTTCAACCAGCGCCTCAGCCAGCGCCTGTTTTAGCGCGATAAAGGCGGCGCTGCCCGACCAATGGAAAGCGCCCAAAGCCACGCCCATCAGTCCGAACAGAATGAGGGCGCTTTCCCAAGAGCTGGGCTTATGGCCGGCGACGGTCACGATTTCGCTGAAGGGCGAACGCCAGGAAAGTTCCACCGACTCTCTGAATCCCGAACAGCGCCCGCACATATGGCAGGCGGCGGCGCTTTGCATATTGCGTACCGGCACCAAGGGCGCGCAGTTGAAGGAAGGCAAAGGCTGATGCCGTTCCTGCGATTGCCCCCAAGCCAGTGGGTCCACCTTGAAATGCAGAGGCGACAATTTGGCCAGCAGGCCGAAGACGCCGTTGACCGGGCAAAGATAGCGGCACCAGACGCGCTTGTTGCGTCCATAAAGATAGCCGACGGCGATGGCGGCCAGGGTCGAACCGCCCAGAATCAGCAAGGCCGGTTTCGGATATTGATAGACGCTGACCATTTGCCCATAGAGCGTGGTCAGCGCAAAGGCCGCAAAGGGCCAGCCGCCCCAGCGCATCCAGCGCGGCGGCGAATGGCCCAGCCCCTTGGCGCTGGCCAGTTCCGACAACATGCCTTCGGGGCAAAGGAACCCGCACCAGACGCGGCCCAGCAACAGGGTCGCCAACAACACCAACGGCCACCACAGCCCCCAGAAGACAAATTGCGCGAATAGGGTCAGGCTGTTCCAAAGATGCTGCGCGCGGTCTGGCAAATCCAGAAAGGCCGGCAGGCCGACCAGCAGGGCATAGACCAGCACCACCGACCACTGCAGACGTCGAATGCCCGGCTGATGTGTCTTTAGCCAGTCACCGAGAGCGGCCAGCGTCATGCGGGCGACAGGCGTTTGTGGGTCTGCGCATCATTGAGGCGCAAAGCCAGCAAGACCGCAATCCAGTAACCGGCATAGACGATCAGGTTCAGCGCGTCCGGCTTGGCGCGATATCCGGTCAGAGCGGCGAACAGCCCCCCCCAGGTACTGCTGTCGTCGATGAGAAACGTACTGTCCCACAGGGGGCCTCCGGGAATGGGAATGATGCCCATGCTGGCCAGATGATCGAATCCGGCCATGGTCAGCGACGCCACCAGAAACAACAGCATGACTTCGGTGGCCTGAAAGAATCCGCGCCAGGACAGATAACGCCCGCCCAGCCGGATCAAGGCATAGCTGAATAGAGCGCAGAGCAAGCCCGCCGCCGCAGCCAGGCCGGCGGGCCAGGGCTCGATGCCGCCGCCGCCCAGAATGCCGTAGAGGAAGACCACCGTCTCGGCCCCCTCTCGCGCCACCGCGACCATGACCAGGACGAACACACCGGCAAGGCCGGCCTTGTCCAGCGAACGCTGAGCGGTATTTTCCAATTCCCGTTTCAGATTGCGGGCATGTTTGCGCATCCAGAAAATCATCTGCAGGATCAGTCCTGCCGCGATGAAAACCATTGCGGTATGGAAGATTTCCTGGCCCTCGTCGGCCAGCGCCTCGCCAAAGACCAGGAACAATCCGCCCAGCAGACCGGCCAGCACCAGCCCTGCCAGCACGCCGCCGGCAAGATAGCGCCTTGCATGCTCAAGCCGATGAGTGACCTTTTCATCATGTGCCAGCCAGGCATCGAGAATGGCGATGATCAGCAGCGCCTCGATGCTTTCGCGCCAGACCACGAAACCGACTTGTCCCAGAAGACCGTTCATTTGACCTCCAACGTTCCCTTGGGGGAGTCTGGGTGAAATTCGTCAAAGAAGACGTAGGTTCCAGGCGACAATTTTCGAAACACCACCGAACCCGAACCGCCCGGCGCCAGCACCTTTTCCTTGCGCAATTCCAGGCTTTCGAATTCAACCGGCGATTTGCCGGAATTGGTGATCTCGATCTTGAAGGGCTTCCCTGCGGCCGCCTCGACTTTAAGCGGCGTCATGACGCCGTCCTTCATGTCAAGCTTGAAGATCGGCATGTCCTCGGCAACAGCGGCCCCGGCAAGACAGGAAAGAACCAAAGACAGCCGCAGGGAATTCAAATTCATGTCAGTAGCCCCCCTTCTTGCCGGTGCCGGCGAAGGTGAAGTCATATTCCGCCTCGAACGGCTTGAACCAGGGCGCAACCCCGGTTTCCTTATCGGTGTGGCGACCGAAATGATTGTGCGGATTGGCGTCGGGCGCCGAGACGACCAGCTTCAGCTTGTATTTGCCGGGCCCCATCAGCTTGACATTGTCGCCGTAATGCGGGCCGTCGCTGGCCACCATCGGCATCATCGGTCCCTTGATCACGTCGCTACTGCCTGCCTTGGTAAGTTCGTATGTGATGGAGAGATAGGGCACCCATTCGCCCTCGGCGATGCCGTTCACATTGCCCTGGGTGGCTTTGATATCGGCTTCAAGATGAATGTCGGACTCGGCTGCGGGGCGCATCATGCCCTTGGGCTCCATCTCGATGGGCTGCAGATAGACTGCCGCCACCTCCATGCCGTTCTTGGTGACCGGTTTCCCGATGGGATATTCCTTGGCCAGGGCCACCGTGGCCGCCAATCCGGCCAGCGCCAATACCGCCAAGAATTTAGGGGTTTTCACAGACATCGAAAGTTTCTCCTCTCGCAGACCGGGGGAAGCCGTTCTAGGTTAACGCTACTGCGAGTCATTCGCAAAGCGGAGGTGAGAATAGCTCTTATCCGCAATCTGTCAAGGCAGATTCGCAATCTTCCCATCTATCTGAGATTCAACGATTTTTACGAAGTGTTGGCTTCGGGGCGGATAAAAGCCTACCCCTTGCCCTGTCCCTGCTCGGAAATCTTGCGCAGCAGGAAGTCGCGGAAGACGGCGATGCGCTTCGAATTGCGAAGCTCTTCGGGATAGACGAAATAGGCCTCGATCGGCGGGCCTTCGAGTTCGGGCAGAATCTCGACCAGATGATTGGCTTCCTGCGACATATAATCGGGCAGCGCCGCCAGTCCCAGTCCCGACAGCACCGCCTTGAAGATGCCGTAGATATTGTTGACGGTCAGGGCCGCCCGCCTCGGCTTGTCGGGATTGGCGCCGGCTTCCAGCAGCCAATTGACGTCGGCGATGGGCAACGTGCCGACATCGCCGTAAATGATGATGCGATGACGGTCCAACTCAGCCGGCGAGCGCGGCATGCCGTATTTCTTCAAATACTCCGGCGCCGCGTAAACGCGGTGGCGCATGGTCATCAGATGGCGCTGGACCAGATCATGCTGCCTGGGCGGCTGCATGCGGATGGCGACGTCGGCCTGGCGCATCGACAGATCCAACTCGCCATCGTCCAGCACCATGGAAACCGTGATGTCGGGATAAAGATCCAGGAATTCGCGGATGCGCGGCGTCAGCCACAAGGTTCCGAAAGCCACCGTGGTGGTGATTTTCAAGGGGCCTTGCGGATGGTCCTTGCCCTCGGCCAGTTGCGCTTCCGTCATCGCCAGCTTGGCGAAGACCTCGCGCGCCGTGCGAAACAGCAATTCGCCGGGCTCGGTCAGGATCAGGCCGCGCGCATGGCGGTGGAAAAGCGTGACGCCCAGGCTTTCTTCCAAGGCGCTGATCTGGCGGCTGACGGCGGACTGGCTCAGATTCAGGGTTTCGCCGGCATGGGTGAAGCTGCCCGCTTCCGCCACCGCATGAAAAACCCGAAGCTTGTCCCAGTCCATGTTGGACATCAGTGCCCGCCGTTCATAACCAGGAAGCGGTCGGCCTCGATGGCGGCCATACAGCCGGTGCCGGCCGCCGTCACCGCCTGGCGATAGATCTTGTCTTGAACGTCGCCGGCGGCGAAAACGCCGGGGACGTTGGTGGCGACCGAACCCGGCGCCGTGACCAGATAGCCTTCGTCATCCATGTCCAGCTCGCCCTTGAACAATTCCGTGTTCGGCGAGTGCCCGATGGCCACGAACAAGCCATCGACCTTCAGATGGCTGATCGCGCCCGTCTTCACGTTCTTCAGTTTCAGCCCGTTCATCGACGGCGGATTGCTGTCGCCGACCACCTCATCGACCACTGAATCCCAGATGACGTCGATCTTGGGATTGGCGAACAGGCGGTCCTGCATGATTTTTTCGGCGCGCAGCGAATCGCGCCGGTGAATCAGCGTCACCTTGCTGGCATGGTTGGTCAGGTAGATCGCTTCCTCGACCGCCGTATTGCCGCCGCCGACGATGGCCACTTCCTTGCCGCGGAAGAAAAAGCCGTCGCAGGTGGCGCAGGCCGACACGCCATAGCCCTGGAAAGTCTTCTCGGTCGGAATGCCCAGCCACTTGGCCGAGGCGCCGGTGCAGATGACCAGCGTTTCGCCCAGATAGAGGTCGCCGGAATCGGACTCGACGCTAAAGGGGCGCTTGGACATATCGACCTTGACGGCGAGGTCATAAACGATCTCGGCGCCGACATTCTCGGCCTGCTTTTGCATCTGTTCCATCAGCCAAGGCCCGCCCACCGGCTCGGCGAAACCGGGGAAGTTCTCGATGTCGGTGGTGATGGTCAACTGCCCGCCCGGTTGCAAACCGGCCAGCAGGATCGGTTTCATATTGGCTCTGGCCGCATAAATCGCCGTCGTCAAGCCGGCCGGGCCGGAACCCAGAATAAGAACTTTCGTCTGTTTGGTCGCCATCCGACGCTTCCTTTGTGCTTGGGGGGCTTAGAATAGGTAGGCTGGGCCCCAGTGGCAAGGCGGCATGAACGAAAGCGGGCCGGAATCGCTTCCAGCCCGCTTTTTTACGCGCTTTGGAAGACTGCTAAAGCTCCTTGGCGTGCTTGGCCAGATATTCGGCCACACCCGAGGGGTTGGCCTTCATGCCGGGCTTGCCCTTCTGCCAGCCGGCGGGGCAAACCTCGCCATGCTGCTCGGTGAACTGCAGCGCATCGACCAGGCGCAGCGCCTCATCGACATTGCGGCCCAGGGGCAGATTGTTGACATGCTGGCTTTGCACGATGCCGTTCTTGTCGATCAGGAAGGTGCCGCGCAACGCCATGCCGCCCGGCAACTGAACGCCATAGCTTTTGCAGATCGACTGGTTGATGTCGGCCACCATCGGGAACTGGACATTGCCCAGACCGCCCTTCTCGACCGGCGTGTTCTTCCAGGCCAGATGGGTGAAGTGCGAATCGATCGAAACCCCGACCAGCTTGGTGTTGCGCTCCTCGAAGGCCTTCAGGCGATGATCGTGGGCCAGGATTTCCGAGGGGCAGACGAAGGTGAAGTCGAGCGGCCAAAAGAAAACCAGGCCGTAGCCGCCGGCCAGATAGGCTTTGAGATTGAAGGACGGATTGATTTCATTGCTGGGCATGACGGCGGGCGCCGTGAAATCGGGCGCCGGCTTGCCGACAAGAACGCCAACCGAGTTGCAGCAATCGGACATGGGGGGTCTCTCCATTCTAGAATCGAGGGTTGAAAGCCTAGGCAATTTAGGGAATTGGTCAAACAATTACAAGCAGTTTCTTGGCTTTCTAAAGGATGCTGCAAGCCTCTGATTTTTATACAGACTGCTGGAGGGGTGCCACGAAAGTTTCTTTCGCTGCAGATGCGAAGGGACTTGGCGGATCGGCCAGACCGTTATAATATAATTTCACAAATACAGGGGAAGGCGTTCCAAGGATTTCCATGCAGCGGGTTAAACTGGACCGGATCGACCGGCGTATCCTGCATGATTTGCAGGAAGACGGTCGGATGACGAATGTCGAACTGGCGAAACGGGCCGGCATTTCGGCGCCACCTTGCCTGCGCCGCGTCCGCGCGCTGGAGGAGGCCGGCTTTATCAAAGGCTATCATGCCGAGGTCGATCCCCAGGCCTTGGGCTATCACGTCACCGTCTTCGCCCATGTCGGTCTGTCCAGCCAGGCCGATCACGATCTCAAGGATTTCGAGCGCCTGGTCGGCAGTTGGCCGGAAGTGCGCGAATGCCACATGCTGGCAGGCGAAACCGATTTTCTGCTTAAGGTCGTGGCCACCGACTGGGACGCCTATCAGAAATTCCTGACCACCCAACTGACGGCGGCGCCCAATGTCAGCCATGTCAAATCGGCGCTGGCCATCCGCAATTCCAAGATGGAACCCGGCGTCCCGGTCGATCTGAACGCCGGCGACGACGGCGAGACGGAACAAGCCCCCCACGAGGCATGATTACCAAGCGCCGCCTGCGCGCCTTGATCGATCCCTTGGCCTGGAAGGCCGGGGAACGGCGATGCCATGGCCGACCGCCCAAGGGTCTGCTGCTGATCGAAGCCGGCGGATTGGGCGACGTGCTGCTGCTTGCCGCCGTCATCGACGCCTTTCGCCCCTTGGCGCGAGAAGGCGAACCGATCCGCCTTTTGCTGCGCAAGGAATCGGCCAAAACCGCTTTCGCCATGCCGCCCGGCATCGCGGTCGAGACTTTCGACTTCTACCGGCTGATGACGGATGTGCGCTATCGCTTTCAAACGCTGGCCGAAGTGCGGTCCTGGAACATGCGCCAAGCCGTCTCGCTGGACTGGCGCCGCCATCCCTGGATGGACGACGCGCTGCTGATGGCCGCCGCCGATGGCGCCGAATTCTCGGCCGCCTTCCATCCCAAACCCTGGCCGAAATTCGGCCGCCGCCTGGAAGACAATGCCAAGCGATTGACGCGGCTGGTCGAAGTCCCCCGCCCCGCCGCCATGATCGAACGCTGGCTGCATCTGGCCCAAGCGCTCTGCGGACAGACGCCCGACACGCCCAATCTGCGCCTGCATGACAGTCATCTGAGCGTAACGCCCGAAATCTTGGACCGCCCGACGATTCTGTTCTCGCCCTTTGCTTCCAGCCGCGACCGCCAGCCCATGACATCCTTCTGGGCGGAACTGGCCGCCGAATTTTCCGAGTTCGACATCAGGCTGCTGGCCGGGCCGGGCGATCTGAAACGCAACCCCGATTTCATTTCCCTGGCCGAACGGCTGGGCGTCATCGAACGGCCCTTCTTGCAATTGCTGCCTTTGTTCAAGGCGGCCCGGCTGGTCATCGCCACCGACAGCGCCACCATGCATCTGGCTTCGCTATCGGGCGTTCCCACGCTGTCGCTTTCCGCCGCCGCCTATGCGGGCGAAATGCTGCCGCATGCGCCCAGCTATGCCCCTGCCAACCTCAAGGTGATGCTGGCCGGAATGCCCTGCCTTGGCTGCATCGGCGATTGCACGCTGCCGTTCCGGGGCGAACAATATGAATGCGTGGCCAGGCTCGACGCCGGCGAGGCGATACGAATCGCCCGCGAGATGCTGGGCTAGCGGTAGATGTCGCTCTGCCAGGGATCTTCTGGCGTCAGGCATTCCCGCTCGTAATCGGGAGACAGCAGGCGCTGGCCTTGGCGTCCGATCATGACGGCGGCGCGAGCGAAACTGCCCCTGGTGGCGATCACCGTCTCGGCCTCGGTCATCAAATAGAAGTCGCGCAGATGCAAGACGATGCCGTCTTCAGGCGGCAGATCGTCGGTCGATTGCGGCCGGAATTCAGGGAAATCTTGCTTGGCCCGCTGGGGATCGTCGGAAAGGATCAGCAAGCGCGAGGCGGGTTCACGCAAGATATGCGCCGCCAGTTGGCGCTTGAACGAAACCAGATCGAAGGGCCGCTTGGCCTGCATGTCGGGGCGGACCAGATCGCGATAGCGCAGATGCAGCGCCACCAGTCCCGCTCCGCCGCCCGTGACATCCAACGCCCCGGCAAAGCGCTGTTTCCAAGCGCCTCGAATCCGCAGGCGGTTTCTGACCGCCTCTTGCCCCCACAAGGGCAGAGGGCTGACGGCGGGATGAAACAGATCGGCGTTCGCCGGACCCGCCTCGGTCCGTTTCTCGTGCAGGCAACGCATCATCCAGGCCCTGTCGACCGGCGTGTAAGGCAAGCCGGGCTGCGCGAAAGGATCGTCGAGATCGAAGAAATACTGGCCTTGCCATTCCGGCGTTCGCAGATCCAGACCGTTCATCCGCGCATACAGGAAGGCCGTCGCGTAATCGCCGATCGTGTGGGCAAGATTGCCGTAATGGCGCATCGAGTTGACCGAAATCCAGCCCCGGTCCGTGGGCGGGCGGCGCGGCGCGCCTTCCCCCTTCGCCTCCAGCCAGCGCTTCATATAGCGGGCGGCCAGAATCTTCCAATGCTCGTCATAATGCCGGGTCCAGTGGGACCAGTGGGTGGGATCGGGGGCTCGGCCCTCCTCGATGGCCGACAATAATGAGCCATGGTCTCCGACAGAGACAGAAGGCGTTTCGCCCCTTCCGATCGTCGCCAAAAGAAATATCTCATGCCCTTGTCGCGCCAAGGGGCCTGCTTTCGAATCCAACCTGTCCAACGTCACGCAGGCATCCTCGAAATATCCCTGCCGGAATTCGCCATTGCCCTTCAAGACCCGGACTTCCGCATCGCCGGGAAAAAGCGCCAGGCCAGCCTGGCCAAGCTGAATCGCCTCTTCTTGCAAGCGATGGTCCAACAGACAGCCCATGATGGCGACGATAACCGCCCGCCGGTCCCCTTCCAGGGCCAGGGCCTGATGAAACAAGGGGGCGGCCTCGTCGTGCCGCCCCTCTTTCAGAAGGGTTTCGGCCCGTTGCAGCAAGGAGGCGGCAGGGCCGATCATTTCGGCGGGTCAGACGTATTTGACGTCGACGATCTCGTAGGATTTGGTGCCCGAAGGGGTTTTGACCTCGACCGTCGCTCCCAGCTTCTTGGCGATCAGGGCCCGAGCCAACGGCGAATGGACGGAAATCAGCCCCTTCGAAATATCGGATTCATGGGCGCCGACGATGCGGTAGGTGGGCTCGTCGTCGGAATCCTCATCGGCCAGGGTGACGGTGGCGCCAAAGCGCACGACATCGCCCGAGAACTGCTTGGGATCGATGACCTGGGCCCGGCTGACGATGTCTTCCAACTCGGCGATGCGGCCCTCGATGAAGCTTTGACGTTCGCGGGCGGCGTGGTATTCGGCGTTTTCCGAAAGATCGCCGTGCTCGCGCGCCTCGGCAATGGCGCGGATGACGCCAGGCCGCTCGACCGAGCGCAGATTCTTCAGCTCTTCCTCGAGACGGGAAAGCCCCTCCGGAGTCATCGGTATCTTTTCCATGCCGGCTCCCCTGCCGCTGTTGGAATGGAAAGCAAAAAAAACAACCACCCCCCGCAGGCGGAAACCTGAAGGGCGGTCCGTTCAGGCCATCTTAGGACGCCTTGAAGTAGGCCTGCAAGGGGGCGACGTCCAGTTTTCCCTTAATCAGGGCCTCGATGGCCCCGGCGGCGGCCCTGGCTCCGGCCATGGTCGTGTAGTGGGCAATGTTGTTAATCAAGGCTGTACGGCGGATTCCAAAGCTGTCGGCCAGGGCCTGGGCGCCTTCGGTCGTATTGATGACCAACTGCACCTGGCCCGACAGCATGGCATCGACGCAATGCGGGCGTCCCTCCAGAACCTTGTTGACGACGCCGACGGAAAGGCCGCGGCCGGTCAGATAGGCCGCCGTGCCCGACGTGGCGATCAGATTGAAGCCCATGTCCGACAGACTCTTGCCGATTTCAGCGGCAGCCGGCTTGTCGTTTTCGCGCACAGAAATGAAGACCGTGCCCTGGCAGGGCAGATTGGTGCCGGCGGCGATCTGCGACTTGGCGAAGGCGATGGGGAAGCTTTTGTCCAGCCCCATCACTTCGCCGGTCGATTTCATCTCGGGCCCCAGCACGATATCGACATTGGCGAAACGGGCAAAGGGGAACACGGCCTCCTTGACCGCCACATGGGGCAGGTTAGATTCTTGAATGCTGAAGGAAGCCAGGGATTCCCCGGCCATGACCCGGCTGGCGATCTTGGCCACGGCGATGCCGGTCGCCTTGGCGACGAAGGGCACTGTGCGGCTGGCCCTGGGATTGACTTCCAGGATATAGACCGTCTGTCCCTTGACGGCGAACTGAATATTCATCAGCCCCTTGACGTTGAGGCCCAGGGCCAGGGCCTCGGCCTGCGTCTTCAATTCCAAGATGATGTCGGACTGCAAGGAATAGGGCGGCAGCGAACAGGCGGAATCGCCGGAATGGATGCCCGCCTCCTCGATATGTTCCATGATGCCGGCGATATAAACGTCCTTGCCGTCGCAGATGGCGTCGAGATCGACCTCGATGGCGTCCTGCAGATAGGAATCGACCAGCACTGGATTGTCGCCCGACACCTGCACGGCGTCACGCATATACAGGGCCAATTCCTCGTCGTCATGGACGATGCGCATGGCCCGCCCGCCCAGCACATAGGAGGGGCGGATCACCACCGGATAGCCGATGCGATGCGCGGCCTTCAGCGCCTCCTCGTGCGAGGTGGCGGTGCCGTTGGCCGGCTGCTTGAGCTGCAGACGCTCGAGCAATTCCTGGAAGCGTTTGCGATCCTCGGCCAGATCGATGGCGTCGGGCGAGGTGCCCAGAATCGGAATGCCGGCATTCTCCAACGCTTGCGACAGTTTCAGGGGCGTCTGGCCGCCCAACTGCACGATGACGCCCAGAAGCTGGCCCTTCCTTTGCTCGACGCGGGCGATTTCGATCACGTCCTCGGCGGTCAGGGGTTCGAAATACAGGCGGTCAGACGTGTCATAGTCGGTGGAGACGGTTTCCGGATTGCAGTTGACCATGATGGTCTCGTATCCCGCCTCGTCCAGGGCATAGGCGGCATGAACGCAGCAATAATCGAATTCGATGCCCTGGCCGATGCGGTTCGGCCCGCCGCCCAGGATCATCACTTTCTTTCGGTCGCTGGGTTCGGCTTCGCAATCGGCGGGACCGATGCCGTCGCCTTCATAGGTCGAATACATATAGGCGGTGCTGGAGGCGAATTCGGCGGCGCAGGTGTCGATGCGCTTATAGACCGGATGGACGTTCAGCACATCGCGCCGGAAAGCCACTTCGACCGGCGTCTTGCCCGACAGTTTGGACAGGCGCGTATCCGAGAAACCCATCGCCTTCAAGCGCAGCAATTCGCGGGCGTCGCCGGGCAGACCCTTGGCCTTCACCCCTTCCTCGGCCCTGACGATGGCTTCGATCTGGCGCAGGAACCAGGGATCGTAGGCGCTGGCGGTTTGGATTTCCTCGACCGAGAGGCCCAGGCGGAAGGCCTGGGCGATGACCAGCAGGCGGTCGGGGCGGAATTTCGACAGTTGCGCCTTCACGGCGTCCTTGCTGTTGCCGCCCTCGATGACGATGTCGTCAAGGCCGGAGAGCCCGGTTTCCATCGAACGCAGCCCCTTCTGCAGGCTTTCGGCAAAACTGCGCCCCACGCTCATGGCTTCGCCCACCGACTTCATCGAGGTCGACAGCAAGGCCTCGGCGCCCGGGAACTTCTCGAAAGTGAAGCGCGGGATCTTGGTGACGACGTAATCGATGGTGGGCTCGAACGAAGCGGGCGTAACACCCGTAATGTCGTTGGCCAATTCGTCCAGCGTATAGCCGACGGCCAGCTTGGCCGCCACCTTGGCGATGGGAAAGCCGGTGGCCTTCGAGGCCAGGGCCGACGAGCGGGACACACGGGGATTCATCTCGATCACCACCATGCGCCCGTCCTTGGGGTTGACGGCGAACTGCACGTTCGAGCCCCCGGTATCGACGCCGATCTCGCGCAAAGTGGCGATCGAGGCGTCGCGCATGATCTGATATTCCTTGTCGGTCAAGGTCAGAGCCGGGGCGACGGTGATGGAATCGCCGGTATGCACGCCCATCGGATCGATATTCTCGATCGAGCAGATGATGATGCAATTGTCGGCGTGATCGCGCACCACCTCCATCTCGAATTCCTTCCAGCCCAGCACAGACTCTTCGATCAGCACTTCATGCACCGGCGAGGCGGCCAGACCGCCGGCGACGATGCGCTCGAATTCCTCGGTGTTGTAGGCGATGCCGCCGCCGGTGCCGGCCAGGGTGAAGCTGGGGCGGATGATGGCCGGCAGACCGACCATCCGCAAAGCCTCGCGGGCCTCGGACAGGGTTTTCACGACCTGGCTTTTCGGACTTTCCAGGCCGATCTTGGTCATGGCTTCCCGGAACAAAAGCCGGTCCTCGGCCTTGGCGATGACGTCGCGCTTGGCGCCGATCATTTCCACGCCCAGGCGCTCTAGCACCCCTTCGTCGGCCAGGGCCATGGCGGTATTCAGCGCCGTCTGCCCGCCCATGGTCGGCAGCAGCGCGTCGGGCCGTTCCTTCTCGATGATGCGGGTCACCATCTCGGTGGTGATCGGTTCCACATAGGTGGCGTCGGCCAATTCGGGGTCGGTCATGATGGTGGCCGGGTTCGAATTGACCAGAATGACCCGGTAGCCTTCTTCCTTCAGCGCCTTGCAGGCCTGGGCGCCCGAATAGTCGAATTCACAGGCCTGGCCGATCACGATGGGGCCGGCTCCGATGATCATGATGGAGCGGATATCTGTGCGCTTGGGCATGGTCGGGCCTTGTGGCTGGCGGCGAATTGGGCGCCCTTAGATACCACGCCCATGCCCCAAGGCAAGCCCCGGCCTGAAAATTCTGCAATGCCTTCTATACATTGAATAAAAAGAGGGGAGCGGCCAGGCTCCCCTCTTCGGTTTTTCTTATCTGGCAAGACTCTGCCCGATCAGTCGAGCAGGCTGCGCAGCATCCAGGCGGTTTTTTCGTGGACCTGCATTCGCTGGGTCAGCAAATCGCAGGTCGGCTCGTCCTTGGCGTCCTCGGCCAGGGGAAAGACGTCGCGGGCCGTGCGCACCACCGCCTCATGGTCCTTGACCAGTTGGCGCACCATCTCCATCGCCTTGGGCGCGCCCTGCGCTTCTTTCAGCACCGTCAGTTTCCCGAATTCGGCATAGCTGCCGGGGGCGGGCAGATCCAGGGCCCGGATGCGCTCGGCCACCAGATCGACGGCCAGGGCCATTTCGCTGTACTGGGCCTCGAACATCAGATGCAGTGTGTTGAACATCGGACCGGTGACGTTCCAGTGGAAATTGTGGGTCTTCAGATACAGCGTGTAGCTATCGGCCAGCAGGCGCGACAGGCCGTGGCCGATCGCCTTGCGCTTTTTTTCCGGAATGCCGATATCGATACTGGGAAGCGACTTGGCCATGGGAACTCTCCTCATCTGTTCGATTGTTATGAGGCTAGATTAACGCCGTGATGGCAAAGCAATCCAATTGATAAGTTAATTGATTATAATTGATTTAGCCGATTAATCAGGGCCTCTCACTGTTGACAAGCCTCACATAAGGGTATTCCCTTACACACCCTTCAATGGCAGGGATTCATATCCGAACATGTCCAGCACCGCATCCGGTCTCGAGACCGGGAAGAGCTTTGGCCGCGTTCCCGGCCTAGCCCTGGCCGCCCTTGGCATCGTTTTCGGCGATATCGGCACCAGCCCGCTTTACGCCATCAAGGAAACCTTCGGCGGATCGCACCCTTTGCCGATCGACAGGCCCCATGTGCTGGGAGCGCTGTCACTGGTCTTCTGGTCGATCATGTGCGTGGTCTCGGTCAAATATGTGCTGGTGGTGATGCGTGCCGACAATCGGGGCGAAGGCGGCAGCCTGGCCTTGCTGGCCGCGGTCACCCGCCTGATGGAGGGAAGCAGGAAGTCGATCTTCATCACGGCGCTGGGTCTGTTCGCCGCCGGCCTGTTCTATGGCGACAGCATGATTACGCCGGCCATTTCCGTACTGTCGGCCATCGAGGGGCTGGATATCGCCAAGCCCGGCTTCTCGGATTACATCCTGCCGCTGACCCTGGCCATTCTGGTTTTTCTGTTCGCCATTCAGCGCCATGGCACGGCGGTGGTCGGCGGCATGTTCGGCCCCATCGTCGCCATCTGGTTTTTGACCATCGGCTTCATCGGGGTCAAGAATATCGGCCTTAATCCCGGCGTCCTGTGGGCGGTGTCGCCGCACCACGCCATCTTGTTCCTCATGAATAACGGCCTGACCGGATTCCTGTCGCTGGGCGCCATCGTTCTGGTGGTCACCGGCGCCGAGGCGCTCTATGCCGACATGGGCCATTTCGGGCGCCTGCCCATCGCGCTGGCCTGGTACGGCCTGACTTTGCCCGCTCTGCTGCTCAATTATTTCGGACAGGGAGCGCTTTTGCTGGCCCATCCCGAAGCCATCGAGAATCCCTTTTTCCTGATGGTGCCGCAATGGGCCACGCTGCCCCTGGTCATCCTGGCCACCATGGCCACCGTCATCGCCTCGCAGGCCACCATTTCAGGAGCCTTTTCGATGACCCGCCAGGCCATCCAGCTAGGCTATCTGCCCCGCCTGCGCATCATCCACACGTCGGAACATGAAAGCGGACAGATCTACATGCCCTTCGTCAACTGGATGCTGATGGCCGCCGTCGCCATTCTGGTGGCCAGCTTCGGCTCGTCCTCGAAACTGGCCGCCGCCTATGGCGTCGCCGTCACCGGCACGATGGCGATTACGGCCATTCTGGTCGGTCTGGTCATGCTGCTGGCCTGGAAATGGAAGAAACGCCTGGTGATTCCCATTGTCGGCATCTTCCTGCTCATCGACTTGGCCTTCTTCGGCGCCAACATCGTGAAAATCGAGCATGGCGGCTGGTTCCCGCTGGCCATCGGCCTGTTTGTGTTCGCGCTGCTGGCCACCTGGAAAAAGGGCCGCGACGTGCATCTGGCCCGCATCCAAAGCGACTCGCTGCCGGTCAGGGATTTCCTAGCCAGTCTCTCCGAGCGCCTGCTCCGCGTACCCGGAACCGCCGTTTTCCTGCACGGCTCGACGCATGGCGTGCCGCTGGCCCTGCTGCACAACATCAAGCACAACAAGGTGCTGCATGAGCGCGTGGTGCTGCTGACCGTCATCGTCGATGACGTGCCCTTCGTTCCCAACGAATGGCGCATCGAATCCAAGCCCCTCGACCAGGGATTCCATCAAGTCCTGCTGCATTACGGCTTCATGCAAGACCCCGACGTGCCCAGGGCCCTGGCTCAGGCCCGCGAGGACGAGTTGGGCTTTTTCTACGAGCCGATGTCGATTTCCTACTTCCTGAGCCGCGAGACCATCATCCCCTCGGGCAAGCCCGGCCTTCCGCTCTGGCAGGCCTATGTCTATGCCAGCCTGTCACGGATGGCCGCCAGCGCCATGGATTTTTTCCGGCTGCCGATTAACCGTGTGGTGGAACTAGGCGGACAAGTGGAAATCTAGGGTTACGGCGCGAGCGTCGACGGACTTCCCCAGACAAACGTTAATTATCTACATATATAGGTTCTGTAGCTCCAATAATACTATATCTAGTATGTTACGCCCTACATTAGCCATGCGCAATTTGCATGGCAGAACTGTGGAATTCCGCATGGTTCCGGGTAGGTTCGGGCCTTATGTATGACATCACGAATGTTGCGGCGCAAAAGCAGCGACGCTTTGTTCACGAGTTTCGAGTGTGACGCTCGGAAGGGGTTCGTTGGAACCCTACGTCTCCCAGACGTGAAGCCTCCCTGTATTGACTTAGCCCCTGGTGCAAACCAGGGGCTTTCTTTTTCACCAAAGCGATGCCGTCCGATTCGCGGTAATCAGGCATCACCTTGGCCGGCCGATGATACGCGCCGATAAATCATGACGATTGAAAAGTCTGCCCTTTCGCCGGCAGCGTATTTCAAATCCGATAACGTTCGATCTTCTTTGTTTTGACACTGTTATTCCGTGCCGCGGCGTCCATATATTCTTCACAACGAGGGAAGATCAAAAAGAGCCCAGGGCTTTCCAAACAAGGGAGCAGGCCATGAAGAATGCCGATGAGCGGCGCCGGCACGAACGTTATCTGGCGCAGAATTTGTGCGTCGAGCTTGCTGGCAAGACTTATCCGGTCGTCAACATTTCAAGCGGCGGCGTCTATTTCAAGGGCCAGGGCTTCTTCGTCGGCAACCCCTTGACGCTCGTCATCCGCTCGCAGCAAGACGAGCATGACCGCATCAAGGCCGAATGCAAGGTCGTAGACATCCAAGGCGAGTCCGTCCATGCCGAATTCACCAAGCCGACCATGCCGCTGATGCATTTCGTGATCGGCCATATCGGTCAGGCGATGGGAGTGACGCCGCAATATTTCAAGAAGCCGGAAACGGTCAGGCCTGGCCCGGGCGCCGCTTGAACAGGCTGATATTGGGCAGCGGGCTGAAGTCGGTCAGATTGGCCGACGGCTTGCCGAACAGGAATCCCTGCACATAATCGCATCGGCAGTCGCGCACGAAGGACAGGGTTTCCGGCGTGTCGATCATCTCGGCGATGGTCTCGACGCCCAGGCGCGTGCACAGCTCGGTCAGAGCCGACAGGAAGGCGCGGCCCTTGGGGGCTTTCTGGGCGTTCTTGACCGCCGAACCGTCGATCTTCACGACATCGACTTCCAGCGCCGACAGATATTGGAAGCTGGCTGCGCCGGCGCCGAAATCGTCCAGACAGACATGATAGCCCTTCTTGCGCAGGCTTTGGATGAAGCTGTTGGCGGCCTCGAGGTCGCTCATGCGCGAGCTTTCGGTGATCTCGAACATCAGCTTGCCCGGCGTCCAGGGATTGTCCTTCATCAACTGATGCAGGGCATCGACATATTGCGGCACGCCGATCGAGAAGCCCGAGATATTAACCGCCACCCGGTATTTGTCGTTATTGCGCGGCATCTTGGACAGCCACTCGACCACCTTCTTGGCCATCGCCAGATCGAAATCGTGGATCAGGCCGGTTTCCTCGGCGAAGGTGATATAGCGGTAGGGCGACTCGCCGGGGACGGCGGTATTGAAGCGGCACAGCGCCTCATAGTGATGGACGTCGCCCGACTTGATGTCGATGATCGGCTGCAGGGCCACGAAGAACTTGCCCTCGGCCACCACGCGCTTGAAGCCGTTGACCTCGGACACTCCCTTGGCGACCAGCGCGGTGATGTTGGTCGAGAGATCGGCCAGATTGAAGCCCTTGCCGGCTTCGCGCTGGAAGCTGTTCATGGCGTAAAGCAGGCCCTTGGCCATGTCTTCCTGGCTTAGATTCTCGGCCCCGTCCATGTTCAGGCTGGCCGCATCGACGCGCACGCCCTCGCCCTTGGGATCGGCGGATCTGGCCAAGTCCTGGATCTGCGCCGTCAGTTGCGCCAGGTCCAGCGTCGCCTGATGGACAAACGAGAATTTGTCCTCGCCGATCTGGGTGGCGGCGTCGCCATCGACGGCGCTGGCCCGCAGCGTGGCCCCGACCTTGGCCAGCAGATGGTCGGCGGCCGAGCCGGGCAGGCGGTTCTTAAGATCGCCCAGCCCTTCCAAGGACAGGATCGACACCTCGGCCTTCTGGCCAAGATCCTGCATCTGCTTGATGCGCTGGCTGGCCGTTTCCGAAAAGGCTTCGTGATTGATGAGGCCGGTCTTGGCGTTGCGTTCGACGACATCCGTCGCCAGCCGCATGTTCGAGGAACGCAGCCGAAGCGCCACATAGAAAATGCCGTCCAGACAATAGCCCGCCGCCATCACCGGCAGCGGCAGGCCCTGCTTGCGCTTCATCTTCAGGACGTCGGTGTCGTGACGTCCGCGCTGGGACACCATGCGCAGGAACTGCTGGACGTCGGGCAGTTCCTCGGGAATGAACATATCCGAGAAATTGCCGCCCACCAGATCGCCCGCCTTCTTGCCGATGAAAGGCTCGGTGGCGCCGGTGGCGAAAGACAGCTTGCCCGCTTCGTCCATCTCGAACAGCAGATCGGCCCAACAAAACGACATCGCCAGATAGCGATCGCGGTCGGGCCTGGCGCCGCCATTTCCAGGGGCCTGCGCCGCCGGCTTGGGCGGCGTTGTCTGGGCTGCTGGGGCGGGCGTTGACGATGCGCTCATATCGCTCCCATGAAACCCTTGAATCGCCCCCAAGGCAAGCTTTGAATCGGCAAATACGCCTAGCTAATCGTGTCGAAACCATGGACATGAATTACCTTAGGGAAGCTTCAATATTCCCCCCATCGACGGTAACCACGCAGGCGGTGGTCTTGCTCGCATTGGCCAGATCGACGAAAGCCTGGGCCACATCCTTGGCTTCCACCTCGCGGCCCAACAGATTGCCGGCCATATAGTCCGCCACCGTGACGCCTCGCGCCTTGGCCCTGGAAGCGATCATGCTTTCGGTCAGAAGCCCCGAACGGATGCGGTCGGCATTGACGGCGTTGGCGCGGACGCCGTCGCGGCCATGATCCAGGGCGTATTGTTTCATCAAGAACAGCGTGGCCGCCTTGGGCAGGCCGTAGGGGCCGAAATCCTTGCCGGGATTGACCGCTTGCTTCGAGGTGTTGAACAACAGGCAGCCGCCGCTTCCCTGCGCCTTGAACTGATGCAGCGCCGCCTGCGACACCCGCTGATGGCCCCAGAAATTGAGCTCAAAGCTTTTGCGCAGCAAGGACTCATCGACGGTGCCGATCTTTCCCTGCCAGGCCGCGCCCGCATTCGAAACCACGATATCGACGCCGCCATAGGTTTCGGCGATGCGCAGGAAGGCGGCCTTGACCGAATCCGGATCGGTGACGTCGCAGGCCACGGCCAAGCCTTTGATGCCCTTGGCCACCAGGCAGGCGGCCTCGAGGTTGAGATCCAGCACCGCCACCTCGGCGCCTTCCTTGGCAAAGGCCTGGGCCACGGCGGCACCGATGCCTGATCCGCCGCCCGTCACCGCCACTACCTGGCGAGCCAGCGCCTTCTCGGCCTCCTTGCCCAGCTTGGCCTGTTCCAGCGACCAATATTCCATGTCGAACAGCTTGGCCTTGGGGATGCTTTCGAAACGGCCCAGCGCCGTCGCGTCGGCGACCACCGCCACCGTGGTTTCGGCCAGATCGGCTGCGACGCGGGCATCCTTCTTGCTGGCTCCCAGCCCGAACAGGCCCAGGCCCGGGACCAGAATCACCCTGGGCATCGGGTCCAGCATCTTTTTCTTGGGATTGGCCTTGGCGTTGTGCTTCTCGAAATAGGCCGTATAGCCGGCGACATAGCGCTCGACCGCCTTTTCGACCTCGGCGGCGAATTCCTGCAGCTTGCCGGCCTCGGGGGCGGGAACGATCAAGGGCCAGCCCTTGATGCGGATCACATGATCGGGCGTCACCGTGCCTGCCGATGAAATGCGCGCCACGTCCCTGCCGTTCACATAAGCCAGAATTTCCGGGCCGGTGCGAAAATCCAGCACCATGCGCCTATAGGCGCCATTGCCCAGATTGAGGGCCACGCGCCCGCGCAGAATCGGCGCCACCTCGGCCAGAGGCGCGATCGACCTTGGTTGGCGGGCGGGCATGAAAACCCGCACCCGTTTCTTGCGGGCCTGAGCCAGATAGCGTTCGGCCATGGAGACGAATTTGATGTGGCGCTCATAGGCTTGCCTAGCCGTGTCGCCGAAGGTGAACAGGCCGTGCTTGAGCAGCACCAGACCTTGCACCTTGGGATTGGCCTCGAACACCTGCTTGGCTTTCTTGGCCAGATCGAAGCCAGGCTTGATAAAGGGCACCAGGCCCAGGCGCTGGCCGAACACCGCCTGTGCATGGTCTGCGCCATCGGGCTGGTCGGTCAGCGACAGAATGGCGTTGGCATGGCTGTGATCGATATATTTGTGCGGCAGAAAGGCATGCAGCAGCGTTTCCACGGATGGGTTGGGCGAGGAAGCATCCAGCAGATTGATGCGCTGGAAATTCACCATCTCCTCGTCAGAAAGCGATTTCAGCTTGGCCAGCTTCAACAAGGGGGCCAGACGCACGGCAGGCAGGCCGGCAGGCTCGATATCGCCCATATCCCAGCCCGAACCTTTGACGCACAGCACCTCCACGACCTCGCCGTCCTTGGCCTGAAGGCGCGTCTTGACCGACGTATTGCCGCCGCCATGCAAAACCAGCTTGGGTTCCTGGCCCAGAAGACGGGTGGTATGGACGCGAAGGGCCAAATCCGCATTGACGCCCAGGGCGCCATAGCGCTTCACGGCCTCGTTCGCCGCCTTGTCGGACCATTGGTTTTTCATCGCTTCCTCGCGTCAGAGCTATATTCCAGTCCCCGAATGAAGCATCCGACCATCTAAGGGGCAAGAAATTTCTTGGAAAATTGATGGTTGACGCGGCCCGCTCAACCGCCAAACTAACAGGCGACAAGCCACCCGCCCAATCCATTGGAGACCTGCGTTATGACCGATATCGTGATTGTTGCCGCCTGCCGCACCCCTGTCGGCTCATTTTCGGGCTCCTTGTCCGGCTATCAGGCGGCGGGATTGGGAGAAATCGCCATCCGCGAGGCGCTTTCCAGGGCCAAGGTGGAAGCCCAGGATGTCGATGAAGTGCTGATGGGACAGATCCTCACCGCCGGCGTCGGCATGAATCCGGCCCGTCAGTCGGCGCTGAAGGCCGGCCTGCCCAGCGAATCGACGGCCATGACCATCAACCAGGTCTGCGGCTCGGGATTGCGCGCCGTGGCGCTGGGCATGCAATCGCTGCTGGCCGGAGATTCCACCATCGTCGTCGCCGGCGGCCAGGAAAGCATGAGCAACTCGCAACATGCCGGATATCTGCGCGGCGGCGTCAAGATGGGACCGATGAGCTTCGTCGATACCATGATCGTCGATGGCCTGACAGACGTCTTCAACAATTACCATATGGGCATCACCGCCGAGAATGTGGCCAAGGAATTCCAGATCAGCCGCGAGACCCAGGACGAATTCGCCCTGGCCAGCCAGAACAAGGCCGAGGACGCCATCAAGGCCGGACGCTTCAAGGATGAAATCGTGCCCGTGAAAATCACGGTCAAGAAGGAAGAAAAGCTGTTCGACACCGATGAATTCGTGCGCCTGGGCGCAACGCTGGAGGGGTTGGCCAAGCTGAAGCCCGCCTTTACCAAGGACGGCACGGTGACGGCGGGCAACGCTTCGGGCATCAATGACGGCGCCGCCGCCTGCGTGCTGATGACCGCCGCCGAAGCCGCCAAGCGCGGCCTGACACCCCTGGCCCGCATCGCTTCCTGGGCCACGGCGGGCGTCGATCCCAAGGTCATGGGCACCGGCCCCATCCCAGCCTCGCAAAAGGCGCTGAGGAAGGCGGGCTGGAATCACCAGGATTTGGATCTTATCGAGGCCAATGAAGCCTTCGCAGCGCAAGCCATCGCCGTCAATCAGGGCATGGGCTGGGACACGTCGAAGGTGAACGTCAATGGCGGCGCCATCGCCATCGGCCATCCCATCGGCGCCTCGGGCTGCCGCGTGCTGGTGACCCTGATTCACGAACTGGCCAAGCGCGGCGGCAAGAAGGGCCTGGCCACCTTGTGCATCGGCGGCGGCATGGGCATCGCCATGTGCATTGAGCGGGGTTAAAGCACAAGGCCGAGGGTAACTATTTCTAAGCCGCCATTGCGGCGGCGGCCAAGGGCGCATAAGCGCCCGCCCGGCGAGGGGCATAACAAGGAGAGACGCATCATGACAGGACGCATCGCATTGGTTACCGGCGGCACGCGCGGCATCGGGCGCGCCATCTGCGAAAGGCTGAAGGAAAAAGGCTATCGCGTGGTCGCCAATTTCTACGGCAATTCCGAAGCCGCGCAGACATTCACCGAAGAGACCGGCATCCCCCATTACCGTTTCAATGTCGCCGATTACGGCGAGTGCAAGGCCGGGGTCGATAAGATCGTGCACGACTTGGGCCCCATCGAGATTCTGGTCAACAATGCCGGCATCACCAAGGACGGCACGCTGCACAAGATGGACTATGACAGTTGGGAAGACGTGATCCACACCAACCTGACCAGTTGCTTCAATCTGTGCCGCCTGGTCATCGATTCGATGCGCGACAGAGGCTTCGGACGCATCGTCAATATCGGCTCGATCAATGGCCAGGCCGGCCAGTACGGCCAGGTCAACTATGCCGCCGCCAAGTCGGGCATTCACGGTTTCACCAAGGCGCTGGCCCAGGAAGGGGCGGCCAAGGGCATCACCGTCAACGCCATCGCCCCCGGCTATGTCGATACCGACATGGTGCGCTCGGTGCCGCACCATGTTCTGGAGAAAATCATCGCCAAGATTCCCACCGGGCGTTTGGGGCGCGCCGACGACATCGCCAGGGGCGTTCTGTTCCTGGTCGCCGACGACGCCGATTTCATCACCGGCTCGACCCTGTCCATCAATGGCGGCCAGCATATGTATTGAAGCAAACCACCCCTCTCCCCGCGGGGTTGTGGGGTTGGGGTGCGGGGAAATTGCCGACCCACCGCCCTCACCCGGACGCTTCGCGTCCACCCTCTCCCAGAGGGAGAGGAGCGTCAGTTTGGTAGTGCGCATGGCAGATGCTCCTAGAGAACGAACCCCCACCCTTATCGGCGCCTTAGCCATTCTGCTTTGGGGCACGCTGGCCGCACTTACGGCGGCCAGCGGTCCGGTGCCGCCCTTCCAATTGACGGCGCTGACCTTCGGCATCGCTGGCCTGACGTCGGTGGCGGTGTGGCTGGCTAGGGGCGACAATCCACTTAGCCATTTCCGCCAACCCAAGCAGGCCTGGCTGGTCGGTATCGGCGGCTTGTTCGGCTATCACGCCCTATATTTCCTGGCCCTGAAGCTGGCCCCGCCGGTCGAGGCCAGCCTGGTCAATTATCTATGGCCGCTGCTGATCGTTCTTTTTTCCGCCTTCCTGCCCGGCGAGCGCCTGCGTCCCCGTCATGTGTTGGGGGCCGGACTGGGCTTTCTGGGAGCGGCGCTGGCCGTGACCAAGGGCAGCTTTTCCGGCTTTGATCCCGCCCATTTGCCCGGCCATCTGGCGGCGCTGGGCTGCGCCGTGGTCTGGGCCGCCTATTCGGTTCTGTCGCGCCGTCTGAAATCCGTGCCCACCGACGCCGTGGGCGCCTTCTGCGCCGCCACCGCCCTGCTGGCCCTTCTCTGCCATCTGGCTTTCGAAACCACCATTTGGCCCCAGGGTTTTCAATGGCTGGCCGTGCTGGCGTTGGGGCTGGGGCCGGTCGGCATCGCCTTTTTCCTGTGGGATTGGGGCTGCAAGCACGGCAATATCCAAACTCTGGGCAGTCTGGGCTATTTCACGCCGCCCATCACCGTCGGCGTGCTGATCGCCACCGGCCTGGCCGAGCCGTCCTGGTCGGTTTTGGGAGCGCTGGTCCTGATCGTCGGCGGGGCCTGGCTGGGTAGCCGGGCAAAAAGGTGATATAAGCCTAGGGTCTGTTGAGTATCACCGCGAGAGACGCGCTTGAGGAGAAAAAGGCCGCATGACAGGAGAAAATCGATGAGCGTATCGGCCATACGGTCGAGATTTTCGACGTATCAGGCGGCCTTTTTCGCCCAAGCCCTTCGGGACGCCGCCATTTTGGCGACCGGGTTCGTCACAAAAGGCTTATGGACGTCCAGTCCATCGCGCCTTTCGTTCCTGCCCGGGCGCCAAAATGCCTGGCGTCGCGTCCTCGTGCTGATACTCAACAGACCCTAACCATGTGTGGCATCGCAGGCATTTTCGGCATCGCCCCCAACGCGCCCTTAGTGGATGCGGACGCGTTGGCGCGCCTGAGCGACGCTCTGCAGAAACGCGGCCCCGACGGCCACGGGCAATGGATTCACCCGGCGGGAAAGATCGGACTGGCGCATCGCCGCCTGGCCATCATCGATCTGAATCCGACCGGCGCTCAGCCGATGTCTTCGGCGGACGGCAGGCTGATTATCAGCTTCAACGGCGAAATCTATAACTACCGCGAGCTTAAGCGCGAATTGGAAGCCAAGGGCTGTCACTTCAAATCCCACAGCGATACCGAAGTGCTGCTGCATCTGTATGCCCAGGAAGGAACGGGCATGCTCAAGCGCTTGAAGGGCATGTTCGCCTTCGCGCTGTGGGACGAGGCCAGGCAGGGCTTGTTCCTGTCCCGCGACGGCTTTGGCATCAAGCCCCTTTATATCGCCAGGAACGCGCATCGCATCGCCTTTGCCTCGTCCGTCAAGGCGCTGCTGACATTGCCCTGGATCGATGCCAAGCCCGAACCGGCGGGCCATGCCGGTTTCTTCCTGTGGGGCCATGTGCCCGAACCCTATACGCTTTACAAATCCATCCGCGCCCTGCCCGCAGGATCAAGCTTGTGGATCGAGGCTGGCGGCCAGGCCCAGGAATCGCGCTGGTTCGATCCCGCCGCCCTGATGGCGGAAGGAAAATCATGCGGCGTCGGCCTGCAAGAAGCGCTGTCGGAATCGGTTGCGCGCCATCTGGTGGCCGATGTGCCGGTGGGATTGTTCCTGTCGGCGGGCCGCGATTCCGCGACCGTGGCCGCACTGGCCTGCGAACTGGGTGAATCGGCACAAATCGACGCCATCACGCTGGGATTCTCGGAACTGGCGGGAACGCCCGCCGATGAAGCGCCGCTGGCGCAAGTCTTGGCCCGCCATCTGGGGGTACGCCATTCGGTGCGCCACATCACGCCCGGCGAATTCCACGACTGGCGCGGCCAGATTCTGATGGATATGGACCAGCCCAGCATCGACGGCGTCAATAGCTGGCTGGTCGCCAAGGCCGCGCATGAGCTGGGATTGAAAGTGGCGCTGTCGGGTGTCGGCGGCGACGAGATGTTCGCGGGCTATGATACGTTCACGCAGGTTCCGGCCCTGGCTTGCCGCCTGTCCTGGGCCAAAGATTGGCCGGGATTTGGCCGCGGTTTCAGAAAGACCCTGGCGCCTTGGGCAGGCCTTGTCACCTCGCCCAAGGCGGCGGGATTATTGGAATATGGCGGCACCTTGGCGGGCGCCTATTTGCTGAAGCGCGGCCTGTTCATGCCCTGGGAATTGCCCGAGCTGTTGGGCGAGGACATGGCAAGCCAGGGGCTGGAAAGCCTGGCTGTATTGCCGCATCTGGAGCGGGGGATGTCGGGGCTATCACGCGGCCGCGACCGCATGGCGGCGCTGGAAATCGGCAATTACATGAAGAACCAGTTGCTGCGCGATACCGACTGGGCGGGCATGGCGCATGGGCTGGAAATCCGCACCCCCTTGGTCGATGTCGCATTGTTCGAAAATCTGCTGCCGATGGCGGCCAACAAGGCCGACATGGCGGCCACACCCAAGCGCGCGCTGCCGCCCGAAATCCTGCACCGGGAGAAAACCGGCTTTACCGTGCCCGTCGCCAACTGGATGGGCGAGAAAAATCTGCGCGGCTGGGCGAAAGCCGTGCATCGGGCATTTGGTTAGAAACCCAACTGGAGCCGGATCGCCTGTTCGATCGCTTGCATGTCGGCGGACGATAGTGTGCCGATCTTTTCCTTCAAGCGCATCTTGGCAACCGTGGCGATCTGGTCCGCCATCGCCTTGCGTTGTTCGCCCTTCAAAGTGACATAGGCCTCGCACGGATAAAGGCGCGACGTGTTGCTGGTGATCGGCACCACTTGCAGGCGGTTGAGCGAGGCGTTGGCAGCGTCGTTGCTGACGATGACGGCAGGACGGGTCTTTTGGATTTCTCCACCCAATGAAGGGTCGAACGAAACCCACCAAACATTAGCGCGTTTCATGCGCCGTATCGTGGGTTGTCGCCTCGGCCCATTCCATCGCCTCGTCCTCGCGGTCTTTGTCGTTGGCCATGTCGCGGTAGGCCGCCGCCAAATCCTGGCTCATCACATGCGGGCGGGCCAGATTTTCCAGAAAATTTCCGATGCGCCGACGCCCCACCGACCGTTGCAGGCCAGCGTAGAATTCGTCGGAAACGGAAATGGTCAGCTTTTTCATGGTTTACGTATTCTATACGTAAACAAGGCAAGGTTCAACCGGCGAGCCGCCATATATCGCGCGTATCCAACCTCTTGCTACCCCCACCGGTTGTGTAAGTCTTGCCGGGGGAAATCATGCTGGGACTGGCGATGTCATACGGCGACGGGAAACGGAATAAACGCTCTCTCACCTCGTCATTGCCGGGCTCGACCCACGGCTGTCCGGTTTAAATTCAGACCTTTCCCTTTTTCCTCATCCTGAGGAGCGAAGCGTCTCGAAGGATGAGGAAAAAACAAGGAAAAATGCAGCGCCTCGCCCTTCGAGACAGCCGCTTCGCGGCTTCCTCAGGGTGAGGCGCTTATTCAAGTCCTGAAGGCCCGTTTCCTCTATGTGGGGCGCAATACCTGCGGTTTTCGATAGCATCGCCAATTTTAAACCGGACAGCCGTGGG
>JACRJC010000021.1 GCA_016215555.1 Rhodospirillales bacterium | reverse complement strand
GAGGGGGATTTTTAGGTTCCATCTGGCCAAGAAGGATTTCGCCCGGACTGAAAGCCTGAGGCCGGCTTTCGCCGAGGGGGGCCAAAGGGTCGTTGTCCCGAAATAGAAGGCTCATCTCGTCACCACATCCTTGAATTGCGTCAACGAACAATTAACCCTATTGCGGGATTTAGTCAAGGAAATAAATCAGCACAACCGCAATATATGCCATGTCAATGATTCATAAGGAATTGTAGCGGTATGTAGTGACTTTCCAGGCATGCCGATCCTATGGCGTCACGGCGCCCGGCAAGGCCCTGTCGGCCTCAACCCGGCTTGGAGGCTGGCAGGAGGTAGCATCGGCGAACAAATCGGCTATAGTTCCCTGTCAACCGCCCGCAAGAAGGGCGGGCGAAGAGAGGGAAGCTTCTTGCGTCGCAGCCATCACGTTCTGGCGGCCCTGCTGCTGGTTTTGTCGATTCCGGTTTCGGCCCTTGCGGCCAGCGACGGCCAATTGGCCGAGACGCTGCTGGCCGCCGTTCCGGGCGTGCAGGAAATCAAAAAGGCCAGCGGCCATGGCGGCTGGTGGTCCGAGCCGCCGGAATTCCTGGGCCGGCTTGATCCCGCCACCGGACTGCGCACGCTGATCTTGCAATCCTACCGCCTGCCCGAACAGGGAACCCGCGAGAGGATCATGATGGCGGTGTCGGCCTATGTCTCGGTCGAGGCGGCGCATGCCCGCTTCAACGACATGGAGCCGCAGGACAACCGCAATTTCGGCCCTATGCAAAATCTATCTCCCGGCAGCCATGGGCAAGCGCGGCTGCATTCGTCGCCGCGTCCGCGCGGCCAGACCCTGCGCGCTCAGGAAGGACGCTACATTTTGCGCCTGACCCATTGGACCGACGGCCAGCCGATGACGGTCGCCCAGATGACGCAACTGACCGAGATCGCTTTCGAACGCTTAAGGGAACTGGATCAGGAAAAGCGCCCCCTGCCAGCGCAACCGCCGCTGGCCGGGCATTTGCCCCATGACACCCTGCATCTGGGCAAGCCGCTGGGCACCGCCGCCGGTCCCTTGGAATGGGCCGCCTTCGACCGCGCCGAGGGCGAGAACATCCCCGACCCCGAACTTCGCGACATTCTGGTCCATCATATGCGACCTTTCATCGCGACCCTGCGTCGCTGGCCCCTGACGACCGTGGCTTCAGGCCAGGTGGTGGATGCGCTGCTGTTCCGCCTCGACGATGTCAAGGCGGCCAAACTCTATCTGGAGCAGGACCGCAACAACCGCCTGCCCGAACGCTTGCGCCCGTCGCCGCTGGGGAAAACGCCCTCTCATCTCGAGAAACCGTCGGGCGAGCGCGGTTCGCGGACAAGCCTGGTTTTTGCCCAGGGCAAAACCGTGGCCCAGCTTTCCTGCGGCGCCCCATATTATTTCGCGGCTGCGGAATGCGAACCGGCGCTTCTGGACCTGGCCGCCGCCATCATCGCCTCGCTGAAGGAATGACCGCTATTTGCGGTGGCGTCCGACCAGCTTCATCATGGTGTCGAGGGTGATCGAATGAAAGGTGGCGCGCTCGATGGCCTCGATTTCCTCGATGACCTGGGTCAGGGCCAAGCCTTCCGGCGTATCGTCGCCCGGCTCGCGCTCGCCCGACGACACCGTCTCCACCGTCTCGAACAGGCGGATCACGTCCAGCAAGGTCGTGCGCTTGACATTGCCCGAGAAACGGTAGCCGCCTCCGGCGCCGCGCACTGCCTCGACCAGGCCTTCGCGGCCCAGGCTGCGCAGCACCTTGGCCAGATGGTTGGTGGAAATGTCGTATTTCTCGGCGATTTCATTGGCCGACAATTGGCGCTTGGGATCTGAAGCCAGTTCCAGAACGGCATAAAGCGCGCAACGGGTGGCCTTTTGGAGTCTCATTTGTGATGCCCCAATGTGAAACTCATCACGCCGCCAAGGGCGGCGCGCCGGGCTCCGTCCCGGCGTGAGCCAAGGATGCACAGCATCCGCGCAGCGCTTGAGCGGCCATATCTCATGATTCAAGCTCCGTCTCGAGCTGGATATAGTGGCTGGCCATCATGCCCTGGCTGCGGAAGAAGCTCATCACCAGTTCGTTCTTTCGCGAGACCGTGGTGCGCACGGTATGGACGCCGAACTTCCTGAAACCGTCGCAGATGGCCAGGTAAAGCGCTGTCCCGATGCCGCCCAGGCGGGTGTCGGAATCGACATTGATGCCGAAAATCCAGCCACAGGGCGGGGAATCGAATTCCCAGGCCCGCACCTCGCCCATGATATAGCCCAGAAGCTTCTTGTTCTGGTCTTCGGCCATCAGAAAGTAACGGCCCTTGCGCCGCCCGCCATAGCGTTCGAAAACGTCCTGCCAGTAATCCGGCTTGGCGATCCCCGATATCCGCTCATCCAAGGCCGCGACCGCCGGCAGATCGTCGCCGGTGACGGTGCGGATGGTAAAGGCGCGCTCATCCGAAGATGATGGCTTCATAATAAACGAATTCCCCCTGGACCAAACTCACTTCGGTTGACAGCATGGCCTCTAGGCGACAAACTGTAAATAGGTAACTCAGTACCGAATTGCGCACCCACATTCAGCGAGCCGGAACGGCAAATCCCAGGGGAGTCTTGCATGGAAGACCACAGCATCCGAATCGAACGCGAAATCCTGCCCAGCCAGTTGCACTTCGCCCCCGTCTTCAATGTGGCCGTTCCCTTCATCGACCGCCATCTGCAGGAAGGACGGGCCGCCAAGACGGCCATACGCTCGGATGCCGGCGAAGTCACCTATGCCCAACTGGCGGCCAATGTGAACCGCACCGCCAATCTGCTGCGCTCGCTGGAAATCGTTCCCGGCCAGCGGCTGCTGATGGTGGTCAAGGATTGCGCGGAATTCTTCTATCTCTTCTGGGGCGCCATCAAGGCCGGCGTGGTGCCGGTGCCGCTCAACACCCTGCTGCGCGCCAATGACTATGCCTATATGATCGATGATTCGGGCGCAGCCACCTTCGTCTATTCGCAGGAATTCGCAGGCGAAGCCGAAGCCGCGCTGGCGGCGGCCAAGGCCAAACCCGGCTGCGTCCTGAAAGCGGCGGAATTGGGCGCCAAGATCGCCGGCCTGTCCGACCAGTTCACGCCCCACCCGACCAGCGCCGAGACGGAATGTTTCTGGCTTTATTCCTCGGGCTCGACCGGGCGGCCCAAGGGAACGGTGCATCGCCATCGCGACATTCCCGTCACCACCCAATGCTATGCCGTCGATGTCATCGGCGCCAAGGAAAGCGACATCTTCTTCTCGGCGGCCAAATTGTTCTTTGCCTATGGCCTGGGCAACGGCATGACCTTCCCGCTGTGGACCGGCGGCACCGCCGTGCTGCTGGAGCCACGCCCCACCCCCGACAGCACCTTCGCCACCATCGTCAAATACAAGCCGACGCTATATTTCGGCGTTCCCACCTTGTACGCCGCCCAGTTGGCGAGCTTGGAAACCGGCACGGCCGATCTGTCGTCGATCCGCTATTGCGTGTCGGCGGGCGAAGCGCTGCCGGGCGACATTTTCCGGCGCTGGAAGGAAGCGACGGGACTTGAGATTCTGGACGGCATCGGCTCGACCGAGGCCTTGCACATCTTCATCTCGAACCGGCCGGGCGACATCAAGCCCGGCACGTCGGGGCGCATCGTCCCCGGCTACGAGGCCCGCATCATGGGCGAGGACGGCCAGCCGGTAGCGGCGGGCGATTCCGGCAAACTGCATATCCGGGGCGCTTCCACCGCCGCCTATTACTGGAACCAGCCGGAAAAGACCAAGGACACCATGCTGGGCGACGGCTGGCTGAATACCGGCGACACCTATGCCATGACCGAGGACGGGCATTTCCAATATTGCGGTCGTTCCGACGACATGATGAAGGTGGGCGGCATCTGGTGCTCGCCCTTCGAGATCGAGGCCAAGCTGGTCGAACATCCCAAGGTGTTGGAAGCGGCCATCGTCGGGCGCGGCGACGATGACGGGCTGATCAAGCCCGAAGCCTGGATCGTGCTGAAGGACCAGCGCGATTCCTCGGAAACGACCGAAAACGATCTGCGCGAGCATTGCAAGAAGGGCCTGGCGCCTTATAAATATCCGCGCTGGTTCCATTTCGTCGAGGAACTGCCCAAGACGGCAACCGGCAAGATCCAGCGTTTCAAACTGCGCCAGCATTGATGACGTCGTTGCCCCCCCTCATCCTTCGAGACGCTTCGCTCCTCAGGATGAGAGGATTTTTGTTTCCTCGCCCTGAGGAAGCCGCGCCAGCGGCTGTCTCGAAGGGCGCCAAACCATGACCTCTAAACTGTGTTCCTTGAAGGAAGCGGTCGCCACCATCATCCAGAACGGCGACCGCCTGGTCATGGGAGCCGGCCTGGAAGCGGCGATTCCCTTCGCCGTCACCTTCGAACTGATCCGCCAGGGCAAGCGCGATCTCGACCTCATCGCCCCCATTTCCGACGCCTCGGCCGACATGCTGATCGGGGCCGGCTGTGCTACGTCGGTGACCGGGGCCTGGGTCGGCAATGTCTCGGGCGGGCTTGGTCATAATTACCGCCGGGCCATGGAGAAGGGCGTGCCGCGCCCCTTGACGGTCAATGATTTCTCGAACTTCTCGCTGGCCATGGCCCTGATGGCCGGGGCCTATGGCATGCCCTTCGCGCCGGTGCGTTCGCTCTTGGGCTCCGACATTTTGAAATCCAACCCCGAACACCGGGTCGTGCAAAATCCCCTCAGCGACCAGCCCGATCCGGTGGTTCTGGTCAAGCCCCTGGTCCCCGACGTCGCCGTTTTTTCCGTGCAGCGCGCCGATCAATTCGGCAACGCCCATCTGTGGGGCAGTTTCGGCGTAACACAGGAAGCGGCCTTGGCCGCGAAAAAAATCATTCTGCTGGCCGATGACATCGTCGAGCCCAACGTCATCGCTTCCGATCCCAACCGCGTGCTGTTCCCGGGATTCAAAGTGTCGGCGGTGGTGCATGAGCCGGCCGGCCAACATCCCTCGCCGCTGACCGGCTGCTGGAAGCGCGACAATGATTTCTTCAACGACTATCACCAGCGCTCGCGCGATCGCGACGGCTTCCTGGCCTGGATCGAGGAATGGGTGTTGTCGGCGCCCGACCATGCCGCCTATCGCGCCAAGCTGGGAACGCGCCTGGATGATCTGCGCATCAAGGGCAGCGCCCCTTCGGCGCCCGCCAACTTCGCGTCGGAGTAGTCGAATGCTGCGCTTTTTTCACCACCAAGGCACCAAGACACCAAGACGTCGTTTCAACGGATTCCCACGGCTTGCAGTTTCATGGCCCGTGAAGACAAGAGCGTCAGACGCGGTATTTTCTTTCTTTGTGCCTTGGTGTCTTGGTGGTTTAAATCGCGGTGTGATGGCGGAAACAACAAGATGAGCTGCTACTCCACCCAGGAATTGATGATCATCGCCGCCGCCCGGGAAATCCAGGATGGCGAAGTGGTGTTCGTCGGCATGCGTCTGCCCATCACCGCCTTCGGCGTGGCGCGCCTGACCCATGCGCCCAACGCCGTCGGCCTGTTCGAAGTCGGCATCGCCCGCCATCAGCCGGCCCAGGACATGCTTTACACCATGAGCGATCCGCCCAATCAGCAGAACGCCGCCTGGTGTACCGGCACCATGCAGGTGATGGGCCTGCTGCAGGGCGGCCAGGTCGATGCCGGATTCATCGGCGGCGCCGAGATCGACCGCTTCGGCAATATCAACACCAGCTATATCGGCGGCTTCGAGAGGATGAAGACAAAACTGCCGGGCTCGGGCGGGGCCGCCGACATCGCCGCCATGTCGAAACGCCTGCTGGCGATCATGAATCACGAGCCGCACCGGCTGGTGGAGCGGGTCGGCTATGTCACCTCGCCGGGCGGATTGGAGGGCGGCGACAGCCGCAGCCTAGCCGGTCTGCACTGGGGCGGCACGGCCGCCGTCATCACCGACCGCGCCATTCTGAAGCCCCATGGCCCGCAAGGAGAGTTGCATCTGTTCAGCGTCCATCCCGGCCACACCGCCGAGGAAGTGAAGGCCCATACCGGCTGGAAGTTGCAAGACCACCCCGATCTGCGGCCCACGCCCGAACCCACGCCCGGGGAAATGGCGGCCTTGCACGCCATCGACCGCGACGGTTTCTGGCGGACGTGATCCCGGGCAAGCTATCGACTGATATTCTGCTTCTTTTGTTGAAAATATGGAGGGTTACGACTGGACCCGCCCTTCGGATTCGGGCAGGCTGACGCCACTTGAAAGAATGTTTTGGAGATTGCCGCAGCGCACATCAAATCCCCTTGCATCCTTCAAGGACTTGTTTATAACCTTAATGACGCATTTCGGTATTAAAATACTGTTTTAATCCGGGCCCAGCCCCAAACTGTATCATGTCCGAACCAACGGACTTTCTGAAACGGACACCTTTTCGGGAGGAATATATGACGACTCTGATCAGTTCGCTTTCCCGCCGCCGCCTGTTGCTTGGCACCGCCGCCGGCGCCGCCGCCATTTCCACCTTCACCCCCACCCGCTTCGCCATCGGCCAGACCGCCAAGCTCAAGGTCGGTCTGATGCTGCCCTATAGCGGCACCTACGCATCGCTTGGCAACAACATCACCGACGCCTTCAAACTGCGCCTGGCCGAAGTCGGCGGCAAGCTGGGCGGGCGCGAGGTCGAGTTCGTGCAGCTCGACGACGAATCCGCTCCCCCCAAGGCCAAGGACAATGCCGCCCGCTTGCTGACCAAGGACAAGGTCGATGTGCTGGTCGGCACCGTCCATTCCGGCGTCGCCATGGGCATGGCCGCCGTCGCCCGCGAAGAAAACACGCTGATGGTTTGCCCCAATGCCGGCGCAGGCGCCCTGACCGGCAAGAACTGCTCGCCCAACGTCTTCCGCACCTCCTTTACCAACTGGCAGCCAGGCTATGCCTGCGGCCCGATGCTGATTAAGGACGGCAAGAAGACCGTGGTGACCATGACCTGGAACTATCCGGCTGGCACAGAACAGATCGACGGCTTCAAGCAATCCTTCACCGCCGCCGGCGGCACTGTGATCAAGGAAATCCTGCTCGACTTCCCCAAGGTCGAATTCCAGGCTTATCTCACCGAAATCGCCGCCCTGAAGCCGGACGCCGTGTTCGTCTTCTTCTCGGGCGACGGCGCCGTCAAATTCATCAAGGATTACGCGGGCGCCGGCTTGAAGGCCAAGATCCCCCTCTATGGTACCGGCTTCCTGACCGATGGCGTGCTGCAGGCGGTGGGCAATGATGCCGAAGGCATCAAGACGGCCCTGCATTACGTTCCCGACCTCGACAACGCGGTGAACAAGAAGTTCGTTGCGGCCTTCAAAGCGGCGACGAAGCGCGAAGCCGACGTCTTCGCTGTGCAGGGCTACGACACCTGCACCCTGCTGTCGGTGGGCCTGGACGCCGTCAAGGGCGACGCCAAGGCCGGACGCACGCTCTATTCGACGATGCAGAACACCATCGTCGATAGTCCGCGCGGTCGCTTCACCATCTCGGCGGCCCACAACCCGATCCAGGATTTCTATGTCCGCCAAGTCAAGGGCGGCAAGGACGTTCTGCTGGGCTTGGCCGTCAAGGCCCTGGCCGATCCGGCCACGGGCTGCAATATGGGCTGATAACCCGGATACAGGGGCCTGCCGCTTTGGCGGCGGGCCCCGGCTTCCGATTGTTGAGATTCTTTATCAGACCACCTCATGGACATCAGCTACTATCTCATCCAAACCTTGAACGGCATTCAGTATGGCTTCCTGCTTTTCCTGGTCGCCAGCGGACTGACGCTGATTTTCGGCATCATGGGCATCATCAATCTGGCGCACGGCTCGTTCTTCATGATCGGGGCCTATCTGTGTTGGTGGCTGACCTCGCTGTTCGACAACCTGTTCCTGGGCATTTTGGCCGGGATACCCCTGGCCGTCTTCCTTGGCCTGTTCATCGAGCGTTTCGGCATCGTCTATCTCTACAAGCGTGACCATCTCTATCAGGTTCTGTTCACCTTCGGCTTGATCCTGATCTTCGGCGAGATGCGCAGCATTTTGTGGGGCAATGAGGTGCAGGGCGTGATGATTCCCGAAATGCTCTCTGGCGCCATTCCGCTCACCGACACCCAATCCTATCCCGTCTACCGCCTGTTCATTTCGCTGGTCTGCACGGCGCTGGCAGCCGCCCTCTATTTGGTCATTCAGCGCACGCGCCTGGGCATGACCATCCGCGCCGGCGCTTCCAACCGCGAAATGGTGCAAGCGCTGGGAATCGACATCGCCAAGCTGTTTGCCATCGTCTTCGCCATGGGCGCCGCCCTGGCCGCCTTTGCCGGCATGGTGGCCGCTCCCGTGCAATCGGTCTTTCCCACCATGGGCGATGAGATATTGATCGTTTCCCTCGTCGTCGTCGTGATCGGCGGCGTCGGCTCGATCAAGGGCGCCTTCCTGGGCGCCATGCTGATCGGTCTGGCCGACACATTCGGCGCCGTCTTCCTGCCCCATGGCGCCGGGGTCGTGATCTATACCGTGATGGCGATCGTCCTCTTGTGGCGCCCCCAGGGGCTGTTTGGACGAACCTAGCATGTACGCGATTTCCCGCTCCTCCCTGATTGTCCTGATCCTGCTGGGCCTTGGATTCGGCATTTATCCGCTGGTTGGCGACAGCTATTACATCCGCCTGCTGACCAAGATCATGGCGCTGGGAATCTTCGCCATGAGCCTTGATCTTTTGATCGGCTTTACCGGCTTGATCAGCCTGGGCCACGCCGCCTTCTTCGGCGTAAGCGCCTATACGGTGGTGTGGTTCGTGGTCAAGATGGAGATCCTGAACGCCTTCCTGATCTTCCCGGCGGCGCTGGCGGTTGCCGGCCTTTGCGCGCTGGTCATCGGCTGGCTGTCGATCCGCACCGCCGGTATTTATTTCATCATGATCACGCTGGCCTTCGCCCAGATGCTGCACGCCTTCTTCAAGGATCAGCATTATTGGGGCGGTACCGACGGCATCAATTTCAACGACAAACCCATGCTGATGGTGGGCGATACCGTTCTGTTTGACCTCTCGAACAAGATCAACCTCTACTACCTGACCTTTTCATTGATGGTTGCCGCTTTCATCTTCCTGGCCGTCCTACTGCGCTCGCCCTTCGGGCGCGCCATCCAGGGCGTTAAGGTCAACGAGGGGCGCATGCGCGCCATGGGTTACAACATCAACCATCTTAAGCTGATGAGCTTCGTCATCGCCGGATGTCTGGCCGGAGCCGCCGGATTCATCGAGGCCACCCGCACTTCCTTCGTCAATCCCGAATATCTGTCCTGGCACGCCTCGGGCAATGTGATGGTGATGGTCATTCTGGGCGGCATGGGCTCGCTGTACGGATCGCTCTTGGGGGCCCTGGCGCTGACGCTTCTGGGCGACAATATTTCCAGCCTGTGGGATCACTGGCTGCTGATCATGGGCGGCTTCGTGATCGCCGTCGTCATGTTCATGCCCGACGGCATTTCGGGATCGATCGAATCCCTCTCTCGCCGCTTCAGGAAAGCGTCTCCCCCCCGAGAGGAGACCGGACCATGAGCGAAATCATTCTGAAGACCCAGAATCTGTCGCGGCATTTCGGCGCCTTGATGGCCGTCGATGACGTGACGCTCAGCTTCGAGAGGGGGCTGGTGCATGCCGTGCTGGGCCCCAACGGCGCCGGCAAGACGACGCTGATCAATCTGCTGTCGGGCGAGATTCCGCCGTCGTCGGGAAGCATCCATTTCAAGGACCAGAACATCACCGGCCTGCCCGCCAACCAGATCAGCCAGTTGGGGATCGGACGCAGCTTTCAAAAGACCAATATCTTTCCCATTTTCACCTGCTTCGAAAATTGCCGCCTGGCCGCGCAATCGCGCATGAAGGGCTCGTTCCGCTTCTTCAGGTCCGCCCGCTCCTACAAGCAGATCAATGCCCTGGCCGAAAAGGGGCTCGAGATGTGCGGTCTTGCGAACCGGCGCGACACCATCGCCCAGGCCATGAGCTATGGCGAGCAGCGCCAGCTTGAAATCGGCATGATGCTTTCCACCGAGCCCGAACTGCTGCTGCTTGACGAGCCTTTGGCCGGCATGGGCGCCGAGGAATCGCTGAAAGTGATCGAACTGCTCAAGCGCCTGGCCAAGGACCACACGCTGATCCTGATCGAGCACGACATGGACGCCGTCTTCGCGGTCGCCGACCGGCTGGCGGTGATGGTCAACGGACGTCTGCTGGAAACCGGCACGGTCGGCGAAGTTCGCGCCAGCAAGGCGGTACAGGAAGCCTATCTCGGCAGCGACGAGGAGGGGCACTGACATGACCGGCGCCATCCCGCTTCTGCAGGTCGAGAATCTGCACACCTATTACGGCGCCTCGCATGTGCTGCACGGCGTCTCGTTCCATGTCGATCCCGGCGAAACCGTCTGCCTGATGGGCCGCAACGGCATGGGCAAGACCACCACCTTGCGTTCGATCATCGGCCTGACCCCGCCCCGCCAAGGCTCGGTCAAGGTGGAAGGCGCCAATGTCACTGGCATGCCGGCCCATCGCATCGTCAAGCTGGGCATCGGTTTCGTGCCCGAGAATCGCGGTATCTTCCCCAACTTGAGCGTGCGCGAGAATCTGATCATGGCCTCGCGGCCCAGCCGGTCGGGGCGCGTGGATTGGGGATTCGACCGCGTCGTCGATACTTTCCCGCGCCTGGGCGAGCGTCTCGACAATATGGGCAACCAATTGTCGGGCGGCGAGCAGCAGATGCTGACCATCGGCCGCGCCCTGATGACAAACCCCGATCTTCTGATTCTCGACGAAGCCACCGAAGGCTTGGCTCCCTTGATCCGCAAGGAAATCTGGTCCGTCATCAAGGCCATCAAGGCGACCGGCATCGCCAGCATCGTCGTCGATAAGGATGTGAGGGCGCTGCTTGAAATCTGCGACCGCGGCCTGATCATGGTCAAGGGCCGCATCGTGCATGACGGTTCCGCCGCCGAACTGGCCGCCAATCCGGATTTGCACGTCAGGTATTTGGGCGTTTGATGGGCGACGCC
The DNA here is from genome assembly GCA_016215555.1 of Rhodospirillales bacterium. Lineage (GTDB taxonomy): Bacteria > Pseudomonadota > Alphaproteobacteria > Rhodospirillales > WMHbin7 > WMHbin7. Next base: position 31,921 of record JACRJC010000021.1, on the reverse strand, counting down.
TGTTTCGAAGACGGGCTGATTCACGAAACCACGCTGACCTGCCCTTCCTGCCGCCATCGCTGGGCCGAAACCATGCCGGACAATGCCTGCGTTCAATGGAGCGATTGTCCATCATGCGGCCAACGTTTGACGCCGAAGCAAGGCGATTGCTGCGTCTATTGCAGCTACGGCAGCATCCCCTGCCCGCCCATCCAGAAATCAGGGCGTAGCTGCTGCGCCGGGGATTAGAGCGGACGGTCTGAAATCGAAGCCGTCAATCGATTTCATTTGGTGTCGTGAATTCGCTTTTCCTGTTCGTTTTAACGAACCACACGAGACGACTGCCGAGAATGCCTTTTGAGGTGGCCCTCACCCTTCGAGACGCTTCGCTCCTCAGGGTGAGGAATTGAAGTTACCTCATCCTGAGGAGGCCGCGAAGCGGCTGTCTCGAAGCACCAGAATTTTTCCTTTATTTCAAAAGATTATCCTCATGCTGAGGAGGATGCGCAGCACCCGTCTCGAAGCACGAGGATAATTGGCGCGTTCTGCGACCTGGTATTAGACTGATTTCGCCAGCGCGATCGAGAAGGTGCTGCCTTCGCCCGGTCTGGACTCGATCCATATCCGCCCGCCCATATGTTCGACGATCTTCTTGCAGATGGCCAGACCGATGCCGGTACCCTCATATTCGTCCCGGGACACCAGGCGCTGGAAGATGCGGAATATCTTTTCGTGATATTGCGGATCGATGCCGATGCCATTGTCGGCAACATGGATGATCCATTCGCCATCCCCGTTCTCGGCGCTGATTGCAATCTGAGGCAGGCGCTCGGGATGCCTGAACTTGATGGCGTTGCCGATCAGATTCTGGAACAGGCGCACCAGATCGCCGCGCAATCCCATCACCATCGGCAGATCCTGGGGCAAATTGACCGTCGCCTTCGCCTCTTCGACGGCAATCTTCAAGTTCAAAAGGCTTTCCTTGATGACGTCGCCTAGGGAAACGGCATCGAAGTTGCCGCCGCGCTGGCCGATGCGGGCGTAATCGAGCAGGCCGAGAATAAGAGCGTCCATGCGCCTGGCGCCATCGACGGCATAGCTGATATAGGTCTTCATATCGTCGTCGATGCCGTCGCCCAGGCGCTTCTGGATCAGGCCGATATAACTGCTGACCATGCGCAAGGGTTCGCGCAGATCGTGCGAGGTCACCCAGGCGAAGCTTTCCAGATCGGCATTGGTGCGCTTCAGGTCGCGAGTCTGCTCCTCGAGGCGGCGGTTGATGTCGCGGATCCGGGCGTCGGCGGCCTTGCGCTCGGTGATGTCCTCGGTCACTGTGACGAAATAGAGCGGCATTTCGTTCTCGTCCCTGGCCAAGGCCGAGGTGACGCGGGCCCAGATTTCCTTGCCGTCCTTGCGGACATAGCGCGTTTCCCAGGAATCGTAGGGGGCCTCGCCGGCCAGGATATTCTTGACATGCGCGCGGTCGATTTTCAGGAAATCGGGATGCGCGAACCGGTCATAACCGCTGCCCAGGAATTCTTCGCGGGGAAAGCCCAGAATGCGGCACAGACAGTCATTCACTTCCAACCAGCCGCCATTCGGAGAAATCAGCGACATGCCGACCGCGGCCTGTTCGAAAACGCTGCGGAAACGTTCGGCCATGGCCTGAACATCGCGCCGGTTCTGCTCATGCTCGTCGAGAAGATTGTTGAAGGTCTGGCAGATGGCGCCGATTTCGTCGTCGGCGCGGATGCGCGCCCGAGCCCGAATGCCCTCGCGCGTGGCATGGATCGTCCGCTCCAGATTGCCCAGCGGCTTCAAGATGACCGAGTGGAACAAAAGCAACACGGCGATGGCGTAGAAGGAAAACAGCCCGGCGAAGACGGCGAAAATGACGATCTGCCGTTGCTTCGACCCTTTATAGGCCGCCTTCAGCGCCTCATCGGAAATCTGTTTCAGATTCTTGAGCGAGGCCAGAAGTTGGGTCGTGTCCTGGAACATCTGCGAAGCCAGGATGCCGGCCACGCCGTCGCCCGACTTGCTCTGCCGGGCCTGGATCAGCTTATTCTGCAAAATCATCAGATCTGCGTAATGGTTGACCATGATGCCGTTGATGAAGGTCAGGCCGGGATCGAGCGCGAATTCAGGATCGCTGATCAACTGGCCGAAATCGGCATATTGTCCCTGCCATTGGGCAACCGCCCTGGGCTCGCCATACATCAGCACTTCATGCGTCAGCTGGACAAGCTGCATCCCCTCGTTGGCGATGCGGTCAAGCCGCTCGCTTCGACTGGTGTCGGCGAAGAATGCATACTGGCTTATGCCTACCGAGAGGATCGTCGTGCCAATCAGGACAGCGCCCACCGTCAGAACGGCACGAAATCCAGTCTTGATGTTCATCCGATCCTACTTGGTGAACACGCCCACGGCAGAAGGTTTGACCGCTTGCATTTCCTGCGTCCGGATGGTCTCGGCATAATTGGGGATGCTCTCCCAATTATTCGCTTTCGACAGCCAACGCGCCACGCTGTCCATGGATTCAAGTATTTCCTGGGGCAGAGTCAACGTCAACTGCATGCGCGGCCACAAAGTATCGATATAGATGGCATCGAGATTGAAGCGCTTGACCAGATAGGCCTTGGCTTCCTCGGGATGCTGGCGCACCCAGTCCTCGGCCATCATCAGGCCTTTCAGAAGCTTTTTGACGGCTTCCGACTGCGCATCCAGGTTTTCCTGGCGGCCGACCAGCAACAGATTGGCTTCGGTGCCGCGCTCCATCAGTTTGACGGCATTGTCGCCCAGGGCGTCCTCGATGGCCGAGACATGCGGCTCCCAGACGATGGCGGCATCGACGTCGCCGACGATGGTTTTCTCGACGATCTGTTTGGGCGTCAGATTGACCGGCACCACATCTTCCAGCGTCAAACCCTGCAGGGCCAGGAAGACGACCAGATTATGCTCGGCGCTGGAGGTGGCCGGAAAGGCGATCTTCTTGCCCTTGAGGTCGAAATGCGTCGAGATGCCATGGTCCTTGCGTCCGACGAAGCCCTTGTTCCAATATCGGCAGATGTCGGCCAGAATCCTGAGATTCTTCTCGGTCACATAGCGCTTGGCGACCACCAGTTCGGCGGCGGTGGCGATATCGACCTGCCCGTCCTGCATGGCCTTGACGGCGGCATCGCCGGACGGAAAGCCCTTGATCTCGACATTAAGGCGAACCTGATCGAAGAAGCCCTTGTCCTTGGCGATCCATTCCAGGGCGCCGACATCCCCCTCATAGGCGCCGAGGCGAATCGTATCGACTTTGCCGGGGGTTAGAAAGAAAACACCGGCTGCAACCACGGCCAAGACGACCGCCAGAACGGCAGCCAGAATCCCGCTACGGCCCATGCGGGCCTTATTCTTATCCATTGCTAGTCCTCTCCATCTGCGATGAACAGGTGACGGCAGGCATTTTGCTCCTTTTTGGAGCTTGCCATCAGGTTAGCCGAGTGGCGGCCCCGTTTCACCAACAATCTGCATACAGAGGGAATTCACCTCAATTAATCAGGCGCACAGGACGAGAATTGGATCGCTTCGCAGCCGATGAATAGTCAGCAGGCTTGCCTTAATACTATGATAATGCAGGGGCGATTGCATGATGGAAGGTGAATGCCGAAAGAAATACCATTATTTCGTGAAAGCAATTTTTCCTTTGGGCAAAAGATACAAGACCAGGGCCGGGCCGCCGGTGACGGTCGGATAATGGGAGGAAGCGGGCGGATAGACCAGCCAGCCGGCGCCTCGGGCATCGAATCGGGCCGCCGGGGTTTGCGGCATGGTCAGCACGATCTCGCCCAGGGGGTGCGAATGATGGGGGCCGTAGCCATGCGACATCGCCACGACATCGACCGAGAAATCGCTCATCTCGGGGCTTGGTTCGGACACCCGCCCCCAGCGCCGGTCGTCCTCGCCATGCTCGCACATCCAACCCTCGGCGATGGCCTGACGGCACAGATTTTCGATTTTGGCGAAGCTGGGAGACGAGGCGCCGTAACCGGCATTGAGAAAGACCTCGAGCCCGGCATCGACCGCCTTGCCGGCAACGGCGCCGGCGATCGCTTTCATCTGCTCTTCGAATTGGATGCGGGTTTGACTGGACATGGCGGGCCTACCATTTCGGATCGCGGAAGAAAAGAGCCTGGGCGTCGGCCTCGGGGATCGGACGCGAGAAATAATAACCCTGCGCGAAGTGGCAGCCAAGCTCGCGCAGAACCTCGTACTGTTCGGCCGTCTCCACGCCCTCGGCGATGATCTGCATGCCGAGATTGGTGCCGAGCGCCACGATGGCGCGCACGATTTCCATGTTTTCGCGCTTTTCGAACATGGTGGCGACGAAGGAGCGATCGACCTTCAGATAATCGAAAGGAAAGCGGTGCAGATAGCTAAGGCTGGAATAGCCGGTGCCGAAATCGTCGATCGACAGCGACACGCCCAGGGCCTTCAGACTGGCCAGCCATTCGGTGGCTACTTCGGGATTGTCCATCAGCAGGCTTTCCGTGATTTCCAGCTTCATCTGGGCGGCGTCCAGCTTGTGGTCGTCGATGAGATCGGAAATGCGATCGATCAGCCCCGGTTCCTTGAACTGGCGGGCCGAGATGTTGATGCTCATCATCAGGTGCCGGGCTTGTTCGCGCCCGTCGTTCCAGGCCTGCATGCGACGGCTCGATTCCTCGATCACCCACCAGCCGATGGGAATGATCAATCCGGTTTCCTCGGCCAGGGGAATGAAATCGCCGGGCGGCACGATGCCGCGCGTCGGATGGCGCCAGCGGATCAAGGCCTCGAAGCCGGCGATGCGCCCGGACTGCATGGCGACGATGGGCTGGTAGAACATGACCAGTTCGTTGCGCTCGAAGGCGCGGCGCAGGTCGGAACCCATTTCCAACTGTTTCGAGGAATGGACGCGCATCTGGGGATTGAACAAGGTGATGCGGTCGCGCCCCACCGACTTGGCTTCGTACATGGCCAGATCGGCGTCGATCAGCATGTCCTCGGGCCGTTCGTAGCCGGGATGGGCGACGGCGATGCCCATGCTGGCGGTGGGGAAAATCTCCTGGCCCAGCAGATTGACCGGCTTGGTCATCGACTGGCGCAGGCGCTCGGCAATTTCGAGCGCGTTGTCCTGGCTGGTGATGTCTTCGATCAAGAGGGCGAATTCGTCACCACCCAGCCGGGCCACAGTGTCGGAAGCGCGCCTGGAATTGTCCAGACGCCTGGCGATGGAAACGATCAGGCTGTCGCCGGCCGAATGACCCAAACTGTCGTTGACATATTTGAAATGGTCGAGATCGAGGAACATGACGGCGAAGGAGCGCGTGCTGTCGCGCTTGACGCGGGTCAGGGCCTGGCCCAAACGGTCCATGAACAGGGCGCGGTTGGGAAGTCCGGTCAGGCCGTCATGGAAGGCGTCATGCAGCAATTGCTGCTCGGTGCGCTTCCTTTCGGTGATGTCGGTCTGCGAGCCGGCCATGCGGGCCGGCTTGCCCGATTGCGGATCGGCCACCGACGAGCCGCGCAGCAGCATCCAGCGATAGCGCCCGTCGCTGTGGCGAATACGGTACTCGACCTCGACATGGGTGGTGGCGCCCGAGAGGTGGGAATCCAGCGCGGCGCGCAATTCGTCGCCATCGTCGGCATGCACGCGCGACAGCCAGTCATCGACCGAATTGCCGATTTCCTCGTCCTTGCAGCCCAGCATGCTTTTCCAGCGCGGCGAATAATAGACGCGGTTGTTCTTGAGATCCCAGTCCCACAAGCCGTCGTTGGAGCCTTGCGCCGCCAGGGCGTAGCGTTCCTCGCTTTGCTTAAGCGCCGCCTCGCGGCGCTTCAAATCGGTGACGTCGGTATAGGTCAGCAGCACCTTGCCGTCGTCCAGGCGCCGGGCCGACACCTGCACCACCGCCCCGCTGGCCAGATGCCGCTCGACCTTGGCCAGGAGCGGATCGCCGCCTTGCGCCACCTGCCAGTCGGGATCGCCGGTTTCGATGCTGTCGCGGCGTTCGCTCATGAAGCGCATGATGGTCATGATATGGGTGCCGTTGACGGTCAGCCGCGCCGGTAGGTTCAGCATCTTTCCGAACAGGGCGTTGACGTCCAGAAGGCGCAAATCGATGTCGAAGATGGCCACCGCCTGGGTGATGTTGTCGAGCGTGGCTTCAAGCAGGGCCTGCTTGTCGATGGCCTCCTGCTCGGCGATCTTGCGCTCGGTGATGTCCTCGACCGTACCCTCGTAATAAAGGACTTTGCCCGCGGCGTCCTTGACGGCGCGGCTGTTCTCCGACACCCACAGCGCGACGCCGTCGCGGCGCAGAACCTGATATTCGAAACCCCGCACCTCGGAAGAGGCCCCCATCAAGGCCAGATAGCGCTCGCGGTCCTTGGAATCGAGATAGATCTGACAGGAAATATCGACCACATTGGCCATCAGCTCTTCGGGGCTGGCATAGCCGTAGAGCTTGGCCAGGGCGGGACTGGCTTCGATATAGCGACCGTCCGGCGTCGATTGGAAAATGCCCTCGGCGGCCTGTTCGAAGATCGAGCGATAGCGCCGCTCGCTTTGGCGCAGTTCCTCGGTTCTTTCGGCAACGCGGTGTTCGAGAGTGGCGTTGGCGGATTCCAGTTCCGCCTGGGCGGCTTTCAATTCGGTGATGTCGCCCACCGATCCCACCAGCCGGGTCGCCCGGCCCTTGGCGTCGCGCTGGCAGACCGAGCGTTCGCGGATCCAGATCAGATCGCCATTGAGCGCCGCAATGCGGTATTCGGCGTTCAGCGATGGCGTATGCCCCTTGAAATGTTCTACCGCGATGTGGCGATAGCGGGGATAATCTTCCTTGTGGATGCGCGATATCCAGTCCCGGGCCAGGCGCAGACCGTGGGCCGGGATGCCGAAAATGGCCTCGATGCGCGGCGAGACGAACAGAACGCCGCTTTCCAGATCAAGGTCATAGATGCCTTCGCGCGATGCATCCATGGCCAGAGCGTAGCGTTCCTGGCTGACCCGCAGATCGTTGGTGCGCTGGGCCAGATTCTCGCGGGCCTCGTGCTCTTCGGAAACATCGTAAAGCGTGGACAGCACGGCTTCGGTTTTGGCAAAGGCGACGACGCGCGACGAGGCCCTGGCCCAGAAGGACCGGCCATGATCGCCGACCAGATGGACGTCGAAACCATTGACCTCGCCGTCCTGCCTCAAACGGTCGGTCAGTTCCTTGCGCTGGGTTTTGTCGGTGTAGAAATCGGTGACCTGGCGGCCCAGAAGCTTGTCCACGCGCATGCCAAGCGCGCGGCACATCATCGGATTGGCGTGCAAGATGACGTTGTCGCTCATCCGCGTCACCAGAACCGCGATCGGCAGGCCTTCGACGATTTCCTTCAGGGTCACGCCCTGCGTGGCCTCGTGAAGCTCGCGCTTGTGGCGTTCCGCATAATCGCGGAAAGAGGCGACGATGAACTCGATCTCGCCGTGACGGACGAAGGCCGAGTTGATTTCAGCCTTGAACTCGCCGCCGTCCTTGCGCCTGTACTGGCTTTCGAAAAAGCCATGCGCCTTCTTCTCGCGCAGACGCCGCCACAGGCCGGGCCATTTATCCTCGATCAGGGCGCGATCGATGTCGAAAATCCGCAAGCCCAGCAGCTCGCCGCCCGTATAGCCCAGCAATTGTCCGGCCTTGGCGTTGACGGCCAGAACCGATCCGTCGGGGCCGATCCGCAAAAGGCCGTCATGCGCCTCGTCGAATGCCAGCTTCGACAGTTCGAGCGCCGAATCCAAGGCCAGACTTTCATTGGCGTCCTGGACCAGAACCAGATAGACGTCGGCGCCGTGGTCGCGGTAACGCGAAACCAGACACTCCACCTCCTGAAGGCTTCCGTCCCGGCGGTAAAAGCGCTTGCTGATCGAATAGCTGCCGTCGCGCCCTTCCCTAAGCTTGCGAAACAGCGGCGCCTCGCGCTGGGCGTCATCCGCCGGCGACAAGTCGAGATAGGGCCGCAAAGGGTGCTCGTCGGCGCCCAAGCCCAGCAACTGACGCAGCGGCGCATTCAGCGCAAAGAACTCCCCGGCGTCGCCGACCAGGGCGACGCCCAGGCCCGGCAAACCCGCGTAATGAGCAAACACAAACTCGTGGCTGCCGTCTTCCGGCATCCTGGTCAGACCTCTCGCAAAAAACGGCACGACTTTCGCCGTTCGATCCCCCTCCGCCTCCCCAGGCGGACATTCACGAGCATTTACATCGCATTGGGCATTGTACATAACTCGACACAGCAAGCCAGCGTTATTTACTTACACAATACTACACCTCAGGATTGCGGCGTCCTGAAAAAGCCGTATCCGTTCTTGCCCTTTTGCTTGATGGCGTACATGGCGGCATCGGCGGCGATCAGCAGCTTGTCGCTGTCGGTGGCATCGTCCGGATAGAGGGCGATGCCGACGCTGGCCGAGACATGAGCCTCGCAGGTTTTCAGCACGAAGGTCTGCGAGAGGCTTTCCACCACCTTTTCGGCCACGGTTCTGGCGTCCTGCGACTTGATGACGCCGGAAAGGATCAGCGTGAATTCGTCGCCGGCCAGGCGGGCCACGGTATCGGTGGCGCGCACCAGGGCCTGAAGGCGCTGCGCCACCTCGATCAGAAGCTGGTCGCCGGCGGCATGGCCGTAGCGATCATTGACCTCCTTGAAGCCGTCGAGATCGACGAACAGCAAGGCCGCCTTTTGCGCGGCGCGGTCGGCCTGGGCCAGGGCGTGGGCCAAACGGTCGGTGAACAGATAGCGGTTGGGCAGCCCGGTCAGCGTGTCGTGGGTGGCCTGCAGGCGCAACTGATTCTCGATTTCCTTCCTGAAGGTGATGTCGGTGAAGGTGGCGACGTAATTGGTCAAACGCGCCGCCGAATCGTTGACGGCGTCGATGCGCAGCCATTCGGGATAGATGTTGCCGGTCTTGCGCCGGTTCCAGATTTCGCCTTCCCAATGGCCGACGGCGTTCAGCTTCTTCCACATTTCCTCGTAGAAGGCGTCGTCCTGGACGCCGGATTTCAAGATGCCGGCGGTCTGGCCGATCACGTCAGCCGCCTCGTAGCCGGTGATGCGCGTGAAAGCGGGGTTGATGCGGATGATGGCGCCTTCGGGGTCGGTGACGAAAATGCCGGTATCGACATTCTTGAACACCGCCTCGGCCAGGCGCATCGCTTCTTCGATCCGCTGACGCTCGATGGCGTAACGGATGGCGCGGCGCAGCACGTCGCCGTCCGAACGGCCCTTGACCAGATAATCCTGCGCGCCCTGCTTGACCGCCTCGAGCGCCAGCTCCTCGTCGTCCAGGCCCGACAGCACGACGACGGCCGCCTTGCGCGGAGCGACTTCCAGAACCCTCTTGACCGTCTCGAGCCCGTAGGAATCGGGCAAGGACAGGTCGAGCAGAATGACGTCGAAGACGGCGGTGGTCAGATGCTCGATCGTCTCCTTCAAGGATGGCGCATGGGCGATGGCGAACTTGCCCTGACCAGGCTCGGCCAGGGAGTAGCGAATCAACGCCGCATCGCCCGGATTGTCTTCGACGACAAGAACGCGGATTTCAGACACCGACTCCCCCACATATGGCCGTCGCATATTTTATCGTGAATTAAGCAACGGCGTTACAGGATAATCCTAACCGCGCAATTGGCCCACAGACAATGTTTTTCGGCTCCTCGACGCTGCAAATGGAAATGGGTAACCAAGATTCCTCACCCTGAGGAGCCTGCGGCACGCAGGCGTCTCGAAGGGTGGGGCATTTTGTCGATGCCCATCCTTCGAGACGGGCCTTCGGCCCTCCGGAAGGCATGAGGTAGGAACTATGTCGGCAATCAAACCCAATTCCACAGCAAACGTCGAAGAGCCTGTTTTTCAAGGTCAAAGCGATGACGATGCCTCGGAAAGCGTGAAGCGGATGGCGAAACCGCCCTGCATTTGGGACTCAAGCCAGATCTTGCCGCCATGGCGTTCGACGATCCGTTTTGCCGTGGCCATGCCGATTCGCCGCTCGTCAAGCGCCTGGCTTGGTGGCAATAGGAGAAACGGATCGCTGCCGGCCAGGACGGCGGCGCCGGGCCCCGGAACCGACAGGCTGATCTGCCAATGATTGGCTTTGCGTTCGGCGGTCAGGCTCAGTTCGGACCCCGCCGGGGCCCGCAGGCAAAAGCCCAGCAAGGCCGTGAGCAGGAAATGCAATTGTCCGGGATCGCCCTTGACCTTGGGCAAGGCCGCCGAAATCCTGAGCTTGGCGCCGGCGGCCTGAAATGCCGGTTCCAACTCGCGGTGCGCTTGCTCGGCCAACGGCGCCAGATTGGCGGTCTGATTGGGCGATCCGGTCCGGGCAATGCTGGCATAAAAGCAAATGCCGGCCAACAAGGCCTTCAAGCTTTCGGCATCGCGCTTTGCGTTGTCCAATTCCTGGTCATCCACGCCACGCTGCCCATCCAGCGACGCCGTCAAACGCTCCAGCGGCTCTTCGAATCCTTGCGAAACCGCCTGAATGAACTCTTCCAGTTCCTCATTGCTGCGCGTCAACTGATCGAGCGCGCCGCGCAGCCGGCTCTGGGTCTGGTTCAAGGCGTGCGAGCGCTCGGCCAGCATTTCCTCGACATAGCGCAGGATCGAGAATTCGACGCTGGCCAGAATATCGGCGTAAGACAGCATGCCGACCGGCGTCCCTTCGCCGTCGGTGACGCCCAGATGGCGGATGCTTTTGCGTTCCATGGTCTCGCGGGCTTCCAGAACGCTGACGGTCTGCGGTACCGAGACGATCGGCGAATTGGCCAGATCGCCGACCTTGAGCCCGCCCTTGCGGCTGGCCACCGCCTTCAACAGGTCGCGCTCGGTGATGATGCCGCGCCTGCCGTCGCCATAGATGACGACCGCGCAGTCGGTGCCGTGATTATGCAAGCGGACCGCGGCCTGGGCCAGGGACGACGAAGCCTGAAGTATCAGGGTCGAGCGGCGAAGGACGGTTCCGACCGCGCGCATGGACAGGAAATGGCGCACGTCGTGCTGACGCACGACATCGCTTTGACTGACCACGCCGACCAGGTGGTCCTGCTCATCGACGACCACGTAATGGCGCAGCCCCTCGTCGCGAAAGCGCAGCGTGGCGGCTTCGATGGTCACATTCTGATTGATGGTGCGCACCGGCTTGCTCATCACCAAGCCGACGGCGCGGTCCAGGGCCGTGGTGTCGTCTGGATCGACCAACAGCGCGTCATGCTCGGTCCAGATGCCGGCGGGCAAGCCCCCTTCCAGGACCACGATCGAACTGCAACGGGTCGTCACCATCTGGCTGGCGGCCTCGGCGACGGTGAGGGATGGCCCGCAAGTCAGGATGTTGCGCTGCATGATTTGGGACAGGCTATGCGCCTGCCCCCTAAGCATCTGATCCAATTGGTCGTGGATTTTATCAGGCATCGGTTCGGACAATGTTGGGACTAAGATTAAACCACATCGGCAACTCTTTCTCCATCGCCCAACTGCACGGCCTCGACCTGTTCGGCCCGCCTGGCCACCTTATCGACCGACACTTTCAAAAGCCGCAAATCCTCGCCCGCCTGAGCGAAATGAATGTCCAGCTTGCCCGACCTTTCGGCCAGGCGCTTGACGTCGTCGAGCAGATGACGGACCTCGGCCTGAATGACGTCGGCCTGTTCGCGCATGCGGGCATCCTTCAACACCGCGCGGATGGTGGTCAGGGTGGCCATCAGGGTGGTGGGCGAGACGATCCACACCCGGGCCCGATAGGATTTCTCGACGACATCCGGAAAATTGGCGTACAACTCGGCATAGACCGCCTCGGAGGGCAGAAACATCAAGGCCGACTCGGCCGTTTCACCGGCGACGATGTATTTTTCGGCGATATCCCGCACATGGCCGAGAACGGCGGTGGAAAAAGCCCGGGCGGCCTGGATCCGCTCGGCATCGTCCTTGGCCGCCCGCATTTGATGGAAGCTTTCCAGGGGAAATTTGGCGTCGATGGCGATCGAGCCCGGGGGCTTGGGCAGCTTGATCAGGCAATCGACGCGCCGCTTGTCGCCGATGCTGGCCTGGAACTCGTAGGCCTGGGGCGGCAGAACCTGGCTGATAAGGTCGTTTAGCTGAATTTCGCCGAACGCGCCTCTGGCCTGCTTGTTGGACAGGATGTCTTGCAGGCTGACCATGCGCTCAGACAATTGGGCGATGTTGGCCTGGGCGGAATCGATGACGGCCAGACGCTCGCGCAGCTCGGCCAGGGTGGCCCCGGTCCTTTGGCTGGACAGGTCCATCCCGTCATTCAGCCTTTTGCCCATGTCGTGCAGGCGCTCTTCCAGCAGGCGGCCCAGCCCCCGTTCCTGGGCCTGCAGGCGCTCGGCCAACTGGGCCTGCTGGGCGGCCTGGCTGTCGGCCATCTGGGCCAGCCGTCCGGCCAGTTCGGCCATCGGGGTCTGGCCGGTCCTTAGAACCAGCCAGGCGGCCAAAAAGCCCAGGACCAGGGCCAGAAGCAGGGCGCCGGCCCCAATCAGAAGTGTCGTATCCATGCCCCCTGTTTACAGCCCATGGCCCGGAAGTGCAAATTCTTGACGCCGGGCTCGGCAGATCTTATGTCACCCTCATGAGCCTGCTTCCCATCCTGATAGCCCCCGATCCGCGCCTGAAAGTTCAGGCCCTGACCGTCGATAAGATCGACGAGGGTCTGAACCGCCTCATCGACGATATGTTCGAGACCATGTACCAGGCCCCCGGCATCGGCCTCGCCGCCCCCCAAGTCGGGGTGGCCAAGCGCCTGGTCGTGATCGATATCGCCAAAAAGGACGAGGATCGCCAACCCATGGCCCTTCTCAATCCGGAAATCCTGTGGTTTTCGGACGAGACCAGCGATTATGAGGAAGGCTGCCTGTCGGTGCCCGAACATTACGCCGAGGTCACCCGCCCGGCCCGGGTGCGGGTGCGCTATATGGACCGCCAGGGCGAAATCCGCGAAATCGAGGCCGAGGGGCTGCTGTCCACCGTGCTCCAGCACGAAATCGACCATCTGACGGGCAAGCTGTTCGTCGATCATCTTTCGACCTTGAAACGCGGCATGATCCTGCGCAAGCTGGAGAAGGCGAAGAAACAAGCCGTCAGGATGTAGGGGCCGCTGAGCATGCGCATCGTCTTCATGGGCACGCCCGATTTCGCGGCGACGGTGCTGAAAGCGCTTATCGCGGCCAATCACGAGATCGTCTGCGTCTATTCCCAGCCGCCAAGGCCTTCGGGGCGCGGCCACAAGCTTCAGCCCTCGCCGGTGCATCAACTGGCCGAGGAAAAGGGCCTTCTTGTTCGATGCCCTGTCTCCCTGAAGAAACCCGAGGAACAGCAGGAATTTGCCGCACTCCAAGCCGATGTGGGGGTGGTGGCGGCCTATGGCCTGATCCTGCCCAAGCCGATCCTGGACACCCCCAAACACGGATGTTTGAACGTCCATGCCTCGCTGCTGCCGCGCTGGCGGGGTGCTGCCCCCATCCAGCGCGCCATCATGGCCGGCGATTCGCTGACCGGCGTTTGCATCATGCGTATGGATGAAGGGCTGGATACCGGCCCGGTGCTGCTGCGAGACAGCCTGTCCATCGGTCCCGAAACCACGGCGGGCTTGCTTCACGACCAGTTGGCCGATCTGGGGGCGCGGCTGATGACGGTGGCGCTCGGCCTGCTGAACCTCGACAATACCGCCATCGCCATGAAGCAGCCGGAAAACGGCGCCACCTATGCCAAGAAGATCGAGCGCGAGGAAAGCCGCATCGACTGGACGAAATCCGCCGTCGAGATCGAGCGCCTGATCCGCGCCATGGCTCCGCAGCCGGGGGCCTGGTTCGAACATGAGGGCGAGCGTTTCAAGGTGCTGAAGGCCCGCGTCATCGAGGCCAAGGCCGCCCCCGGCCAGGTCTTGAAGGACGGCTTGCGCATCGCCTGCGCCGAGGGCGGCTTGGAAATCCTGTCCATCCAGCGCCAGGGCAAGGCGCCGATGGAGGCCCAAGCCTTCCTGCGCGGCTATGCCCTGCCCGCCGGCACGGTGTTGACGTGAGCGCGTCACTTGACTCCTCCTCCCTCGCGGACAAGGTCCGCGCGCGAGCATTCCTGCGAGCGCAAGCCAAGCGTTCCGGAGGAACGCGCCCGGCGTCTGAGGGGCAACACACGTGACGGTTAGGTATAAGCTGACCTTGGAATATGACGGCGCCGGCTTCATCGGCTGGCAACGTCAGGCCGTGGGCGTTTCCGTGCAAAGCGCTCTCGAGGACGCGGCGCTCAAATTCAGCGGCGCCGAAGCCGCCACCGGGGCTGCCGGGCGCACCGACACCGGCGTCCATGCGCTGGGCATGGTGGCGCATATCGATCTGGTCCGCGCCTATGACCCCGACACCGTGCGCAAGGCGCTGAACTTCTACATGAAGCCGCATCCGGTGGCTGTGCTGGAGGCCAGCCCAGCCCCCGAAGGCTTTCACGCCCGCTTCTCGGCCCTGGAACGGCGCTATCTCTACCGGATTTTCAACCACCCCTCCCCGCCGGTGCTGGATCGGCATCGCGTCTGGTGGGTTTCCAATCCGCTGGACGAGGCGGCCATGACGCAAGGGGCGGCCCATCTCATCGGCCATCACGATTTCTCGACCTTTCGGGCCGGCGACTGCCAGGCCAAATCGCCCTTCAAGACCCTGGATGATCTCTGCGTCGAGCGCTGCGGCCACGAGATTCACATCCGGGCCCGGTCGCGCTCGTTCCTGCATCGCCAGGTCCGCAACATGGTCGGAACCTTGAAAATGGTCGGCGAAGGCCGGTGGCAGCCGGACGATGTCAAAAAGGCCCTGATTGCGCGCGCACGCGCCGCCGGCGGCCCCACCGCCCCCCCGCAAGGCCTTTACTTTGCAGGGGTTTCTTACGAAGAAGGGTGATTTTCCGCTTGCCCGGTCCTTAAAACCCCTTCATATTTTTTCGGCATTTTCCGTGCGGGTGGCGCTTTGCGCTTCGGCGTACGCAGACCAAACGCCGCTTTGCTTCATCCTGGCCGTGCGTTTGACCCTGGCCGTACTTACCTCCCCTGCGGCGCATGCCTTGAGGCTAAGGCCCCGAGTTTGTGTTCAACGTGAAGGAAAGGGACGTGCCGATGGCTACTGGCACTGTGAAATGGTTCAACACCACCAAGGGTTTCGGCTTCATCGCGCCCGATGACGGCGGCAAGGACGTGTTCGTCCACATCTCGGCGCTGGAGCGTTCGGGGCTTTCCGGCCTGCGCGACGGTCAGAAAGTATCCTTCGATCTGCGCCAGGACCCCAAGGGCGCCAAGGCCGTCGATCTCAAGGCTCTCGACTAAGAGTCTACTTGGCCAGAATGCGAAACGGCCGGCGGGAAACCACCGGCCGTTTTTTTTGTGATGATAAAAGCCTCACCCCACCGCGCCGTGGCAGTGCTTGTATTTCTTGCCCGAGCCGCAGGGGCAAGGCGAGTTCCTGGGCGTGCGCGCCCAGGAATTGGGATCGTTGGGATCCATGGGCGGGGCTTCGTCGGGCACCGGTCCGAAGGCCGGATCGTGGCGGGTTTCGAACATCTTGCCCGGCTTGGGCGGCGCCAGCAGATCGGGGGGCGGCTCCTCGAAGCGCAGTTCGACATGGGCCAGCAGCGACACCACGCGCTCCTTCAAACCTTCCAGCATCAGGCTGAACAGATTGAAGGCCTCGCGCTTGTATTCGTTCAAGGGATCGCGTTGACCGTAAGCGCGCAGACCGATGCCCTGGCGCAGATGGTCCAGCCCCAGCAGATGTTCCTTCCAGCACTGATCCAGCATCTGGACCAGAATGCTGTGCTCGACCTGGCGCATCAGGTCGGGGCCGTAATCGGCGGCCTTGTGGGCCATTTTGTTCTCTACCGCTTCGACGACACGGGTATGGATTTCCGCCTCGGCGATGCCCTCTTCCTTCGCCCAGTCGGCGACCGGCAGATCGATGTTGAAGACGCGCAAAATCTCTTCATGCAGGCCCGAAACGTCCCATTCCTCGGCGAAGGCCTTCTCGGGAATGCAGCGTGTGACCATGGCTTCGGTGATTTCATGGCGGAAACCGGCGATCATGGCGCCGACATCGGCGCTGCCCATCAGTTCCTTGCGCTGTTCGTACATGACCTTGCGCTGGTCGTTCATGACGTCGTCGAACTTCAAGAGATTCTTGCGGATCTCGAAGTTGCGGGCCTCGACCTTCTGCTGGGCCTTTTCCAGCGCCTTGTTGATCCAGGGATGGACGATGGCCTCACCCTCCTTCAGGCCCAGCTTCTGCAGCATGCCGTCCAGACGGTCGGTGCCGAAGATGCGCATCAGATCGTCTTCCAGCGACAGGAAGAATTTGGAGCCGCCGGGATCGCCCTGGCGGCCCGAACGGCCGCGCAACTGATTGTCGATGCGCCTTGATTCGTGGCGCTCGGTGCCGATGACGTAAAGACCGCCGGCGGCAAGGGCGATTTCCTTGCCGGCGGCCACTTCGGCCCGGATCTCGTCGGCCTTCTTGGCGGCGGCGGCGGGTTCAAGCCCGACCAGTTCCTGCTTCAGGCGCATGTCCAGATTGCCGCCCATCTGAATGTCGGTGCCGCGACCGGCCATGTTGGTGGCGATGGTGACGGCGCAAGGAGCGCCGGCCTGCGAGACGATATAGGCTTCCTGCTCGTGATAGCGGGCGTTCAAGACCTTGTGGGGAATCTTCTTCTGTTTCAGAATCTCGGACAGATGCTCGCTTTTTTCGATCGACACCGTGCCGACCAGCACCGGCTGCTTGCGATTGATGCATTCCTCGATCAGGACGCTGATGGCTTCGTTCTTCTCGATCGCCGTGCGGTACACTTCGTCGTCGGCGTCCTTGCGGATGCAGGTCACGTTGGTCGGCATCTCGACGACGTCGAGATTGTAGATTTCCGAGAATTCGCCGGCTTCGGTCAGCGCCGTGCCGGTCATGCCTGCCAGTTTGGGATAAAGGCGGAACAGATTCTGGAAGGTGATCGAGGCCAGGGTCTGGTTCTCGTTTTGGATTTCCACCCCTTCCTTGGCTTCCAGGGCCTGATGCAGGCCTTCCGAAAAGCGCCGTCCCTCCATCATGCGGCCGGTGAATTCGTCGATGATGACGACTCTGTTGTCCTTGACGATGTAATCGACGTCCTTGGTGAACAGAACATGGGCGCGCAGCGCCGAATTGGCGTGATGGACCAGCGAGATATTGACCAGATCATAAAGATTGCCGCCCTTCAGAAGACCGGCCTCGGCCAGCAGCTTTTCCATCTTCTCGGTGCCGGCCTCGGTGAAGGTGACGGCGCGCTGCTTCTCGTCCTTCTCGTAGTGCGAGGCGTCAAGAAGCGGGATCAGCCGGTTGACTTGCTTGTAAAGTTCGGAATTGTCCTCGGTGGGTCCGGAAATGATGAGCGGTGTTCTGGCTTCGTCGATCAGGATCGAATCGACCTCATCGACGATGGCGTAATTGAAGGAACGATGCACCATCTCGAGCTGGCGAAACTTCATGTTGTCGCGCAGATAGTCGAAGCCCAACTCGTTGTTGGTGCCGTAGGTGACGTCGCAGGCATAGGCCTGCTGACGTTCGACATCGTCCAGACCATGGACGATGACGCCCACCGAAAGCCCCAGGAAGCGGTAGATCTGGCCCATCCATTCGGCGTCGCGTCTGGCCAGATAATCGTTGACCGTGACCACATGCACGCCCTTGCCGGTCAGGGCGTTCAGATAGACCGCCAGGGTGGCGACCAGGGTCTTGCCTTCGCCGGTCTTCATCTCGGCGATCTTGCCCTTGTGAAGCACGACGCCGCCCATCATCTGGACGTCGAAATGGCGCTGGCCCAAGGTGCGTTTGGCGGCCTCGCGCACGGTGGCGAAGGCTTCCGGCAACAGATCGTCCAGGGTTTCGCCCTTGGCCAGGCGGTCCTTGAGCCAGGGCGTGCGGGCCGCCAGTTCGTCATTGGACAGTTTCGATATCTCGGCCTCGAGGGCGTTGATCTTGTCCACGATGGGCTTCAGGCTCTTGATATAGCGGTCATTAGCAGTCCCGAAGAGCCGCTTGACGAAAGCACCGATCATGGAAAATCCTTAAAGACATTCGGAAAATGGCCCGCAAGAGATAGTCCCAGCTTTGGCCCCTGTCAATGCGGGGCGGGGCGGAAAATTGGAAAAAGCGCGAACATTAAGTGTACGGGCGGCCCACCCCCTCTTGCCGGAACCGGCGCGATATGCCAAAAGCACAGACCCTTTTCCGCTCTTCAAGGATGCGCCATGACCCGTCCCCTTGCCGCCATCGCCGCAACGCTGCTTAGCCTGTCGCTGGCCGGCCCCGCCCTGTGCGCCGACGACGATCCCGTCGCCGCCACCGTCAACGGCGTCGATATCCGCCTTTCCGAGGTTCTGCGCATCAAGAACGGCAATCCGCAATTGGCCCAGGCCCCGATGAAGGTCATCTATCCGATGCTGCTCGACAATCTGATCCGCGAGCAGTTGCTGGCCGAAGCCGGCCGCAAGGAAGGTCTGGAAAAAGACCCCGATATCCAGGCCGCCATGAAGCGGGCCGAAGTCCGCTTCATCGCCGAAACCTACGCGCTGCGCACAGCCAAGAAATCGGTGACCGACCAGATGGTCAAGGACCGCTACGCCGAGATGAAGAAGAACTTCAAGCCGGTCGAGGAAGTCAGGGCCCGCCACATCCTGGTCGGCACGCAAGACGAGGCCAACGCGGTTCTGGCCGATCTGAAGAAGGGCAAGAAGTTCGAGGAGGTCGCCGTCGAGAAATCGAAAGACGGCAATGCCGGCAGCGGCGGCGATCTCGGCTTTTTCCGCAAGGACGAGATGGTGCCCGAATTCTCGGAAGCCGCCTTCAAGCTCAAGCCCGGCCAGACCTCGCAGGCCGTGCAGACGCAGTTCGGCTGGCATGTCATCAAGTCGGAAAGCAAGCGCATGAGCCAAGCTCCCGCCTTCGACGAGGTCAAGGACGAGTTGAAGGCCCAGTTGGCCGAGGAATCGCTGGGCAAGATGTTGAAGAACATGGTGGCCGGAGCCAAGATCGCCCGCTTCGACCATGAGGGCAAGCCGCTGCCGCCGCCGGCGCCGCCGCCCGCCAAGCAATAGGGCTTGCCATGGCGCCTCCCGTCTCGCCGCTGGCACCCGAAGCCTTTCCTCATCTGCCGCCGCTGGCCGGCGTGCGGCTGGCCAGCTTTGCTTCGGGCCTGCGCTACAAGGGCCGCGCCGATCTGTTGCTGGCCGAACTGGCGCCCGGCACCACCATGGCCGGCGTCTATACCAAGTCGCTGTCCTGCTCGGCCCCGGTCGATTGGTGCCGCAAGGCCGGCGCCAAGGGCAAGGCCAGGGCCCTGGTCGTGAATTCCGGCAATGCCAACGCCTTCACCGGCAAGGCTGGCATGGAAGCGGTCGCGGCCACCGTCGCCTCGGCGGCCCAGTTGATCGGCAGCAAGGAAACCGAGGTCTTCGTCTCTTCGACCGGCACCATCGGCGTTCCCCTGCCGCACGAGAAAATCACCGCCGCCCTGCCCAAGGTCGCGCTCGCCCTGAAGGCCGACGCCTGGCTGGACGCGGCCAAGGCCATCATGACCACCGACACCTATCCCAAACTGGCCAGCCGCCAGGCGCGCATCGGCGATGGCGTCGTCACCATCAACGGCATCGCCAAGGGGTCGGGCATGATCGCCCCCGACATGGCGACCATGCTGGCCTATGTCTTCACCGACGCCGCCCTGCCGGCCAAGGTGCTGCAGCAACTGCTGACCAAGGGAGCGGACAAAAGCTTCAACGCCATCACGGTCGATAGCGACACTTCGACCAGCGACACGCTGCAACTCTTCGCCACCGGACAGGCCAAACATCCCAAAATCGCCAGCGCTTCCGACCCCAAATTAAAGGAATTCCGGGCCGTCCTGGATGCGCTGCTGCTGGAGCTGGCGCATCTGGTGGTCAAGGATGGCGAAGGGGCGACCAAATTCGTCGAAATCCGCATTGCCGGCGCCGCCTCGGCCAAGGCCGCCAAGCGCATCGGCATGGCGGTGGCCAATTCGCCCCTCATCAAGACCGCCATCGCCGGCGAGGACGCCAATTGGGGCCGCGTCGTCATGGCCGTCGGCAAGGCCGGCGAGAAGGCCGACCGCGACCGGTTGATGATCCGCATCGGCGGCTTCGACGTCGCTTGCAACGGCGGCGCGGTGCCAGACTATGACGAGACCCCCGTCGCCCGCCATATGAAGGGCCGGAACATCCTGATCGAGGTCGATGTCGGGGTGGGCAAGGGCAAGGCCACGGTCTGGACCTGCGACCTGACGCACGGCTATATCGACATCAACGGGGCGTATCGAACGTAATATGTCCCTCAATGCCGGGCGCGCGCCTCCGTCGCGCTTGGCCGCGGCCTCAATGGCCGCCTGTCGCTTCGCTCCATTTTTCCTTTTCCAAGGATTGGGCTGGGCATGAACAGTGAAACAGGTTGCCTGTCGGCAGGCCGAGGTTGGCGGGGCGAGCCCCTGACCACGCAGGAATTGCGCCTGCGCCCGCCCCAAGAAGACGACGCAGCCCGGATCGCCGCCATCGCCAACGATGACGAAATCGCAAGCTGGACCGCCGAACTGCCGCATCCCTATGGGTTGGACGACGCCAAGGATTTCATCGCCAAGGCGGCCAGGGACAGACAGGATGGCACAAGCTTCGTCTTCGTCGTCGAACGCCTGGCCGACGGCCTCCTGGTCGGCGTCATCCATCTGGCAATCGAGGAGCGGACGGGCCGATTGGGCTATTGGATCGGCCGCCAATTCTGGAAGCAGGGCTATGCCAGCCAGGCGGTGCTGCGGCTGACCCGGTTGGGATTCCAGAGCCTTCATCTGGACGGCATGAACGCGCAGGTCATGAGCGGCAACCAGGCTTCCTGCCGGGTGCTGGAAAAGGCCGGCTATCTCGGCGCGCCGATCGCTTCCTGCCAGTTGGCGGGGCGCTGCAAGGATGTGCCGGTCACCCTTTACCGGATTGAATCCGCCGTCTGGCGGATGCTGCAGGCGGTAAAACCGACCCTGCTGGTGGTGGCCGCCGCCATCCTCGATACCGACAACCGGGTGTTGCTGGCAAGGCGCCCCCGGGGAAAGGCGATGGCGGGACTGTGGGAATTTCCCGGCGGCAAGATCAAGGCCGGCGAAAGCCCCGAAGCGGCCCTGCTGCGCGAGTTGAAAGAAGAACTGGGCATCGACGCTTATGAAAGCTGCCTAGCGCCTCTGGCCTTCGCCTCGCACGATTACGACAGTTTCCATCTGCTGATGCCGCTCTTCGTGCTGCGCCAATGGCAGGGAACGCCCCATGCCCATGAAGGCCAGCAACTGGCCTGGGTGGGCAAGGAGCGCCTGAACGACTATCCGATGCCCCCCGCCGATCTGCCCTTGGTGCCGATCTTAAGAGAGTGGCTCTAAGCCGCTTTCACCTCGGCCAGGAAGGTATTGACCTCGGAGCGGATGTTGCCGGCCTGACGGCTCATCTCCTCGGCCTCGCTACGCACCAGTTCCGACGCTTTTCCGGTCTCGCTGGCGGCGGCGCTGACCCGCTCGATGGATGTCGATACTTCGGAAGCCGCCCTGGCCGTGTCCTGGACGTTACGGCTGATTTCCTCGGTGGCGCTACTCTGTTCCTCGATCGCCGCTGCCACCGACGCTGACACTTGGTCGATTTCGGAAATGCGGTTCGAGATTTCACGCAGGGCCGACACCGTTTCGTCGGTCGCCAACTGCATGGCCTTGATCTGACCGCCGATCTCCTCGGTCGCCTTGGCGGTCTGGTTGGCCAGCGACTTCACCTCGCCTGCCACCACGGCGAACCCCTTGCCGGCCTCGCCGGCCCTGGCCGCCTCGATGGTGGCGTTCAGCGCCAGAAGATTTGTTTGAGAAGCGATGTCGTTGATCAGATGCACGACCTCGCCGATGCGGCTGGTCGCGGCCAGAAGGGATTCCACTTTCGCATCCGTGGCCTGGGCCTGCTGGGCGGCCTCGCGCGTCGCCCTGGCCGCGCCATCGACCTGGCGGCCGATCTCCGAAATCGAAGCGCGAAGCTCCTCGGCCGCCGCCGCCGCCGCTTCCACCCGCTCGCTGGCCTGATGCGAGGCGGCGCTCACCACCTCGCTTTCCTTGGCGGTATTGTGGGCATTGTCGCTCATGCTGACCGCGGTCTTGGAAAGCGCGTCGGCGCCGCCGGCCATCTGCTCCAGGAATTGCGACACCCTTTGTTCGAAGACTTCGATCAGGCGCTGTTTGTGAGCCAGCTTCTCGATCTGGGCCGTATTCTCGAACCAATCCTCGGTCGTGGTCACCGAAGCTTTAATGAGCGATTCCTTGAAGAACTGGATGCTGCGCGCCATGTCGCCGATCTCGTCCTTGCGGGTCTGGCCGAAGACATCGACGCCCAAATCGCCATTCGAAAGAATGTGCATAGTCTCGGTCATGCGGATCAGGGGCGGCGTAATGCTCATGACGATGGCGAAAGCCAGGACCGAGATGGCCAGGATCAGCGCCGCCGAGCCGATGGCCAACCCCCATAAATCGCCGACCGTCTTCTCGTGAATCTGCATCGCCCGCAGTTTCAGGGCCTCACCGATCTTGTCCTCCACCGTCTTCATGAGGTCGATTCTGGCGGTTGAGGCCTTGAACCAGACGGGCGCCTCGATTCCCTCGGTGCTGCCGGTCTCGATGCTGGAAGCGGCGATCTTGCGCAGCCGCGTCACCTCGTCGATGGCGGGCCCGGCGACGGTGGCTTTGACCACCGTCTTCAGGGCTGGCTCGGCGAAGGCCATGAAGACGTTTTCAAAGGCCCCCTGCTGGCCGACATTGGCCAGGAAACGCTGATAGAGTTCGGGTGCGAATTTGCCGGCGGCAAAGCCGGCCGAGACCATGGCCCGCTCCTGCCCCGCCCGCTCCTTCAGCTTGATCCAGCCCGAATAGGCGGCGACGAGGCGCGTCACCGAACTGTCCGAAGTGGCCAGGGCCATGGCGTCCACCATATCGACGATCAGGCCGATGGTGCGCGTGTAATAAGCCTGGGTATCGGGAACCGGCAGTTCCAGAGCGTCGATCTTGGACCTGACCGTCGCCATGCCGCCCAGGCCGTTCAGCGCCGCCGTTCCCGGTTCGGCGAATTCGGGCATGCTGGTCACGATTTTCTCGAGCCCGCCTTTGAAGGGCGCGAAGCGGTCGTCGCTTTCCTTGCGGATGGCGGCGACTTCGTCCTTGAACTTGGTTCCCTTGCTGCCCAAAAACAGCGAGGACGAGCCGCGTTCCTTCTGCAATTCATGGATAAGGGCGCTGGCCTGGCCCGAGAAACCGGCCAGTTCCTCAAGCTTCTGCATTTCGCCGGCCAAGCCAAGACGGCCCTGGATGGCCACGCCGGCATAGACCAGCAGCGCCAGCAGCGGAAGCGTCACCAACAGCAGAATGCGCGTCTTCACGGTGACGGCGTCGAACAGTCCGTAGACCCTGGCCATCGGCCCCGAATTCAGATGCCCTTTCTGCTTGTCGTTGACCGGCATGTCGGACACGCCTTTCTCGCGGAAGAATTCGCGCATGCGCAGATCTTCCGTGGTGACGTGATTGACGAAGAAGCTTTTGACGAATTCCAGGATGTGGCGGGTATCGACCTTCTCGCCATAGGTTTTGTGACGCTCGACCAGGGATACCATTTCGGCCAGCGACTGATCGTGCATGCCCTTGTGCTTGGCGAAGCCGGGATATCCGGCCTTGCTCATCAAACCTTCCTCGCGGACGAAATGTTCGCGCATATGAACGACCAGCTTGTCGATATTCTCATCGATCAGCTTCCTATCCTCGCCCTTTTGGCGGGCCTCGTGAAGCTGGTTGATCTGATCCACCCAATGCCGGTGGTCGTCGTCGATGGCGCGAACGCCGACGCTGTAGGTGTCATGCCAGGGCAGCAGGGTCATGCTCGTCACTCCTAACGGGCAGGGAATTTGAGCTAGGCTAGTGTCCTGATTCGTAAGTTCGTGAGATTTGAAATCCGGCGATTTACGAACTTACGAATCAACAGGGACACTAGCAAACATTTGATTTCTAGTGTGGTTTCTGGTTTCGAAGTTCGTGTTGCCGGGGCCGCATAATCGCACGAACTTCGAAACCACCACACTAGCCCCAAGCGGGGCCAGCACACTTGACAAAGGTTAAGTTCTTCGGAAAAAATCCTTACGGGCGGCCAAGTTCCGCCAAGGCTCCGGCCAGGGCGGCCAGGGCGCGCGAACGGCTCCAATGGTCCTTGATGGCCTCGGCCAGGACCAAACCTCTGGCCAGATGCTCCCTGGCCCCCACCCCGTCCCGGGCCCGTTTGCGCTCGCGGGCCAGTTCGGCATACATCCAGACCCGCCCAAACGGATCGGCATAGGCCCTGGCGGCGTCTTCCGCCTCCTGGCGCAACGCATTCTTGATATCCGGGGGCGCCGCATCGGCCAGCCGCCACAGGGTCTGCGAGCGGATGGCCTCGTCCTCGATGGCCTTGGTCATGGCCCAGGCGGTGGCGTATTCGCCCAAAGCCAGCCAGCCCAGCGCGATCTGGCTTTCGCCATAGGCGCGGGCGAAGGGCAGATCGATGGCCTGCGCCATGGTTGCCGCAGTCCTTAATTGCCTTTGCGTTTCCGCGACCTTCCCCTGCGCGAAAGCGGCGCTGGAAAGACGGACATGGGCCAGCACCCGATAGCGCGGCAAATCGATCTCCTTGGCCAGCGCCTCGGCTTCGGCGCCCCGGCCGGCGCGGGCCATGGCCTCGATCAGCTTCAATTCGGCGGGAACGCGCAGCAATCCGTCATTGACCTGGACCAGCCACTGGCGGCTGGCGTCGAAATGCCCCAATTGGGTTTCGATCATCGACAGATTGGCCATCGCGCCCTGACGGGAATCGGACGGCAGCAGCAGCAGACGTTTTTCGGCTTCGACGCGCCAGCGGATGGCCGAGCCTTCCTCATTCAGCAACAGCGCGATCTCGGCCAGCTTCAAGCGGGCCGACATGCTTTCCTCGGGATATTTCAAACTGTCCAACATGTTTTCGGCCACCGTCCTGGCCGCCTTGGCGCCCTCGAGATTCCCGCTTTCGGCCTGCCTCTGGGCCAACGTCAAGGCGGCTTCGCAGCGGCGCGGCGGATCGGGAATGACCGCCAACGCTTCCAGCGCCGCCTGAAAATAGCCGCCCAAGGCCAAGGCTCGGGAGACGGATTCAAGGGCGGCGATCAAGGTTCTGGGATCGTCAATCCGTGACGCCACCTCCCAGGCCATCTGATGAACGCCGGCCCCGGCGGCTTCGCTGGCCACTTCGGAAAGAGCCCAGTCGCGCATGGAGCCGGCGGGCGCCGCCAGGGCCGCCTGACGCGCCAGCACCGACAGACATTCGGGTTTGGGAGCGTTGAAACAGGTCTTGGGATCCGCCACCACGGGCAAGGGGCGGCTGGCCGCCGCCATCAGCAGGCGTCTGGTGGCCGGGGATTCCTCGATCAGTCGCTTGGCGCCGGAAATCTGTTCGGCCTTGGTCTGCTTCAAGCGCCGCTCGATGCGGCGCATGCCGGCCACCATTTCCAGATGCTGCAGCAAATCCTCGCCGGGCCGTCCGGTCTGCTTCAGGTTCCAGGCTTTCTGATGCAGGCGGATGGCCTCGATGGTGGCCGGAGTCAGACGCCCGTCGATGGCGCCGTGATAGACACCCATTTCCCCCAGCAGGCTTTGGATGGCCAGCAATAGCGCATCGACCTCGACCGGCGCTGCGGTCTGGCCGCCGGCTTTGACGGGATCGTTCCTGGTCGCCGCCCAGGCCGGGCCGGCCAGAAAAAGCGCCACCGCCAAAGCCAAAGTCCATTGGACGGACCTTGATCCCCTGTTAATATATTTGTCTTCTCTAAAGGATAGGCGCATGTCGAAAGCCTGCCCCACGGCTGCGGTCTTGATCATCGGCAACGAAATCCTGTCTGGCCGCACGCAGGACGTCAATCTTGCCTTCCTGGCCCGGGCGTTGGGCGAAATCGGCATCCAGTTGGTGCATGCGCGCGTCATCCCCGATCTGGTCGATGTCATTACCGACAACGTAAACACTCTAAGGGCCGAATACGATAGCTTGTTCACCACCGGGGGAATCGGCCCCACCCATGACGACATCACCGCCGAGGCCGTGGCCAAGGCCTTTGGCCGCCCTCTGGTCCGCCATCCCGAGGCTTTAACGCGCCTGTTGCGGCATTACGGTCCCGAGGATCTGAACGACATGCGAAAACGCATGGCCGATCTGCCCGAAGGAGCGCTTCTCATCGACAATCCGATCAGTTCTGCTCCTGGCTTTCGGATCGAGAACGTCTATGTGCTGGCGGGGGTGCCGATGATCGCCAGGGCCATGTTCGAACAGGTCAGGCCGCTGCTGGCGGGGGGACCGCCCCTTTTGGCCCGCTCCGTGCGCGCTTTCGTCCCCGAAGGGCTGCTGGCGGCGGGACTTAAGGACATCCAGGCCCGCCATCCGGAGGTCGGCCTGGGCAGTTATCCTTTCCTGTCTGGGGAAAGGCTGGGCGCTTGCATTGTCGCCCGAGGACGCCGCGCCGACAGGCTGGATGCGGCGGCCGAAGAAGTGGCCGCTCTGATGCGATCCCAGGGAGGAGAACCCTATGTTGAAATCGGTGACGCCAAAATTGAAACCGCATGAACGCCACGCCATTCTGTTCATGCTGCGCCATCTCGTCTATGGCGCTGTTGGTGGTTTTTCGTTTGGAATCATGCTTTTAGGGATGGATGTCGGGGGTTTGCGCAGCCTCATCTTCAACTCCAATGATACAGGTCTGGCGCTGTTTCTTCTATTCTTTGGGCTATTTATTACTTTCGGCAGCGCCGGCATGGGGGTCGGCATCATGACGATCGGCAACGACGACCGTTAACTATTCTTCTCGCCATTTTTATTCTCACATGCCAATATATTTCAGCTCGGACGAGGGAATCATGAGCGCGGGGTCTATAGTTTGATCGATTTGAAGCGCCATCTACGCGGTCCACGCGGCTTTTTGTATGCCATGATGGGCTTTTACGCTTTGGTTGTCGGTGGTTACGGCACCTTTGCGACGCTCGCCGACTATTCCGAGACCCTGCTGAATTCCGAAAAGGTCACCCGCGACTATGTGCGGCTTTTGGAAGAACATTCCAAGCGCACCATCGATTCCGCCGACCTTTTGGTGCTGCGCCTGATCGATCGTATCGTCGCCCAGGGCCATCTGCCGCAACCCGGCGAATACGACACCGAACGGCGTCTGATGGCCGCCATGGCCAACGCCTCGCCGCAGACGGAAACCCTGTATCTGATCGATCCCACGGGCCGCCTGTTCCTGGCGTCGCGCCCGATTCCGCAATCGGCCGTCGATTCCACCGAGCGCGACTTCTTCCCCATCTTGAAAAGCGGCCATGAAACGCTCTTCGTGGGCAAGGTGGTGCGCGACCCCTTCACCACCAATTTCACCTTCCCGGTGGCAAGGCGCATCACCGACGCCCAGGGACGTTTCCTGGGCATCGCCGTGGCGACCATTCCCAATCTGTATTTCAAGGAGTTCTACCACAATTTGGCCGTTGGCTCGACGCCGGCCATGGGCGTCTTCAAGCTGGACGGATCGATCCTGGTCCGCGAGCCGATCACCCGCGACGATGACGTCATCAACCGCAACATGTCGGACAGCCAGATTTATACCAAATATCTGCCGCAATCTTCGATCGGCACCTATCGCGGCACCTCGGATTACGACGGCATCCCGCGCGTGGTTTCCTACCGCAAGATCGAATATCCGCCCTTGCTGGTCTGGATGAGCGTTGCCGAAAACGACGCCCTGGCCGATTGGTATTGGCGCGCCTGGCGCAACGCCGGCATCGCCTTCGTGACCATTCTGGTCATGATCGGCCTGACCTGGATGGTGCTGCGCGCCGTGCAGCACGAGGAAATTGCCAGGGACGATCTGGAACGCGCCAATGACAGTCTTCGGCGCTCGAACGCCGATCTCGAACAGTTCGCCTACATCGCCTCGCACGATCTGCAAGAGCCCCTGCGGCAAATCGGCAGTTATGTCCAACTGCTGGAACGCCGCTACAAGGACAAGCTGGACAGCGACGCCTCGACCTTCATCAATTACACCGTCGAAGGCGTCAAGCGCCTGCAGGGCCTGATCCACGAACTGCTGGCCTATTCCAGCGTCGGCACCCGCCGCTCGCCCTTCGCCGTGACCAACCTGACCGATCTGGCAAGGCGCGCCGTCATGCATCTTTCCAGCGACATCAAAAACAGCGGCGCCGAAGTGCTGGTCGAGACGCTGCCGACGCTAAGCGTCGATGCGCCGCAGATCGAGGCCGTCTTCCAGCAACTGGTGTCGAACGGCTTGCGCTTCCAGATCAAGGGCTCGGTGCCCCGGCTGCGCATCTGGGCCGAGGAACACAAGGACGACTGGGTGATGTCGGTCAAGGACAACGGCATCGGCATCGACCCGCAATATTTCGACCGCATCTTCCTGATCTTCAAACGCCTGCATTCACGCGCCGATTATCCCGGCGACGGCATCGGCCTGGCCCTGTGCCAGCGCGTGGTCGAGCGCCATGGCGGACGCATCTGGGTGGAAAGCGAGGCCGGTCAGGGTGCGATCTTCCGCTTCAGCCTGCCCAAGGTCATCCACCAGCCGGCGCAACTGCCAAGCAACCCCTAAGGCTTGCCGACAGATCCTGCAGCAGCCGCTCGTAAAGGGCGGGGCCGGGTTCGATAGCCGCCCCCAGATCGTCGAGCGAGCCGATGCGCACCGGCAAGCCTTCGGCCAGCATCTCGGCCGGCCTGGCCGGGGCTTGCGGTTCCTTGAAGACGCATTTGGCGCCCAGTTTGGCGATCTTCTGGCGCAATTTGGCGATGGTCTTGGCCGAGGGCTTGCGTTCCTCCAGCGTGATCGAACCGGCCGGCGTCAGCCCATAGCGCCGTTCGAAATATTGAAGCGCATCGTGATAGACGACATAGGACTGACCGGAAAGCGGGGCCAATTCGCGCTTCAACGAGGCGTCCAACTGTTCCAGCCGGGCGTCCAACGCCTTGGCGTTCTGCCGGTAAAGGTCCGCCTGAGCCGGGTCGAGGGCCGACAATTTCAGGGTCAGCGCCCCCGCCAGCAGGCGGGCATTGCCGATGTCCAACCATAGATGGCCGTCGGTTTCCAACTCGCCATGGGCATGACCCTGCAAGGCTTCATGCTCATGCGCTTCCCAAGGACCGCCTTCGCGCGGCTCCAGCTTGCTCATGCCGGGCACGGCGCTCATGGTCAAAAGCTTGCCCTTGTCCTTCAATCCCTTGAGCGGCTTGACGAGAAAGCCCTCCATTTCCGGTCCCACCCAAACCACCAGATCGGCCTTCTGGATTTGCTTGGCCTGCGACGGTTTCAGGCTGAAATCATGGGGCGAGGCCGAGCCCGGCATCAGCAGATCGGGACTTCCCGCACCCGCCATCACCGAAGCGGCCAGCGAGTGCAAAGGCGGGATCGAGACCAGAACCGCAAGCTTGTTCTCGGCGGCCTGGACGGCGGTCGAAAAAAGCAGCGACAACAAGAGGATGGAAAGACGCGGCATCGGAGGACCTCTGTCAGGGATAGGCGAAAGACCGCCAATGTGATATTATAACCAGCAACGTTATACTATAACATACTGTCTCCGTCATGCCCAAAGCGTCCCCCGCCGCCTTCTATTTTCCCAAACCCAGCCACGACCATGCAAACTGCGTCGCCAAGGCGTTGGGGGAGGCCGAGATCGCCTGCGCCAGGCAAGGCGCGCAATTCACGCCTTTGCGCCGTCAGGTGCTGGAAATCGTCTGGGGCAGCCACAATCCCATCGGCGCCTATGAAATCCTGGACGCCCTGGCCGAGGGCGGGCGCCGCCCCGCGCCGCCCACCGTCTACCGGGCCTTGGACTTCCTGCAGGCGCACGGCCTAGTTCATCGCATCGAAAGCAAGAACGCCTATATCGGCTGTTCGCAGCGCCATGAAGGCGGAGAAAGCGGACAGTTCCTGATCTGCCGGGCCTGCGGCCAAACCGTCGAGGCCTGCGATCCGGATCTCGCCAAAGCCATCTCGCAACTGGCCGCTGCCAGCGGTTTCGCGTTGGAATGCCAGACCGTGGAACTGACCGGCCTTTGCCCGATCTGCCGCAAGAGCCTGCATGTCTGACGAGAACCCCATTCTTTTGGCCGGCCGGGATCTGGCCCTAAGCCTGGGCGGACAACGGATCCTGGATGGCGTTTCCCTGAAAATTCCCGAACGCGCCATCCTGACCGTGGTCGGCCCCAACGGCGCCGGCAAGACGACGCTGCTGAAAGTGCTGCTGGGCCTGATCGCTCCCGATTCCGGCCAGGTCGTGCGCAGGCCGAATCTTCGCATCGGCTATGTGCCGCAGAAACTGGACATCGCCCCCACCCTGCCCTTGTCGGCAAGGCGCTTCCTGGAACTGGCCGCCCCCAGTTCCTCGCAAGCGATCGAAGAAGCCCTTGCCCGCGTCGGCGCCCCCAAGGTGCAGGAAACGCCGCTGCTGGGTCTGTCGGGCGGCGAATTGCAGCGCGTGCTGCTGGCCCGCGCCCTGTTGCGCCAGCCCGAATTGCTGGTCCTGGACGAGCCTGTGCGCGGCGTCGATCTGGCCGGACAGGCCGATCTTTACGACCTCATCGCCGATCTGCGCAACCAGTTGGGATTGGGAATCATCCTGGTTTCGCACGATCTGCATCTGGTCATGCGCGCCACCGACGAGGTTTTGTGCCTCAACACCCATGTCTGCTGCCACGGCCATCCCGAGGCGGTCAGCCGCCATCCCGAATTCGTGGCCCTGTTCGGGCCGCGCGTCGCCGAAACCATGGCGCTTTATCCCCATCATCACGATCACAGGCACAGATGATGGGCGATTACGATTTTCTGATCCGCGCTGGATTGGCCGCCGTCGCCGTCGCCCTGACCGCCGGTCCCTTGGGCTGTTTCGTGGTCTGGCGGCGCATGGCCTATTTCGGCGACGCCCTGGCCCATGCCTCGCTGCTGGGACTGGCCTTGGGTTTCATCCTCAAGATCGATCTGATGATCGGCGTGCTGGCCGGCGGCCTTCTATTCGCCTTGCTGCTTTTCCTGCTCGAGCGCCAGAAGCGCCTGTCCAGCGACACGATACTGGGCATTCTGGCCCATGCCGCGCTGGCCTTCGGCCTGTGCGCGCTGGCCCTGGCTCCGGCGTTGAAAGTCGATCTGCAAAGCCTGCTTTTCGGCGACGTGCTGTCGGTCACTTTCGAGGATGTGTTGTGGGTCTGGGGCGGCGGGCTGTTCGTGATCCTGTCCCTGGCCCAGCTGTGGCGGCCCCTGTTGGCCGTCACCGCCCATGAGGAATTGGCCAGGATCGACGGCGTTGCGGTCGAACGGACCAAGCTGCTCTTCTTGATGCTGATGGCGCTGACCGTGGCCCTGGCCATGAAGGTGGTCGGCGTGCTGCTGATGACCGCCCTGCTGGTGATTCCGCCCGCCGCCGCCAGAAGCTTCGCCCGTTCGCCCGAACAGATGGCCGTCATCGCGGCCTGCATCGGCCTGGTTTCTGTGCTCGCCGGCCTTTACGCCTCGCTGATGATCGATCTGCCCGCCGGCCCCGCCATCATCGTGGCGGCAACGATGGTGTTCGCCGGGTCGATGGCGGTGAGACGATCATAACCACGCGAACGTTTCGGCATATTCTTTTCATTGTCATGGCCGGGCTTGACCCACGGCTGTCCGGTTTAAATTTTGCTACGTGAGAAATTTCCTTTAGAACCGCGGTGCAAGACAGGCCGACGATTCTTTGGACTTGAAATATGCACCTCATCCTGAGGAGGGCCGAAGGCCCG
>JACRJC010000020.1 GCA_016215555.1 Rhodospirillales bacterium | reverse complement strand
CGGGCCTTCGGCCCTCCTCAGGATGAGGTGCATATTTCAAGTCCAAAGAATCGTCGGCCTGTCTTGCACCGCGGTTCTAAAGGAAATTTCTCACGTAGCAAAATTTAAACCGGACAGCCGTGGGTCAAGCCCGGCCATGACGGATTATGATTTTGGAAAGCCTGCTATATCCTCCCCAACGCCTGGTCCAGATCGGCGATCAGATCGTCGGCATCCTCCAGACCGGCATGCAGGCGGATGGTGGGGCCGCCCGGATTCCATGTCGTCACCGTGCGCTTGATGCCGGGATCGGCGGGGATGGCCAGGCTTTCGAAGCCGCCCCAGGAATAGCCAAGACCGAACAGTTCCAGCCCATTCAAAAAGGCATCGACCTGCGGCTTTCCGGCATCCTTGAGCACGAAAGCGAAAAGGCCGCAACTGCCGGTAAAATCGCGCCGCCACAGCTTGTGGCCGGGATCGTCCTGCAGGGCCGGATGCAGCACGCGCAAGACTTCGGGTCGGCGCTTCAGCCAAGTGGCCAATAATATCGCCGTTTCCTGATGCCGCTCGAGACGCAAGGGCAGCGTGCGCAACCCACGCAGGGCCAGATAGGCTTCTTCCGCACCCACGCCCAGCCCATGCGCCGCCGCATGCGCTTTCACGGTCTGCCACAGATCCGAGTTGGCGCAGGTGACCAGCCCCATCATGGCGTCGGCGTGGCCGACGATATATTTGGTGGCCGCCTGCACCGACAGATCGACGCCCTTCTCGAAGGGCTTGAAGAACAGCGGTGTCGCCCAGGTATTGTCCATCGCCACCAGGACGCCCTTCTTGTGCGCGGCTTCGGCAATGGCCGGAATATCCTGAATCTCGAAGGTCAGCGAGCCCGGCGCTTCCACGAAAACCAGTTTCGTGTTGGGACGGATCAGATCGGCGATGCCGGACCCGATCAAGGGATCGTAATAGGCCGTCTCGACGCCGTTCTGCTTCAGATGGCCGTCGCAATAGCGGCGCGTCGGCTGATAGATGGAATCCGACACCAGCACATGATCGCCATGCTTGAGGAAACTTTCCAGCACCAGCGTCAGCGCCGCCAGTCCGGAAGGCACGGCAATCGAACGATGGCCGCCTTCCAGCGCGCAAACCGCCTCTTCCAGCGCAAAGCTGGTGGGGGTTCCGAAACGGCCATAGGTCATGCCTTCGAAGGGTTTGGTGCCGCGCTGTTCCATGGTCTCGACATCAGGGTAAAGGATGGTCGAGACGTGATAGACCGGCGGATTGACCGCCCCAAAATGTTCGAAGGGCTTGCGCCCGGCATGAACGGCGACGGTCGCGGGCTTGTGCTTGCCGGTCATCAGCCCAACTCCGCCGGCAGATCAGGCTGATTGCCCCATTCGGCCCAGGAACCGTCATAGACCGCGACCTGCTCGTAACCCAGCACGAAGGCGGCCAGGGCCGGCAGACAGGCGGTGACGCCCGAGCCGCAAGTGGACAGCAGGGGCCGGGCGGGGGCGATCCCGGCCTCGGCGAAGATCCGCTTCAATCCGTCGGCGGGCAGCAGGGTCATCGATTTCTTGTCGAAGAAGGCGGTGAAAGGCATGGGCTTGCTGCCGGGAATATGGCCCTGCTTCAGCACCGGCCTGGGCTCGGGCGTCTCGCCCTTGAAACGGGCCAGGGGCCTGGCATCCACGACCTGATCCGCCTGGCTTTGAAGATTTTTCTTCACGGCCTCGAGGCCGGTCACCAGATGCGGCCTGAACATGGGTTTGAAGTCGCGCTTTTCATGAACCGGCGCCGAAGCCTCCTCTTCCACCGAACGGCCCTCGCGCAGCCATTTCGGGAATCCGCCGTCCAGCACCGACACATGATCATGCCCGAAGACGCGGAACATCCACCAGACGCGGGCGGCGGCGCTGGTCATGCCGGTGGCGTCGTAGACGACGACATGGCAGTCGTTGCCGATGCCCATGTCGCCCACGATCTTGGCGAAATCCTCGGGGCTGGGCAGCATGTGCGGAAGCTTGCTGTTCTTGTCGCAGACCTCGTCGATCTCGAACAATTGGGCGCCGGTGATGTGGCAGTCGTGATATTCCTCGGCGGCGTTGCGGTTCTGCACGCTTAGGAAAAACGTGCCGTCAAGGACGCGCAGATTCGGATCGGCCAGATGCGCCTCCAGCCAGGCGGTGGTGACCAAGGCCTCGGGACGGGAATAACCGTGCTGCGCGTGATCCATGAAAGATTCCTCGAGTAAAATTACGCAAAGCCGCAAGTCTTAAACATGGTCATGGCCGGGCATGACCCGGCCATCCATATCCTTGACCGCCGTCATCTTAGCAGCGCGTGGATGCCCGGCTCAAGGCCACTGCTGTCCGGTTTAATAATTTCCCCCCCGACCCTCTCCCCGCAAGCGGGGAGAGGGAGGAAAATCGGAATCAATCGATTCCTCTACGAATCCCCTCTCCACCCGCTTGCGGGGGGAGAGGGTCAGGGTGAGGGGGGGACGGCACAAGCATCTTTTCCGATCCTGTCTCGGACCATGGAAACATGGCAATAATCGTGCAAGAGCACAGGATTGTGGCGCACAGCGTAATTTTAAACCGGACAGCCGTGGTTCAAGGCCGGGCATGACGAAACTACGCCAGCCACCCCGGAACCGGGAGGCCACGTCAACATGTCCCTCAAGCGCCGGGCGCTCACCTTCGGTGAGCTTGGCTTTCGCGCCATCAGGCGCGGCGCCCCTTGGGCGCGAGCCAGCGACAAACAGGAGACAAGGTACAGAGGTTACTCCAGCCACCCCGGAACCGGGAGGCCACGTTCCCTTAAGAAGGCGGGATTGTAAAGCTTGCTTTGATAGCGTTGGCCGCCGTCGCACAGAACGGTGACGATGGTATGGCCCGGCCCCAGCTTTTTGGCGACCCGGATGGCGCCGGCCAGATTGATGGCCGTCGAGCCGCCCAGCACCAGCCCGTCGCTGGTCACCAGATCGAACAGCACCGGCAGCGCCTCGGCATCCGATATCTGTTCCCAAGCGTCGATGGGCGCGCCTTCGAGATTCTTGGTGATCCGTCCCTGGCCGATGCCTTCGGTAATCGAGGTTCCTTCCGACTTCAAAACGCCGTTGGCGTACCAGTTGTAAAGCGCCGCTCCCATCGGATCGGCGAGCACGATTCGAACCTTCGGATCGCGCTCTTTCAGGGCCAGTCCGACCCCGGCCAAAGTGCCGCCGGTGCCGACCGCCGAGACGAAGGCATCCAGCCGGCCCCCCGTCTGTTCCCAGATTTCCGGGCCGGTGGTCAGGCGGTGGCCTTCGCGGTTGGCGACATTGTCGAATTGATTGGCCCAGAAGCCGCCCAGTTCCTGAGCCAACCGCCCCGAGACATGGACGTAATTGTTCGGATTGGCGTAAGGCACCGCCGGAACCTGACGCAAATCGGCGCCACACAGGCGCAGCATGTCTTTCTTTTCCTGGCTTTGGGTTTCCGGAATGACGATCACCGTGCGATAGCCCAGCGCATTGCCGACCACCGCCAGTCCGATGCCGGTATTGCCCGCCGTCCCCTCGACGATGATGCCGCCCGGCTTCAATTCGCCCCTTGCCTCGGCATCACGCACCAGGGCCAGCGCCGCGCGGTCCTTGACCGAACCGCCGGGATTGAGGAATTCCGCCTTGCCCAGGATGTCGCAGCCGGTGGCCTCGCTCGGTCCCTTCAACCGGATGAGCGGGGTGTTGCCGATGGCGCCGACCAAGCCTTCGCATATATCCATAAATCACCTGTTATTTTTCTACGTTTATACATTTGTGAGTGTAATAATACGCGGGCCTGCTTTCAAGGCCCTTTCTGTCAAGACCAAAATGACGACGAAAACCAAACCTTTAACCATTTCCTAACCTCTTTCCGTTCATTCTATGTTGCTTTCGCTATTGGCTTGTGTGGATGAAAAACGATTGAAAATTGACCGCTTATTGTGATTTTATAATTTTATCCACACATTATGTTGCGTTCTGTGGATAAGTTATGTAATTATAGGACAGTGGTTTCTTTTTAAGAGTGATGTCAGGGGAATATGGCTTCGGTCAGCATCACGCTCTTTCGAGAGAAGACGGTCATCATTGCCCGCCAAGATGGGCAGGAAGAGGTTTTGGCGACCGTCAAAAGCAATCGCATCCTGCTGCCCCTGGGCAACAAGCTGCGCCGCGAGATCATGGTCGTGCGCGGCCGCAATCTTCCCGACACGCTGCGTTTCGCCAGCATGATCATCGCCGAGGCCCGGCGCAGTTCCAGCCTGCTTGACCGCGAACATCCCGTCGATTGGCGACGCATCTGGCACAGCGCCACCCTGCTGCACGGCGCCAAGCCGGACAATGACAGTTGGGGGGCCGTGTTCGGCAACGGCGCCGCTCTGTTCCTGCCCGCCCCCTGCCCGCATATCGAAGTGCTGGAACGCCAGGCCGCCGGCAATGGCGGCAATATCGACGAGATCGTTCTGAAATCGGCCGCCGCCGACATGGGCGGCGACGAACGCGACGTGAAGATCCTGCACGCCAGCAAGGCCGCCGTGGTGACGACCCTGGACGACAATGGTTTTCGCTGCGCCGTGCAGATGCGCGCGAAGAATGGCGAAAGCGCCTTTTCCTTCACAGTGCCCAACAAGGACAAAAGCGTCAATTTCGGCACCTTGCTGGAACTGGCGGCCCATTATGTCGAGGGCCACAACACCACCGTCTTCCTGGAAACCGTGCGCAGCATGGTCGAGGCCAGGCAGGTCGCCACTTCGAAAATCACCACCCGCGACATCGAAAGCGCCATCGAAAGAAAGCGCACCTTGAAACGCCTGATCGTCGATTTCGAACAGGACGCCACCGTGCGCTACCGCCCCGACCGGCCTAAGTTCTTGGTGGCTTAAGAAATTTTACTTCTTGAATTTTTGTCATGGCCGGTCCTGACCCCGGCTGTCCGGTTAAATTCCTCCGTCGCTTTCTTCGCCTCATCCTGAGGAGCGAAGCGTCTCGAAGGATGCGGCGAAGAACTGGAAAATGTGGGGATCCTGCTATTCGGAACCGTTGCTTCGCGGCTTCCTCATCCTTCGAGACGGGCCTACGGCCCTCCTCAGGATGAGGGGTGTATTTCAAGTCCAAAGAATCATCGGCTCGTTTTGCTCCGCAATTCTAAAGAGAATTTCTCTCATCGCCAAATTTCAACCGGACAGAAGTGGATCAAGTCCGGGCATGGCGGCAACGAAGACTCAGCAGCCGCAGCTTAACCAGCGCCGGCGCAGTTCCGGACGCTTAAGCGCCAGCCATTGCAGGGCGACGACCGCCGCCGCGTTCAGTATCTGCCCGCTATCGAGCTTGGCGATCGCCTCGTCGGCGCTCATCGCCAGCACGCGGATGTCCTCATGCTCGGCGCCCAACCCATGGATGCCCCCGGCCCCGGTCGAATCGACGCGCCCACAATAGATGGCGCAGCTTTCCGTGGAGCCGCCCGGGCTGACCAGATAATGATGGATGGGCACCAGATCGGCGACGGCCAAGCCCGCTTCTTCCTTGGTCTCGCGCCTGGCGACATCGGCATGGCTTTCGCCTTCCTCGATGATGCCGGCGACGATTTCCAGCATCCAGGGCTGCCAGCCGGCCGCATAGGCGCCGATGCGGAACTGCTCGATCAGCACCACGGCGTCGTTGACGGGATCATAGGGCAGCAAACCCACGGCATGGCCGCGCTCGAACAATTCGCGGATCATGACGCCGCTAAACCCGCCCGCGAACAAAGTGTGGCGCAGTCGATAGCGGTCGATGCGAAAATAGCCCTGAAAGGCCGCGACCTTCTCGACGACCTCGACCTTGCGCTCGCCATCGCTCATCTGTTCTTCATCCCCAGAAATTGCCGGTGCCCGCCAAGGCCGAGACGATCAGGCCCAACACCAGATTGAGCGCAACCACGCGGCGGATGCGCTCGAACTCGAAGGCGGCGGCCTGGCCGTCATCGTCCTTCAATGCCTGCATGAACAGCTTGAAGGGACGAAAATACATCCAGCCGAACAGCAGCATCATGAACAGGCCGATGCCTTCCATCAGGCGGACATGCAGGCCGGCGCCATCCAACCCCTCATAGCCGAAATACAGAACGCCATAGCCGGTCACGAACAGCACGATCACCGCCACCCAGACGACGGCGAAGAAGCGCGGCAGCAAGCGCCCGCGCAGCGCCATGCGCTCGGCGGGCGGCATCGGCGCCATGGCCGGGCGCAGAATGACATGGGCAAAGAACATGCCGCCCACCCAGACGATGGCCGCCAGCAGATGCAGGGCAAGGGCGAGAATCAGCATGAAACTTTCCAGAAAAAAATTACCCATTCAGTTTAAACCCGCTGGATGCGGGCGCAACGGCAAAATCGATTTCGTGGCGGCCCTTGACGAGATTAAGCGCTGTGTCCAAGGCCTTGCTC
Source organism: Rhodospirillales bacterium (assembly GCA_016215555.1). GTDB lineage: Bacteria > Pseudomonadota > Alphaproteobacteria > Rhodospirillales > WMHbin7 > WMHbin7. The sequence goes on along the minus strand of JACRJC010000020.1, from coordinate 28,739 downwards.
AATCGCCGCTCGAAGCTATGTTCCCGGGCAACGAATGAAGAGCGCTCCATGATTCCCCCCTCTCCGTCTTCGTCGAAGCGGGCCAGGGCCCTGGCATAGCCTTCGCGGACGGAGGCAAGCGTCATCTCGGGCACATGGACGATGCCCAGTCTTTCCTGCTCGCTTTCGCTCACGACGCTGGCGAGGTCGGGAAAATCCCCGGCCAGCAATGGCACCTGTCCCGCATAGAAAGCGTCGAAGAAGCGGGTGGAGAGGTCGCGATCGACGGGCAGCACCAGCGACACTTTATGATCCAGCCATTCCTGCAGGCGCTGCTCCGGCGTCTGTCCGAAATAACCGTGCTTGTCCTCGGGCGGCAGCCGGCGCACATCGGCCCAATCGCTTGCTTCGGCCAGTTGCGCCAGCAAGCTTGTCCGCGCCGCCCAGGGATAATCGACATAATGGGCCATCAGGCGATCCGAGCGTCTTGCCGGTTCCCGCCAGCCGCCCCGCCATTGGGCGCAGCAGGCCGGCAGATGCGGCCCCAGAATCGACAGCGGATTGCGCAGATAGGAGCAAACATAGGCATGGCTGGGAAAGACGATGTCGGCGGCCAGGGCGCTGTGCAGATTGTGCAATTGGCCGAGATGATTGTCCCACAGCCACAGCAGCACCAGTCCCCCCGGGTGGCCAAGCCGCCATTTCCAGATGGCGGGACCGACATCCAGCCCATGCTGGGTGAACAGCGCCAGATCGGCAGGCGCCTGGGGATCGTCAACCGGCACTACGTCGGCGGGCATGTCGAAGGGTTTGGCGACATAGCCCAGCCGTTCGACCTCGGGCTCGAGGCGCAGATACATGCGCAAGGGCCTGGCCGCCTGCAAGGCCTGACGCGCCGCCGCCATGATTTCCTGAGTGCGCCGCTCGATGCGTTCCATCATGGCGTCAAATCCAGGAGCGACATCTTCTAATCCTCCGTCGATTTCAAGCGCCGGGCGATGCCCTTGGCCTTGCCGGTGGCCTGGACCTTGGTCTGGCCCAGATAGGCTTCGTCGGAATGAAGGCTGACCGTGACCATGAATTCCACATCATCCGGCCCCAACCCGCCGGCCAGCAGCCTGGCCTCGGCCTGGCTTTCGGCCTCGATGAAGCGCGTGGTCGAACGCATGCCGCCGTCTTCGGTGGCGATCATGTAATTGGCGATCCACCTCGCCATGGCCTATCTCGTCTTCGCCTGGGCCAGATAGTCGCCGGCCAGTTCCACATAATGCGGGGCCGACCAGGCGAAACCCTTGATCTCGTCTTCCGAAATCGTGCGCAGCAGCTTGGCCGGGCTGCCGGCCCACATCTCGCCCCGCTTCACGCGCTTGCCGGGAGTGACGACGGCGCCTGCCGCCACCATCGATCCGCCCTCGACCACCGCGCCATCCAGAATGATCGCCCCCATGCCGACGAAGGCGCCGTCTTCCAGGGTACAGGCATGGATGATGGCGTTATGGCCGATGGTGACATTGGCGCCGATATAGGTGCCGAACTTGCCGCCGGTCACATGCACCACCGATCCGTCCTGGATGTTGGTGTTTTCGCCGATGCGGATTTCATGGACGTCGCCGCGAAGGGTGACGCCGAACCAGATGCTGGAATTGGCCCCGATCTCGACATCGCCGATGACGGCGGCGGTGGGAGCGATGAAGACATCGGCCCCCAGCTTCGGCATACGGCCCTTGAAGGGCATTACCAGACCTTGCATAAGGAACGCCCCTTTTCCATTTTGTCATGCCCGGACTTGATCCGGGCATCCACGTGGACCCCCGGGTCGTCAAGTTTACCGCCGGGCTGGCCTGTGGCCAGACCCGGAGGCCCGGGGGTGACGTGTTTGGAAAGCTTACGGGAACATCGGCACCAGATCGAGTCCCATCGTTTCGGACAGGCCGAACATCAGATTCATGTTCTGAAGCGCCTGGCCCGAAGCGCCTTTGACCAGATTGTCGATGGCCGAGAAGATCAGCACGCGGCCCTGAATCCGGTCGTCGGCCAGGCCGATCACGCACAGATTCGAGCCCCGCACATGGCGGGTCTGGGGAATGCCGCCCGGGGGCAGAATCTTCACGAAGGGCTCATCCGCATAGCTTTTCTCGAGGACATCCCGCAGATCGGCAGCCGTGGCGCCATCCTTGGTCCGCACATAGATCGAAGCCAGCATGCCCCGGCTCATCGGCATCAGATGGGCCGTGAAGCTGGCCGTCACCGCATGGCCGGCGGCTCTGGACAGTTCCTGGTCGATCTCGGCCACGTGCCGATGCGCGGCCACGCCGTAAGGATGGATGCCCTCGGTCACTTCGCAGAACAACGAGCCTTCCTTGGCCGCCCTTCCCGCCCCCGAAACGCCCGATTTGGCGTCGATGACGATGTCGTCTTCCTCGATCAGGCCAGCCTCGGCCAGCGGGATCAGCGGCAACAGCGAGCAGGTGGGATAGCAGCCGGGATTGGCGACCAGCCGGGCGGCCTGGATTTCCGAGCGATTGATCTCGGTCAGCCCATAGACGGCTTCCTTCTGCAAATCCGGAGCAAAATGCTCATGGCCGTACCATTTGGCATAGGCGGCCACATCCTCGAGCCTAAAATCGGCCGACAGATCGACGATGCGCACATGGGCCGGCACCTTGGCCAGCACCTCTTGCGTGGTGGCATGGGGCAGGCAGCAGAAACAGGCCGCCAACTCGTCCCAGTTCACCTGTTCGATGGTGACCAGTTCCGGCAGTTTCAGATGCGCCAGTTGCGGATAGACGGCCGACATCGAATGGCCCGCCTTGCGGTCGGCGGTCAGGGCCTCGATGTTGAACCGGGGATGGTTGGCCAAGAAACGCACCAATTCGGCCCCCGTATAGCCGCTGGCGCCCAGGATGGCGATGTCGATGGCATTCATCATGTCTCTCCCACGAACGAAAGGGGCGCTCCTTGCCGGAACGCCCCTTTGTAACAAACAAGGATTTGATCCGGCGTTAACGTTTCGAGAACTGATAGCTGCGGCGCGCCTTGGCGCGGCCGAACTTCTTGCGCTCGACGACGCGCGAGTCACGGGTCAGGAAGCCGCCCGACTTCAGGGCCGGACGCAAAGCCGGCTCGAAACCGGTCAGGGCCTTCGAGATGCCGTGACGGACGGCGCCGGCCTGGCCCGACAGACCGCCGCCGACCACCGTGCAGACCACGTCGTACTGATTGACGCGGTTGGTGACCAGGAAGGGCTGGTTGAGCAGCATGCGCAGCACCGGACGGGCGAAATAGACCTCGACGGCACGGTCGTTGACCAGGATCTTGCCCGAACCGGGCTTGATCCAGACGCGAGCGACGGCGTTCTTGCGCTTGCCGGTGGCATAGGCGCGGCCTTGCTTGTCCAGCTTCTGCTCGTAAACCGGCTTGGCGGCGGCAACGGGCTTGGCGGCCATCATCTCGGACAGCTTTTCAAGGGATTCGGCCATCGGTTAGGCGCTCCTCTTGTTCTTCGGGTTCATGGCGGCGATGTCCAGCTTCTCGGGCTGCTGGGCCTCGTGCGGATGCGCAGCCCCCACATAGACGCGCAGATTCTTCATGAGCTGGCGGCCCAGATTGTTGCGGGTCAGCATGCGCTCGACCGCCTTTTCGACCACCCGCTCGGGATGCTTGCCGGAAAGGATCTGGCCCATGGTGCGGTCCTTGATGCCGCCGGGATGGCCGGTATGCCAGTAGAAGCGCTTCAAAGTCAGCTTGCGACCGGTCAGCTTAATCTTCTCGGCATTGATGACGACGACATTGTCGCCGCAATCGACATGGGGCGTGAAGATGGGCTTGTGCTTGCCGCGCAGACGCAGGGCGATCAGGCTGGCCATGCGGCCCAGAACCAGGCCGTCGGCGTCGATCAGCACCCACTTCTTCTCCACCTCGGCAGGCTTGGCGGAATAGGTTTTCATCTGAAGTTCCGTTCTTATCGTTGCCCCCGACGGGGCGAAGGAGCGGCAGTATGGCGATTTGAACGCATAAGTCAACGCCGGAGCCGCTAAAATGCTGAAAAAAACGAATGCGGTATTATAATACCGCTATGGATATCGCAAGGCCATTGACGCCGCCCTCCCCCTTCTCCACATGATTCCCAGCAAAAATGCCCACACCGTCTCTTTCTTCAGGATGCGCCCATGGCCGACACCGTCGCCTCGATCTCCTTCAACAGCAATCACAGCATCAGCCTGGATATGGAATCCGTCACCGCCATCGAAGTGACCGAGCCCATGGAGCTGGCTCCGGGAAATTGGGCCTGCTCGTTGATCGTTCGCTCGTCCAATGGCGTCGTCGCCCTGCAGCTTTTGGCCAACAGCCGCGACAAGCTGTCCGTCATCAACAGCGCCGGATAGCCGCCATAGCCGGGAATTGACAATAAAATGCGTTATGCGTATTTTATTGGAGGCCGATGATTCTTAATGGCCGGAAACCTGACCGACCTCTTGAATCGATTCACTTTTTCGAAACGACCATGCGCGACGACACCCCCCACAGCTTGTTTGGCGCCGCCCCCCCACCCCCCAGGAAGGCGAAAAACGCAAAGCGCGTTTTCGAGGAGACGCTGGTCACCCTGACCCAGTTGGCCGGGATGGTGGGCGCCAAGCCCCGGGCCTTGCAACTTTGGACCGACGCCAAGGCGCTGGAGCCTTTGGACGGCACCGACCGCAAGGGCAGCGGAGCCTGGCGCCTATACAGCCGGACCGAATGCGAACTGGCCGCCATTCTGGTCGAAGCCCATAAAGGCTTTCATCTGCAGGCCGGCGTGCTGGCCCTGCTGGCCCAGTCCTTGCGGCGCTTGGAAGGCGATGCCGCCCGGGACGACGCTTTCGAACGCGCCAGGCGCGGCACCCATGCCGTCTGGCTGGTGGCCGTGCCCGAGGGAGATTCCTACGCCGTCGGTTTTTCGACCGGCGCGGTGCTGTCGCTATCGGCCCTGCCGGGCAAGGATGGGATCGGGCTGCGTGACCGCCCGGCCATTCTGGTGGTCAATCTTACGGCGGCGCTGGGGAAGCTGGGGACAAGCCTTACTTGAAGCCCGTTCGTCTCCCTTGCCTTTTTGAACCACCAAGGCACCAAGGCAAGGAAGAAATCTTGAAATTTTCTTGGTGTCTTCGTGTCTTGGCGGTCAATGAGTCGGTCAGGCCTTCAGCTTATATCCCCGCTTGAACATTCGCCAGCTCAAGAACAGCAGAACCACATCGACCAAACCGATATAAATGAGCCCGGCCAGCAGACTGCCGTCGGCATGGCCGATCATGCCATAGCGGAATCCGTCGATCATGTAGAAGAAGGGATTGACCAAGGCCACGGCATGAAAGATCTCGGGCAAACGGTCGATGGTGTAGAAGGTGCCCGACAGGAAGGACAGGGGCGTGATGACGAAATTGGTGACGGCGGCCATATGATCGAACTTGTCGGCCCAGATGCCGCCCATCATGCCCAGAAGCGACAGCATGGTCGAGGCGGCGACGGCGTGATAAAGGATGAAGAAGGGATTCGGGGCCGCCAGCGGCACGAAGACGGACATGGAAACCGCCACCACCACGCCCACGAACAAGCCGCGCACGACGCCGCCGCCGGCGAATCCCGCCACCAGCTCGCCGGCACTTAGGGGCGGCATCAGCACATCGATGATGTTGCCCTGCACCTTGGCCATGATCAGCGAGGAGGAGGAATTGGCGAAGGCGTTCTGGACCATGGTCATCATGATCAGGCCCGGAGCCAGGAATTCCAGCAGCGGCACGCCATCCACCATCTGCAGCGGCTTGCCGCCCAGGGCCAGGGCGAAAACGGCCAGGAACAAGAGCGTGGTGACGACGGGCGCGAAAATGGTCTGGAAATAGACCTTCAGGAAGCGGCGCACTTCCTTGGACAGCAGGGTCCACAGGCCCAGCCAGTTCACGGGTCCCATAGCGGGATGGATGTTGGGTGTCATCGCAAGAAGCCTTCAGCAGTCAGCCATCAGCTAACAGCTTTTCTGCCCCGGTTCAATGTTCTAAGCTGAGCGCTGACTGCTGAAAGCTGACGGCTTCCATGAAACAACCCCGCAAGGCGACCCCGAAAAGCCTGGAAAACGCCGCCATCCATTATCTGGAGCGCTTTTCCTCCTCGCGCGCCAACCTGAAACGCGTGCTGATGAACCGCGTGGCGCGCTCGGCCAAGGCCCACGGCACCGACCCCAACGAGGGTCTGGCCTGGATCGAGGCCCTGATGGACAAGCTGGAAGGGCTGGGCTATCTCGACGACAAGGCCTATGCCGAAACCAAGGCCGAAAGCATGAACCGGCGCGGCAAGCCCAGCAACCAGGTGCGCTGGGCGCTGCGCATGAAGGGGGTGGATCAGGACACCACCGAGGCGGCGATGACCAAATTGTCGGAGGAGTTGGAGGGCGATGCCGACCGTGCGGCCGCCCTGGCCTATGCCCGCAAGAAGCGATTAGGGCCCTACCGCCCTGCGGAGGCCCGCGAGGCCCACAAAACCAAGGATATCCAGATCCTGGCCCGCGCCGGGTTTGGGTGGGACTTGGCCCGGGAGATTGTGGAGGGGGATGGGGAGAGTTGATTTAACGCCCGCCGCCCGCTAACATGAAATTCAATGCTAATTCACATGTTAGGTCCCTGCCATGGTTCGACTTGACGCCATTCAGTCGCTGACCGATTTCCAGCGCAACACCAAGAAGCATCTGCAACGCCTGAAGAAGACCGGGCGGCCCGAGGTCTTGACCGTCAACGGTCAGGCGGAGCTGGTGGTCCAGGACGCCAAATCCTACCAAAAGCTGCAAGATCGCGCGGAAAAAGCGGACAGAATTCTTGAATTGCAAAGCCGGATCGCCGATTACCGGGCCGGACATTTCAGCGATGCCGAGGAGGTCTTGGACAAGCTTGAGGCCAAGCATCTGTCGCCGACTTCCCCCAGGAAGCGCAAGGCAAGATGACATTCAAGCGGGTCATCACGCCAGGGGCCGAGGCCGATCTGGACGGCCTGTTCACCTATATCGCGCAAGACAGTCCCGCCAATGCCCGCAAATTCGTTTCCAATCTGCGCAAGCGCTTGAAGACCCTGACCCTGCTGCCGCGCCGCTGCCCGCGTGCGCCGGAAGATGGGTTGGACGGATTGGAAATCCGCCATCTGCTGCACAAGGATTACCGCATCCTCTTCGCCATCGACGGCCAGACGGTGGTTATCTTGCAGCTGTTGCATGGAAGCCGTTTAGCTACCGATGACCAGAAAAATTAACCCCTTTCCACCACCTCGGTTCGAGGGAATCTTGCATGGGTGATCGGTTAAAATTTATAGCTGGTGGTTAAGAACGCTGAGGGAACAAACTCGTTCTTCACGATAGGACTGTCAGCAGCATCGCCAAGCAGCTTATCGCCTTTAAAGGTGAGGTTTACATTCCATTTTTCTGTCAAGAGATAGGTCGCACCGACCGAGAATCCAGCAGACTTAATTCCGGATCCCGCATCGTATTGGCTATATCCAGATGCCGTTGATTGCGAGGAACTTACACCGAAACGGTTGTTCATGTGCTCTTTGTCTGCCCATATCAGACCAACCGAACCAGACATGATTATTTTGTCCGTAACTGAGTGGCGTGTGCCAAAATTTGCTTCGACGGTGGTGCCGAAGTCGCCTGAGATTCCTGTTTTGACTATTCCAGATAGCTGCGCAGGGCCAAAACTATATTCTGCCAACAGGTTTGCTGTGGCTGCGGCGTCAAGGTCCCCCATGCCGCGTAGGTTTTTATTGTCGTCATCTTCTTTTCGCCCTGGAGCGTAGGCGACAGATGCGCCGACTTTGTAATTTTTGCCCTGCAACGGGTAACTGCCGATACCGTTACGAACGTTAGCGAAAAACAGGCCTTTCTTGTAATCAATGCTTACCACCGGAATCGGAAGAATGTCATATTCATCCGATCCTTCATAAGTCGGGGCATAGCCCACTCCACCGCCAATGACGAAATTCCAGTTTTTCTTCGATTCAACTTTTTCGGCTGGCGGGACATCTGGGGCGGCCTGTTGGGTCGTATCTTGCCATTTCTGGGCATGGGCGCTGCAAGCCGTGACAAAACAGCTCACCCCGACGGCAAGACCCACCGAGATATTGTGCAGTTTTGGCATGAGAATGTTCCTTGTTAAGGGGTAAGCCAGATGCTACTGATAACCTAATTATTTCACGGTGTAAATACATTATTTCATGTTTATCGTTAAATTGAGCATGACAATCGGCTGGGATGGAAAGGGCCGCCTTATGAAAACCGACTCGAATATCTTCAGTTGCCTGGACAAGGCGTTCTGGATGGTCTGGGGGGCACTTCCCTTCGTCATGGGGTTGCGCATCTATTTTCTATTCACTTCTGCATATTTTAGTGCCGGGGGAACTGCCTGCGGCGAAAAGCCCATCATGGAATTTTCGCTAGCCGGAAAAATATTGGCCTGCTCATTCCTCGGAATCGGCATCGTCTTTTACATTATTCTTCTAGGCCTCATGCATGCCCTTATCCGGCAATTCCAGCATGGAAGTCTTTTCGTGGAACGCACGTTAAAATGCATGACACGAATCTCCGTCGTACTCATCGCATGGCCCTTTGTAATTCTTGTTTTGTTCAATGCAACGTCCTACGGCCTGTTCCGTTTCGGCGATCTTCAAGATTGGGCGCTGAAATATGGCCTTGACCTTCCTTTGATCGCAGCCGGACTGATTATTTTTGCCCTACGGCTTGTCATATCGCACGCCATTAAACTTCACCACGATGCGCAATTTACAATATAACGGTAGGGCGTGATGACAATTGTCGTGAACCTAGATGTCATGATGGCAAAACGCAAAATGCGCCTGAATGATCTGTCCAACGCAACCGGGATCAGCATCCAGAACCTTTCCGTTCTTAAAACAGGCAAAGCACGAGCAATTCGCTTCTCTACCCTAAGCGCCATCTGCCGTGCCCTTGAGTGTCAGCCTGGAGATATCCTTGAGTATGTTGAAGGAGAAGGGGGGGCAGAAGATGAAAGCTGAGGCCAAGCCCCTGATTTCGGCCTGAGGGAATTCTAGTGAGGGAATTCTAAGGGAATTCTAGGGTCAGGACTCATTTAATGACGTTTCTTGATCCGGCAAGCCGGAACGGCATTCGTTAGCTTTTTGAACCACCAAGTCACCAAGACACCAAGGCGAGGAAATGAACTTGGCGTTTTCTTGGTGCCTTCGTGTCTTGGTGGTAAAAACGGTCCAAGAATTCCGCGAGCGTTTCCAATTCGTTATGGATAGAGGTGGGCATCCAAATTGGGTCTTGACCCTGGTTATTTCCCCCTCGCCACCCCCACCGCCTTCTCAATCGCCGCCCGTGCCTGCGGGCTGTTTTTCCAGCAGCTTGAGCCGGTCAGGGCGGCGCCGCGAAAAAGAATATCTGCCGGATCGGCCTTGGCGAGTTTGGCGAAACTGTCGAATCCCATCTGCTCCAGCCGCTCGACCACCTTGGGACCGACGCCCTTAACGGCAAGCAGAAGCTTGCGTTCGCCGACCGAGAAAGCCAAATCACTCTTCCTTGTGCTTGGCGGCTTCCTTGCGCTCGATCCATCTGCCGGCAAACATCACGGCCAGGCCGACGATCAGATAGAAGCCGCCTTCGATCAGCACCAGGAAGGCATAGGCGCGCACAGATGCGTCGGAATAAATGTCGTAATAGGCATAGGAATAGCGCAGCAAGGCATAGATCACGATCACCCAGCCGGTGATTCTGGCCAGCTTTCCGACATTCAGGTCTTTCACGTCTTTCCCCGTCATACCCTTCTCACTTTGCATCTTTCACCTCGCTTGTTACTTGCCGCCCATCCACACCGTCATCTGCGGGAAGGGGATTTCGATGCCCAATTCGTCGAAGCGCATTTTCATGCGCCGGTTGAATTCGCGCATCACCACCCATTGCTTGCCGGGCTCGGTCTTCAGGCGCGATTTGATGACGACCGCCGAATCGGTGAACTTATCGACGCCCATCATCTCCAAAGGTTCCTGGATCAATTGCCCGAATTGCTCGTCCTCGGCCAGGCCGGCCCCCAGCTCCACCAGCGCCGCCATCACCTGATCGACGTCGGCGCGATAGGAAACCCCGACCTCGAAGACGGCATAGGCGTAATCGACGGTCATATTGACGAAAGCGTCGATCTTGCTGAAGGGGATCACATGCAGATAGCCGGCTTGGTCGCGCAACTGGATATCCATCAGCGTCATTTTCTCAATCACGCCCGTATGCTCGCCGATGCGCACCGTGTCGCCCACCGCCAGCGTGTCTTCCAGCAGCATCGAAACGCTGCCGATCAAATCCTGCACCAGCTTCTGGGCGCCCAGGCCGAAGGCCAGCCCGACCATGCCGGCACCCGCCAGCAGAGGCGCTATGTTGACGCCCAGTTCCGACAGCACGATCAGGGCCGCCATCGCCACCAGCACGATGCCGACCAGCATGCGCAGCATGGGGATCAGGGTCTTGAGGCGGCCATGACGCCGCCCCTGCCCTTCGAGACGCTTGAGCGCCCCTTCAAGGGCCGTGCCCGCCAGCTTCCACAGGAGATAAGCCCCTGCCAGAACAAGGAGTAACGTCAGCGACTTGCCTAACAAACCCTTCCCCAGCCCACCCGGCAGGGCATCGATGCCCAGCGCCGCCGACGGGTCGGAGGCCCCGGCCCCGGCCGGATCGGCCAAGGCAAGAACCAGAAACGCCACCATCAAATGCCGCATGTCGCAAACCTCTGGGAAATTGTCACTGCCCCGACGCCCTTCCTTGTGGCACAATTTGGTCCCAAGGGGAATTGGGGCGTCTGGCCGGAGCGTGTCATGAAGGTCACCATCTATCATAATCCCCGCTGCTCGAAATCCAGGCAAACCCTTGATATTCTTGTGTCAAAGGGGATCGAGCCGGAGATCGTCGAATATCTCAAAACGCCGCCCTCGGCCCCCGAAATCCGCCGCCTGTTGAAATTGCTGCAGACGGGCCCGCGCGCCTTGCTGCGGGCCAAGGAAGCGGCGGAATGCGGGCTTCTCGACCCCGCCCTGTCCGACGACGCCCTGGTCGAGGGCTTGGCCCGCCACCCCCAGGCCCTGGAAAGGCCCATCATCGTGGCTGGCCACAAGGCGGTTCTGGGCCGTCCGCCGGAAGCCGTGCTGAAGATTTTGTAGCCGGGAAATTCGCAAGAATCTTAAGGAAATCCGTTGACAAACGGGCACCTTCGGACGACTTTAGAGCCCGCTGGCTGCCAACCCGGCAGGACCAGTTTGTGTATGTTGTTTGACCACGAGAAACCGAAGGCCCGGATGGACCAGAACGGCGACATGACGAAGCAACAGGTGGGCGCGCAAGGCGCGGCCCGGCCGGCTGCCGTTTTGCCCGCTCTGCAGTTCCTTCTGCTTCGACTTACGAGCCCCTGAGCGCTCCCGCTTTTCGGCGGACCGCTTGGGGCAGTCGCCGCGCGGCGTCGCGCGCGGATCGAAAGTCGAATCAAAGGTTTTTCGTGAAAGGGTCCATCCCATGAACAGTCCCATGAGCAAGTCTTCCGGCACCAACCGCGTCATCATCTTCGACACCACGCTGCGCGACGGCGAACAGTCGCCGGGTGCGTCGATGAATCTGGAAGAAAAGCTGAAGATCGCCACCACGCTGGAGGAAATGGGCGTCGATGTCATCGAGGCCGGTTTTCCCATTTCGTCGCCGGGCGATTTCGAGGCCGTCAAGCGCATTGCCCAAACAGTGAAGAAATCCACGGTCTGCGGCTTGGCCCGGGCCACCAAGGGCGATATCGAACGCTGCGCCGAGGCCATCAAGCCCGCCGTTTCCGGGCGCATCCACACCTTCATCTCGACCTCGCCCCTGCATATGAAATACAAGCTGCAGATGGAGTCCGAGAAGGTCTATCAGGCCGTCATCGATTCCGTTTCGCATGCCCGCAAATTCACCGACAATGTCGAATGGTCGGCGGAAGACGGCTCGCGCACCGAACATGACTTCCTGTGCCGCTGCGTCGAGGCCGCCATCGCCTCGGGGGCCGGCACAATCAACATCCCCGATACCGTCGGCTATGCGGTGCCCGACGAATATGCGGCCCTGATCGCCATGCTGTTCAACCGCGTGCCCAATATCGATCGTGCCATCATCTCGGTCCACTGCCACAACGATCTGGGCTTGGCGGTGGCCAATTCGCTGGCCGCCGTCAATGCCGGGGCTAGGCAGATCGAATGCACGGTCAACGGCCTGGGCGAGCGGGCCGGCAATGCGGCGATGGAAGAGATCGTCATGGCCCTGCGCACCCGCTCCGACCGCCTGCCCTTCACCACCGGCGTCAAGACCGAGAACATCATGAAGGCCTCGCATCTGGTCTCTACGGTCACCGGCTTCGTGGTCCAGCCCAACAAGGCCATCGTCGGCGCCAACGCCTTTGCACACGAATCGGGCATCCATCAGGACGGGGTTCTCAAAAACGCCCAGACCTATGAAATCATGACGCCCGAATCGGTGGGGCTGAACCGCTCGAAGCTGGTGCTGGGCAAATTGTCGGGCAGCGCCGCCTTCAAGGCCAAGCTGAAGGAACTGGGCTTCGACCTGGGCGACAATGCGCTGAAGGACGCCTTCAAGCGCTTCAAGGATCTGGCCGACCGCAAGCGCGAAATCTTCGACGAGGACATCATCACCCTGGTCGATGACGAAATGCTGCGCGCCTCCGACACTCTGCGCTTCGTCAGCCTGGATCTGCATTGCGGTTCGAAGGCGCCGCCCAAGGCGGTGCTGGAGCTGGAGATGGATGGCCAGTTGCTGGCCGCCACCGCTTCCGGCGACGGCCCCGTCGATGCCGCCTTCAACGCCATCAAAAGCCTGTTCCCGCACGAAGCCAAGCTGCAGCTCTATCAGGTCAGCGCCGTCACCGAGGGCACTGACGCCCAGGCCGAGGTCACGGTCCGGCTGGAAGAGCACGGCAAGTCGGTCAACGGCCAAGGCGCCGACACCGACACCATCGTCGCCTCGGTCAAGGCCTATGTGAACGCCATCAACAAGCTGATCTTGAAACGAACGAGATCGGCGCCCGAAGCCTTGTCGGCCTAGGACAGAGAAGAGAGATTTGGAAATCCGGAACGCGAAAACGGCGTTCCGGGTTTTTCGAAAAGTTAAACGGTTCAAACGGAGCGGTCGGTTCAAATGTTTTCGCGTCTCATGGGTATGATGTCGGCCGATATGGCCATCGATCTTGGCACGGCCAACACGCTGGTTTACGTGAAGGGGCGCGGCATCGTCCTCAACGAGCCCTCGGTGGTGGCGATTGCCGACGTCAAGGGCAAGAAGCAGGTGCTGGCGGTCGGCAACGAGGCCAAGCAGATGCTGGGCCGCACGCCGGGCTCGATCCAGGCCATCCGCCCCTTGCGCGACGGCGTGATCGCCGATTTCGAGGTGGCGGAAGAGATGATCAAGCATTTCATCCGCAAGGTTCACAACCGCAAGACCTTCGCCAGCCCCCTGATCGTCGTCTGCGTGCCCTCGGGTTCCACCGCCGTCGAGCGCCGCGCCATTCAAGATTCGGCGGAAAGTGCCGGTGCTCGTCGCGTCTATCTGATCGAGGAGCCGATGGCGGCCGCCATCGGCGCCGGCCTGCCGGTGACCGAGCCCACCGGATCGATGGTGGTCGATATCGGCGGCGGCACCACGGAAGTGGCGGTGCTGTCGCTGGGCGGCATCGTCTATTCGCGCTCGGTGCGCGTCGGCGGCGACAAGATGGACGAGGCCATCATCGGCTTCATCCGCCGCAACCATAATCTCCTGATCGGCGAAAGCTCGGCCGAACGCATCAAGAAGGAAATCGGCTCGGCCTGCCCGCCCGAGGACGGCGACGGCCGGACCATGGAGATCAAGGGCCGCGATTTGATGAACGGCGTGCCCAAGGAACTGCTGGTCACCGAGCATCAGATCGCCGAAAGCCTGGCCGAACCGGTGGGCGCCATCATCGAGGCCGTCAAGGTGGCGCTGGAACACACCGCCCCCGAGCTGGCCGCCGACATCGTCGATAAGGGCATCGTGCTGACCGGCGGCGGCGCGCTGCTTTCGAATCTCGACTATGTGCTGCGCCACGCCACCGGACTGCCGGTGTCGATCGCCGACGACCCCTTGTCTTGCGTGGCCATGGGCACTGGCCGGGCGTTGGACGAAATGAAGAAGTTCCGCCAGGTTCTGGCAACGATGTATTAATCAAAGCCGCCTAGAATTGGGCGGTTTCATCGACAAGCAGGAGCAAGCGTGAAGCCAACCAGTTCGACCGCGAGATTGGCCATCGTCAAGCAATTGGCGCAGCGCTTCGCGTTCGCCACCATGGCGCTGGCGGCTTTCGCGCTGATGCTGGTCGGCAAGGCCGACACCGTGCTGGTCGAGCGCCTGCGCACGACGGCCGTCGATACCGTGACGCCGATCCTGGAAATGATGTCGCGCCCCGCCGCCACCATGGCCGAGGTTGTCGACAATGTGCGGCAGCTTGGCCATATCCGCACCGAGAACACCCAGCTTCGCGACGATAACCAGAAGCTTCTGCGCTGGCAGGAAGCGGCCAAGCGCCTGGAAAGCGAGAATGCGCAGCTCAAGGAACTGTTGAATTTCGTTCCCGGCCCCGATGCCGGCTTCGTTTCCGCCCGCGTGGTGGCCGATTCCGGCGGCGCCTTCGCCCACAGCGTCCTGATCAATGCCGGTTCGCGCCAAGGGGTGCGCAAGGGCCAGGCCGTCGTCACCGGCGAAGGCCTGGTCGGTCGCGTCCATCAGGTAGGCCAGCATTCGTCGCGCGTGCTGCTGTTGACCGACCTCAACTCGCATCTGCCGATCATGCTGGAAACCAGCCGCACCCGGGCCATCATGACCGGCGACAACGGCGACAAACCGAAACTGAACTATCTGTCCGACACGCTGCGCCTGGTGCCCGGCGACCGCGTCGTCACCTCGGGCCATGGCGGCGTGCTGCCGCCCGGCCTGCCGGTCGGACTGATGCTGCAAGGCCCTGACGGCGTCGTGCGCGTCGAACCCTTCGTCAACCGCCACAAGCTGGAATTCGTGCGCATCGTCGATTACGGCTTGGGAGGCGCCATCACGCCGCCGGAAGAGGGCGTCGGCGTCCAAGGCAAGCGGTGAGACCCGCCGGCCTCACGCAGCGCCTGGATATGGCGGCCCGGCATGTGCTGCCGGTGGTCCTGACCCTACTGCTGCTGTTGTTGTCGCTGCTGCCCCTGAAACTGCCGGGACTGGCCAGCATCATGCCGCCGCTGGCCTTGATGGGCGTCTTTTATTGGGGCGTCTACCGGCCCGACCTTCTGAACGGCCTGTCGGCCTTCCTGATCGGCTTCGTCTATGACCTGCTGGCGGGCCTGCCGATTGGCGTCAGCGCCCTGGTCTTGCTGCTGGTGCATGGCTTCGCCCATGCGCGCCGACGCTCCTTCCTGTCGCATGGGTTCCTGGTCGTGTGGACGGGTTTCGCCGTGACCAGCGCCGGCGCCTTCCTCGTCACCTGGCTGCTGGTATCGATCCTGGCCGGCATGGCCACCGATCCCTGGCCCGCCTTTACGCAATTCCTGATGACGGTTCTGTTCTTCCCGCCCTTGGCCAGGCTGATGGGTTTGACCCATCAAGCCTTCGTGAAGGACGAATGAGATGAGCCGCGCAGCCGACCGCAACAAGGTTTTCTCGCGCCGGGCGACGCTGCTGGCCGGCGGCAAGCTGTTGCTGCTGACCTCGCTGGCGGGGCGGATGTATTATCTTCAGGTTCTCGAGCGCGAGAAATTCGAAACCTTGGCTGAGGAAAACCGCATCAGTCTGCGCCTGCTGGCCCCGCAGCGCGGGCGCATTCTTGACCGTTTCGGCGTGCCGCTGGCCATCAACCAGGAAAACTACCGCATGCTGCTGGTGCCGGAGCAGGCGACCGACATCGAAGCGACCCTGGAAGCGGCCAGCGAAATCATCCCCCTTTCCGATCACGAGAAAAGCAAGATCCTGCGCGAGGCCAAGCGGCGCAGAAGCTTCATGCCGGTCACCGTGCGCGAGAACCTGACCTGGAACGACGTCGCCCGGGTCGAGTTGAACGCCGCCGATCTGCCGGGCTGCATGATCGATGTCGGCCAAAGCCGATTCTATCCGAAATCGGACAAGTTCTCGCATGTGCTGGGCTATGTGTCGGTGGTGTCGGAACAAGATTTGACCGGCGACCCGCTGCTGGAACTGCCGGGATTTCGCATCGGCAAGGCCGGCGCCGAGCGCGTCCACGACATGGCGCTGCGCGGCAAGGGCGGCAACACGCAGTTGGAAGTCAACGCGCTGGGCCGCGTCATCCGCGAACTGGCCCGCAACGAAGGCCAACCCGGCGCCGAGGTGCGCCTGACCATCGACGCCAGCTTGCAGGAATACGCCTATCAGCGACTGGGCGAGCAAAGCGGGGCTTGCGTGGTGATGGATATCCATAGCGGCCAGGTTCTGGTTCTGGCCTCGACGCCCGGCTACGACCCCAACGCCTTCGCCCAGGGCTTGAACGCCGAGCAATGGAAAGACCTGACCCAGCATCCCAGAGCCCCGCTGCTCAACAAATGCATTGCCGGCCAGTACGCGCCGGGTTCGACCTTCAAGATGATGGTGGCGCTGGCGGCGCTCGAGCACAATGTGTTATCGCCCGATTTCTCGGTTCATTGCACGGGCCATGTCGAATTGGGCAACGCCGTCTTCCATTGCTGGAAGAAGGAAGGCCACGGCCATGTCGATATGCTGCACGGCCTGATGTATAGCTGCGACTCTTACTTCTACGAAATTTCAAAGCGGGTCGGCATCGACCGCATCGCCGACATGGCCAAGCGCTTCGGGCTGGGAACCAATCTGGATATCGATCTCATCGGCGAGAAGCCGGGGCTGGTTCCGAACCGCGAATGGAAGCAGCGCAATCTGCGCTCGAGCTGGTCGCAAGGCGAAACCCTGGTCGCCGGCATCGGCCAGGGCTATATGCTGACCACCCCCTTGCAATTGGCGGCGATGACGGCGCGTATCGCCAATGGCGGCTTTGCCGTCAGGCCGCGACTGACCTACGAAGTCGCCACCGGCCCCGAATCCTCGCCCTTGCCGGCGCCCAGCTATCCCAGCATCCCCATGAACAAGGCCAATCTGGCCATCGTGCGCAAGGGCATGCGCCTGGTCGTCAACGAGCCCGGCGGCACGGCGCTGGGGGCCAGGCTTGCCAATCCCAACTGGATCATGTGCGGCAAGACCGGCACCGCTCAGGTACGGCGCATCACCCTTCGCGAGCGCGACACCGGCGTCAAGAAAAACGAGGAACTGCCCTGGAAAGAGCGCGACCATGCCTTGTTCGTGGCCTACGCCCCCGATGATGATCCAAAATACGCCATCGCAGTCATCGTCGAACATGGCGGCGGCGGCTCGGCGGTCGCCGCCCCCATCGCCCGCGACGTGATGACGGAAACCCTGCGCCGCGATCCGGTTTCCGACGGCGCTCGCGATCGCTTCGCCTATGTCCCCGGCCAGGAGAACGACGGATGATTTTGGAACCCAGGGGCAATATGCGCCGCGACGGCAATATGGGGCTGAGCGAGAAGCTGTGGCATGTCAGTTGGTCGCTGGTTCTGCTGATAACGCTGGTCGCCGCCATCGGCTTCTTCATGCTGTATTCCGCCGCCGACGGCCATATATCGCCCTGGGCCAACAAACAGATGGTGCGCTTCGCCATCGGCCTGCTGATCATGATCGTCGTCGCCCTCATCGACGTCCGTTTCTGGATGCGCCAGGCCTATGTCATCTACGGCGTGGCGCTGATCTTGCTGATCGCCGTCGATCTGTTCGGCACCATCGGCATGGGCGCCCAGCGCTGGATCAATCTGGGCGTCATCCAGATTCAGCCCTCGGAAATCATGAAGATCGCCCTGGTGCTGGCCCTGGCCCGCTATTTCCACGGCGCCAGCCACGAGGATATCGGTCGCCCGCTGTTTTTGTTGCCGGCCATCGCCCTGGTCTTCCTGCCCGCCGGGCTGGTGGTGGTGCAGCCCGATCTCGGCACCGCCATCCTGCTGATCCTGGGCTCCGGCGCCACCTTTTTCCTGGCCGGGGTTCGGCTGTGGAAGTTCGGCCTGCTGATCTCGCTGGGCGTGGGAGCCATTCCCGTCGGCTGGCAGTTCCTGCGCGACTACCAGAAGAACCGCATCCTCACCTTCCTCAATCCCGAGAACGATCCCCTGGGTGCCGGCTATCACATCACCCAGTCGAAAATCGCCCTCGGCTCGGGCGGCGTCTTCGGCAAGGGTTTCATGCAAGGCACGCAAAGCCACCTCAATTATCTGCCGGAAAAGCACACCGATTTCATCTTCACCATGTTCTCGGAGGAATTCGGCATGGTCGGCGGCGTCATGCTGCTGATTCTCTACGCCTGCCTGATCGCCTACGGCTATGCCATCGCGCTGCGCTCGCGCAGCCATTTCGGACGTCTGGTGGCGATGGGCATCACCAACACCTTCTTCCTGTACGTCTTCATCAACATCGCCATGGTGATGGGCTTGCTGCCGGTGGTCGGCGTTCCCCTGCCCCTGATCTCCTATGGCGGCACGGCGATGCTGACGCTTCTGTTCGGCTTCGGTTTGATGATCGGCGTCTATGTCCATCGCGACGTCAATATGGGACGGCGCGGCGCCTCGGACGATGTTTAGCGGACGACTTCATAGACCCTGAAATTGCCCTTCGATGACGTGAACGCCGCCGCCGGACTTAGCCAGTCCGGCGCCTCGCCCTGCACCAGCCTGGCATGGAATCCGCCCCGCTCGCTGAAGCGCAGGCCTTGCGATTCCTGGTCGCAGACGGCGATCCAGCCGATGCGGCGCCGCTTCGTCACCTCGCGGGCCGGCGCGTCATCCGCCGAACCCAGAGCCGTCTCGATATCCAGAATGCCCTGGGCGCTGCGATGATAGGGGCCGGCCACCACCGCATGTCCGCTTAAGAATCCCAATTCGGGGCCGGGAAAGACATAGGTCAGGATGGGCCGCACGTCGCCCGGCCATTCGGCTTTCACATGCGCCGCCAATTCATGCCAGGCGCAGACGCCTGAACTTCCCGCATCCCTGGTGCCGGGGGCCAGCTTGGCGATCACCAAAGCCAGGATCAGATGGCCGGTCAGCAGCAGAGGCGGCAACAGAATCCGCCAACGCCGGATATCGGCGGCGGCCAGAATCAACAATGTCCAAGGCGCTATGTCGGCGCTGGCGGCGAAGGCGGCGATGCGCACCTGATATAGTGTGGCGGGAATATAGACGGCCAGGGCGCACAAAGCCGGTCCCAGAAGCCGCCTTTCATGGGCGTTGCGCAAGCGCCACAGACCGTAGCCCAGCCCCAGCAGAGGCGGACCGAGCAGGATCGCCGCCTTGGGTCCGAAGGACAAGGGCTGGGCTTCCTTGACCAGCGAGAACCAAATCGGCACCAGCCTGGGATCGAGAGCGCCATAAGGCCCTTCGAAGAAATCGGGGAACAGCAGCGCCAGCAGACCAGCCGCCTGCGCCGCCATGCCCAGGCCCAACGGCAAACGCCGCAGCCAATCGACGGCCCAGACATTTCCCACCGCCGTCCACAAGACCGACAGCAGCAAGATCCAGCCCAACCCCACTTGCGCCAGCGACAGACGGTCATATTCGATGGCCAGCCATTGGGCGGGCGGGCGCTCCATCATCAGGGCCAAAGTCAGGCCGACAGCCAGCCCCAGAACGAAAGCTTGCAACCGCCGCCGCTCGCCTTCGCCCTCGACGATCCACATCAAGCCCAGGAACAGACCGGCGGCCAGCACCAGCAACAGGGCCTCGGCGCTGACCCACAGCGCCAAGGCGGCGGCAAATCCCGCCAGCAGCCCATTAACGCGCATCAAGGCGGCCAGAACCGCCACTTCCAACAAAATCTGCAGACTGTGATGATCAGGCCTGGCGGCCAGGAAGAAGCTGGCGATGACGGGCTGGATGACGAACAGGCACGCCGCCAGCAAAATGCCACCCGGTTTAAGATGGGGCTTCAGGCCCCAGACCAGCAGGCCGAGCGTGGCCAATTCCAGAACCGGGCTGATCCACAGGCCCGCCTGCCAAACCGCCTGCTGAAGACCCAGCATGGGCAATAGCGGCAGGGCCAGCAGCAACAGCAGCAGATCGAAAGGGCGCGTCCAATGCAGTCCTTCGCCATCGGGCGCGTTCAGAAGGGAAATGGCGGGATCGTACCAGCCCCGTCCCTCCAGCAACGCCTGTAGGCGGGCCAGCCGCACATAGCAATCGCCATCGACCAGACGCCCCGCCAGCAAGGGCGAGACCTCGGTCAGGATGGCGACGGCCTGGGTTGCCGCCACCAGCAACAGGCAGGCAAGCGCCAGGCCCCGCCCCGACACTCAACCGCCCTTGAAGGCGGCCATGGCCTGAATGACGGCCGGGCCGATGATGACGATGAACAGCACGGGCAGGAAAAACAGAATCATCGGCACCGTCAATTGGGCCGGAAGCGCGCCGGCTTTCTTCTCGGCTTTCGCCATTCTGGTATCGCGGTTCTCCTGCGACAGAACACGCAAGGCCAGGGCCACCGGCGTTCCATATTTCTCGGCCTGGATCAGAGAGGTGGCCAGCGACTTGGCCGCCGCCAATCCGGTGCGGTCGGAAAGATTCTCGAAGGCCTGACGCCGGTCGCCCAGAAAGGCCAGTTCAGCCGTCGTCAGCCCCAGTTCCTCGGCCAGGGGCGGACAGGCTTCGGCGATTTCATCGGCAACCCGCGAGAAGGCCGCCTCGATGGAAAGCCCGGCCTCGACGCAGATCACCAACAGATCGAGAGCGTCGGGAAAGGCGCGCGTCAGCACCTGCTGACGCTTCTGAATGGCGTTCGAGACGACCAGGTTTGGCAGATAGAAACCGAACACCGCCGCCCCCGCCAGCAACAGCATCAGCATCGGAAAGGCTGGGGGTTCCTTCTTGAGGACATAGGAAAAGAAGGCGACCAGGATCATCAGAGCCACCGGCACCGCCACCCGGGTGAAGGCGAAAGTGACCGGCGCGCTGGGATTTCGCCATCCCGCCTGGAACATGCGGTTGCGGGTCTGCTTCGAGCCGATCAGATTCTCGAGCTTCAGGCTTTCAAGGAAGGTGCGCATGGCGCCGACATGGGCCTTGGGCTGCAGCCGCATGCGCTGCTGGAATTTGGCCTTCTGCTGGCGCGACAATTCCTCGCGCCTGGCCGCCACCGCCTTCATGCGGCTGGCCAACTGGTCGCGCTGCATCAATCCCATGGCGATGCCCATGATGGTGACGAAGCTGCCCGCCGCCGCCAGCGCCGCCACGATATTCTCGATGGTGATGATTCCGTCCATCGCGCCCTCAGTAATCGAAGTCGATCATTTTGGACATGATGAAGGTTCCCAGGCTCATCCAGGTCAGGCCGCCGGCGATCAGGACATGGCCGGTGGGATTGGTGAACAACACCATCAGATAATCGGGATTGACCAGATAGAGAAGGCCGGTCACGAAGAAGGGCAAGGAACCGATGATCATCGCCGAGGCCTTGGCCTCGCTGGACAGGGACTGAATCTTGTCCTTCAGCTTCTTGCGACCGCGCAGAACGTCGGACAGTTTGGACAAGGTATCGGCCAGATTGCCGCCCGTCTGCTGCTGGATGGACAAAACGATGGCGAAGAAACTCAGCTCGGGCGTCGGCATGCGGACCAGGGCGCGCTCCATCACCTCGTCCATGGTCAGGCCCAGCTTCTGGCCCTCGACGATGAGGCGGAATTCCAATCCAATCGGCTCGGGCATTTCGCGGCCGATGATGTTCAGACATTCGGCCACCGGCAGGCCGGAACGGATGCCGCGCACGATGACATCGACCGCATCGGCGAATTTGAAGATGAAGGCCTTCTGGCGCTTGGTGGCCTTTCTGCGCAACAGCCAGCGCGGCACGCCGATCCCCAGCGTCAGGACGACCAGGGGGGCGATCATCGGCGAAAAGCCCTTCAACAGATAGAGCGCCGTTCCGACCAGGGCGAAGATGGCGGAAACCACATAATACTTGGCCGGCGTCCAATCGAGATTGGCTTGCAGCAGCATGTCGCGCAACGACTTGCCGGAGGATTTCTTGGCCTTGGCGCGATCCTCGATTTCCTTGAGCTTGGCGGCGACGACGCGACGGCGCTGGCCGGCGCTGGCGCCGCGTTGGCCGGAAGCCGATTTCGACGACGTCATGATGCCGGCGACCTGGGCGATGCGCCTGCGCATCTTGGCGCGCTCGGCCTGGGCGACGAACAGCGTGGTCAGGGTGCCGACCGCGACCCCGACCAGCAGCGCCACGATCAGGGCGTTGAAGAAGGGCGGCAGGCCGGGGACGAGTTCGATCATGCCAGGGACTCGTCCAAGGCTTCGGACAATTCGCGCTCCATGCCGAAATAGCGGGCCCGATCCCAGAACTTCGGACGCAGCCCGGTCATTTTGTGCCGGCCGACGATTTTGCCGTTGGCATCCTCGCCCAGAATTTCATAGACCATCAAATCTTGCAGCGTCACCACCTCGCCTTCCATGCCGACGATTTCCGTGACATGGGTGATGCGCCTTGAACCGTCGCGCAGGCGCGCCGCCTGGACGATGACCTGAACGGCGCCGGCGATCTGTTCGCGCACGGTCTTGGCGGGAAGCGTGAAACCGCCCATGGCGATCATGTTCTCGATGCGCGAAATGGCCTCGCGCGGATTGTTGGCGTGAATGGTGCCCATCGACCCGTCATGGCCGGTATTCATGGCTTGCAGCAGATCGAAGGCCTCGGGCCCGCGCACCTCGCCGACGATGATGCGTTCCGGGCGCATGCGCAGGCAGTTCTTGACCAGATCGCGCATGGTGATTTCGCCCACCCCTTCCAGATTGGGAGGGCGGGTTTCCAGGCGCACCACATGCGGCTGCTGCAATTGCAACTCGGCCGAGTCCTCGCAGGTGATGACGCGCTCACCGGTGTCGATGAAGCTGGTCAGACAGTTGAGCAGCGTCGTCTTGCCCGAGCCGGTGCCGCCCGAGACCACAACATTGACCCGGCAATGGCCGATCACCTTCAACAGATTGGCGCCCTTGGGGGTGATGGTGCCGAAGGACACCAGCTTGTCCAGCGTCAGCTTGTCCTTCTTGAATTTTCGGATGGTGAGCGACGGTCCGTCGATCGACAAGGGCGGAGCGATGACGTTGACGCGCGATCCATCCAAAAGGCGGGCGTCGCAGATCGGGCTGGCTTCATCGACGCGGCGTCCGACCGCCGAGACGATGCGCTGACAGATATTCATCAATTGCGCATTGTCGCGGAACTTGATGTCGGTCAGGATGATGCGTCCGCCGGTCTCGATATAGACCTTGTCATAGCCGTTGACCATGATGTCGGCGATGTCGTCGCGGGCGATCAGGGGTTCGAGCGGTCCCAGGCCCAGCACGTCGTTGCAGATGTCGGCGATCACCGTCTGGGTCTCGCCCTGCGAGAGCACCAGATTGCGCATGCTGATGATCTCGGCCACGATGTCGGTGATTTCCTCGCGCACCTGGGCCGGCGAAAGTTTTGAGATTTCCGTCAGATCGACCGAATTGATGAGGTCGTTGAAGATGCCGATCTTCACATCCTGCAAACGATGCGATTCGCTGGCTCCGGTGTCACCCAGTCCCTTGGGCTTGGCGGCCGGTTGCGAGGGCTGATGCTGAGGCGCCACCTGGGCCGCCGGAACCGAAGGCTCGGCGGGAGGAGTCGCCGGCGCCGGCGCCGCCGCCTCGACCGGTTTCGGCGGCGGCTTGGCATCCATGGGGCCGCTGCGCTTGCCGAACATGGCTATCTCTTCGTCGTCAGATATTGCCACAAGCGCAGGACGCCGTCGGGAAGCTGTATCCCGGCATGGGCGCCGCGGGTCTTGCTTTGCGGGGCATGGGCGCCCAGGGCCAGAGCCAGGGCCTTGAGCGATTCGACGGCCTTGTGATTGGCGTTGACCTCGCCCGCCATCTGGCCGTTGTTGGCCGCCGTTTCGAACAAGACGCGGTCGTTGGCGACCAATTGCAATGCGACAAGGCCGGTGGCCTCCTGGAAATCCTTGGCCGTCAACTGGGTCTTGCGGGCCGGATCGACGCGATTCAAGACCAGCTTGGGCTTCGATCCCTCGCCGCGCAGTTCGCCCAGATATTCGCTTAAGTTCTTGGCTTCGCGCAGATTGGCCAGATCGGGATAGGCCACCAGCACCGCCTCGTCGGCCAGAACCAGCGCATCCTTGACCCAGGGCAGCCAGACATGCGGCAGGTCGAGTATGATGAAGCTGGCCAATCCCCGCGCAAACTCGATCACCTTCTCGAGAGCCGCCGAATCGATCATGGCGAAACCGCGCACATTGGCCGGCGCCGCCAGAATGCCCAGCCGGTCATCGACGCGGCTTATGAAGCGCTCGATCAGCGTGGCGTCCAGGCGGTCGGGATTCGAGAAGGCGTCGCCCAGGGTCTGCTTGGGATCCTGGTTGAAGGACAGGGCGGCGGTGCCGAAAACCATATCGAGGTCGATGACGATGACGTCGTCGGTGCCCAGTTGCGCGATCGCCCAGGCGGCGTTGTAGGCCACTGTGCTGGAACCGACGCCGCCGCGCACGCCGAAGAAGGCCACCACACGACCGCGCTGCTTCAAGCCCGGGTCGCTATAGATCATATCGACGGCGTCCAGAAGCTGGCGGGCCGAAATGGGGCCGATCAGATATTCGCTGACGCCGGCGGAAATCAAGGTCCGATACAGCCGGATGTCGTTGACCTGACCGACCACCACCACCTTGGTGGTGGGGTCGCAGACTTCGGCCAGTTTTTCCAACTGTCCCATCATGGTGGCGTCGTCGCTGTCTTCCTCGACCACGATCAGGTTGGGCGTATGGTTGGCGGAATAGTAGGGCAGAGCCGCCGGCAGGCCGCCGTCATGGATCGACATCTGCGAACGCGACAAGCGGCGGTCGCGGCATGCCTCCTCGATGGCGGCCCTGGTGGCCGCCGACAGAACGAACGCCTCAATGGTGATTTTGTGGCTCATCGCTCCCCTACTGGCTTGCGCCAACCGTGCTGATGCCGGTCGTCACCACGCCCTTCGACACCGTCTCTTCGCCGGCGCGGTATTTACCGATGATGGTGGCGCCGCGGGCGGCGTCGCGACCGTCCATGGCATGCGGGCGCACCAGATCGCGGGGGTTATCGACCATCAGGCCGATATTGCGGGTGACCGCGCAGCCGAAACTGGGCGAGGGATCGTTGCGCAAGGGCGAGAAGGACGAATTGTCGCTCCAATCGCCGCATTGCGGCACCCGCACGGCGTAAATGTCGTAGCCCAGGCGAGCGGTGCCGGCGACGGCCGAGACGCTGGCCGGCACGGCCCTGACCTTCAACGCCCCCGCATCGACGCCCATGGCGGTCAGCAGGTCGTTCATCAGCGAGGCTTGGCGCTGGGCCGCCGCTTGCGCTTCCTCGCCCTCGCCGGCGGTGACAGACACCGAAAGCGGCGCCTCGCCACGATTGATGAAGACATCGACGAAGGATTGCAGGCGCGAGAAATCCTCAGAACGGATGACGCTGTCCTCTTGCATCGGCAATATCAGCGACACCGGGCGGCGTTCGACGACCAGACGCTGATGGGCGCGCCAGTCGCCGCTTTCGTCGGCACAGGCCGAAAGAGCAAGCAGCAGGCACAGGCCGGACAACAAACGGAAGGATGGGCGGGCCATGTCTTCCTCCTATTCCATGATGTAGCCGAAGGGACCTTCGATGGCCATGGCCGGGGGCGGCCCCTTGCCGCCCTTGTAGACATGGTGAAGGCGTCCGAAAAGATACTGGTCGATGTCGCTGGCATGTTCCATGCCGTCGGTGGGCAGGGCGAACTGGCTGTCGCCGCCGGGGCGGACGACATAGGCGGTGACGCTGACCACCAGTTCCGATTCCGAGCGCTGGAAGTTGGTCGAGCGGAACAAAGCCCCCAGGATGGGCAGATCCTTGGCGCCGGGCAGGCCCTGAATATCGTTGGTGACGTCGTTTTGCAAAAGCCCGGCGATCATCAGGCTGCCGCCCGAGGGCAGTTCGACCGTCGATTCGGCGCGGCGCACCTTGAGGCCGTAGACCGAAATGTTGGTCGAAACCGCCACCGTCAGATTGGTGTCGATGGAACTGACCTCGCTGGACAGTTTCAGACTGATGCGACCGTTCGACAGCACCACCGGCGTAAAGGCCAGGCCGACGCCGAAGGGCTTGAACTGCACGGAAATCTGGCCGTTGTTGTCGGCGACCGGGACCGGATATTCGCCGCCGGCCAGCAGCTTGGCGGTTTCGCCGGAGACCGCCGTCAAATTGGGTTCAGCCAGACTTTTGATGAGGCCGCGCTTTTCCAAGGCCTTGACGGCGAATTGGATCGGGCTGGTGCCGCGCCCGGCATGGTCGAGTTTGGTGATGGTGCTGCTGTAGGGGGTGAGCGTGCCCGACAAAGCACCCGTCGCCGGGCTGGTGACGCTGCCGCCCAGGCCGGCGATGACATAGGATCCGATCGAGGTCTGGATGCCCAATTCCTTCAGGGCCGATTTCTGCATTTCGGAGACGCGCACCTTCAGCAGCACCTGCTGCTCGGCCTGGACCTTCAGAAGATTGATCAGCTTGGCGTCCTCGGCGACGAAGGGCCGGGCCACCGCCCTGGCGCTGGCGGCGGCGGAATCGGTGCGCACCGTGCCCGACAAGAACAGATTGTCGCCCACCGCATAGGCGGAAATATTCTCGCCGGGCAGGATCTGCACCAAAGTGGCGCGCAGGGAATCGATGTCGATCTGGACATGCAGTTCCAGTTTCAAGACAACATTGCCGAAGCGGTCCAGGAACATGATGTTGGTGTCGCCCACCGATTTGGCGATCAGGAAGGCTTGCCTGGGCGTTTTAACCTGCACATCGACGATATCGGAACTGGAAACCAGCACCTCGCGCACGTCTTCCGGCATTTCGACGATGCGCGACTTGTTGACGGCCAGGCGCATGACGTCCGATACCGCCATCTTGGCGGCCAGGGGCGGCGGCAATTGCGAGACCGGATTGACCGGGGCCGGTTTGGCGGCTGGGCGCGACGACAGGCCGCCCTTGACCACCTTGATCTGCGGCGCCGGGGTGGCTTGCGGCGGCTCGGGCGACTGGGCCAGCGCCACGGCGGCGAAACCGGCGACGAGCAGCAAGACGATGGAAATTCCCTGCCACCTCATCGCACCGTCTCCACGGTCGGAACGGCGCCGCGATAAATCTTGACCTGGCCGGAGATCCCGCCGCCATCGACGGGCGCGCGGCGCACCGGCGGCGGCGGCTCCACGACCGGCGGCTGTTCCTCGGCATCGTCGCCGGGCCCGGGCGTCAGGCTGCGCAGCGCCAGCGTGATCTCGCCGGTTTTATCGGCCTTCAGCACCGCCTCGGCGTCGCTGGGCGTCACTTCCAGCGTCACCGTCTTGTAAAGCTGGGCCGCGCCCTGGACGTCGTCCAGCTTCTGATCGACGGCCAGAACCCGCAGATTGCGGACCACGGTTTCCGATTGCGCCTTCTTGCCGGGATCCTCGCCGCCGCCCTGGCTTAGCTGCTGGGTCAAAATCAGATCGACGCGGTCGCCGGGCAGGATGAATCCTCCGGCGGAGCCATGGGTCGTCACCTGGATGCCGATGGCGCGCATGCCGGGCGAGAGAATGCCGGCCATCATGCCCGCCCCTTCCTGGCGAAAGACGCGGTTGGCCATCATCGGCTCGCCGGACAGGAAGGCCTGGCGGACGGTGGCGCCCAGGAAAGCGTTGCGCGCCTCGTCGCCCGAGCCCAGCTTGACGATGTAGCGCCGGTCCACCGCGTCGTTGGGCCAGGATTGCCAGCGCACATCCGCATCCTTCAACACCGTGCCGGCGGGCAGGTCGCGCGCCGCCACCAGCACCGGCGAGGTCACGGCGGGACGCGACGCCTCAATGGCGGCAACCGGTGGCGGCGGACGATTCAGCGCCCGCTTGGCCAGGAAAGCCGCCAATCCGGCAATCACCAAGCCGGCTACCAGAAGTATGATGGTGATCGGTCGCATCCGCCCGTAATGATCCGTTCCTAAGCATCCACTGTTCCCGCCCAGCTTGCGCCCGGGCGGGTCATTGGTTAACCAAGCGTTAACCTACCAGAATTCCAGAAAAACAGAAGCTTTAAGAAAGGGCTGCGACCGCCGTCACAGCGACTCGAGATTCCGACTCAGCGCGGTTTCAAGAGTTCGGTCTGAATGTCGGTGTACAGGCTCGCCAGGTCATCTCCGATGGTATAGGCCACAAGCACGATAGAGACGGAAATGCCCGCTGCAATGAGAGCATATTCCATGGCCGTCGCGCCCCGCCGCGCCGCCAAAAACCGGGAAAAGAGCAATCGTTTCATCGCGCACACCCAGGGCCATAGGCGATCAGGCTACGCCGACCGGTCCCCACCCCGCAAGGCCGGGCTTAGCCCATTTTTCGGGTTTGACCCTGGATCGCGCCTAGTTTTTCGTCGTTTCAGAATTCGATTGCGGAAAAATCAAGGGCTTATACCAGTTTGCAGAATGAATAACCCATTTCGTGGCGGCCAATCGCCATGTCCGGGCAGGCAGGACGCGACGAGCGTAGCGGGGCTACGGGTGCCGTCAATGATGGCCCATTGGTTTTGCGGGCAAAGCCCGCGAGCGG
>JACRJC010000019.1 GCA_016215555.1 Rhodospirillales bacterium | reverse complement strand
TCCTCAAGAAAATCGCCGCCAGAACCAAACAGGCCTTGTGGGAAGCCATCGCAAAAGCGTGCGACATCTTCTTGCCGGGCGAATGCGTCAACTTCTTCGCCGCCGATGGATATGACTTGGATTAAGCTAAACCTGCTCTAGGGGCAGGGCTCATTTGGTGACGTTCTTGATCTGGCAAGCTTGGTCTGGACAGCCCAATTTTTGAAACACCAAGACGCCAAGACACCAAGGAGATGAATTGACCTTGGTGCTTTCTTGGTGCCTTCGTGTCTTGGTGGTGAATCCGGCCAAGCCATTCTGCAAACTGGTATTGCTATTTGGTTTTGCAGGCGACCGGCCAGATGGGTTTCGGGCCGTTGGCGAGGCGCTTGCCGTCGCCGGTCATGACCGAAACCGGCAGGCGCTTGTCGGCTTCCGGCAAGGCCTTCAGCTTGAAATTGTCGGCCAGGCCGGGTCCGTAAAGCCCCATCGGGTCCAGATAGACGATGGTCTCGGGGCGCAGCATGGGGCCCGCCGTCTTGAAATCCGGGCTTTGGCTGGCCAGTAGATTGATATGCAAATGCGTATAGCCGGCGAAACCATAATGGCCGCCGGTTGTGCCGGTATTGCCGGCCAGCCCGATGGTTTGCCCCTGGACGACCATGTCGCCGGGGCGCAGGGGGCTGGGTTCGTTCAGATGCTGATATTTGGCGAAGACATAAGTGGGTAGGCCGGTCGCTTCGGGGGCAAAGCGAATCCAGATGAAATTGCCGACCAACTGGCCGGCCGTGCCGGCATGCGCCACTTCGCCATCGGCGACGGCCAAAAGCGGCGCGCCGGTCTCCAGCGTGATGTCCATGCCGTTATGCAGGCCGCCGAAATCGTTCTTGCGGGGGCTGCCGTCATAGCGGTTCGGTGATCCGAAGGGCGAAGAAATGCCCGGACAATCGACACCTTGGGGAAAGACCGGCGAAAGCCCGGTGGCGAACAGGCCGCGCTGGGCAAGGTCGGTTTCGCCTTCCTGGGTGCCGCCCATCATGCGCCCCTTTTGAGCGGCGGCATCGAAGCTGGCGAAAAGCGTCAAGGCCAGGACGGCCAAAGCGAAACGGCGGATCATGGCCATCCTTCCTCCCGGATGCGTTGGGCCAGGGGAGAGAATTCGGCATGGACCGCTTCATAAAGCGGCCGCTTGAAGCCGACGATCAGATAAGGCAGTTCGTCGAAGGGGGCCCAGCGCCAACGCACGAACTCGACCTCGTCTTGATGGGCGTCCAGCTTGATGTCGGAATCCTGTCCCTTGAACATCAGGGCGAACCATTTCTGCTTCTGGCCGCGAAAACGGCCCTTCCAGATTTTGCGGCTCAGCTCCGGGGGCAGGTCGTAGGACAGCCAATCCCGGCTTTCGGCGATGATTTCGGCCTTGTGGGTGCCGGTTTCCTCGCCCAATTCGCGCAGGGCGGCCTCGTTCGGTTCCTCGTCCTTGTCGATGCCGCCCTGGGGCATCTGCCAAGCCCCCGGCGTGTCGGCGCGCATGCCGGTGAAGACCAGGCCCTGGCGGTTGAACAAAATCAGACCGACGCCCAGGCGATAGGGGCGTTTGTCTTTACTGTCGCTCATGGCTGCTTGCTCCCCACAACGGCGGAAACCGGAGCCAGAACAAGGCCTCGGGCCGTAAGATCCTTGGCCCAGGCGGCGACACGGTCCATGGCCAGCGGGCGGGCCGGAATCACCACCAGAGCGCGGCCCTTGGCCTGGGCGTCGTCCTCGGCCTTGCGCAGACGGATATCGACGGCGGTCCTGAAATGGCGTTCATCGATCATGATGTTGGCCTTGGCGTAGGGCAGATCCAGCATTTCGGCCACCCGCTGCGCGGTGGGATCGCCCGACAGGCCGTTGTCGATGAACAACAGGCCGCTTTGCTTCAAGGCCCGGAACAGCATATCGACCTGTTGCGAAGCGCTTAGGAAGCGTTGGCCATCGACGGCCATCAGGCCGTTATAGCCCTGCGCCTTGGCCAGCAGGGTTTCCAGCTTGCGCTGATTCTCAGTCGAGGACAGGCTGGAGATGAGGGCGGAGGGGCCGGGATCGCGCATGGGGAAGCTGCGCCCATCCATCGGCAGATCGAGCAAAGTCTCATGGCCGCCGGCATGGGACCGCTTGACCCAGTCTTCCAGCTTCGGCGCGTAGGGCGAGAAGGAAAGAGTGACTTCCGGCGGCAGCCGGGCGATCGCCGTCTCGCCGGCTTCCTTGATCAGGCCAAGGTCATAGACCACGACGGCGATCCGGGGCCGCTTGTCGCCGCCATCGAAGGGCCTGGCATAGGTTTTCCAAGATTCGCGCCCGTCCGGGGCGATGGCGGGAATCTGCCCGGCATCGGTCTTTTTCAACAAGGCGGATTGCGGCGCTTCGGGCATCGGCGGCGGCGGTTGCGGCGGCGGCGCCGGGGCGGGAATATCGGCCAGCTTGGGGATCGACAAGGGACCAGAATGGGCCGGCAATTTCGGTTCGCCGGTCACCGGCGACAGCGAGGTCAGCTTGCCCCCGGAACCGTCCTTCAATGCCGGAGCCTCGAAAGTGGGGGCGGGTTTGTCGCCGGCAGAGCCCGGCATTTGCGCAGGCGGAAAAGCAGGTGGTGCGCCGGGGGGCTGGCCAGTGGCGTCGCTTGCCGCCGGGGTCGGGGATTGGGTTCCGAAGGCGGGAGCGGGCGTTCCGGGGGCGGGTTGGGCTTCGCCGCCAGCTTGCGGTTGCGGTTCGGCGGCGGCCTGGGAAGCCGCCCCTTCCTGTCCCGGCGGCGGCGCGCTGGGATTCAAGAAGGCGCTGCCCGGACCGGCGCGCGGCGGCATGGGCAGGCTTAGGGACGGTGTATTGGGGCCGGCCTTTTGGGCGTCACTGCCCTCCTTGCCATCGCCGCCCAGCAGCCAGATGCCCAGCCCGATCAGAAAGCCCAGGCCCAGGACGCCGATGCCGGCCAGCAGCGCCGTGCGTTTCTTTTCGGGAATATGCTCGACGACATGTTCGAAGGCCGGGGGCAGATGGACATGTTCCTCGACCCCTTCCACCACATGGTGGAATTCCTCCTCCATCTTGTGAGCCAGCGGCGCCAGCTTGTCCCTGACCGGTCCCAGCTTGTCGGTCAGGGGCTTCAGCTTGGCGCCCAGCGGGCCCAGCTTTCCGGCGATCCTCGAAAACAGCGGAGCAAATTTCGAGAACAGGGCGCCGGGCGCGGGCAGCCGGGATTTAAGGCCGCCAGCAAGACCCGAGAATTTGGCGCCAAGGCCTGAAAGGTTCGGCAGCTTCAGAAAGTCCCCCTATTGGCCGCAGGCCCAACTTCAGGATGCTGGTTTGCCGCGCAGGAATTCGAGGGCGCGCTTCAACTGCACATCCTCCTCGGCGCCCTCGTCCTTGTCCTCGGCGGTTGCGGCGGATGGCTTGGCGGTTTTGGCGCTCGGCTTGGGCTGGGGCTTGGCCGCCGGCTTGCTTGGCGCCGGCGGCTCGCCCACCGTCTCGTTCTTCAGCGCGTGCGGCAGGCTGGCTTCGCCGCGCTTGGCCTCCGACTGCAAGGCCAGATCGCGCGCCGTCTTGACCTCGATGTCGGGTTCGATGCCGACCTGCTGAATCGAGCGCCCCGACGGCGTGTAGTATTTTGCCGTGGTCAGCTTGATGGCGCCGTAGCCGGGCAGCGGGATGATGGTCTGCACACTGCCCTTGCCGAAGCTTTTGGTGCCGATCAGCGTCGCCCGCTTGTGGTCCTGCAGCGCGCCGGCCACGATCTCGCTGGCCGAGGCCGAGCCTTCGTTGATGAGCACGACCAAGGGCGCGCCGTCGATGGCGTCGCCCCTTCTGGCGTTGAAGCGCTGAGTTTCCTCGGGCTTGCGCGAGCGCGTCGAGACGATCTCGCCCTGGTCGAGGAAGTCGTCGGACACCGCAACCGCCTGATCCAACAGGCCGCCCGGATTGTTGCGCAGATCCAAGACGAAGCCCTTGGGATTGCGGCCCAGCTTGACCTTGACGTCCGAGATGGCCTTTTTCAGCGCCGTGTTGGTCTGCTCGTTGAACGAGGTGACGCGGATGACGGCGATGTCGCCTTCCAGCTTCTGGCGCACCGGCTGAATCTTGATGACGGCGCGGTTCAGCGTCAGATCGAACGGCTCCTTGCCGGCCCGGCGGATGGTCAGCTTGATCGGCGTGTTGGGGGCGCCGCGCATGCGCTCGACCGCTTCGTTGAGCGACAGGCCCATCACCGATTCGCCGTCGAGATGGGTGATGAAGTCGCTGGGGCGGACGCCCGCCTTGTGGGCCGGCGTGTCGTCGATGGGCGACACCACCTTGATCCAGCCGCCTTCCATCGTCACTTCGATGCCAAGGCCGCCGAACTCGCCCTTGGTCTGGACCTGCATGTCCTTGAAGGTCTTGGCGTTCAGATAGGCCGAATGCGGATCCATCGACTGCAGCATGCCGTTCAGCGCCTGCTCGATCAGCTCCTGGTCGCTGACCGGCTCGACATAGTCGCCGCGCACGCGTTCGAAAACGTCGCCGAAAAGGTTGAGCAGCCGGTAGGTGTCGGCCTGGTTCTTTTCCTGGGCAAAGGCCGGGACCGTCAAAAGGGTCATGACGGCGCAGGTTTGCAAAACTTTGAGACTCATCCGCTGCCCTTGTCCTTTAAAGCCGCAAGCCACGGCGAGGGATTCACCGGCTGGCCGTTTCGGCGCAACTCGACATACAAGACCGGCTTTCCCGCACCGTCGCCCATGACGCCAACGGGTTCTCCGGCCACAACCATCTGCCCGGGGGTTCCGTCGATGCGGCCCAACCCGGCAATCAGGCTAAGATAGCCCTCTCCATGCTCGATGATCAAGAGACGCCCATAAGAGCGGAACGTGCCGGCATAGACGATCTGGCCCTCATAGGGGGCGACGACCTGGGCGCCCGGCCTGGTTTCGATGCTGATCCCCTTCGAGGTGCCGCCCAGGGCGTTGTTTTCGCCGTAAAGGGTGACGATTTCGCCGCGAGCCGGCAGGGGAACCTGGCCCCTGGCCTGGCTGAAGGGTTTGGCCGGACCCTCGTAATGGGGCAGCGTGCTTTGCGAGGGGGCCTTGGCTTCCTTGGTTGGTTTCTGGCCCAGCCGGGCCTTGGCCCGGGCTTCGCGTTCCTTGGCCGCCGCCTCGGCGCGGGCCTTGCGTTCGTCCTCGATGCGTTGGATCAGCTCTTTCAGGTCGGCGGCCTCGCTGGCCAGGCGGGCGACCCGCTTTTCGGCCTGCTGGCGTTCCTCGGCCGTATGGGCCATGACCTCGGCCTTGCGGCGCATCAGCCCATCCAGGCGCTTTTGCTCGTCCTCGAGCCGGACCAGGGCCGCCGAGCGCTTTTCACGCTGGCGCGCGATGTCGGCCCGCACCTGGGCCAGATTTTCCAACTCGCGCTTGATGCTGGATGCTTCCTGCTCGATCTGGGGCACGGCGGCGCGCAGCAGGATGGCGCTGCGCACGGTGTCGGCCGGTTGCGTCGGCTGGGCGATCAGGGCCTCGGTCGGGCGCCAGGCCAGGCGCTCCAGGGCCATCAGCACGCGGCCCATCTGGCCGCGCTGGCGCTCCAGGGCCTGGGACATGGCGGCGTCCTTGGCGCGCAGGCGGCCCAATTGGGCTTCCAGAAGCGTCAGCGTGTCTTCTTGTTCCTGCATCGATTTGGCGGCCCCGACCAGCTCGGCCTTCAATAGCTCCACCTCGCCATGCAGGGTCTGTTGGCGTCGCGCCAGCTCTTCATGCTGCTGGCGGCCCCTTTCAAGTTCCTTTTCGATGGTCTTCAACTGCTTGTCGGGCGACGACGGTTTCAGCGTCCCGGTGTCGGCAGCCAAAGCGATGCCCGCCCAGGTACAAAAGGCGATCAAGATCGGCAGGAAACGGAGGGGGTTAGGCGCCATCGAGGAGCGACCGCCCCGTCATTTCTTCGGGCTGGGCCAGGCCCAGCAGCCAAAGCAGGGTCGGCGCCACATCGGCCAGGCGTCCCGGCTTCAAACCCGTGCCCTTGGGGCCGTTGACGAGCAGGGCCTGCACCGGCCCCACCGTGTGGGCGGTATAGGGCTGGCCGTTGGCGGGATCCTTCATCAGTTCCAGATTGCCGTGATCGGCCGTCAGCAGCATGACCCCGCCCGCTTTCATCAGGCTGGCTTCCAGGCGGGCCAGACAGGCATCGACGGTTTCGGCGGCCTTGATGGCGGCGGGCAGAATGCCGGTATGGCCCACCATGTCGCCATTGGCGAAATTGACGACGATCAGATCGAACTTTTGGGAATCGATGGCCGCGATCAAGCGGTCGCAAACTTCGATGGCCGACATTTCGGGCTGCAGATCATAGGTCGCCACTTTGGGCGACGGCACCAGGATGCGTTCCTCACCCGCGAAGACGCGTTCCTCGCCGCCATTGAAGAAGAAGGTGACATGGGCGTATTTCTCGGTCTCGGCGATGCGCAGTTGCGTCATGCCGGCCTTCGACACCACCTCGCCCAGAATGTTGGTCAGGGCCTCGGCGGGAAACAGCGTCTGCATCCATGCGTTATGCCGGGTGGAATATTCGCTCATGCCCAGGGCCGCCGCGAACCTGACGACCTTCTTGCGCGCAAAGCCGTTGAAGGCGGGGTCCAGCAACACTTCAAGAATCTCGCGCGCGCGGTCGGCGCGGAAATTGGCCATCAGGAGGCCGTCTCCATCCTGCATGCCGTCGTACCCGGCGATGACGCTGGGCTTGACGAATTCGTCGTTCTCGCCTTTGGCGTAGGATTGCGAGATGGCGGCAAGACCGTCGGGGGCGGCGATGCCCTGGCCCGCCACCAGGGCGTTGTAGGCCAATTCGACGCGCTCCCAGCGCTTGTCGCGGTCCATGGCGTAATAGCGCCCCGAAACCACGCCCAGAGTTGCGTTCGCGCCCTCGATGTCCTTCAGGAACTTGGCCAGGAAATCCTTGGCGCTTTGCGGCGGCGTGTCGCGCCCGTCCAGAAAGGCATGGACGACGACCGGCAGGCCCGCCTTCGCCGCCGCCTTGACCAGCGCCGCCATGTGATCCTGGTGCGAATGGACGCCGCCCGGGCTCATCAGCCCCATGATGTGCAGCTTGCCGCCCGCCTTCTTAATGGCTTCAAGCCCCTGGACGAAGGCTGGGATCTTGGCGATGCCGCCATCGGCCACCGCCTGATCGATGCGAGGCAGATCCTGCATGACCACGCGCCCGGCCCCCAGATTGGTGTGGCCGACCTCGGAATTGCCCATCTGCCCCTCGGGCAATCCCACTTCCAGGCCCGAGGTTTCCACCAGCGCATGCGGGCAGGTGGCCAGCAGCCGGTCCCAATTGGGCGTGTCGGCAAGGGCGATGGCATTGTCGGCCTTGTCGGTGCGCCAGCCCCAGCCGTCCAGAATGCACAGGACGACGGGACGGGGGCGGTTGGCGCGGGCGGGCATGACGGATCCTTGGGTCAAAGTCGATTCGCTGGAATATTAAGGCATTCTGCCCCGTTAATCCAAGTGGCTGGACAGGTCCATCTGGCCGTGGAGGAGGCGCAGGACGTCGATGGTGGGCGGACTTGCCGATTTGAGGGCGCGGAACATCACGAAATGCCTTCCCTTGCGGCCCTTTCTGGCGACATGAAGCAAGCGGATGTCCTTGCCGATGTCCGATCTTTTCCAAACCCCTTCGATTTCCGGTCCCTGCATGAGGTCTTCAAGAGCCTGTCCCAGGATATCGGCGTAGATTCCGGCTTGGTCTCGTCCGAACCGTTCGGCGGTCCAGCCCAAGATGGCGCAAAAATCCGCATTCGCCGCCGCGGATAGACGAATCCGCCAAAGAGACTCAGGCTTCATCCGCCCAGCCGCCCAGCGCGGAACGCAATGCGGCGGGGTTTTCGAACATCTCGAAGCGCCCGGCGTCGATATCCGCAATGCCTTGGCGGGCCGCTTCCTTCAGGGCCTTCAGGCGGGCGCGGTCCTCGGCTTCCTGGCGTTCGACCAGTCGCAATCCGTCGCGCAGCACTTCGCTGGCGTTCTGATAACGACCGGTCTTGACCAGACGGTCGAGCATTTCGGCCTGATGATCGGTGAGAACGACATTGCGGGTGGGCATGGGCGCTCCTGAAAGCCTGATGGCATATTATGCCATCAGGCGCGCTGGCGCAAGTTCGCCTATCCCCGATGATAGGGGTGTCCGGTATTGATGCTGTGGGCGCGCCACAACTGCTCGGCCAGCATGGCGCGGACCAGAAGATGCGGCCAGACCATGGCGCCCAGCGAAAACTTGGCGTCGGCCCGGGCCAGCAGGGATTCGCCCAAACCGTCGGCGCCGCCGATGACGAAGGTCAGGTCGCGCCCCAACTCTTGCCAGCGCGTCAGCTTGGCGGCCAGGGCCTCGCTGGACAGGGCCTCGCCCCCGGGATCGAGGGCGACGGCAAAGGCGTTCCTGGGCAATTTGGCCAGCAGCAGCTCGGCTTCCTTGGCCTTGCGTTCGGGCACCGAGATCGGGCGTTTTTCCTCGACCTCGACGACCTCGACAGGCCAGGGCAGACGCCGGACATAATGCTCGAACAAGGCCTGTTCGGGGCTGCCCTTGGCCTTGCCGACCGCCAGCAGAAAAAGGCGCATCAGGCCTTCTTCTTGGGGGGGGCTTTTTTGGCGGTGGGTTTCTTGGCAGGCGCCGCCTTTTTGGCCGCTGCCGGCTTCTTGGCCGGAGCGGCCTTCTTGGTGGCAGCAGGCTTTTTCGCGGGTGCCGGTTTCTTGGGGGCGGCGGCAGGCTTCTTCGCCGGCGCCGCCTTCTTCGCGGCAGGCTTCTTGGCCGGAGCGGACTTCTTCGCCGGCGCCGGTTTCTTGGCCGGAGCGGGCTTCTTGGCCGGCGCGGCCTTCTTGGCGGGAGCCACCTTCTTCGCTGCAGGCTTCTTGGCCGGTGCCGCGTCCTCGGCCTTGGCCTTGGCTTTCGCGGGTCTAGGCTCGGACAGGCGCCACATGCCTTCCAGATCGTAGAAGCTGCGCACTTCGGGGCGGAACAGATGAACCACCACGTCGCCGCCATCGACGGCCACCCAATCGGCTTGCGGCAGTCCTTCGTCGCGGGGCTTGATGCCGATGGTCTTCAACTTCTCGACGATATGTCCGGCCATCGAGGCGACATGCCGGGCCGAGGTGCCGGAAGCGATCACCATCCAATCGGCGATGCTGGAACGCCCCTCGATATCGATGGCCACCACATCCACCGCCTTGTTGTCGTCCAGGGATTCGAGGACGATCTCCAAAGCTTTCGGCTTGACGGATTTCGAAGCCTTGGGCGACGCGGGTTTGGGCTTTGCCGCCGCTGCGGATTTGGGCGAGGGCTTCTTGGCGGGGGCTTTTTTCGGGGCGGTGGGAATGGGGACTCTCCTAATCTTGTGTCGTCGAAGCGCGGATATGGCTGGCCGAAGCCGGATGCTCCTTCTGCCAGAGAAAACTCCAGGCCGGCGGCCTGGCCTGCGCCAGCTTGCAAGGCGGGGTGCGAAAGCGCTCGTAGCGCCTGGCCGCCTGGCCCGCCAAAGCTCTCAAAGAATAGGCCGGGCGGGCCATGACCGCAACGGGAAGC
Source organism: Rhodospirillales bacterium (assembly GCA_016215555.1). Lineage (GTDB taxonomy): Bacteria > Pseudomonadota > Alphaproteobacteria > Rhodospirillales > WMHbin7 > WMHbin7. Next base: position 17,025 of record JACRJC010000019.1, on the reverse strand, counting down.
AGGCGCATCAGGCGAATCCAACCCTTCCAGCGCGGCAATTGGGTCAGATTGTCGGCTCCGATCAGCCAGACGAAGCGGATATGGGGCAGGCGTTTCTGCAGCATGGCCACCGTGTCGGCGGTATAGCGTGTGCCAAGCCTTGCCTCGAAATCGCTGATCTTGATGAAGGACAAGCCGGCGGCCAGGCGCTCGGCCCCGGCCAAACGTTGCCCGAAAGGGGCCATGCCGCGCACCGGCTTCAAGGGATTCTGGGGCGAGACCAGCCACCAGATTTCGTCCAGGCCCAGGGCCATTTTCGCCATTTTGCTGGCATGCAGATGTCCGGCATGGGCCGGATTGAACGAGCCGCCCAGCAGGCCCACGCTGCGCTTGCGCTTGTCGCCTGGCAAGGGCAGGGGCGGTTTCCAGCCCGTCATCAGCCGGGGCGCACCTGACCCGTTCCCCGGATCCGGTATTTGTAGGTGGTCAGTTCCTCGACGCCGACCGGCCCCCTGGCGTGCAGCTTGCCGGTGGCGATGCCGATCTCGGCCCCCATGCCGAATTCGCCGCCGTCGGCGAACTGGGTCGAGGCGTTGTGCAGCACGATCGCCGAATGGACCTCGTTCAGAAACGTCTCGGCCCTGGCGGCATCGTCGGTGACGATGCTGTCGGTGTGCTGCGAGCCATGGCGGTTGATGAAGGCGATGGCGCCATCGACGCCATCGACCAGGCGGGCCGAAATGATGGCGTCGAGATATTCGGTGTTCCAATCTTCATCGCCGGCCGCGACGACGCGGGGATCGACGGCCCGGACGGCTTCGTCGCCGCGCACCTCGCAGCCCGCTTCCAGCAGATCCTGGATGATGGGAGCCAGATGCGTGGCCGCCGCCGCCTTGTCGATGAGCAGGGTTTCGGTGGCGCCGCAAACGCCGGTGCGGCGCATCTTGGCGTTGAGCACGATGTCGCGGGCCATCTTCAGATCGGCCTTGCCGTCGATATAGGTGTGGCACAGCCCTTCCAGATGCTGAAACAGGGGAATGCGGCTTTCCTTGACGACGCGCTCGATCAGCGATTTGCCGCCCCTGGGCACGATGACGTCGATATAGTTGGTCATGGTCAGCATATGGCCGACGGCGGCGCGGTCGGCGACGGGCACCATTTGCATTGCTTCGGCGGGAAGGCCTGCCGCCTTCAGCCCTTCTTGCAGGCAATCCATGATGGCGGCCGAGGAGTTCAGGCTTTCCGAGCCGCCGCGCAGGATGGCGGCGTTGCCCGATTTCAAGCACAGGCCGCCGGCGTCGGCGGTGACGTTGGGGCGCGATTCGTAGATGATGCCGATGACGCCCAGGGGAACGCGCACGCGGCTGATGACCAGACCGTTGGGGCGCGTCCATTCGGCCAGAACCTTGCCGATGGGATCGGCCAATGCCGCCACCTCTTCCAGCCCCTTGGCCATGGCCAGGATCCGCTTGTCGTCCAGCTTCAAACGATCCAGCATGGCGGCGGAAAGCCCCTTGGCTTCGGCCCTGGCCATGTCGAGGGCGTTGGCGGCCAGCAAGCTGGGTTTGCGCCCGCGCAAGGCGGCGCCCGCCGCCATCAGGGCGGCGTTCTTGGCGGATTCAGACGCCAGGGCAAGCCGCTCTGCGGCGGCGCGGGCCTTTTGCCCAAGGCCGTCCATCAAGGCCGCAATGTCCGATCCAGAAGCGTTCACGCGATTTTTCCCATCAAAAAAACGATCAATCTTACTCTAGGCAAGCCGTCATGGGAAACCCATAAGGCGGTTCAGCCGTTCCTGCTCGGCGGTGGGAAGCCGGTTCCACCAGTCGGCGGCCTGCTGGGATTGGCTGCCGTCCTTGGCGCCTGCGGGCGGGGTTTCGCCGACGGCTTGAAAATGCGCGGCATATTGCGTGGTGAAGGCCAGCGTGCGCCGCTCGCTTTGCGCCACCTTGAAGCCGTGGGCCATCAGCATCTGCCAGAAAATTCGGTCGGCGATCGGGGCCAGCGGGGCCGGAATGTTGGCCCAAAGCGGAGCGATGGCCAGGGCCTTGCCGGTCAAAAGCAGGCAACTGGTATCGGCGAAATGGACCCCGTCGCCGACTTCGCTTAAGCCCAGGATTTCACTGCCGTCGGCACGGTGGAAACTGCGCTTGGAAATCAGAATCTCGGCTTCCGTTCGGCGATGAAGATCGACCAGTTCCGCCAGATGCGAGGGGGCGAACCAGTTGTCGGCATCCAGAAAGGCCAGGGCCTCGAAGCCGGAATCGAGCGCCCATTTGGCGCCGATGCCCCTTGGCGTGTCGCCGTTGTCGCCATGGCTTTGCGCCAGCTTCAGATGCATGGCTTGGGGGTAAAGCTCGACCAGCGGATTGGGGCAGCCGTCGGCGATCAGGACATGGGTGCAAGGATGGGTCTGCCGGGCCACGCCGTCCAGACAGCGGGCAAGAACGAAATCGGATTCGCGCCAATAAGGGGTGATGACGGCGACGCGCAAAGCGCTCAGGTCTTGACGCCGAAACCGGGCGGGGTTTGCGGCGCCGTGTCCTTGCTGATGCCGTAGATGCCGCGCTGGTTGGGGATCGGCTTGAACTTGTCGGAAATGCCCAGCACCGTCTCGGCGCCGCCCAGATACAAGAAGCCGTCGTCGGGCATCAGGCCGGCGATGTTGCCGAGTACGCGGCTCTTGGTCGGCTGATCGAAATAGATCAGCACGTTGCGGCAGAAGACGACGTCGAACTGGCCCAGGGCCTTGAGGTCGGTCAGCAGATTCCATTCGCGGTACTGGACCATGGCACGGATGGCGGCGTCGATCTGCCACACCTCTTCTTTCTTCTTGAAGTACTTGACCAGCAAGGTGATGGGCAGGCCTCTTTGCACCTCGAATTGCGAATAGACGCCGGCCTTGGCCTTTTCAAGCATTTCGGTCGAGATGTCGGTGCCGACGATGTCGATCTTCCAGCCCGCCAGCTTGGCCTGTTCTTCCTTCAAGATCATGGCCAGCGAATAAGGCTCCTGCCCCGAAGACGAGGCGGCGCACCAGATGCGGAAGCTTTTCTTGGCGGCCCGAACCTTCAGGATATGCGGCAGCACCATGTCCTTGAACTGGTCGAAGGGCTTGGAATCGCGAAAGAAGAACGACTCGTTGGTCGTCATCGCCTCGGTGATCTCGCGGCCCAGGGCTTCGTCGCGGCTGGCCCGGACGGTGCCGATCAGCTCGTCCAACCCCTTCAGGCCGCGTTTGCGGGCGATGGGCATCAGGCGGCTTTCCAGCAGATAGGATTTGTCGCTGGTCAGCACCAGGCCCGAACGGTCCTTGATGAATTTGGCGATGAAGTCGAAATCTTCGGGCTTCATGGCGGTCACCGGCGCTGCGAGACTTTGAGGATGTAAGGCGCCACGTCGGGCAGCGGCAGCACGGCCGAGCAGATGCCGGCGGTGGCGGCGGCGCCGGGCATGCCCCAGACCACGCTGGTGGCTTCGTCCTGGGCGACCAGCGTCGCCCCGCCCTGCACCAGAACCTGGCCGCCCTTCATGCCGTCCTGGCCCATGCCGGTCAGCACCACGGCCAGCACGCGCTTGCCATAGGCTTGGGCGATGCTGCGAAACATTGGATCGACCGCCGGACGGCAGAAATTCTCGGGCGCGTTCTTGTTCAGGCGGATGACCTTGCTGGTCCCCTGCGCCTCGACGACCATGTGGAAATCGCCGGGTGCAATATAGACGCGCCCGCCTTGAACAACTTCGCCATCCTTGCCCTCGGCGGCGTTCCAGCCCGAAAGCCTGGTGATGTGTTCGGCCAGGATGGTGGTGAAAGTGGCCGGCATATGCTGGGTAATCAGGATCGGCTGGCGGATGGGGGCGCCCTTAAGCGCACCCAGAACCGCGAACAGGGCCTGCGGGCCGCCGGTCGAACTGCCGATGGCGATGACATCGACGGAATCGTTGCTGGCCTGGCGCAGCGTGACCTGGCCGGGATAAAGCGAACCAGCCGGTTTCGGCGCTTGCTGGGCGGCCGGGATTTTGGCGCGCTCGGGAAATCCGCCCGGCGGGGCGGCGCGCTTGGGCCTGCGCCTGCGGGCCGCGCCCCAAGCCTTGACCTTCTCGATCAGTTCGGTCTTGAACTGCCCGGCCCCCAGATCCTTCGACGAGGTGGGCTTGGGCACATAGTCGGCGGCGCCCTTCTCCATGGCCTGCAGCGTGACGTCGGCGTTCTTGTGCGTCAGCGTCGATGACATGATGACCTGGATGTCGGGATCCTTCTTCAAGAGCTGGGGCAGGGCGGTCAGGCCGTCCATGACCGGCATCTCGATGTCCAGCACCACGACTTCGACGTCGTAGCGGTCAAGCGCGTTCAGCGCCATCTGGCCGTTGCCGACCGAGGACACCACCTGAATGGCCTTGTCTTCTTCCAGCATTTTGGTGACGATGCCGCGCACGACCGCGGAATCATCGACCACCATGACCCTAAAGGGCTCTACGCCGTTTGACAGGGGCGGATGCGCCACCCCGGTATCGATACCCATCGTTACTATCTCACCCCACTCGCCTACAACAGCCCGACTTGCGAGAATTTCGCCTGCAGGATTTCACTGTCAAACGGCTTCATGATGTATTCGTTGGCGCCGGCCAGAATCGCTTCTTGAATGTGCTCGATATCGTTCTCGGTGGTGCAGAAGACGACCTTGGGGCCGTCACCGCCCGGCATCTTGCGCAATTCGCGCAGGAATTCGATGCCGCTCATGACTGGCATGTTCCAGTCCAGCAGCACGGCGTCGGGCATTCTTTTCTGGCAGACTTCGACAGCGGCCTTTCCGTCAGCCGCCTCATCGACCTCGAATGAGAGTTCCTGCAGAATCTTCCGGGCCACCATGCGGATGACCTTTGAATCATCGACCACGAGACAGAGTTTCATGTTGGTTCGAAGCCTTCGTTTCGATTCGGGCTACTCGGTTTTCCCTAAAAGCGCAATTATTGATAACTAACCTTCCGACCGGCCAAGGTCAAGCAGACGTCCGACGTCAAGCACGACCAGCAGCTTGCCGTCGAGGCGGTAGATTCCGGCCGAGAACTCGCGCCATAGCGGGTCCAGGGTCGGCGGATTGCGCTCGAAGGCGGCCGAGCGCAGGCTTAAGACCTCGCCCACCGAGTCGATCAGCAGGCTGTACAACTCGCCGTTCATATCGACGACGACGCTCATGCCGGGCTTGGTTTGGCCCTCGCGGTCCTTGAGGTTCAGGCGCCGGCGAACGTCGATGGCCGTCACGATGCGGCCCCGCAGATTGAGCGAGCCCGCCACTTCGCGCGGCGCCAGGGGGATGCGGGTCACCTTCTGCGGGCCCAGCACGTCCTGGACGGTCAGCACAGGAATGCCGAACATCTGGCCGTCGATGAACATGGTGACATAGTCTTGCGTCTCGGCCGAGATCTCGGCCAGCGAGCGCTTGCCGGCGGGAACGAGCTGGTTCATGCCGCACCTCCAGTGACGATCTGGGATAGGGTTTCAAGAAGGGCGTCGCGGTCGAATTTGGCGACATAGTCGTTGAAGCCGACCTTGCGGCCGCGCTCGAAGTCCTTCTCGGTGGCGTGCGAGGACAGCGCGATCATCGGCACCGTCATCCAGCGGGCGTCGCCGCGCACGGCTTCGGCGAACTGGAAGCCGTTCAGGCCCGGCATTTCGATGTCGCTGATGATGGCGTCGAAACTGGCCCCTTGCTCGCGCAGGGCCAAGGCCTTATCGACCCCTTCCACCGCCGTCACCTCGAAGCCGGCCACGGAAAGCAGCGGCGTCAGCAGGTTGCGGAAGAACAGGCTGTCATCGACCAGAAGGATGCGCTTGCCGCCCTGTTCCTCGCCGAAGGCCGACGTTTCCTTGGTGACGCCGAACCAGTCCCCGAAGGCCTGGGTCAGGTAGAAGCCGGCGTCGATGACGTCGGTGGCGCGTCCGGCGATGACGGCGGTGCCGATCAGGCCGGGCTGGGCCACCGTGATCTCGATCTTCAGGATGTCTTCCACGATATCGACGATCTCATCGACCACCAGGCCCATCGAGCGTTCGTGATCCGAGAAGACCAGGACCGCCTGGCGGCCTTCCTTCTGGAGCTGGCAGTGCTCGCTGACCATGATCAGTGGCATGAGATGGCCGCGATACTGGACCACCGGCTTGCCGTGCGAGAGTTCCACCGAGGCGACATCAACCTCTTCGAGGCGTGCCACCAAGGCCAGGGGAACGGCCTTGAGATCCGCACCGCCGGCGCGGAAAACCAGCAGCGAGGTCTTTTCCTCGCCATGCAGATCCTTGAGATGCGCCTGCTCGGCGGCCTGCGAGGAACCGGCCATGGCGCCGGTGGCGGCGGCGATGCCGTTGGGATCCAGGATCATGATCACCGAGCCGTCGCCCAGGATGGTGTTGCCCGAGAACATGGTGATGTTGCGAAGAATCGGCGCCACCGGCTTGACCACGATTTCCTCGGTGTCGAAGACGCGATCGACGATGATGCCGAAGGTGTAGGTGCCGACCTGGGCGACGACGATGAAGGTCTCGGCCAGTTCCTCGTCGGCCTTGCCCAGTTTCAAGAGCGACTTCAGCGACACCAGCGGCAGCAGGCGGTCGCGCAGGCGCAGCACCGGGGCGTTGTTGATCATCTCGATGGCGTTTTCGCTGGTGCCGGTGGTGCGCACCAGTTCCAGCACGCTGATCTGCGGGATGGCGAAGCGCTCGCCGCCGCATTCGACGATCAACGCCGAGACGATGGCCAGGGTCAGCGGGATCTTGATGGTGAAGTTGGTGCCCTTGCCCTCGACCGACTTCAATTCGATGGTGCCGCCGATCTTCTCGATGTTGGTGCGCACCACGTCCATGCCGACGCCGCGCCCCGAAACGCTGGTCACCTTCTCGGCGGTCGAGAAGCCGGCCTTGAAGATATACTGCTGGATCTGCTGGTCGGACATGCTGTCCAGCTCGGCCTCGCTGGCCAGGCCGTTCTGCACGATCTTCTGGCGGATGCGGCCCATATTCAGGCCGCGCCCATCGTCGTTGATTTCGATGATGATGTGGCCGCCCTCGTGATAGGCGTTGAGCACGATCTTGCCCAGTTCGGGCTTGCCGGCCTTCCTGCGGTCCTCGACGCCCTCAAGGCCATGGTCGGCCGAATTGCGGACCATGTGGGTCAGCGGATCCTTGATCAGCTCCAGCACCTGGCGGTCAAGTTCGGTTTCGGCGCCGATCATCTGCAAATCGATCTTCTTGCCGGTTTCCACCGACAGATCGCGCACGATGCGCGGCAGCTTGGCCCAGGCGTTGCCGATGGGCTGCATGCGGGTCTTCATCACCCCTTCCTGCAGATCGGTGGTGATGTGGCTCAAGCGCTGCAAGGGGGCCGAGAATTCGGAATCGTCGCGGCCCCTGACCATCTGCAGAAGCTGGTTGCGGGTCAGCACCAGTTCCGAGACCAGGGTCATCAGATTCTCAAGCAGCTCCACATTGACGCGGATGGTCTGCGCGGCGACCGCCGATTCCTTGGCGTCGCCCGACATGGCGGGGGCCTTGGACTCGGCCTGGGTGGCCGGCAGGCCGCCCTTGGCCTCGTGCGGCTCGGACGGGTGAGCCGGCTGCGACTGCTCCTGCGCCGGAGGGGGCGCCGGAGGGGGCGCCATATCCGCCGGGCCGGGCGTGGCGTCGAAGATGCGCTGCAGTTCCTCGTCGCTCACCTCGCCGGGCAGCGGTTCCTTCTTCGAGACCGAAGGTTGCGGCGGCGGGGGCGGGGGAGGAGGGGCCGAGGCGGCGGCGCCGGGGGGCTTGCCTTCTGCCATGGCGTTCAACTGGGAGATCAGATCCTGGTCGTTGCCCTCGGGCTCGGCTTCGTGCTGTTCAAGGTGCGACAAGATCAGTTTGATGCGGTCGATCGAGGTCAGGATCAACGTGACGGCATGGGCGCCGACTTCCAACTCGCCGTCGCGGAACTTGCCCAGCACATTCTCGGCCGAGTGCGCCACCGCTTCCAGACGGGGCAGGCCCAGGAAGCCGCAAGTGCCCTTGATGGTGTGAACGAGGCGAAAGATGTTCTGAAGAATCTCGCGATCATTGGGATTCTGCTCGAGATTGACCAGGGCGACGTCGAGCACGGAAATGCTTTCCGACGTTTCGGTCAGAAATTCGCTTAAAAGATCATCCATCGCTTAATCTCCATCAGGCGACATGCATTTGGCGCAAAGCCCGGTTCTGCCCCCTGAAGCCGCCATGGCGGCCTCGCGGACTTCGTTCTTTCCCTTGCCTACTTTATTACCATGCAAAAGAGTCCGAACGGAAGACCCCCATTCGGCTAAACGGCAGATTTTCTTGAAATTATCGCTTTGTTTGCAGTTCCACCCGGTTGGGGGTGGCTTTTACCGATATCTGCCAGGAAGCGCGCCTGGCGACCCCTAGAGCTAGTAGGATGGGGGCCGTGCGCGGGGTCGCCGGGATTTGCGATAAATCCTGACTCATCAACAATCTATGCTCATCGCCCAGGCTGGCGCCGGTCCCTTCGGCAATCACGCCGATGTCGTCCGCCGTGGCGCGAATAGCCAGCGTGCCGCCGCGCGGCAGGGCCTCCGATCCGAAAAGGACCAGCAGAAGCAACAATCTAAGCCCATCGGCGGGCAGGGCGGGGCCCGGTTCGGCGGCCAGCTTGAAACGATCCGGCTGGCCGGGCAGCGGCGCCAGGAAATCGGCAGCGATTCGCACAGCCTCGCCCATGTCCCGGGCGGCGCCTCCTTCCCAGCCGAAAGCGGCCCTGAAGAAGCGCAGGCGCTTGGCGATCTGGCCAGCCGCGCCCGCCATCAGCGCCGCCGCCTCGCTTGCCATGGCCGGGTCGTCCTCGTCCATCAGCTCGGCCCCGTTGATGACGGCCCCGGTGGGGCCGGCCAGGTCATGGCACATTCTGGCGCATAAAAGCTCGGCCAGGCGGATATCGTCGCAGGTCATCAGCGTCCCTCTCTTGATCTTTGCCCATCAAACGGGCGAAGCTGGGCTCATGTCAACGATTCACCCCCATCCCCGTCCGGCGGCGATTTTGGCCGATCCCGATTCGGCCACCGCCCAACGCCAACTGATCGAGCTGGCCCGCAATCTGCTGGCCGGGGGCGTTCGCGTCCAAGGCCTGGTCCAGGAGACCAGGCGCGAAGCGGGCCGCAAGACGGCCATGGAACTGATCGAGATCGATACCGGCAAGCGCTTCTCGATCAAGCAGAATCTCGGCCAGTCGGCCAGTTGCCAGGTCGATGTGCAGGGCATGGCCGAGGCCACCCAGACCCTAAGGCGGGCTCTGGAGCAGCGCCCCGATCTGGTGGTGATCAACAAATTCTCGCATCTGGAAAGCGAGGGCCAGGGGCTGGCCCATGAGATGCTGGCCCTGATGGCCGAGGACATTCCCGTGCTGACCACCGTGGCCCCGGATTATCGCCAGGCCTGGGAAAGCTTCACCGGCGGCCTGGCTCTGGTTCTGGCGCCCGATCCGGCCGTGCTCAGGGCCTGGTGGGAACAAGGAGGGCCTGGGCGGCCCTAATATCCTCGGGTGTGTTGAGGTTCAAGAAGGGATCGATTCCCCGCTCGGACGGAAACTCGGCCACCGCCTTTTTGTAGCGGCCGGCGAATTGCCCCACCTTGCGCAGGCCTTCTTCCAGCAGGGCCCGGCGCAGCGCCTCTTCAAGCGACAGCGGCCACAGGCCGGCGACCGGATGGTCGCGCCCCGCCGATGCCGCCAGGGCCAGGTCGGCCCCTTCGTCTTCAACGGCCTGCAAAAGGCGTTGGGCCAGGTCCGGGGGCAAGAAGGGGGCATCGCAGGGGGCGGTCAGCAGCCAGCGGCAGCCGGGACAGGCGGTTCTGGCCCAGGCCATGCCGGCCAGAATGCCGGCCAAAGGCCCGGAGAAATCTTGCCGCGGATCGGGCAGCACGGGCAGGGCGAAATCCCCAAAACGGGCGGGATCGCCATTGGCGCTGATGGCCAGGGACCGCAGTTGCAAGCGTAGGCGATCAATGACATGGGAAATCAAGGGCCTTCCCGCCAATTCAAGTTGCGCCTTGTCGGCGCCGCCCATCCTCGTTGCCCGCCCGCCCGCCAAGATCAATCCGGCTATCATCGGTACCATGCCATGACTATGATCCAAGCTTCGGGGGACTTCAATGCTTGGGCGGCATTCCGGACGGCGGGATGTCATGCAAAGAGGATCGAGAATTACGCCTGGAGCTATATCGAGGATTTTGCAGAAAAGAACAAATTCATGCACATCCAGCCGACGCTGGAACCTTTCGACACGGCTTATGAAAGATTGATCCTCGCCATAGGCCGCGGCCAAATCCCATTGCGTCATGCCCAGTGCGCGTCTGCGGGCAGTAAGGCTTCGAATGATGCCGACATAAGAGGCGTTAAAAATCGATTTTCGCGGCTTGGGCATTGTTTCCGCCCATTATTCCGATTGGGGTGGAAATTGTTTATGCAGCAATCTAATAGTGCAAAACTCCCTATTGACTCGATCCAAACCTGCCTCTATAAATCTCAAGCGATCACCAAGGCGATTGTTATTGTAATTAAGTAATGATTAAGGGCTTTCCGGGGCTGTTTCCTTTGTAAGGGTAGAAAATTTAACGGCACCTATATATTAAGCATGTAGTTACTGTGAACTTGAAATGCGGTTTCTCTGCACAACTATACATCATTAATCGATTTTTTTGTTGTCTTTAGTTGATTTCCGCTACGGGATTAGCCCCCCTGAATGGCGGACCGCCGGGGCCGGCCAGAATGGAATTTTCCTTCTTCACGGTTCCGGCGGAATTAACTTAATCAAAGAAAAAATAGGGAGCCTGCATTGACGGGTGAGGGAAAACAGTTCGAAGCCATTGAGGATGTTTCTGAATTGGTCGCGGTTGGACCGTTGATGGGACTGTTTGCCCTTATGGACCATGACGGCTCTCCCAATTGGCCTTTTGGAATGCTTCCCCCGTTGGGCCATTGGCTGTACTGCTTGAACCGGGCGCCACACGCCCACCTGGACCTCGCCGGAACCCTGCGCAATACCCCGTTCCTTCCCCAAGGATTAAACGAATCTTGTTTCTGGCGGTCGGGAGACGTTCAATTTCACAATGACGTCCGGCTGGGTGGCAAATTGAGAAGAACTTCGGCCATTGAGCGGCGGGATGAAGCCGTCGCCTCTGGCATGTCTGATCTATTTCAAGCCACGCATCGCTATGAAACAGCCAAAGGTCTTGCCATCGAAGACAGGCAGGAATTTATATGCGCTTCAAATTCGAACTGGTTTTCCGCGAACTCGTTCTCGGCGCCGGGCAGGGCAGAATGGGAGCATGCCGTCAAGCCGGATCCAGTGATGCTGATCCGCTATTCGGCGCTGACCTTCAATAGTCATCGCATTCACTATGACCGCGGTTATTGCAGGCAGGAGGCGGGATTTCCAGGCCTAGTGGTCCAAATTCCCCTGGTGGCGACGCTGCTGGCGGATTTGTTTCTTCGAAAACGCCCAGGCTATCGCCCCATCCGTTTTTCGTACCGCGTTCATTCGTTATTGTTCGACACGCACCCAATCTTGTTGAAGGGAATTCCCGAAGCGGATGGGGCGATCCTTTGGGCGGAGGGAGAAGGGGGGCGCATTGGCATGAGCGCCGCCATCAAGACGGGCGCCGTCACGCCGATATAAAAAAATCTCCATAAAAGCGCCACGGTTCTGTAACAGCTTCTCCATAGCCTTTCCGACGGATTCGTTTTTTCCGATCAGGAGATGCTGGCATGAACGTGGCTGTCGATTTCGCCGTCCTGCAAACCGAGCGCAAGGCTCCGGTTCTGGATGCGGTCCCCTCGCGCCTTGAGGTCAGGCTGGCCTGCTCGCAGGCCGAAGTGCGGGCCGCGCAGGAACTGCGCTACCGCGTCTTTTTCGAGGAAATGGGCGCCAAGCCCTCAAGCGCGGTGGCGGCCCTGAAGTGCGATTTCGACATGTATGACGCCGTGGCCGATCATCTGCTGGTCATCGACGCCGCCAAGCGCGGATCGGACGCCGTGGTCGGCACCTACCGGCTGATCCGCAAGGAAGCGGCGATGCGGGTCGGCGGTTTCTATACCGCGGGCGAATTCGACATCGCGCCCCTGATGGCCTACCCCGGCAAAGTCTTGGAGCTTGGCCGCTCCTGCGTGGCTCCGGCCTATCGCAACCGGGCGGCCATGCAACTGCTGTGGCAGGGCATCGCCAGCTACGCCAACGAACACGACATCGATCTGTTGTTCGGCTGCGCCAGTCTGCCCGGTCTGATCCCCGAACTTCTGGCCGGCGACCTGTCCTATCTGCATCATTTCCACCTGGCCCCGCCCGAGCTGCGCGTCCAGGCCCTGCCCGCCAACCGGGTCGAGATGAACATGATCGCCAAGGAAAACATCAATCAGCGCCGCGCCTTCAGTTCGCTGCCGCCGCTGGTCAAGGGCTATCTGCGCATCGGCGGCTTCATCGGCGAGGGGGCGGCGATGGATCGCGATTTCGGCACCATCGACGTCTGTCTGATGATGCCCCTAAAGCAGGTCGAAGACCGTTACAGCCGCCATTACGGCTGCCAAGCCAAGGAAGCGACGCCCGAATGATGTCCGATCCCCTGCTTGCCGTCGTCAGGCTGGTTCTGCTGGCCCTGTGGACCTTGATTCTGCTGCCGCCCTTCTTGCTGATGAAGACGCTGCGCTTCGATATGAGCGGCTTCAAGCGCCTCTATTGGCAAGGGGTTTGCCGTCTGGCCGGGATCGCGGTCACGGTCCGCGGCCAACTGGCGCCCGGGCGTTCGGTGCTGTTCGCCTCCAACCACGCCTCCTATTTGGACGTGCCTGTGCTGGGCGCGCGCCTGCCCGCCGTCTTCGCCGCCAAGGGCGACATCGCGCATTGGCCGGTCATCGGCTTCATCGCCCGCCTGGGCGACACCCAATTCGTTCAGCGCAAGCAAAGCCAGGCCCGCAATTTCGCCCTTAGCCTGGGCTACCGCCTGAAGCGCGGCTCGTCGGTGGTGTTTTTTCCCGAAGCCACCAGTTCCGACGGCTTGCGCGTGCTGCCCTTCCGCCCGGCCGGATTCGAAGCCGCCATGCGCCGGCCAGGCACGCTGGTCCAGCCGGTCTCGGTGGTTTGCACCCAGTTGAACGGCATGCCGATCTACCGCTCGTGGCGCCCGCATTTCTCCTGGTACGGCGATATGGAACTGGGTCCGCATCTGTGGGCGTTCCTGGGCTTTGGCCGCACCCAGGTCGATCTGGTTCTGCATCCCCCCGTTCTGGCCCAGGATTTTGCCGACCGGACCCAACTGGCGGCTCATTGCGAACGGGCCTCGGCCCAGGGCGTGGCCCGCTTGCTGGCGGGAGCGGGAGCGGGAGAGACGGCGGCTGGCGCGGTCCAGGACGTTCCTTGCCTGGTCGAACTCGCGATTTAGCCGCAAGGCGGCACGAGTCCGGTTGACGCGCCACCCTTGGCGGCCTATCACCATCGCCTCCGCTTTCCCGAGGCCCGCCATGTCCGATATCGCCGAAACCGCCCGCAGTTCCAGCGCCTGGCCCTTCCAAGAGGCCAAAGCTCTGTATGACGAGCGGTTGAAAGGCAAGGCGCCGGACAAGGGTTTCGTGCTTTTCGAGACCGGCTACGGCCCTTCGGGCCTGCCCCATATCGGCACTTTCGGTGAAGTCGTGCGCACCACCATGGTCCGCAACGCCTTCAAACTGCTGGCACCTCATATTCCCACCCGCCTGTTCGCCTTCTCGGACGACATGGATGGGCTTCGCAAGGTGCCCGACAACATCCCCAACAAGGATTTGATAGCGCCCCATCTCGGCAAGCCGCTGACGCAGATTCCCGACCCTTTCGGCACCCATGAAAGCTTCGGCCATCACAACAACGCCCGGCTGCGCAGCTTCCTCGATTCCTTCGGTTTCGAATATGAATTCCAGTCGGCGACCGACTGGTACAAGTCGGGCCGTTTGGACCGTGCAGCGCTGCGCGTGCTGGAATGCTATGACCAGGTCATCAACGTCATCCTGCCCACACTGGGGCCCGAACGTAGCTCCACCTATTCGCCCTTTCTGCCGGTCTGCCCCAAGACGGGCCGGGTGCTGCAGGCGCCGGTGGTCGAACGCAAGTTGGACGCGGGCACCATCGTCTACAAGGACGAGGACGGCAGGCTGGTGGAAACGCCGGTGACGGGCGGAAACTGCAAGATGCAGTGGAAGGCCGACTGGGCCATGCGCTGGTACGCTCTGGGCGTCGATTACGAAATGAGCGGCAAGGATCTGATCGATTCGGTGACCCTGTCTTCGAAAATCTGCCGCATTCTGGGCGGTTTGCCGCCGATGAACCTGACTTACGAATTGTTCCTCGACGACAAGGGGCAGAAGATTTCCAAATCGAAGGGCAATGGGCTGGCGGTCGAGGAATGGCTGAAATACGCGCCCGAGGAAAGCCTGGCCTGGTTCATGTATCAGGCCCCCAAGCGCGCCAAGCGCCTGTTCTTCGACGTCATCCCCAGGGCGGTCGATGATTACCTAAGCAGCGTCGAGAAATTCCCGGCCCAGGACGACAAGGCCAAGCTGGAGAATCCGGTTTGGCACATCCATGCTGGCAAGCCGCCGGTGAATGCGGCGCCGGTGGGATTCGGCCTGCTGCTCAATCTGGTGTCGGTGGCCCATGCCGAGGACAAGGCTTCCATCTGGCGCTATATCCAGCGCTATGCGCCGAACGCCTCGCCCGAAACCCATCCCATGCTGGACCGCATGGCCGGCTACGCCATCGCCTATTACGACGATTTCGTGAAGCCCGCCAAGACCTTCCGCAAGGCCTCGGCCGCCGAGGCCAAGGCGCTGTTGGATTTGGCTGCGGCCTTGAAGGCGTCTCCGGTGGAGGCCGAGGCCTTGCAGTCGGCGGTCTATGAAACCGGCAAGGCGCATGCGGAAACCTTCCCCGAGTTGAAGGACTGGTTCAAGGCGCTCTATCAGATCCTGCTGGGCCAGGATCAGGGGCCGCGCATGGGCGGCTTCTTCGCCCTGTACGGAATATCGGAAAGCGCCGCCCTGCTCGATCGCGCCGCCAAGGGCGAAGACCTGGCTTAATCTTCAATTACAATTACGGTGCAATTACGGTGACTAATTACGGTGACAGTATACTTATTTACAATTATAAATAAGTATACTGTCACCGTAATTAGTCACCGTAATTATATAGGCATTTTATACCTGGCTTGGGGCAGCAATTGCCCAATAACATCGTCTTTGGCATGATAAAAAAACGCTTGATTTCAGCCGTTCCTTCCTTGGCGTAGCGATTGCATCGGTTTTCGCGGACGAGTCTGCGCGAAAGGGGAACCCGATGTTCGATTTCATCAAATCCGCCACGGTCACTGAAACCAAGGGGCGGGAGGATCTGTTCGCCGGCTGCGCCAGCGCCCAGGAAATCACCGACGCCTTCCAGCAGGAACTGGCCCGCGCCATCGCCGATTCGCAGGATGTACAGCCGGTCCTGGCCGACAACAGCGCCTGCCAGGGCGTCTTCGACAAGATCGACACCAGCGACGACGGACTCTTAAGCCATGACGAGGCCATCGCCGCCCTGATGCCGGTGGTCGAGGACCAGGACATCGCCGAGCGCATCTACGGCATCCTCGATCCCACCGGGTCCGGCCAGATCGGGCAGGATCGCTTCAACCAGTGCCTGGACACGGTCATCAAGGTCACCAGTTTCGAAGCCCATCTGAACATCATGGAAATGACCCAGATGGCGGGCCGTCTGGCCGAAGGCTCGGATTTCTCGGATATGGTGGCGGGCCTGCGCAGCCAGGACGGCATTTCCGGCCAGCCCGTCAGCACCGGGGGCTTAAGCGTCGATGCCTTCTGGATGAAGCTGATGGAAGAGTTGGACAAGAACCGCCAGGGCGGCGCGCCCGAGGGTGCTTCCAGCGCAGAAGCGGCCTCGGCTCCGGTCGCCGTTCAGGCTTCGGGCCAGTCGATGTCCTTCCAGACCGCGACCTATGCCGAAGCCAGCATTTCGGTGGAAACGGTCAGCGCCAATCTGGGAGCTGTTTTCTCGGCGATGGCATAACCGGCGACAATCAAAAGACAATAATTGCTATTGCGAATCATTCGCAATCACGCTAGGGTTCCTTCACCCCAGGAAGGGGCCTTGGCCGGCTTCTGCGCTGCCCAAACGGCAAGGCGCAAAGCGGCGGCGAACCGGGTTGTGGTTCGGAGAGATTGGGATTCCCAAGGCCCAGCCCTGGCGAAAAGAACCGCAAGGAGAGTGAGAGATGAACCAGATCAGCAATCCAAGATTTTTCGTTGCCAATGCCGTCGCCCACAGCGAACCCGAAGCAGCAGCAAAGACGCAGGAATTGACCCCCCAGGGCGTTCTTTGGCTGGCCGCCCTGGGCGCCGCGTCAAGAATGGGCGTCACCCAGGACGAAATCGGCCAGATCGTGCAATTTCTTTCCCAGCCCAGTTGGGAACCATCGACCGGCCTGATCGACAAGGCTGTCCATGATCTGGTCCAGGAATCGCATCTGATCGGCCAGCCGCCCCTGCAAGGCGAGCCCCGATTCGTTCCGACCGTTTCGGGCCGTTCCAATTTCCGGCGCTTGATGCTGACGAGAATCGGCCATGTGCCCTCGCCTTTCGGCCAGGCCTGTCTGCGCGTCAAGCTGGCCTTCATCGATCTGCTGGCGCCAAGCGACCGGTCGCAATTGCTGGAAATCGTCGCCCGCAATTACGAGCGCGAATTGATCTTGCGGCGCAACCGCCGCCCGCCCTTTCAGATCGGTCTGTTCGGCCAAAGCTGGCGCGACCAGGAGACGGAACATCTGCGCCGCGACCTTGTGCAGATGCGCACTTACGCCTATGCGCCGATCTATGAGGACATGGTTTAGAGCGGCTTGCGATAAATCTGACGCATTTCGCCGGAGCGATTTTTCGTCGCAGGCAGGAGAAGGGCGACAAGCGTAGCGGGGTCTACGGTTGAGCCCTTCGACGAAGCTGCGCCGAAAAAGCGCCCGGCCCATCCGGG
>JACRJC010000018.1 GCA_016215555.1 Rhodospirillales bacterium | reverse complement strand
GCGCCCTGTGGGCGCTTGGCTCCCGCTCGCCAGGAGGCTCGCGCGCGGGCCTTGCCCGCGTAATCTTTTCCCCTCGCCGGGCGGGGTTTGTTTGCCACCCTCAGGCGCCGGGCGCGCCCTGTGGGCGCTTGGCTCTCGCGCCATCAGGCGCGCGGCCCTTTGGGCCTAGTCGCTTCGCCCCAAACTCCCCGCTTCTCACGCCACCAAGGGTGGCGCGCCGGGTTCCATCCCGGCGAAAGCCTAAGACGCCGGAGGCGTCGCGCGGCGTTTGAGCGCCACAACCAACACTTAATTCACGACCTTCCAACTGCCGTCGGCCTGCTGGCAGGCGGTGCCGGTCACGGCCTCTTGCTTGCCATCGACATTGACCGTCGATTTGAATTCGCGGCAAGTGCCGCCGGTCACGGTATCGCGGCCCTCGCGGGTGGCGGTGACGGTGCCGGAATGGCCGGAATCGGGATTGTTCCAAGCGATGTTTTGGCCCACCGGCGAGGAATAGGCCTTTTGCTCGGCGCTCTTCATATAGGCCTTGTCGGCATTGTCGAGCGACTTGCCGATCTCGCTGCCCAAGAGGCCGCCAAGAACCGTGCCGCCGATGATGGCGACCGTGCGGCCCATGCCGCCGCCGATCTGCGATCCCAGCACGCCGCCGGCAACGCCGCCCAGAATGGCGCCGCCTGCCTGTTTGGGGTTGTTCTGCATCGACTCACATCCGGCCAACAGGCTGGTGGTCAGAAGGATCGTCGCGGCGATACGCATGCGGGTCATGATGGCCTTGTCCTTTCGGTTCATCCTTAGCCGGTCGTGAAGATCGGCAAGGCGGGGGGTGAATTCAAGTCGTCTCCACCGGCCATGATAATTCACGGACAAGGCGGCGAAAATATGGCATAGACAGATCCTGATCCTGTTTTTTTCGAACCCGATCCGATCATGACGCCCCTGAACGCCCCTTTCGAGCTTTTTTCCGCCTGGCTGGCCCAGGCCGAGGGTACGGAACCCAACGATCCCAATGCCGTAGCCCTGGCGACGGCCACGCCGGAGGGGCGGCCCAGCCTGCGCATGGTGCTGCTGAAGGGCGTGGACGAGCGGGGATTCGTCTTCTACACCAATCTGGAAAGCAAAAAGGGGCGCGAACTGGCCGCCAACCCCTGGGCATCGCTTTGTTTCCATTGGAAAAGCCTGAAGCGCCAGGTGCGAATCGACGGCCGCTGCGAGCCGGTCGAAAGCCAGGAGGCCGACGATTATTTCGCAAGCCGGGCCCGGACCAGCCAGATCGGGGCCTGGGCCAGCCAGCAGTCGCGCCCGCTGGAAAGCCGCTTCGCCCTGGAAAAGCGCGTCGCCCAGTTCGCGGCCCAATTCGGCCTGAGCCCGGTGCCGCGCCCGCCCCACTGGTCGGGCTTTCGCCTGGTGCCGGAATGCATCGAATTTTGGCAAGACAAACCCTTCCGCCTGCATGAGCGCGAGATCTACAAGCGCGAGGGCGACGGCTGGATCATCGAGACGCAATATCCATGAGCGATCCCGCCCCCGACAAAGGCGCGCTGATGCGCATGGCCACCTACGCCGCCGTGGGCACAGCAACGGTCCTGATCGTCATCAAGCTGACGGCCTGGATGGCCACCGGATCGATGGCCCTGCTCTCGACCCTGATCGACAGCCTGCTCGATGCCGGAGCTTCGCTGGTCAATCTGATCGCCGTCCGCCATGCGTTGCAACCCGCCGACCGCGACCATCGTTTCGGCCATGGCAAGGCCGAGCCGCTGGCCGGCATGGCCCAATCGGCCTTTGTCGCCGGCTCCGGCCTGTTTCTGATCATCGAAGCGGCGGGGCGGCTCGCCGACCCGCAGCCCATCACCCGGCCCCTGGTCGGCATTTACGTGATGGCGGCGTCGATCTTTCTTACCCTGGCCCTGGTCCTCTTCCAGAAATACGTCGTCGCCAAGACCAAGTCGATGGCGGTGGGCGCCGACAGCCTGCATTACACCGGCGATGTGCTGATCAACGGCTCGGTCATCGTCTCGCTGCTGCTGGCGCAGCAGTTCGACGTCAGCTTCGTCGATCCCCTGTTCGCCATCGGCATCGCACTTTTTCTGATGTGGAACGCTCTGGGCATCGCCCGCAGCTCGATGGACCATCTGATGGACCGCGAATTCCCCGAAGCCGAGCGCGAGAAGATCAAGCAGATCGCCAGAACCCATCCCGGCGTGCGCAACGCGCATGATCTGCGCACCCGCTCATCGGGCGCGCAAAGCTTCATTCAGTTGCATCTGGAAATGGACGGCCGCCTGCCCCTGGTCGAGGCCCACGCCATCGCCGACGCGGTGGAAGCTAAGCTGCGTCAGGCCTTCTCCGATGCCGAGGTCATCATCCATCAAGACCCGACGGGCATCAAGGAAGAGCATCCCGAGTTTAAGTAGGGTTAAGCGGCCCTCTTCAGGGTGATTTCGACGCGAAGACCTGCGGCGGTCAGCATATCGACCAGTGCTTCCATCGAGAACAGATCGATGCGGCCACGCATCAGATCGGAAATGCGGGGCTGCGTCACGCCCAGCAGCTTGGCGGCGGCGGCCTGGCGCAGGCTGCTTTTCTTCAGATGTTCCTGAAGCGACACCATCAAGTCAGACCTTGCCTTCAAGCTGGCCGCCAAATTGGGCGTATCCTCGATGGCCTCCCAGACGCTTGCGAATTTCTGCCGAGTCATGATGTGTTCCTTCCAACTTCCCGAAGCCGCATCCAGGCCAGCTCCAGGGCAGATTTCGGCGTTTTGGCCGTCTTCTTCTGAAAACAATGCAGGACATAGACCGCCTCTTTCAGGCGAGCAATGTAGAGCACCCTGAAGGCGCCGGTCTCGTCGCGCACACGGATTTCTGCGACGCCACGCCCGATGCCTGCCATCGGTTTCCAGTCATCGGGTTCAAACCCCCGTTGAAGCCGATCCAACTGGAAACCCGCCCTCCTTCGCGCCGATAGCGGAAAGGAGCGCAATTCTTCAAGCGCGCTGCCGACAAAGATGACGGGCTTCATGCACGTGAATTATACAAAACTTTGTATAATTTGCAAGGCCTCACTCGAAAGCGCTGCGCGGCGCTTGAGCGCCTTGTTACGCCGCCAAAGGCGGCGCGCCGGGTTCCACCCCGGCGAAAGCCAAAAGCGCCGGAGGCGCTGCGCGGCGTTTGAGCGCCTTATTGAAACGCGCATCCCGGCTTCAGACCCATCTTCTTCAGGATCGCCGCCAGCGGACAAAAGCCGGTGAAAGCGGCCTGGAACAGGTTGGCGCCGACGAAGGCGGTGAACCACAGCCATATCGGGCTGTGCAACTGGGCCAGGGCCAGGCTGAGCAGGATCATGGCGCCGGCGAAGGCAAGAACGACGCGGTCGATGGCCATGGATGGTTCTCCTTGGAAAAGATTGCGTATTAGCTGTTGCTAATATAATGACGCTTCCTATATAATGTCAAGAGACGACCTTGCGCGGGAGCCGGTAATGCGACTTGTCCTTTCCCTTGTCCTGATGGCGGCCCTAGGCCAGACCGCAAAGGCCGCCGAATATAGGGTGGAAACCGTCGCCATCGACGATATGAAGGCGGTCTTCGCCACCGTCGAAAGCACCGACGTCATTCCGGCCCGGGCCCGCATCGGCGGCACCATCGCCGGCCTGGCGGTCGATGAGGGGACGCTGGTCAAGGCCGGCGAACGCATCGCCCTGATCGGCGACGCCAAGCTGGGCATCGAAACCCAGGCCCACGAGGCCAGGATCGCCAGCGCCGCCGCCGAACGCGACAAGGCCAAGCTGGATCTGGACCGCGCCGTGAAATTGCTGGCGACCGGAGCCGTGTCGCAAGCCAGGCTCGACAATGACCGCACCCAGTACGAAATCGCCCAGCGTCAGGTGTCGGCCCTGCAATCGGAACGCGCCGTGGTGGTGCAGCGCTCGAACGAGGGTGCGGTTCTGGCTCCGGCCAACGGTCGCGTGCTCAAGGTCAGCGTCACCAATGGCAGCGTGGTGATGCCGGGCGAGCCGGTGGCCATCATCGCGCTGGAAAACTATCTGCTGCGCATCCAACTGCCCGAACGCCATGCCCGCTTCCTGCGCCCGGGGGCTGGCGTGCGCGTGGGAGAACGCGGCCAAAAGAACGGCGCCGAGAGTTTGCGTGACGGTCTTGTCGTGCAGGTCTATCCGCAGATCGAGCAGGGGCGCGTGGTCGCCGACGTCAAGGTGGACGGGCTGTCCGGCTATTTCGTGGGCGAGCGCGCCAAAGTCTATATTTCCACCGGTGTCCGCGACGGCTTCCTGGTGCCTTCCGATTTCCTGTTCCGCCGTTTCGGTCTTTCCTACGCCAAATTGAAGGATGGGCTGGAAGTGGTGGTGCAGCCCGGCCAAAGCCTGTCCGACGGCACGGTCGAGATTCTGTCCGGCCTGAAAACGGGCGACGTTCTGGTGACGCCATGAAAGGGCTGGGCCTTTCCGGCGTTCTTGCCAGAACCTTCATCGAATCGAAACTGACGCCCTTGCTGCTGATGGCGGCGCTGGCCGCCGGTCTTCTGGCCCTGACCTCGCTGGCCCGCGAGGAAGAACCGCAGATCAGCGTGCCGATGGTCGATATTCTGGTCACCGTCGATGGCTATAAGGCGGTGGACGCCGCCGAATTGGTGACCAAGCCCCTGGAAGACATCGTCAAGGGCACCGACGGCGTCGAGCATGTCTATTCGCAAACCCAAGACGACCGCGTGGTGGTGACGGCGCGTTTCAAGGTCGGCACCGACGAAGACGTGGCGACGCTGCGCATTCATGAACAGATCCGCGCCCATATGGCCGAAATCCCCATCGGCATTCCCGAGCCTTTGATCATCGGCCGCGGCATCAACCATGTCGCCGTGCTGACCCTGACCCTGACCCCCAAGGCCGGAGCCCTGGATCGCTGGAACGACAATGCGCTGCACAGCCTGGCCGAAGAGCTGCGCCACGAATTGGTCAAGGAAGAGAATGTCGGCCTGACCTATGTGGTCGGCGGCAGGAAGGACCAGATCCGCATCGAACCCGATCCCGAGGCTTTGTCGCGCCTGGGCGTCACCCTGAATCAGTTGGTCGACAAGGTCGCCAACGCCAACCGCTCCTTCCTGGTCGGCAGCGTTCAGGGAGCCAATCAAAACTATCCCGTCGCCGCCGGACAGACCCTGATGGGCGTGCCCGATGCCGGGCAGTTGCTGATTACCACCCGCGATGGCCGCCCGGTCTATGTCAAGGACGTCGCCGACGTCGTGGTCGGGCCCGAGCCTTCCAGCCACCGGGCCTGGCATCTGGGTCGGGACGACGCCAGCCCGAAGCCCGCCGTCAGCCTGGCGCTCGCCAAGCGCAAGGGCGCCAACGCCGTCTTGGTGGCCGAGAATCTGCTCACCCGCATCGAGACCCTGAAAGGCCCCCTGCTGCCGCCCGACGTCGAGGTGCATGTGACCCGCAATTACGGCCATACCGCTTCCGAGAAGGCCGACGAATTGCTGCTGCATCTGGGCATCGCCACCGTCTCCATCGTCGTGCTGATCGCCTGGGCTTTGGGCATGCGGGCCGGTCTGGTGGTGATGATGGTGGTGCCGACCACCATTCTGCTGACCCTGTTCGCGGCCTGGATCATGGGCTACACCATCAACCGGGTCAGCCTGTTCGCGCTGATTTTTTCCATCGGCATCCTGGTCGATGACGCCATCGTGGTGGTCGAGAATATCGTCCGCCACCGCCAATTGGAGCCCGGCAAGAACCCCGTCGCCAGCGCCATCCAGGCCGTGGCCGAAGTGGGCAATCCGACCATCGTGGCGACGCTGACCATCGTCGCCGCCCTGTTGCCGATGATGTTCGTCTCGGGGCTGATGGGCCCCTATATGAGCCCCATTCCCGCCAACGCTTCGGCGGCCATGCTGTTCTCGTTCTTCATCGCCGTCACAGTAACACCCTGGCTGTTGATCCGCCTAGGCCGCAAGGACAAGTCGGGAGGCGAAGCCGGCCTTCACGACCATGAGGGCAAGCTGGGCGCCTTCTACCGCCATTGGGCCCAGCCCCTGGTGCAAAGCCGCGAAAAGTCGAAGCGCTTCTTGATCTATACCGCCATCGCCACGGCAAGCGTCTGCCTGCTTTTCGCCACCAAGACGGTCACGGTGAAATTGCTGCCCTTCGACAATAAAAGCGAAGTCCAGGTCGTGCTGGACCTCAAGGAAGGCTCGACCCTGGAAGCCACCGAGCGCGTGCTGGTGCAAGCCGCGATGAAACTTCGCGATCTGCCCGAACTGGTCTCGATCCAGGCCTATGCCGGCACGGCGGCGCCTTTCAATTTCAACGGTCTGGTCCGCCATTCCTATTTGCGGTCTTCGCCCGAGCTGGGCGATCTGCAGATCAATCTGTTGCCCAAGTCGGAACGCGCGCGGGCCAGCCACGAGATCGCGCTGGACATCCGCAAGCGTCTGAAGGATGTGGCGCTGCCGTCGGGGGCCGCGTTGAAGGTGGTGGAAGTGCCGCCGGGGCCGCCTGTGCTGTCCACCTTGCTGGCTGAGATTTACGGCCCCGACGCCGAAACCCGCAGGCAGGTCGCCGACAAGGTCTACAGCGCCATGCGCAGCGTCGATTTCATCGTCGATGCCGACACCAGCTTCGGACATCCGGCCCAGCGGCTGCGCATTTCCATCGACCAGGAGAATCTGGAATATCACGGCGTCGAGGAAGAGGCCCTGTACGACACGCTGCGCGCCCTGCTGGGCGGCGTCAGCGTGGGTTATTCGCAGCGCGGCTTCGGAGCCAACCCCATCGAGATCGCCATCCGCATTCCCCGCGAAGGCCTGACTCTGGACGAGCGCCTGCTGGCGACGCCGATCCCTGCCAGGAACGGTCATGTGGTCGAGTTGGGCGATGTGGTGACGGTCGGCATGGAACCGGCATCCTTCCCCATCTATCGCCGCGACGGCCATTTCGCCGAAATGGTGACGGCGGAACTGGCCGGACGTTTTGAAGCCCCCATCTACGGCATGTTCGCCGTCGAGGAGGCGCTTCAGAAGATCGACTGGAAAGGCTTGGCCAAGCCCGGCATCGCCTATCACGGCCAGCCCAAGGACGAAAGCAAACCCACGCTGCTCTGGGATGGCGAATGGGAAATCACCTATGTCACCTTCCGCGACATGGGGGCGGCCTTCGGGGTCGCCATCCTGGGCATCTATCTTCTGGTGGTCGGGCAGTTCGCTTCCTTCCGCCTGCCGCTGGTGATTCTGATCCCGGTGCCGCTGACCTTGATCGGCATCGTCCTGGGCCATGCCCTGTTCCAGGCCCCCTTCACCGCCACCTCGATGATCGGATTCATCGCCCTCGCCGGCATCATCGTGCGCAATTCGATCCTGCTGGTCGATTTCATCCGCCATCGCCTGGCCGAAGGGGCCGATCTTGAAACCGCGCTGCTGGATGCCGGGGCGACCCGCGTCAAGCCCATCGTGCTGACGGCGCTGGCCGCCATGATCGGCGCCGCCTTCATCCTGGCCGACCCCATCTTCCAGGGCCTGGCGATTTCGCTGGTTTTCGGCCTGGCCTCGTCAACCTTGCTGACCCTGCTGGCCATCCCGGCGCTGTATATTTGGTGGCATCGGTGGGACTGAAACCGGGGACGCCAACGCCTTCACAAGGGCATTTGTCAGTTCATTGATTGACAAACCACGCTATTTCGTATATTTATTGATTTACCGTTTATGTTGATTGTTAGGCTATCGATTAACATGACTGTCCGCGAAACGAGCAGACGCCAATATCAAGGCATTGCGAACCAAGCCGCAAGCCAAGTCCTGGGGTTCAGGCAGCCACAGGAAGGCTGGGTCGTGACCGTCCGCAAGGCGCTTGGCATGTCCGGTGCGCAGTTGGCGCGCCGGTTGGGCGTATCCAGGGCCTCCGTCAGCCAGACCGAAAAAAATGAGAGAAGCGGCAACGTGACAATTAAGCATTTGCAGGCCGTCGCCGAGGCGCTGGGATGCAAATTCGTTTATGCCATCGTTCCGGAAATGGACATTGAAACCCTTATCCTCAATCAGGCGCAAAAAAACGCGACCAACCTGGTGCGCCGCACCAGTGGCCATATGGCCCTGGAGAAGCAGGCGCTTCCTAAAGAGTGGAACGAGCGAGAAGCCGAACGTCTGCGCGACGAATATTTGCGCGCCATGCCTTCCGACTTTTGGGAAGAGCGATGATTCTTGCCGACGCGCCGGCAGGCGCCACGCCCCTTGATCCCGACGAACGTCTGGGCTTGAAACACAAACACGTCACGACGCGCAGCGAACTCGACGAGTTGGAGCATGTGAATATTCAAGAAGGATTACAGTGGCTCTCTCGCCGTCGCAAGGATCAGACCTTAAACGACGATTTTCTGCGCGACCTGCACAAACAGTTATTCGGCAAGGTTTGGGCATGGGCCGGAACATATCGACGAACCGAAAAAAACATCGGCGTCGATCCGCTCCAAATTGGCGTGATGGTTCGGCTTCTGACGGACGATGCCCTCTATTGGGCCCTGCATGGCACCTATCGTCCGCTGGAAGCCGCCGCCCGCTTTCATCACCGGCTTGTCCAGATACATCCCTTTGCCAACGGCAATGGAAGACATGCCCGCATTGCTTCGGATTACTATCTGGAACGGCACTTCAGCCATCCGCGAATAGAATGGGCGCACGGGTTCGACCTGCAAACGGACAATGAGCGCCGCGCCAGTTACATAGCGGCGCTAAGGGCGGCAGACGGTGAAGACTATGGACCGCTGCTCGTCTTCGTCGGCTTGCGCGAGCGCGGATAGGATCGGCTACGCCGCCTGGCTGGTCGTGTTTTCGGTGAGAAGGGCGTAAAGGGCGTCGGGCTTGTCGGTGCCGCGCAGCTTCTCGCAGGTCGGCTTGTCCCGAAGCAGGCGCGAAATGCGGGCCAGGGCCTTCAGATGGTCGGCTCCCGCCTGTTCGGGGGCCAGCAGCAGAAAGATCAGATCGACCGGCTGCTCGTCGATCGATTCATAGGCGATCGGCTTGTCCAGGCGGGCGAAGATGCCGATCAGCTTTTCCAACTGGGGCAGCTTGCCGTGCGGGATGGCGATGCCGTTGCCGACCCCGGTCGTGCCCAGGCGCTCGCGCTCCAGCAGCACGTTGAAAATGGCCCGCTCGTGCAGACCGGTCAACTCGGCGGCCAGATGCGCAAGTTCCTGCAGCGCCTGCTTTTTGCTGGTCGCACGCAGGCTGCCGACGACGGCCTTGGGCTCGAGAATGTCGCTGATCTCCATGAGATCCTAAGTTTGGATACACCCCAAAATCGGGCCCGGCCTTGGCCGCAGCCCCGCGAAGCGCCGGACCTTAGGCCCCTGGCTGGCGAGTGTCAAGAGGGTGGCGGTCCCCCCTAAAACTTATTCACAATCGGCCATGATATGGGATCGGGCTTTGCCTGCACCGCAACATTTGGCTAGGATGGTCTCAAGTTTGTCACCGTCCGGGGGTTTCATGTCCGAAGGCTTGGGTTTAATGGCCGGTAAGCGCGGCCTGATCATGGGTGTCGCCAACGACCGCTCGATCGCTTGGGGAATTGCCCAGGCCGTCGCCCGCCAGGGCGCCGAGTTGGCCTTCACCTATCAGGGCGAGGCGCTGGAAAAGCGCGTGCGGCCCTTGGCCGAGGAATTGGGCGTGCCCGTCCTGCTGCCCTGCGACGTCACCGATTTCGACAGTCTGGACAAGGTCTTCGACGATCTGAAGGAACGCTGGGGCGGGCTGGATTTCGTGGTCCACGCCATCGGCTATTCCGACAAGAACCAGCTCAAGGGCAAATATCTCGACACCACCTACGAGAATTTCGCCCTGACCATGAATGTGTCATGCTTCTCGTTCACGGCGGTGGCCAAGCGCGCCTATCCCCTGATGAAGCGGGGCGGCAGCCTGCTGACTTTGTCCTATTACGGCGCCGAGCAGGTGATGCCGCATTACAATGTCATGGGCATCGCCAAGGCGGCGCTGGAATCCAGCGTGCGCTATCTGGCCGCCGACATGGGCGGCGACGGCATCCGCGTCAACGCCATTTCGGCGGGGCCGATCAAGACCCTGGCCGCCTCGGGGATCGGCGATTTCCGCTTCATCTTGCGCTGGAACGAATTGAACGCCCCTTTGAAGCGCAATGTCAGCATCGACGAGGTCGGCAATTCCGCCCTCTATCTGCTCTCCGACCTCAGCTCGGGCGTCACCGGCGAAGTGCTGCATGTCGATTCCGGCTATCACACGGTGGGCATGGTGGCGGTCGATTCGGCGCCGCATGTGGCCGAGCTGCTGAACAGCTTCAAGAAAGGCTGATATGGCGGGCAACGGCATCGGCGACCTGTTTTGCCTGACCAGCTTCGGCGAAAGCCATGGGCCGGCCATCGGCGGCGTGATCGATGGCTGCCCGCCCGGCATCCCGCTGACTGAGGCCGACATCCAGCCCTATCTCGACGCCCGCAAGCCCGGGCAGTCCAAGCATGTCACTCAGCGCCGCGAGGCCGATCTGATCCGCCTGCTGTCGGGCCTGTACGAGGGCAAGACCACCGGCACCCCCATCGGTTTCCTGATCGAGAATACCGACCAGCGCTCGAAGGATTACGGAGCCATCGCCGAACAATTTCGCCCTGGCCATGCCGACTATGCCTATTGGCGCAAATACGGGCTACGCGACCCCAGGGGCGGCGGGCGCGCCTCGGCCCGCGAAACCGCCGTTCGGGTGGCGGGCGGCGCCATCGCCAGACTGGTGCTGAACGCTCTTGTCCCCAAGGGTGTTATCATCCGGGGCGCCTTGGTGCAGATCGGCGGCCGCGCCATCGACCGCGACCGCTTCGACTGGAAGGAAGTGGGCCGCAATCCGCTGTTCTGTCCCGACGCCATAACGGCCGCGCTCTGGGACGAGGATCTGGCGAAAATCCGAAAGAAGGGTTCCAGCATCGGCGCCGTGGTCGAAGTGGAAGCCGTGAACGTGCCCGCCGGCCTGGGCGAGCCGGTCTATGACAAGCTGGATGCCGACCTCGCCAAGGCGATGATGAGCATCAACGCCGTCAAGGGCGTGGAAATCGGCGCCGGTTTCGCCGCCGCCGCCCTGAGCGGCGAGGAAAACGCCGACGAGATGCGCATCAAAAAGGGCAAGCCGGTTTTTCTTAGCAATCAGGCGGGCGGCATCCTGGGCGGCATTTCGACCGGCCAGAATATTGTCGTCCGCCTGGCCTTGAAGCCGACCAGTTCCATTCTAACTCCCAGGAAAAGCATCGACATCCACGGCAACGAGGTCGAGATCGTGACCAAGGGCCGCCACGACCCTTGCGTCGGCATCCGCGCCGTGCCGGTGGCCGAGGCCATGCTGGCCCTGACCCTGGCCGACCATCTGCTGCGCCAGCGCGGCCAGTGCGGAACCTTAACAAAGTGATTGAATAACCACCAAGGCACGAAGACACCAAGAAGATCGACTTCCAATTCCTTGGTGCCTTGGTGTCTTGGTGGTTTTTATGAAGCTTCATCAGGAATCGACATGCCGACATTGCTCATCACCCATCCCGTTTTCATCGAACATGATCCCGGCCCCCATCATCCGGAATGTCCCGAGCGGCTGAAGGTGGTGCTGGCGGCGCTGGAAGCCGAGGAGTTCCATTTCCTGGCCCGCGAGGAAGCGCCGCACGCCACCATGGAACAATTGTCGCGCGTCCATCCGATGTCGCATATCGAGCATATCCTGTCCTCGGTGCCGCATGAGGGCCAGGCCACCATCGATGGCGACACGTTTCTGTCGCCCTACACCGGCGAGGCCGCCCTGCGCGCCGCCGGCGCCGTCTGTCTGGCCATCGACGATGTGATGGCAGGCAAGACCAGGAACGCCTTTTGCGCCGTCCGCCCGCCCGGCCATCATGCCGAACTGCATCAGGCGATGGGATTCTGCTTCTTCAACAATGTGGTGGTGGGGGCCTATCACGCCCGGGCGGACCACAATCTTAGGCGCGTCGCGGTGGTGGATTGGGACGTCCATCACGGCAACGGCACCCAGCATCTGATGGAAGACGATCCCGACTTTTTCTATGCCAGCACCCACCAATCGCCTTTGTATCCAGGCACCGGCTGGGCCGACGAGACCGGCGTGGCCGGCAATGTGGTGAATGTGCCGCTGCCGCCCGGCACCGACGGTGCGGGCTTTCGCGCCGCCTTCTCAAGCCGCATCCTGCCCAGGCTGGAGGAATTCAAGCCCGAGCTGATTCTGATTTCCGCCGGTTTCGACGCCCATGTGGCCGACCCCATCGCCAATCTGAAGCTGGAAGCCGAGGATTTCGGCTGGGCGACGCGCGAGATCCTGGCCGTGGCTGGGCGCGTCTGCGACCATCGCGTGGTGTCGGTTCTGGAAGGCGGCTATGATCTGGCGGCGCTGATGGTCTGCACCACCCATCATGTGCGGGCTTTGCTGGTCGGATAGAGATGGCGGGGTCAGGTCTGTTTTTTTGCCTCATCCTGAGGGGGCCGAAGGCCTGTCTCGAAGGATGAAAAACCCGTCGCCTCTCCCTTCGAGACAGCCGCTACGCGGCTTCCTCAGGGTGAGGTCACTCGAGAATATATTGGACAGCAGAGGATGAAAATCTGTAGGCGCTGGTTCCTGCTTGCCACCCTGCTGCTGGGCGCCTGGCCCGGTCTGGCCCTGTTGCTGGGCGCCATACCCGCTCATCCGCCTTATGCCGACCCCGGGCCTTCGGGCGTGGAAATCGCGCTGGTCACCAACGGCTGGCATGTCGATCTGGTGTTGCCGGTTGAGGCAGGCGGCATCGATTGGCGCGCCGATTTCCCGCCCGCCGACATCGCCGTACCCTTCGTCTCCACGCATATCGCTATCGGCTGGGGCGACCGCGATTTCTATCTGGAAACGCCCAGCCTGCGCGACCTGAAGCCAAGGACGGCGCTGAATGCGTTGCTGGGGCGCGGTTCCGCCGTTCTGCATGCCATGCATTTGCCGGGAATGCCGCAGGGGCCGGATACGCGCCGTCTTCGAATCTCCCCGGAGGCCTATCGAAGCCTGACTGCTGGCGTTCAAGCGGCGCTGCGGCGAGACGAGACCGGAAAATCGTTGCTTATCGCGGGAAAGGGCTTCGGTCATTCCGATGCCTTCTACGAAGCGAAGGGAAATTACAGCCCCATCACCACCTGCAACGAATGGTTGGCCGCCCATTTAAGGGCGGCCGGTCTTCCGGTCGGCCTGTGGTCTCCCCTTCCCTCGGGGCTGCTTAAGTCTTGGCCATGCTTCAGGCGTTCATCGTGACGTTGAAGATGCCGAGCGATGCCCCCTCATTGACGGCGACGGCCACATCGACATTGCCGCCGGTCGTGTGTTCATAAATGGTGTAGCCGCTGGCCGTATAATCGACATAGCTGTCATAATGCGCAGCGCCCGATTCTATTTCCTCCCAACCGCCCCCCCCCAGATTGACGATGTTATTATGCGATTGAGAATCGCCGCCCAGAATGGTGACAACAGCGTGGCCACTGACATCCTGGCTTGACTCCAGGGCCTTTAGGAAATCGGCGTTCAGGGCCAACAGGCTTCCGGAAACGTCGGAGTCCAGCGTCAACCCCTCGATATTCTCCAGTTTGCTGCCATTGAAGCTGGTCAGATCCAAGGTATCGCTTGTGAAACACCCGGTCGCGAACTTGAGGGTGTCGGTCGTATTCCAATCATTGCCGCCATCGATGGCGCGAACCCCCGTCGCGCCGGTCAAATGCGCCGCCGTATCGACATAGATGATGTCGTTGCCATCGCCGCCGAAGACCATGGCGTTGTTATGCTCGACATAGATCTCGTCGTCGCCGTCCTGGGCGTAGACGATGTTGGGCCTGAAGACGGAACTGTCGGCCTGGGTGTACAAGACATCGGCGTCAGTCGTGCCGATGACGTCGTTGGCGCCACTGCCGACATTCCATACATAAACATCGACTTCGTTGGCCGCCGTGGAAACGTCGAAGACATAATAGCTGGGGTCGGCCCCCATGATCTGGCCGTAATCGCGCCCGGCGACGTAATCGAAATTGCCGCTGATTCCGTTGCTGGTGGATTGGAGGATGTTCTCGAAAGTGGAATAATCGACAATGGAGTCGGTCTGCGTGAAACCGTAGTGGTAAAGGCTTAGGTCAAGCGTGCCGTTCAGCGTGATGGCGTTGTCCGAGATGATGGTGTCCGAGGCGGTGTCCAGGATGTCGTCATTCGTAGCGCGCAAGCTGAAGCTAAGCGTCGAGGAATTCGACATGGTCAGGCTGTGCGAACCCAGATCGAGCGTCGTGGCTTCGCCATCGATGGAACTGGTGCCATATAGGCCTAGCGTGGCGGCGCCGATCAAATAGTTTTGATCCAGATCGACGGTGCCGCCCTTGAACGTGACGTTGATGCCGCTGGCAAGGCCGCTCAGGTCGAATTCGTCATTGCCCGCCGCCGCTCCCAGGCTGAAGGCCCAGCCGGTGACGCCGCTGGTTGCATAGCTGGCCAAGTCAAGCGTGTTGCCGTCGCTCCATGTGACGGAGAAGACGCCGGCCAGGGTCGAGACGCCGCTGCTTTGGAACTGATCGGACGTCATCTTGATGATGCCCTCCAACCACTCGATGCCGCTAAGGGCGGAGGAGGTCAGGTCGATCTGGTAGGCATCGTCCGTGGCGCCGACGATGGCATCGGTGCCGACCGAACCCACAATCGCCCCAATCGCGTTCAGATTGCCGGTATCAGCCACGGAAAGCGTGATGCCCTGGGCCGAGGTCAAGGTTAGCACTTCGACATCCGAAACGTCGTCTAGGGCCACGGTGGCGGCGCTTGCTCCGTCATTGGCGATATTGACGGCGTCGGTTCCCGTGCCGCCGGTGATGTTATAGATGACATAGCCGCCGCCATAGCCGGCGGAACAGGTTTGGGCATTGATGCTCAGAACATTGTTGCCATCGCCTAGATCGACATAAGTCCGGTAATTTGACGCACCCTCGGTGACGCTGGTCAGATTGACGACGTCCCCGTTTGCGCCGCCGTAAATGTAATCGACGCCGGTGATGTTCAACATATTGATTCCGCCGTCGGTATCCAGATACAGCTTGTCGGAACCACCACCACCCATATCGATGCTGTCGCCAAGATCGGCATTACCGTACAAAGTCAGGGTGCTGTTCGCGCTTCCGGCCGTCAGGTACGAAACGACATCGTTATCGGCGGTCAGGCTTGCTTCATCCGATGGCTCGCCCGTCAACGTTATCGTGTTGTCGCCGGCCTGGTAGCCGTTGGCGCTGCTGACAAGAAGGTTGCCGCCGGCCAGGGTGAAGTCGGTCGCGTCCAGATTCACATCGGCCAGGGTGACGGTGTAATCGGCAGGCCCCTGGCCGGACTGGGAATTGAAATACAGCGTAGTGTCGCCGCTGTTGCTGTCGTAGCTGACCTCGACGCCGTAGCCATCGACGGGGGTTCCTGGCCCATTGATAATGCTGGTGACGGCGAAGTCGAGATCGATGAGATCGCCGATGCCGAGGTCGCCGATGACCTTGACGCCAGCATCCTGGGTAACGTCGAAGATGAATTTGTCGCTGCCCAGGCCGCCATACAGCGAGTCGGCCCCGGCGCCGCCGCGGATGGTGTCGCTGCCGGCGCCGGTGGATATGGTGTCGGCGCCCGACCCGCCCAGCACGCTGTCGTCGCCGCCGAAATTGGCGCCATCGACGATCAGATGGTCGCCGACGCCGACATAGTCGGCGGCGTCGATGGTGACGCCTTGCGTCAGCGCTGTCGCGGCATTGACGACCTGGGTGTAATCCTCGGTCATCGGGTTGCCGTCGTAATCGGTCGTCAGCATCATGTCGCGGCTAAGCGTCAGTTCGTAGGCCTTGTCCAGGTTCAGCGAAATCTTCTCAATGCCGCTGAACGAGTTGTCGACAGTGCCGCTAACAAAGTCGATGGCGATGGTGTCGTGCGTGCTGTCGTTCAGCAGCAGCACGTCGCCCTGGCCGGAAACGCTGGCGGCGCCGTTGGTTCCGCCGCTGACCGTGGTGACGAATCCGGTGGCCGTCGTCAGCATCGTATAGTCTTTGACCACGAAAACATCGTTGCCGGCGCCGCCGGTCATCGAATTATCGTTGTCGTCCTGCATGACGAACCTGTCGTCATAGGCGCTGCCGGTGGCATGCGTGAAATTCTCGAGGTAACCGACGGCGGTGCCGGAATTGGTCACGGTCTGCAGATCCAGATCGATAGTCACGCCTTCGTTCGAATCGGCAAAGGTGACGGTGTTGATGCCCGTCGCGCTGCCGATCACCTTTTCAATGTAATTGATGGCGCTGGAGCTGGTGTCGCCGCCATCTGTGCGGGTGGCCTGACCCAGCCAGATTTCGCCATTGACCGTCCAGCCGCCGACCGTAGCGGTATCGCTGGCCGAAAAATCGGCGGTGTCGTTGCCATCGCCGCCATTGATGACGTCGGCGCCCTTGCCGGAAATGATGATGTCGTTGCCGCCGCCACCGAAAAGCCTATCGACGCCAGCCGTGCCGACCAGCGTGTCGTTGCCCGAACCGCCGGTGACCATCTCGATCGACGTGAATTTGGCGCGTTGCTCAAAGTGATCGACAACATATTCATAGCCGAATCCGGTCGCCAGATTCACCGACACACCATTGCTCAGATAATAGAAGCTGAGGCTGTCATTGCCGCCGCCGCCATTGATCGAGTCGAACCCCGAGCCGGCGCTGAAGGAGGCGCAAAGGAAACTGTCATTGCCGGCGCCGCCGATGAAGCTGTCGTCGCCCGCAAAGTTCGTGGCATAGACGACCAGGCTTTGCGTATCGATGGTAAAGTCCGAGGCGTCGATGGTAACGCCGTGCGCGGCCGATATGCCGATGCTGGACGAGACCTGGATCATCCCGTCAGCAATACCGTCGCCGGTATAGTCGTTGTTGGCCAGCATGTTGGCGTCCAGCGTCAGCGTATAGCCGACATCCTGGTGCAGATCGATAATTTCGACGCCGCTGATCGCGACGGAAGGCGAATTAAAGTTCAAAACCACCGGCCCGGTTCCGTCATCCAGCCGCAAAACGTCGCCGGCGCTGTCATTGTCGCCGCCATAGAAATTGGCGTTCGACAGATCCGAAACGTCTTGAACATCGAACCGGTCATTGCCGTCATTGCCGTAGAATGTGGCGGCGCCCGAGCCTTTGAGGAAAATGTCGGCGTAGTTCGAGCCTCTGATGTCGGAAATGCCGGTCACGGTGTCGATGCCGCCCAAACCGTCGGAAATCTTGCCGTCGGCAAGCACGCCGACGCCAACCCCGCCGTTGTATCCTTCGCCGCTGAAATTGACGATGATGCCAGACTCGGCGCTGTAGTAGGAGGCCGAATCCTTGCCGCCAGAGCCGATCAGAACATCGTTGCCGCCGCGGCCTTCCAACTGATTGTAGCCCGACGCGTCGTGCGTGGCGGCATCCAAGTAATCGTCATAGCTGCTGCCGGTGATGTCCGCGATTCCGTACAGCCTGTCTTGACCGCCCCAGGGATCGGCGATGAAAATATCGGTTCCGGCAGCATCCGCATAGGCATAGCCACTGTTGTTCAGATAGACCGTGATGCCGCCAAGCCCGTAATTGTCCTTCGCGGAATCGGTGCTGTCGTAATATTCGACCTCGTCATGCGAACCACGACCGATAACCAGATCGTCGCCCCGGCCCGGCATGAAACGGGTCGATCCGTCATCATATCCGACCAAAATATCGTTGTAGTCCGAGCCGGATACCGCCTCGAAGCCCGTAACGGAATCGGCGCCACCCCAGCCATCGATGGCCGTGTTGCCGGTAGCCGTGACAATGCCGCTGTAGCCAGAGCCCAGATTGACGGTGACGCCGGCAACGTCGTCGGAAAAGTCAACCGTGTCGTTGGTGCCGTCGCCGCCATCCAGGTCGTCATTGCCCTTGCCGCCGGAAATGCGGTTGCCGTTGCCGGTCAAAACGTCGTCGCCGGTAATGACATCGTTGTAATCGCTGCCTTCGATATTCTCGATGTTCCTCAGCTTGTCGGTGTAGCCGTTGTGGGTCAGGCTGGAATAGCCGTTGCCATCGGTGATGCCCAGATCGACGGAAATGCCGGTCGTGTTGTCGCTAACGTAATGGCTGGAATAATCGACGCTATCCGTGCCCTCGCCGCCATCGAAGGTATTGTTGTAGCCGTGGCCCGAGAAGCGGTTGCTCGAATCATTGCCCGTCAGCTCGTTGTCGCCGGTGAAGCTGCCGTCGATGTTCTCGACGCCTTGCAAATAGACGGTATAGGCATCACAATAACCTGACCAGACGATCTCGGCATCGCCCGCACTGTCCAGCGTGGCGGTAACACCTTGGCCGAAATTCCAGAAGGCGGCGGTGTCGGCGCCATCGCCGCCGACGATGGTCTGGCCGGAAACGGCAAAGAACATGTCCTCGCCGTCATAGCCCTCGAGCACGGCTTCATCCTTGCCGACCAGCATGTCCTGGCCAGCGCTGCCGACCAGCGTTGTTCCCTCATCGCCCTCGACCGTTTCGGTAGCCAGATAAATCGACTCGCCGCTGCCGTCGGTGATGTATTCGACCGCGCCGCCAGTGCCGCCGAACTGACCCAGGATTTTCACCTGCCCGGCGTCATAGGTGCTGCCTGTATAATTCTGCGACAGATCGAAAACCAGGGAGTTGCCTTCGCGCGAGATGTTCGTAATGCCGCGCTCGATGCTGTAGGTGCCTTCAAGATCGTATTCAAGGATGTCGGCGTCGCCGCCGGCATCGGCGATATAGATCGTGTTGCCATCGCCGGCCAGGCCGTTCAGCACATAGGTATCATTGCCCTCGCCGCCTTCAATCCAGTCCCTGCCGCCGCCGCCGGCCAGCGTGTCGTCGCCGCCCTCGCCGGTGATATAGTCCTCGCCCAAACCGCCATTGACCAGATCGTTGCCGCTGGTGCCGGTGATGTTGTCGTCACCAACCGTGCCCAGGCCGGGAATGGCCACAGAAATGGTTCTGGCAACGCCGTAACTGTCGGTGACAGAGACCTCGAAACTGTCGGCGCTCCAGGGATAGCTGGGCGTATAGGTGTAGGCTCCGGTCGATGAATTCAAATCGAGCGAACCATATGTCGCGTCGGTCAACAGCGCAAATGTCAGGGTGTCGCCGGGGGTGGCGTCGGTGGCGGTGATCTGGCCGCTCACTAGACCGCTCGTTGTGACGGTCGGGGCCGTGGCGCCGCTAAGCGACAGGTGGCGTCCGTTCCCGGAGCTATCGGCATAGGTGGTGCCGTCCGTAGTGTCGAAGTCGTAGAGTTCTTCCAGGAAAGCATCGCCGGAAGCGGGGTTGCCGGCCATCAACCCGGCGACGCCGCTTTGATCCAGCGCCGTCGAATAAACAACCAGACTGTCAAGCTGGCCGTTATAGTCGCCGGCGTTATTGCCGCCGAAATAGGCCGCCCAATCGCCGATCTGCGCCGCTAGCTGGTTGGCGCCGATGGCGTCGCTGGCAACCTCGATGCCGTTGACATAAATCCTGGCCGTCGAACCGTCCTTGACGAAGGTCACATGCGACCACTCGTCCAACGTAACGGCTCCGTTGCTGGAATACAGTGTATCCCAGCCGTTCGCTGTGAAGTCGTCAAGACCGAAACTCAGCTTGCCGTTGGCGTCAACCGAGGTCGATATGCCGAGATGGCCATGCGCGTCGGGGGACACATACCCGCCGGTCTGCCGGTAAAGCAGGCCGCCGTCGCCGGTGGGCTTGATCCACATGCTGATGGTGAAGTCGTCGGCGCCCGAGAACATTTTGGCGCCGCTAAGCGTGATAAAATCACCGCCATCGAAGGTCAGCGCCGCCATGTCCGGCACTTCCGCCGTCACCACCGGGGCGCGGTCATAGACCAGATCGCCGTTCATCGTCGTCAGGTCGTTGCTGGTCAGATGAACGCCTTCCAGCGTAATGGTGTAGTCGGCCCCGCCCAGCGTGGCGTCCTTGTTGAAATACAAGGTCGTGGCATTGTCGGCCAGGCTGTAATGGACATTGACGCCGTTGGCGGGAACATCGGAGTTGCAGCCATCGGCGATGTTCGCGATGTCGAAATCGGTGAAGTGGATGACTTCGCCAAGCTGGAAGTCGGTGATGGTTTTCGTTCCGCTGTCGGTCGAGGCCGTGAAGTGGAACTGGTCAAGGCCGTCGCCGCCGGTCAGGATGTCGTCGCCGGCGCCGCCGGCAAACGTGTCGCCGCCCAGCCCGCCATCCAAGCTGTTGGCGCCGCTGGAACCGATGATGCTGTCGCCCTGATTGGTGCCGATGACATTCTCGATATTGGAGATAATATCTGCGCCCGTGCCGTCGTCGGCCTCGCCACCCGCCAGATCGATGGTCAGGCCCGCGCCATAGAGAATGTAGGACAGCGTATCTGTGTTCGCGCCGCCATCAAACGTATCGTTGCCCAGACCGCCGAAGAAAGTATCGTCACCAGAACCGCCCTGCAGCAGATTGTCGCTGGCATTGCCGGTCAAAATGTCGTTGCCCGAACCGGTAGTAAGATTCTCGAAGCCGGACATGGTGGCGCCGTTGCCGCCGTCGTTAATGGTTCCGGACGTCAGCGATAAGGTCATATTGGCGCTGGTGTTGAAAACCAAGGTGTCGGAGAGTCCGCCGCCGCCGCTCAAATGCATGGCGCCGCCGACATTGGACAGGGTCAGCGTGTCGTTGCCGCCTTCGAGATAGACGTCAAGACCGGCCAACTGTGCCGTCGTGCCGCTAATCTGAAGAACGTCGTCGCCGGTCGTGCCCATGACCGAAGCGACGTTGGAAAGCGACAGATTCTGGGCCTTGCCCCCCGAATCCGGATTGAGGTGGACGCTGTAAAGATTGCTGACCGTCAGCGTGTTGACGGCATTGTCCAGCTTCAAGATGGCGTCGCCGCCGGTGGTGTCGGTCACTGTATCGCCAGTTTCCGCAGCCCCCACCAACGCGATGGTTTCCGCCGAGGCTCCATCGACGGAAATGGTATCGGTCGCGCCCGCATGCATCATGAAGGTGTTGCCGACCAGATCGGACGGCGTGATCGAGGGCGGCGTACCGCTGCCGCCCGAGCTTTTCAGGGCGGCGGCGCCCTGTTCCTGGGCCGCACGGGCGGCATTGGAAGCCTCTTCCACAAGGTCCGCGCCGCTGGCGGCATCGATCAGGGCGTTGAACTCGACCATGGCCGTGGCGGCGTCAGCCAGGACATTGGCCAGATTGCCCGTATTGGTGAGAATCGGCGTCGGCAAGGCGGCGGCGGCATTTACT
The DNA here is from genome assembly GCA_016215555.1 of Rhodospirillales bacterium. GTDB lineage: Bacteria > Pseudomonadota > Alphaproteobacteria > Rhodospirillales > WMHbin7 > WMHbin7. The sequence continues at coordinate 120,751 of JACRJC010000018.1, read as the reverse complement.
ACCAGCGCCGTGATAGCGATGTTGTTCGTGGTGAAATCGACCGGCGTGCCCGGCGCGAGGTCATAGGCGTTCTGCAACTGGGTGGCCAGGGTGGCGAACACGGTCTCGGCGGCGGCGCCAGCCGAGGGCGCGCCGGCGCCCTGCAGCAGATTGGCGGCCATCACGACCATGCTTTGGACCATCATCGAGGCCTTCAGCAAGTCGGGATTGGCGCTGGCGTCGGCCACCGGATCGGTATTCAGCAAATCGGTGCCGGCTGGAATGCCCAGCATCGCCGCCACCTGCGTCACCGCGGCTTCCTTGCTTAACCCGCCGCTTTCCATCATGGCGCTTACCAGCGTGGTCAGCGGCGTCACCACATCCGAGCCCAGCGGCGCTTTCAGCGTGCCGGTCAGGGCAAGATTGGTGGACATGTCGGTGCCGCCATAGACATAGACGGTGCCCGATGTTTCGGTGGTCGAAAACGTATAGCTGCCGTCCGGGGCGGTGGTGGCGGACGGATCGACGCCTTCGTCATAGATCTCGTTGTCGTTGACATCGAGATAGACGGTGGCGCCCGAGATATAGCCATCGACGACGGTGCCTGCATAGGATAGCGGTTCGGGGGCCGTGGTCGGGGCCGGGGTTTCCGGCGGCGAGGTCGGGGCCACCGTCGCCTCGACCGTCGGGGCCACCGTCGCTTCGACCGTCGGCGCCTCCGTCGGCGCCAGCGTCGGCGCCGCCGTCGGTGCGGCAGTTACGGGAGGCATGGTGACCGGCGTTTCGGATTGGGCGACGATCTGCTCCTTCGTATGCTCGACCTTCTCGATTTTCTCGATCTTGACTTCCTTGAGGTCCTTCAGGATTTCCTCAATCGGCTTGTCGCCCTTCTTCAACGCCTCCTCGGCCTTGATGATTTCCTTGATGCCGACTTCCAGCGCCTTCTCGATCGTGGCGTCGCTTTTGATCAGCTTGTCGATGACCTCCTGGGCGGCCTTGTTCAGGGCCTCCTGCTGGGGATTCGACGAGACAGGCTGGATGGCGATAATGACGTTCTGCGGCACTTGCCCGGCCTGGCTGTTTATGTCGCCGGGCTGCACATTCTGCGCCTGGCCCTGCTGGACGATGATCTGCACCACCGAGGTGGCGCTTTGCGTTCCCTGGATCGAGGCCAGATTTTGCAGCACCTGTCCGAAATTGGCGGTGATCTGTCCGACATTCAGCAGAATGGGCGGCGGCGGGGCCGAGAATTGGGTTTGAATCTGCGTGCCCATATTGGGGCTGTTGATGGTTTGCGTGCCGCCCTGATTGTAGAGGACCAGTTCGCCCACCACTTCACCATTGCCGCTGCCTTCGGGCAGCAAGGCCACCGTCAGCCCCGATCCGGGCACGTAGCCGCCCGAGCCCAGCGTGCCGCGGATGCCGATGGTGGCCACCGGCGTGCGGATGGAGGCGGCGTCGGGCGCCGATTTGGCGATCTGGCCCGAAACGAACGAGAAACTGCCCTGCACCAGCGAGAAGGCCGACTTGCCGGTCTGCGTGGCGGCGTCATAGACCATCTCGTCCAGCACCAGGCGTCCGTTGCCGCCCAGGGCCATCGTGGTGCCGTCCATGAACAGCATGCCGATCGAGCCGCCCTTTTCGGTCTGCAGAATGTCGCCCTGATAGATCGGATCGCCCTTGTGCAGGACGCCCTTGGTGCCATCGGCATGGACGACCGTGACATTGCCGTTCAAAGTGTCGGCGCGGCCAATCGCCTGCTGCGCGGTTTTGGCGCCGGCCTGGGCCAGGTCGCCGGGCGACAAGGGGCCGGCCAGCTTCAAGGCCAGATCGCCGGGAATCAGAGCCCCATCGGCGCCGACCAAGTCGGGCGCGTCTTCAATGGTGAAATAGCCGCGCACCAGCAAGGTGGTGCCGTCGGGCGCCACCAGGACCAGATCGGGCCCCATGCGCACATAGTCGGCTTCGGTGATCGAGAATCCTTCGGGAACGACCAGACCGTGACCGGGCTGGGCGTCGATCAGCAGATCGGGCTTTTCAAGAACGAAAGCCTGTTTGGGCGCGGTCACGCCTTCTACTTGAACCGATCCATGGCCTGTGGCCAGCTTCGCCGAATCCAACACGTCCCGTCTCCTGCAAACAGCCCGACCCTCCGGGCATCGGCATGATCGCCGTCACCCTTCCCCCAGAGCCGTTTTTTGGCCGCTTTTGTTGTCGCTACGCTGGATGTTGCGATCCGAGACAGAATAGCTAATCGACCGTTCACATCCAAGGCAATTTTATACGCTTTCGACGCAAATCGACACTGTGACGATGATCACAGGCCCGTGAATTCTCTTAAAAATTTATTCTTTCTCAATCCAAGTAGGGTTTTTACGCCCTTTCATATGGCCTAACCGGCTTATTTCAAACAATATGTTGCGAGGAAAATGGTGCCCAGGGCCGGAATCGAACCAGCGACACTGCGATTTTCAGTTTAGTGTAGATGGGTTCCGCTGGGTTCCTCTGCTGGCATATTATAGGAAATAACAGTTAGTTAGTAAGCGTCACCGTTCCGGTGCATGCCGCATATTTTCATTCTTGTGATACCCTGGTGATACCCGTATCATCGAAGGCGCTATTTCAAGGGGTTTCCGCCATGCAGGGCAAGATCACAAAGCGGTCGGTCGATATGTTGCAGCCCCCTGAAAACGGGGAGGAAACCCTGTGGGACACGGAAGTTAAGGGCTTTGGACTGCGAATCCGTTCCAGCGGGGTTAAAACCTACATCCTTCATTATCGGGCTGGCAGTGGCCGCAATGCCCCGCTTCGCAAGTTCACCATAGGCAAGCATGGCTCGCCCTGGTCCCCGGATTCGGCCCGTAAGGAAGCCGAGCGCCTGCTTGGCTTGGTCCGCGATGGGCAGGACCCGGCGGGAAACCGCATGGCCCATCGGGCTACCCCCACCGTCAAGGAATTGGGCGAGCGCTTCATAACCGAGCATGCCGAAGCCAAGCGCAAGCCCGCAACCGCCAAGCAATACGACTATCTGCTCAACCAGTTCATCGTGCCCGAGATTGGGCAAAAGAAGGTGGCCGATGTCACCCGCCAGGATGTGATGAAGCTGCACACTTCGATGAGCGCCACCCCCTATCAGGCAAACCGGGTGCTGGCCCTGGTATCGGCGCTATTCACTTTTGCCGAACGGGTCGGTGAGCGGCAAGACAGCAGCAACCCGGCAAGGCATGTCGAGCGATACAAGGAACACGCCCGCGAGCGCATGCTTTCCGGCGAGGAATTGGCCCGCCTGGGAGAAGCGCTCGCCACCAGCAAGGAATCGCCCTATGCCGTGGCCCTTATCAAGCTGCTGGTCTTCACGGGAGCGCGGCTTGGCGAAGTGCAAACCATGAAGTGGGAATGGATCGACATGGAGCGGGCAGAAGTCCGCTTGCCCGATTCGAAGACAGGCCGCAAGACGGTTCACCTTCCCCCGCCTGCACTTCAGGTCCTTGCCGATCTGCCGAGGGAGGCAGACAACCCCTATGTCATTTGCGGCGAGCTGGAGAAGTCGCACATGATCGGCATTCAACGGCCTTGGCAGCGCATCCGCAATGCAGCGGGATTAGATGGCTTGCGTCTTCATGATCTGCGTCACGCCTTCGCCAGTGTCGCGGCATGCTCTGGCCTTGGCTTGCCGATCATCGGCAAATTGCTCGGCCATACCCAGGCCGTTACCACGATGCGCTATTCGCATCTGGCATCCGATCCCTTAAAGGCTGCAGCGGCTACCATCGCGGGCAAGATAGCGGATTCCATGGGAATGAGCGGCCCCAGCGCGGATGTGGTGGAATTTCCAAAGAATCGAGCTTGAACTCATTTCCTTCCAAGTCAATTCGACAAACCATTTGCCACTTATAGGCGAATCGGTATATGCGCTAGGGAAGTCCAAACGCATGAGCGAGAGGCATGTGTCATGCCCATTCTTCAGGCTAAAAACTTAGACGTGATCTCCACGTTTGCAGCAATGGCCTCAGCCATCAGCTATCCATCTGACGAATCAAAGCAGTCCTTTATCATCAAGGGAAGTACGAAATACGTTGTTTCCTCATTTGCAAGTGCAGGACTCATAAAATTTGCCCCTGAAGATCAACATCAACTTATCAAAATTGTTGGCTCGGCCTCCAAGTTTCCTCTAAAGCTGGATAAACTTGTTGAGCGCTTCGATCCTGGGCGTAGGCTCGCAGGTGAAATTTTAGAGGTAGCGATGGCTCTTCATCGCTATGCACCCAAGCATGCAAGCCTGGAGAAGACAAACCCGGTTCTTCAGTGGCGCCACAATGGCACGGATTTACCAACTTCAAGAGCCAGCCTGAAGGCGGCTTGGCGAGAGTACAAATCCATTGCTCCTCTCCAACTGGCTTTCAAATTACGTATGCCTGCCCTTGAACAAGCCTTTCGTCCCTTTGGCGAAACGGTTTCTGACAAATCATTTGAGGAAGAGATGGTTATAGACAGCGATGAGGCAATGAGCGACGAGGACCTTCAAGAGCTAAACGAGATATACGAAACACAACAGGCCTATCTCAAGGAGCGCCAATGTTCCGATATGAGCCAGGATGAAAAGGCAGCCTTCCTTACGAATGAGTTTGGAGAATGCGCAGCCCGCTTTTTCGTTGAATATTCGAGGCTGCAAGAAGAAATGATGATTGTCGCGTCTTACGCTCGGCAGATAGGTATCGACGCCACGCAGGTTTACGCGCATGGCAGAAGGGCGATTGGTAAACCGCTTCTTGACCCAAGCGATATGTGGCGTTTTCCAGAAAACTTTGAAACCAAACCTGTCGAGGTTCCGTATCCTCCGTTGACCCAAATGGATATGGCCGCACTGGGAATTTCCTAGGCCTGTCAACCTGTCCAAAATAATTTAGACACCTGCCGGACCAATTTTAATCCCCCTACCGTCATCTCCATTCGCGGCATGACCGCATGATTCATGGAGATGACAGACAATGCCCCAGCCAAACCACTCTCGCAAAATGCGAGCGCCCGAGGCGGCGGAGTACCTCGGCCTCTCGACCTCAACCCTTGCCAAGATGCGCCTTCGCGGCGATGGCCCGGCCTATTCCAAGGCGGGCCGCAAGGTCGTGCTGTACGACATGGCAAGTCTTGATTCCTGGTTCGCCAGCCGTCAGCGCCGCTCAACCTCGGAAAATGGGGATGTGCGATGAAGCCCAAGCGCCACTTCAACCCCCGTGAGCAGATCGCGGCACTTAAAAAGGAAAATGCGGAACTGCGTCAGGTCATCACCTGCCTGCAATGTCCCACGCCTTGCTTCGCCCTTCCGGAAATCGAAGTCGATTTGCCGGAAAGTCTGCTTGAACAAGCGGGGTCAATGGTGCTTGCGGGGAACCGTTTCGATCCGAAACGGGCGAAGCGCCATTGACGCCGCCCTTTGCTCATAAGCTGGACAGCAGCGGGTGCAGATTATTTGTGAATCTGCACCCCTGCCTAGCGGCGAGCGTGTTTCAACCAAGCCTGACGAGTACGCATGGCCCAGCAAGCGGCCCGTGCTAGCGCAGGCGAGCGGGCCGCTTGCGGCCAGCGCAGCTTGGGGGTGTCTCTGTAGCACACCCCCCTAGGAGTACATGAGATGGAAGCAAAACTGATCTATTCGAACTTTGACGGTCTGGACGTGTCCTTTCAAGGCGCATTGCCCAGAAGCATCTTGCTGCATCTTGAGGAAACGAAAGAGGCCGCCAAAAAGAATCGAGGTGATTATCCCTTGCTGCTGGGCAAGGAAGACGGCGGCAATATCTGCCTGATGGTCGGCGAAAGTGGATCGCGCGGCGGCTATGCCTATCGCTTTGATACCGGGCCGGACGGCGCAACCTGGTTCATTGCCAACAGCGATGACCCCGAGCGCTGGAACATCCGTGCCTCGGCCCACAGCCTCGCCTTGGCGCTGCATGGTTACGAGGGTGTGAAAAGGCAGATGCTCGACTTCCTGGCCCAGCTTGGCGCAATCGGTTCCAAATGGGACGAGGCCCGCCAGCTTATGCTGCCCATGGAACGTATCAGCCGCATCGACTTTTGCTGCGATTTTCACGTCGAGGGCATGAACCCTTCGGCGGATGACTTCGTGGCCCATCCTCGCCATATAAGGCGCGAGCATCGGGAACAGATGGATGCCGAGGTAACGGCGCAAGGAAACCGGGTGCAGTCGATCCGCATCGGCGAGATGCCCAACCGGCAAGTGGCGCTGTACAACAAGACCAAGGAAATCGTTGTCCATGGCAAATCGTACTGGTGGGACAATTGGGGCCTGGTCCCTGAAACCTTCAAGGGCGAAGTTTGGCGCGTTGAACCCAGGGCTGGAAAAACGGAACTGGATTTCTGGAACCTGAAGAGCTTTGCCGACTTCGAAGCCAAGGCGGGCGACGTCATGCCAGGCATTCTCAACGCCATTCGCTACACGGTGCCGAATGGCGATACGAATCGCAGCCGTTGGCCGCTGCATCCGATCTGGCAGGCCAGCATCGAGGAAACCAAAACCGCCCTTGCGCCTTATGTCTCGAAGGCCGAACGGAAGAAAGTTCTGGAAGGCCTGCGCGACGAACGTATCCAGATGTTCTTCACGCAGTTTCGTGGCTCGCTGACTTCCCTAACCGCCCTCATGGGCCTCGACATATCCGAACTGCCGACAACGCTTGATGCCGTTAGCATGGATGCTTTGCGGGCGCTGAAGGATAACCCCGAGGGGACGGAGCAGAAATTCAATCAGGCTGAGGCACGGTATCGAACTCTAAGACATGTATAATCAAGGCGTTATTGTTTTGCGACCTGACAGGGGCGAATGTTGGAACATCTATCTGACTTTATACCATCATAAATCCGGCAAGGGATTCTGAGCCCCGTGTGAATATAAGCGGGGCATAAAATTAACGGCAAAATTTCCGTATGGAACCTTTACGCCATTCGGCGGGAGGATAGCCCCGGTTTCAATAGCAGGCCGGAGTCTTCGCCATGTTCGATGCTGTTTTCATTGCCGCTACGCTGGGGGCTTTTGGGCTTCTGGGCCTGATGTTGCGCGCCTGTCGGAACATCTAGGAGAGCGCCATCATGCCATACACCATAACGCTGGATGTGGTTCTGGGGCTTTGCTCGGTGATCGGGCTGGCCGCCTACCTTGTCTATGTCCTCATCCATCCCGAGCGGTTCTAGGAGCCTTCCATGGACGCCTATGGCCTTCTGCTTCTCATCCTTTTCATTGCCCTGGTCGTTGGGTTGACGCCGCTTGTCGGGGGCTACATGGCCCGCCTGTTCGAGGGCCAGCCCCTTTTGCTGTCGCGACTTCTGGGGCCGGTCGAGCGGGGGCTCTACCGTCTGGCTGGCGTCGATCCAGGGCGCGAGCAGCATTGGAGCGCCTATGCGGGCGCGTTTCTGATCTTCCATCTGGCGGGCGTCTTGCTGCTTTACGGCTTGCAGCGTTTGCAGGGTTTTCTGCCGCTCAATCCAGCAGACATGGCCGCCGTGCCGTCCGATCTCGCCTTCAATACAGCAGTCAGTTTCGTCACCAACACCAACTGGCAGAATTACGGCGGCGAGAGCAGCATGAGCTATCTGGTGCAGATGGTGGGTTTCACGGTGCAGAACTTCCTGTCGTCAGCAGCGGGTATCGCCGCTGCCGCCGCCGTCATAAGGGGATTCGCCAGGCGCGAGTCCGGCACGGTCGGCAATTTCTATGTCGATCTGGTGCGCATCACCCTCTATCTGCTGCTGCCGATTTGTTTTGTCGGCGCGTTGCTGCTGGTCTGGCTGGGCGTGCCGCAGAATTTCGACGCCTATACCGAGGCCACGACGCTAGAGGGCGTTAGGCAGATCATCGCCCAAGGCCCCGTGGCCAGCCAGATGATGATTAAGCATCTAGGCACTAACGGTGGCGGATTCTTCAATGCGAATGCCGCCCATCCGTTCGAGAACCCGTCGGCGCTTGTCAATCTGATTCACATGGTGTGCATCTTCCTACTTGGCGCCGGGCTGACCAATACGTTCGGGCGCATGGTCAAGGATCAGCGCCAAGGCTGGGCGCTGCTGGCGGCGATGGGCCTGCTGTTCATTGCTGGCGCCTTCATCAGCATCTGGGCAGAAGCACAGGGCAATCCCGCCCTCACCCAGCTTGGTCTTCAGAACATGGGGAATATGGAGGGCAAGGAGGCGCGATTTGGGATCGTGGCCTCGGCCCTGTTCGCCGCCATCACCACCGCCACCTCGTGCGGCGCCGTGATCGCCATGCATGACAGCTTCACGCCGCTGGGCGGTCTGATCCCCCTCATCAACATGTCGCTGGGCGAGGTCGTGATCGGGGGCGTTGGTTCCGGCCTTTACGGCATGATCGTCTTTGTCCTCATCGCCTTGTTCATTGCAGGCCTGATGGTCGGTCGCACGCCGGAATATCTGGGCAAGAAGATCGAGGCCCGCGAGATGAAGCTGGCCGTGATCGCTATCCTGGCCACCCCCATCGCCGTCTTGGGCGCTGGCGCTGTGGCCATGATTCTGCCAATTGCGCAAGCCAGCATTGCCGCCCCCGGCCCGCATGGACTTTCGGAAGTGCTTTACGCCTTCCTGTCGGCAGGCAACAACAACGGCTCGGCCTTTGGCGGATTGTCCGGCAACACGCCGTTCTTCAATACGGCGATGGCTCTGTCGATGCTGATAGGGCGTTTCGCCTTCGTCATTCCCGTGCTGGCGATTGCTGGCGCCATGGCGGCCAAAAAGTCAGCTCCGCCCTCGGCGGGCACCTTCCCCACGCATGGTATGCTGTTTATCGGCATTCTTGTCGGCGTCGTGCTGGTGGTGGGCGGGTTGACCTATTTCCCGGTTCTGGCGCTGGGCCCCATCGTCGAGCATTTGGCGCTGTCTTCCGGCACCTTGTTCTAGGAGCATTTCATGACCGTCCATCGTCCCAAATCGCGCGCCCTGTTCGATAGTGCCATTCTGGTCCAGGCCGCCAAGGAGTCCGTGCTAAAACTCGATCCCCGGCTGCTGGCGCGCAATCCGGTGATGTTCACCACCGCCGTGGTGGCCGTGCTGTCCACCCTGCTATCGGTCCGCGACGCCGTCGAGGGAACTGCCTTCTCGGGCGTTATGGTCCAGGTGTCTGCTTGGCTGTGGATCACCGTGCTATTCGCCAATTTTGCCGAAGCGGTAGCCGAGGGGCGCGGCAAGGCCCAGGCGGCCAGCTTGCGCCGCAGCAAAACGGAAGCCAAGGCGCACAAGATCGACAGCATTGAAGCGACAAAAGCGACTGCGATTCCGGCCAGCCAGCTAAAGGCGGGCGATCTCGTGGCTTGCGCAGCCGACGACGTCATCCCCGGCGATGGCGACGTGGTGGCGGGCATCGCCATGGTGGATGAAAGCGCCATTACCGGCGAATCCGCCCCTGTCATCCGGGAATCGGGCGGCGACCGTTCGGCGGTGACGGGCGGAACACGCGTCGTTTCTGACCGTATCGTCGTGCGCATCACCGCCAATCCCGGCGAAACCTTCCTGGACCGCATGATCGCGCTGGTCGAGGGCGCCAAGCGCCAGAAGACGCCCAACGAAATCGCTCTCAACATCCTTCTGGTCGGCATGACGCTGATCTTCCTGATCGTCGTCGCCACATTGCCCGCTTTCGCCTCGTGGTCGGGCGCCGTTATTCCCGTCGTCTTCCTGACCGCCTTGTTCGTGACCTTGATCCCCACCACCATCGGCGGCCTGTTGTCGGCCATCGGCATTGCGGGCATGGATCGGCTGGTCAAGTTCAACGTCATCGCCAAGTCGGGCCGTTCGGTCGAGGCGGCGGGCGACATCGACGTGTTGTTGCTGGACAAAACCGGCACCATCACCTGGGGAGCGCGTCAAGCCAGTGAGTTCCTTCCCGCCCCCGGTGTCGGCGAGCGCGAACTGGCCCAGGCGGCCTTTCTTGCTTCATTGGCCGACGAAACGCCCGAGGGCAAATCCATTGTGGCGCTGGCGGCCAATCATTTCGGCTTCAAAGCACCAAAAGGGGCCGATATTGGAATCATTCCCTTTACCGCCCAGACCCGCATGTCGGGTGTCGATCTTGAAGGCTCGCAGATCCGCAAGGGCGCTTGGGACGCCATTCAGGCCTATGTCGCCGAACGGGCTGGTTCAACGTTGGGCGGAGCGCCGCGAGAACTGGTCAGCCTGGTCGAGAAGGTCGCCAAGTCGGGCGGAACGCCTTTGGTGGTGGCCCGGGACGGACGACATCTTGGCGTAGTGCATCTGAAGGACATCGTGAAGCCCGGCATCCGCGAACGCTTCGCCACCTTGCGGGCCATGGGTATCCGCACAGTGATGATTACCGGCGACAATCCCCTGACCGCCGCCGCCATTGCCGCCGAGGCGGGCGTCGATGATTTCCTGGCCGAGGCAACACCCGAGAAGAAGTTGGAACTGATCCGCCAGTATCAATCAGGTGGGCGGCTGGTCGCCATGTGCGGCGACGGATCGAACGACGCGCCCGCCTTGGCCCAGGCCGATGTCGGGGTGGCGATGAATACCGGCACCCAAGCCGCCCGCGAGGCGGGCAACATGGTCGATCTGGAAAGCGATCCCACCAAGCTGATCGAGATCGTGATGATCGGCAAGCAAATGCTGATAAGCCGGGGAGCCCTGACCACCTTCTCGATCGCCAACGATGTGGCCAAGTATTTCGCCATCATTCCAGCCTTGTTCCTGACCGCCTATCCGCAATTGCAGGCCCTGAACATCATGCATCTGGCCAGTCCGCAATCGGCCATTCTGTCGGCCATCATCTTCAACGCCCTGATCATTGTCGCCCTGATCCCCCTGGCGTTGAAGGGCGTTGCTTACCGGCCGGTGGGAGCCGAGGCCCTATTGCGGCGCAATCTGCTGGTCTACGGGCTGGGCGGCCTTGCCATGCCTTTCGCGGGCATCAAGCTGGTCGATCTGGCGGTCAATTTTCTTGGCCTGGTTTGAAGGAGACGCATTCATGATTAAGGAACTCCGCCCCGTTCTGGTCATCCTGCTCGTACTGACCGCACTCACCGGCCTGGCCTATCCCTTCGCCGTCACTGGCGCGGCGCAGGCCTTGTTTCCCCGCCAGGCCGCAGGCAGCCTGATCGAAAAAAATGGCCGGGTGATCGGCTCGGAATTGCTTGGACAAAGTTTCGCGCAGCCTGGATATTTCTGGGGCCGTCCCTCGGCAACCGCCGAGGCGCCCTATAACGCATCTGCTTCTGGCGGCAGCAATCTGGCCCCCTCGGCCAAGTCCTTGGCCGATAGCGTGGCCGAGCGCGTGATGGCCTTCAGAAAAGCCAATCCTGGCGAAACAGGGCCGGTTCCCGCCGATCTGGTCACCGCTTCGGCCAGCGGGCTTGATCCTCATATCTCGCCAGCCGCCGCCGAGGCCCAGGTCAAGCGCGTGGCGGCGTCAAGGCGCGTGGCCCTTCTCGAGTTGCACAATCTGGTTGGCGCTATGACCGAAGGCCGCGTTTTCGGATTGCTGGGCGAGCCGGTGGTCAATGTCTTGAAGCTCAATCTGGCGCTTGACGAAAAATGGCCGATTAAGAAATAGGCACGACATGAGCCGACCGGAAAACAAACCAAGTTGGCTGAATACGCTGGCTATTGTTGGCGTAGCGGCTTTCTTTATCTGGCTGGCCCTGCCGCTGTTCAAGGAACGAGGCGAGCGGCCAACATCGGATTCCGGCCCACCCGGATATTTCCACCTCTCTCCCGGCGAGCGCAAAATTCAGCTGTCGTCGGCCTTCGTTCAGGCCAAAAGTATCGCCAGCGCTCGCCATGTCTCGCCGGTCGAGATTCGGAACCTGCTCAACCAATTTGCCCAGGATCATGACAAGATCGATGCCGAGATCCTCAACAAGGCCCTGGACGAAAGGTGGCCAATGAAGTGAACATAGAACATGAGTGACAACGACAACCGACCGTCTCCAGACGCCCTTCTCGCCGAAGCCCGGCGCGAGGGGCGTGGGCGTTTGAAAATCTTTCTGGGTGCCGCGCCCGGCGTCGGCAAGACCTTCGCCATGCTGGAAACGGCGCACGAGCGCAAGCGAGAGGGCGTCGATGTGGTGGCGGGCGTGGTCGAAACCCACGGGCGGCGCGAGACATTGGCTTTGCTGGAGGGGCTTGAAGTTCTGCCGCCTCGCGCCCTGGAATATCGTGGCCACGACTTCAAGGAGATGGACCTGGACGCCATCCTGGCCCGCAAGCCCAAGATCGTCCTGGTCGATGAGTTGGCGCATACCAACGTTCCCGGAGCCCGCCATGTCAAGCGCTGGCAGGATGTCGAGGAAATTTTGACCGCCGGGATTGACGTCTACAGCACACTCAACATCCAGCATCTCGATTCCTTGAACGACGTCGTCGAACGCATATCGGGCGTCAAAGTGCGCGAAACCGTGCCCGATGCCGTTCTGGGCAGCGCCGACGAGATCGAGCTGATCGATCTGCCAGCGGAAGACCTGATTAAGCGTCTGCACGAAGGCAAGGTCTATGTGCCCGAACAGGCCAGACGCGCCGTGCATAATTTCTTCTCGCCCGGCAATCTGACGGCGTTGCGGGAAATGGCCCTGCGCCATGCCGCCGAGCGCGTCGACAAGCAGATGGTCGATTACATGCGGGCGCATGCCATCGACGGACCATGGCCTGCCCGCGAGCGCATCCTGGCCTGCATTGGCGAGCGGGTTGATGCCGACCGCCTGCTTCGGGTTGCCAAGCGCACTGCCGAGCGCCGGGGTGCGGCCTGGATGGCGGTAACGGTGGAAACGACCCGCGCCTACGCCTTGTCCGAAAAGGAAAAGGATCGTATCGCCCAGGCCATGCGCTTGGCCGAGCAGTTGGGCGGCGAAACGCTGGTCTTGCAGGGCGATGACGTGGTGGACGAGGTGTTGGCCCTGGCCCGAGAACGCAATGTCACCCAGATCGTCGTTGGCCGTCCGAAGCGGCGACTGTTGCAAGGAAAATCGGCGACCGACCGCTTGATCGAGCAAAGCGGCGACATCAATGTGTTGGTCGTCGGCCAGGAGGAAAAAGCGAAACCGTTCTGGCGGCCTTCCTTCGAACCTATGTTGTTGTCCGACTGGCTGGGCATGGCGGCTGCGTTGGTCATGGTGGGCGGAGCAACCGGAATTGGCTTCGTCATCGAACGCTGGATGCCGGTGACCAATGTTTCGGTGGTCTATCTGGTCATTGTTCTTCTGTCGGCGATCCGTTTCGGACTGAAGCCCGCCATCCTGGCTTCGTTCTCGGGTTTTCTCGCCTTCAACTTTTTCTTCACCGATCCGCGCTTCACCTTCACCATTGCCGATCCGCAGAACATCCTGACCGTATTTTTCTTTCTGTTTGCCGCCGTCATTGTCTCCAATCTGGCGAGCCGTTTGAAGGTGCAGGTCGATTCGTCGCGCAAAAGCGCCAAACGCACAGCCAATCTTTACGAGTTCGAGCGCAAGGTGACGGCGGCGGTAACGCAAGAAGAAGTGTTGTGGGCGGTGGTGCATCATGTGGCGGCCATCATTCACGGCAAGTCGTTGATCCTGTTGCCGGGCGAGAATGGCCTTGCGATTGCCGCCGGATATCCGCCCGAAGACGCGTTGGACGATAAATCCGCCGGGGCCGCCGAATGGGCCTGGGTGCATGGAAAGCCCGCCGGGCGCGGAACATCTACGCTTCCGGCAGCGCTTTGGCTGTTCCTGCCCATGCGTACGGCCAGGGCGCCCATAGGCGTGTTGGGCGTGCAGATGGCAGAGAGTGCCGATCTGCCGTCGCCAGAGCAGATGCGCTTGCTGGAAACCCTGACCGGTCAGGCGGCGGTGGCTATCGAGCGCACCACGCTGGTTGCCGATATCGAAACTGCCAAGGTCTCCACCGAGCGCGAGCGGCTGCGTTCGGCCCTGCTGTCTTCTCTGTCGCACGATCTACGCACACCCCTGGTCTCGATCATGGGTTCGGCCAGCAGCATGATCAGCTATGGTAAGTCTCTGGACGATGCGTCGCGCCACGAGTTGGCGCAAACCATTTTGGACGAGGCCGAACGGCTGAATCGCTTTGTGCAGAACCTGCTCGACATGACCAAGCTGGGCAGCGGCGGCTTGAAGCCTCGGGCCGATTGGGCCGAGTTGGCCGACATCGTGGGAGCGGCTGTCGAGCGCGCCAAGCCCATGGCCCGCCAACACAGCATCAAGGTTGAGATCGATCCCGACATGCCGCTTTTATGCATCGACGCCGTCCTGATGGAACAGGTGTTTTTCAATCTTTTGGACAATGCTTGCAAATACGCCCCTGCCAAGACGCCGATCAAGATTTGGGCCCACAAGACGGCGGAGCATATCGCCATCGAGGTCACCGATCAGGGACCCGGCATTCCCGAAGAGGACAGCGAAAAAGTATTCGACATGTTCTATCGTGTCCAAGCCACCGACAATCAGATGGCGGGCACCGGTTTGGGGCTGGCCATCTGCCGTGGCATCGTCGAGGCGCATGGCGGCACCATCAAGGCCGAGCCAGGCTTGTTCGGTACCGGCACCTCGATCGTCATCCATTTGCCTTTGCCGCCCGAGGTGGAACTGCCGCCAAGCCAGGAGGGGCGTTAGAAAATGGGCGCCAAGATTCTTGTCATCGACGACGAAGCGCAAATTCGCAAGTTTCTGCGCATCTCGATGGGTGCCGTCGGCTATGAGGTGCTGGAAGCGGAAACCGGGGCTGCGGGAATCGATGCGTCGCTGGCCGCCAGGCCCGATCTTGTGGTGCTTGATCTAGGCCTGCCTGACATGGACGGCCAGGATGTCATCACCACCATCCGCCAGTCACACCGCATGCCTCTGATCGTGCTTTCGGTCCGCGCCGGAGAAGCCGACAAGGTGGAAGCGCTCGACCGTGGCGCCAACGACTATGTAGTGAAGCCCTTTGGCGTCGCCGAATTGATGGCCCGCATCCGTGCCCTCTTGCGCCCAAGCCAAGGCGGCAGCGAGGGAAGTGGAGTGGTCACTGGCGGCCCAGTCCGCATCGACCTTAAGCGGCGCATCGTGACCAGGCACGATGAGGACGTGCATTTGTCGAAGCGGGAATGGGATTTGCTGGATTTCATGGCCCGCCATCCCGACCATGTGCTGACCCACAAGCTGATCTTGAAAGAGGTCTGGGGACCGGCCCATGTCGAGGACACGGCCTATCTGCGCGTCTACGTCAACCAGTTGCGCCAAAAGCTCGAGGACGATCCGGCCAGCCCCAAATTCCTGGTCACCGACCCCGGCGTCGGCTATCGGCTGAAATGTGGGGAGTGAGGAAATCCCGCGATACCCCGGTGATACCCTGGACCAAAACCGCCTTCCAACCCCACAAATGGAAAACCCCCAAAACCTATTCGGTTTCAGGGGCTTAAAATGGTGCCCAGGGCCGGAATCGAACCAGCGACACTGCGATTTTCAGTCGCATGCTCTACCAACTGAGCTACCTGGGCATCTGGCGCTGAAGGCCGGTTAGAGGCCGCGCTTATAGAGGAATTCCCCAAGGGCGTCAATCATCCCCGAACGCCTTCCTACTCGTGATGCAGGCGCCTCTTGAAGCGGCGCAGGCCCCACCAGACCAGCCCCAGCACCAGGGGCACGGCCAGGCCCTGGGCGAGGTCGGGATCGATGGGCAGGCCCGCCGCCTTGCCCCCTTTGGCCATATAGCCGACCAGACCGACCAGATAATAGCTGATGGCCGCCACCGACAGGCCTTCCACGGTTTCCTGCAGCCTTAACTGCAGCTTGGCGCGGCGGTTCATGGAATGCAGCAAATCGCGGTTTTTCTCTTCGAGGGCGATATCGACCCTTGTCCGCAGCAGATCGCCGGCCCTGGCGATGCGGGCCGACAGATCTTCCAACCGCAGACGGGTCGATTCGCAGGTGGCCATGGCCGGGGCCAGACGGCGCTCCATGAATTCGCCGAGATTTTGAACCCCGGGGATGCGTTCCTCGCGCAATTCTTCGATACGGCTTTTGATCAGCGCGTAATAGGCGGCGGCGGCGGAAAAGCGATAGGCCGTGGCCGAGCCCAGGCGTTCGCCCTCGGCCGCCAATTGCGTCAGTTTTTCCAATAGCTTGCGGTCGTCGCTGGGCTCCGGCGAGGCCAGTTCGGCGATGATCGCCTTCAAATCGCGGTCAAGCCTGGTCACCGCCGGCGCGACATCGCGGGCCAGGGGCAGGGCCAGAAGGGCGGTCATGCGGTAGGTTTCGATCTCGAACAGGCGCTGGACCAGCCGCCCGGCCTGGCCCTTCGACAGGCCCCAGTCATGGACCAGGAATCGGCCCATGCCGTCGACATGCAGGCGAAAATCGGTCCACAGGGTGGCGGCGCCGCTCATCACCCGGCTGCCCACGCGGGGGCTGGGCAGGAAATACTGCTCCAGCTCCTCGGGCTCGCGGTCAGCGCTTTCCAGGGCCAGGCGCAGCGACAGCAGCAGCCGGCCCGGCATGGTCTTGCGCCAGGATTCGGGCAGCAACGCCATCAGATCAGCGGCGAAGGGGCGCTCGAAGCCGCCCGGACGAAACAGGGTCCAGGTCGAGAATTCGGTATGGCGCTCCCAGCGCAGGCGGAAACCCGGTAGGTCCAGGACATGGAAATTATCCACCGGCACCAAGACAGGCACCCCCGTCAGCTCGCACAGGCGGGCCAGATGCCTGCGGTCGTCGTCGGGCGCGACCTCGCCGGTCAGATAGACCAGATGCAGAGCCTCGAACGGCGTTTCCAAAAGCTCGTGCGGCCTTGCATGCACTTCGCCATGCAAAAGATGGCGAAGCTGATATTCGCCCTCGCTGCCGATTTCACTTGGCGCAATCTGGTCCGGCATTGCCTATATTAGTCCTTGAGAAACCCAACCTGGAACGGGACCATAGCATGCCCCATCTTGCCGCCACCAACGACCTTTTCTTTACGCAAGGGGGGCTGGACCCCCAAAGCGCTCTGCGCATCGTGGCCGAGGCCCTGGAAGGCTGCGACGACGGCGAACTGTTCCTGGAAGCCCGCCAAAGCGAAAGCATCGCCCTTGACGACGGACGGATCAAAAGTGCCAGTTTCGACACCGGCATCGGTTTCGGGCTGCGCGCCGTCGCCGATGAAGCGGTGGGCTTCGCCCATGCCAGCGAGGTCAGCTGTGCAGCGCTGACCCGGGCCAAGGACGCAGTGAAAGCGGTGCGCCAGGGCCATTCCGGCACGCTGGCGGCGCCACCCCAGGGCACCAACCGCCTTTTATACACCGACGCCAATCCCTTGGCCGGGGCCAGCTTCGACGCCAAGGTCAATCTGCTGGGCGAAATCGACGCCTATGCCAGAAGCGCCGATTCACGCGCGGTTCAGGTCATGGCCTCAATCCTGGGTTCGTGGCAGGCGGTGCGCATCCTCCGCGCCGACGGTACGGAATCCGCCGACATCCGCCCCCTGGTGCGCCTCAATGTCTCGGTGGTGCTGAACGACAAGGGGCGCATGGAATCGGGCGGTCACGGTTTCGGCGGCCGCGTCGGCTTCGACGGGCTTCTGGACCCCGCCGCCTGGAAGGCGGCGGTGGACGAGGCCATCCGCCAGGCCAGGGCCAATCTGGACTCGATTCCGGCGCCGGCGGGCGAAATGGAAGTCGTGCTGGGCCCCGGCTGGCCGGGCGTGCTGCTGCACGAAGCGGTGGGCCATGGGCTGGAGGGCGATTTCAACCGCAAGAAAACTTCGGCTTTCTCGGGGCTGATGGGCCAGCGCATCGCCGCCACGGGCGTCACCGTCGTCGATGACGGCACGCTGCCGGACCGCCGAGGCTCGATCACCGTCGATGACGAGGGCACGCCCTCGGGACGCACGGTGCTGATCGAAGACGGCATCCTGGTGGGCTATCTGTTCGACCGCCTGAATGCGCGTCTGATGGGCGCCAAGCCCACCGGCAACGGGCGGCGCCAAAGCCATGCCCATCCGCCGATTCCGCGCATGACCAACACCTTCATGCTGGCCGGCGATCACGATCCGGCCGAGATTCTGGCCTCGGTCAAGAATGGGCTTTATGCCGCCAATTTCGGCGGTGGTCAGGTCGATATCACCTCGGGCAAATTCGTCTTCTCGGCCTCGGAAGCCTATCTGGTCGAGAATGGCAAGATCGGCGCCCCCGTCAAAGGCGCTACGCTGGTCGGCAGCGGCGCCGAAAGCTTGAAGAAAATCACCATGATCGGCAGCGATTTCGCCATGGATCCCGGCATCGGCACCTGCGGCAAGGACGGTCAGGGGGTGGCGGTCGGCGTCGGCCAGCCCAGCTTGAAACTGTCTTGCATGACGGTGGGCGGAACGCAGGTTTAGGGAGGGGGGGGGGCTTGACGTTATACGTACAGCGTAGTAACCTTCGCCATGATCAAATCCATCGCCGACAAGCGAACGAAGCGATTCTATGACGGCGAGAGGGTGAAGGAGTTTGACGCCTTTGCCGGTCAGGCAAAGCGCCGAATGGCCTATCTCGACGCGGCCAACAGCATTGAGGCGCTGATGGCCCTGCCATCCAACCGCTTCGAGGCCCTGAGCGGCAAGCGCAAGGGGCAATACAGCGTCCGGATCAACATGCAATGGCGGATATGTTTCCGCTTCGAGAATGGAGACGCCTACGATGTCGAAATCGTCGATTACCATTGACAAGATGCCTGGGCTCTCCCCTGTCCATCCTGGCGAGATTCTGGCTGACGAATTGGTTGAACTGGGCCTGTCCTCCAACAAACTGGCGAGCGCTCTTAACGTTCCCGCCAACCGGATATCCGAGATCGTCGCCGGCAAGCGCGCCGTCACCGCCGACACCGCCTTGAGGCTGGGTCAGTATTTCGGCACCGGCCCTCTGGTGTGGCTCAATCTTCAGACCAATTACGACTTGGCCGTCGCCCAGGCCGAAAGCGGCAAGACGATTGAAAAGACTGTCAAACAGCGCAATGCCGCTTGACTCCCCCCACTATCCATTGATCCTTAACCCCTGCTGGGCTACAAGATGGCGTTGTCCAACAGGGATTCCTTAGCATGCCCGTGATGCCCGACCATTGGATTCGCGACCAGGCCCGCAAGACGGGCATGATCGAGCCTTTCGAGGAGCGCCTGGTCCGCCAGGGCGATCAGAATCAGGGCGTCATCAGCTACGGCGTCTCCTCCTACGGCTACGATGCCCGCGTCGCCCCTGAATTCAAGATTTTCACCGACGTCGATTCGGTGGTGGTCGATCCCAAGAATTTCTCCAAGCAAAGTTTCGTTGAGCGCCAGGGCGAGCAATGCATCATTCCCCCCAACAGTTTCGCCCTGGGCCGGACGGTGGAATATTTCCGCATCCCCCGCGACGTGCTGGTGATCTGCCTGGGCAAAAGCACCTATGCCCGCTGCGGCATCATCGTCAATGTGACGCCCCTGGAACCCGGCTGGGAAGGGCATGTCACGCTGGAATTCTCGAACACCACGCCGTTGCCGGCCCGCATCTATGCCAATGAAGGGGCCTGCCAGTTCATCTTCCTGAAGGCCGACAGCCCCTGCGAGGTTTCCTATGCCGACCGCTCGGGCAAATATATGGGCCAGCAGGGCGTCACTCTTCCCAAGTTGTAAGGATTTCCCGGTTCATGGATCGCATCCGCATCGAAGGCGGCGTACCGCTTGAAGGCAGCATTCCCGTCGGCGGCGCCAAGAACGCCGCCCTGCCCCTGATGGCGGCCTGCCTTCTCACCCGCGAAACCCTGACCCTATCGAATCTGCCGCATCTGGCCGACATTTCGACCATGGCCAATCTGCTGGCCCAGCACGGCGTGATGCTGGGCCTGAACGGCGTCGATGCCCAGCAGGGCGGGTTCGCCGGCCGGGTCATGGATTTTTCGGCCCCGACCATAACCAGCACCGAAGCGCCCTATGATCTGGTGCGGCGCATGCGGGCCTCGGTTCTGGTGCTGGGGCCGCTGGTCGCCCGCGAAGGGACCGCCAAGGTTTCGCTGCCCGGCGGCTGCGCCATCGGCACCAGGCCCGTCGATCTGCATCTGATGGCGCTGGAACAGATGGGCGCCAAAATCGAGCTGAAGGAAGGCTATATCTATGCCAGCGCGCCCAAGGGGCTGAAGGGGGCGCGGATCGCCTTCCCGATGGTGTCCGTGGGCGCTACCGAGAACGCGCTGATGGCGGCCAGCCTGGCCGACGGCGAAAGCGTGATCGTCAATGCGGCGCGCGAGCCCGAAGTCTGCGACCTGGCTCAATGCCTGGTCGCCATGGGGGCCGAGATCGACGGCATCGGCACCGGCACCTTGCGCATCAAGGGCAAGACCAGCCTGCACGGCGCCACCCATGCCGTGGTGGCCGACCGCATCGAAACCGGATCCTTCGCCGTCGCCGCCGCCATCACGCGCGGGCGCGTCGAATTGATCGGAGCTAGGCGCGACACGCTGGAAGCGGTGGAAAAGGTGCTGACCAATGCCGGCGTGATCCTGGAAGACGGGCCCAAGGGCCTGATCGTCTCGGCGCGCGAGAACGATCTGGTCGGCGTCGATATCATGACCGAACCCTATCCCGGCTTTCCCACCGACATGCAGGCCCAGTTCATGGCCCTGATGGCGACGGTGAAGGGAGCCAGCATGATCACCGAGACTATTTTCGAGAACCGCTTCATGCATGTGCCGGAATTGGCGCGCATGGGCGCCAAGGTGAATGTGCATGGTTCCTCGGCCATCGTGCGCGGATCAAGCAATCTCTCGGGCGCCCAGGTCATGGCCACCGATCTGCGCGCCTCGGTGTCGCTGGTGCTGGCCGGTCTGGCCGCCAAGGGCGAGACCATCGTCAACCGCGTCTATCATCTGGATCGCGGCTATGAGCGGCTGGAAGAGAAGCTGGCCGCCTGCGGCGCCAGAATCGAGCGCTTGAAGGAAAAGTAGGGACAGGCGCAAAATGGGGCACCCATCAGGAGGCCCCATCCATGCCCAAACTTTTCACGCCGCTTTCCATCCGCTCCGCCACGCTGCCCAATCGCGCCGTGGTGGCGCCGATGTGCCAATATGCCGCCGCGAACGGCTTGGCCCAGCCCTGGCATCTGATGCATTACGGATCGCTGATGGCCGGCGGCGTCGGCATGCTGGTGATCGAGGCGACGGGTGTCCTGCCCGAGGGCCGCATCTCGCCGGCCTGCCTTGGCCTGCATAGCGACGAAACCGAAGCCGCCTTCGCCGACCTGGTGAAGAGCTTGAAGAGTTTCGGCGACGGGCTGGTCTCGGTGCAACTGGCCCATGCCGGGCGCAAGGCCTCGACCAGCCTGAAGACCGGCAGTTCCTATTTGCCGCCCGATGAAGGGGGCTGGGAACTGATCGGTCCCTCGCCCATCGCTTTTTCGGATCAATGGGTGGCGCCGCGCGAAGCCCGGGAACAGGATATCGACCGCATCGCCAGCGCCTTTGCCGATTCGGCGCGCCGGGCCAACCGGGCCGGCTTCGACGCCATCGAAGTCCATTCGGCGCACGGCTATCTGCTGAACCAATTTCTTTCCCCGCTGGCCAACCAGCGCAGCGACCGTTTCGGCGGCACGTTGGAGAACCGCATGCGCTTCCCGCTCGATGTGCTGCGCGCCGTGCGCATGGCCTGGCCCGAGGACAAGCCTTTGGGCTTCCGCATCAGCGCCACCGACTGGAAGGAAGGCGGATTCACGCTAGACGAGGCGGTCGTCTATGTGAAGCGCGTGAAGGAGCTGGGCTATGATTTCGTCTGCGTCTCGTCGGGCGGCATGGTGCCCGACGCCAAGATACCGGGCGGCGAGCCGGGCTATCAGGTGGAATTCGCCGAACGCATCAAGAAGGAAACCGGCATGCTGGTGCGGGCCGTCGGCATGATCGCCAAACCCGCCCAGGCCGAGGAGATTCTGGCCAAGGGCCAGGCCGACATGATCGCCCTGGCGCGGGGATTCCTGGATGATCCGCATTGGGTCTGGCATGCCGCCGAGGCGCTGGGCGTCGATTATCCCTATCCCTTCCGCTACGCCCGGGCGCATCCCAAACTCTGGCCGGGGGCGAAGCTTGCCAGGGGCGGCAATTCGTAATACGATATGCTCTGTAATGTAATACGGAGAGCGCCTTGCCCCTGCCCGTCCAATCGCTGCGCGCGGCGCCCGAACATCGCGACATCCTGACCGCCGTCGCCGAACTGCTGCGCCAGGACAAGGCCGAGCAACTGCGCGACCTGTTGACGCGCATCGGCGACGCTCCGGTCGGCCCTTTCCGCTCGCAAAGCGATGCCATCGGCTTTTTGCGCGACCGGCTGGCGGCAACCTTAAGGCCGGAGGAGATTTGGCTGTTCGGATCGCGCGCCCACGGACAGGCCGGACCGCACAGCGATTTCGACTTGCTGGTCGTGCTGGCCGACGGTTTGCCGGAAGAAGCCTATGAGCCGCGAAAGGTGGCGGCGCCCGTGGCCGCCTGCGGGCTGGCCGTCGATGTCGTTCCTTGCCGGAAAAGCGACTTTCTGAAGGACAGGGCGGATCCGTCCTGCCTGGTCGGACAGGCCGTGCTGGGGGGGCGGCAAATCTATGTTCAGCGCAAGAAGCGCCGATGACCCCGCTGATCGAAAGCTATCTTGCGCTGGCCGAGGAAGACCTCGCCGTCGCCAGGAAGGTGCTCGACGCCTTTCCCCGCCACGCCGCCTATGCCGTTCAACAGTCTGCCGAGAAGCTGGTCAAAGCCGTCCTGAGCGCCGAAGGCATCCCCGTTCCCGCCCAGCATCATCTGGGAGCACTGGCCCAATTGCTGCCGGCGGACCATGTCTGGCGGGCGGAGTTCGCGGGCCTCGATGGGCTTTCCAGTTATGCCACCACCATCCGTTATCCGCTGCCGGGTGGACGCATGCCGAAGAATCCCGACCCGCGTGAACTGAAGGAACAGCTTCGCGTCGTCGCTTCCTTGATCGATGACGTGCGCGATTGGTGCAGGGAAAGGAACTGACGCCCCTATTCCCGCTCGTCGATCCAATTTCTCTGGATTACCGCGTCAGACTTTCGCAAAAGGCTACAAACCTCTTGGCGTCCCCGGCCAGACCGCTCGCCGTCTCGGCAAGAACCTTATACCAGTTTGCAGAATGCGCCCGTTATCCTCGTGCTTCGAGACGGATGCTTCGCATCCTCCTCAGCATGAGGATGACTCTTTGAAATAAGCCCACGAACCTCATCCTGAGGAGGCGGCAAAGCCGCCGCCTCGAAGGATGGCCGTTACGAGTCATTCCTATTGCAACATTGTACAATAGGCTTGGTGAACCAGCGTCTCGGTCATCGTTTCGGCATCAAGCCCTTGCATCTGGGCAAGAAAGAGCCGGGCTTTCTCGAAATGAAGCGCTGCTTCGCCTTTCACACCGCCACGCCCTGACGATCGATATGGCGCAGAATGGCAAGATCGGAAACGGGTTGATCCGCCGAAAAGGCCACCGGCTGAATGAACTCGCCGGTTTCCAAAATCAGCTCATAGGCGGCGTCGGCCAGGGCGCACAAGTCGTCACTGTCCGCCCCACCCTTCAGGAAAACCGCCATGTCCCAGTCGGATTGGGCCGTTGCGTCGCCCCTGGCCCGGGAACCAAACAGCACGAGGCGATCCACCCGGCCCGGCAAGGCGGCCTGGGCGCGGCGCTTGAATTCCTGTGGAATATCGATCCTTGCCATGGGGGCATCTTACAATAAATGAGCCCTTCGGGGGAAGACGCCCCCTATTCCCGCTCGTCGATCCAGGCTAGCTGGATGGCTTCGAGGATCTTTTCGTTCGACTTCAGGGGATCGTCGGCGAAGTCTTCCAACTGGCAGATCCATTTGTGCAGATCGGTGAAGCGCAGATTCACATTGTCGGCGTCGGGATGCGCGTCTTCCAGCGCGATGGCGATGTCGTGAACCTTGTCCCAGGTCAGTTTCATTGTGTTAGTCCCTTGCCGGGCGCGCGCATGGAGGCGCGGATTACTTCTTCTTGTCCACCATCATGTTGCGCGAAGCGGCGGGAATGGTCACTACCAGCCCATCCAATTCCTTGCTCATGATGATCTGGCAGCCCAGGCGCGAGGTTTGGGTCAAGCCGAAGGCGAGGTCCAGCATGTCTTCCTCGTCGTCGCTGGCCTCCTTCAATTTGCCGTACCATTGCGGATCGACGACGATATGGCAGGTGGAACAAGCCAGCGAACCCTCGCAAGCGCCTTCCAAATCCAGATGGTTGCGATGCGCGATTTCCAGAACCGACAGGCCTTCCGGCGCCTCGACTTCGAGCGCCTTGCCGTCCTTGTCAATGAAGGTCATTTTCGCCATGGTCGTCGTCACTCCCCCACGCGCTTTTCAAGATTGTCCATGCTGACCCCGGCCAGCGCCTTTCGAATGCCCCGGTCCA
Source organism: Rhodospirillales bacterium (assembly GCA_016215555.1). GTDB lineage: Bacteria > Pseudomonadota > Alphaproteobacteria > Rhodospirillales > WMHbin7 > WMHbin7. The sequence continues at coordinate 96,398 of JACRJC010000018.1, read as the reverse complement.
TGCGCTTTTCGGCAAAGGGCTTGGTGGCCGCTTCCAACTCCTCGCTGGCCGCCAGCACGACATCGCGGTCGTTGCCCGTGCAGGCGCAGTCAAGCCCGGCCAAGGCCTGATCGATGACCAGGCGTTCCTCGGGCGACAGCAGATCGCCGTCATGCGACAGCGCTGCAATCACCGCCAGCGCGTTGCGCCTGGCTTCGACCTTGGCTTCGGCCAGAACGCGGGCAGCCATGTCTTCCTTTGCGTGTTCCAGACTGTCCTTCAGCATATCGGCCATTTCATCTTCCGACAGGCCGTAGCTGGGTTTGACCTGAACTTCGGATTCGACGCCGGTCGCGGTTTCGCGGGCCGAGACGGTCAGCAAGCCGTCGGCATCGACGGTGAAGGTGACGCGGATGCGCGCCGCCCCCGCCGCCATCGGCGGAATGCCCGACAGCGTGAAGCGGGCCAATGAGCGGTTCTGGCTGACCAGTTCGCGCTCGCCCTGCACGACATGGATCATCATCGCCGTCTGGCCGTCCTGATAGGTGGTGAATTCCTGGGCCATGGCGGTGGGAATGGGGGTGTTGCGGAAAATCACCTTTTCCACGATGCCGCCCATGGTTTCCAATCCCAGCGACAAGGGCGTGACATCCAGCAACAAGGTGTCGGAGCCATGGGTCAGGGCCTCGGCCTGCTGGGCGGCGCCCACCGCCACCACTTCGTCGGGATTGATGTTGGCCAGCGGCAAGGTGCCAAACAGATCGGCCACCGCCTTCCTGACGGCAGGCACGCGGGTGGAGCCGCCGACCAGCACCACGCCCTTGACGTCGGCAGGCTGGGCGCCGCCATCTTCCAGCACTTGGCGGCAGATGGTCATGGTGCGCAAGACCAGGGGCGCGATCATGGTTTCCAGCTCGGCGCGGGTCAGTTGATGGCGGCTGGTGCGGCCTTCGAATTCCAGCATCCATTCGCCGCCGTCACGCGAGGTTAAGCATTCCTTGGCGACGCGGGCCGTCATCAGCGCCTGCTTGACCTTGCCGGCGTCGAGTTTGGCCTCGCCGCGCTCGGCCAGGAATTTCTCGGCGATCAGATGGTCGATGTCGTCGCCGCCCAGCGCCGCGTCGCCGCCGGTGGCCTTGACCTGGAAAACGCCCTTCTCCATGCGCAACAGCGAGACGTCGAAGGTGCCGCCGCCCAGATCGTAAACGGCGTACAAGCCTTCGGCGCCCTGATCGAGCCCATAGGCCAGCGCCGCCGCCGTCGGTTCGTTGACCAGGCGCAGAACCTCGATCCCGGCCAGACGCGCCGCATCCTTGGTCGCCGTCCGCGCCGCATCGTCGAAATAGGCGGGCACGGTAATCACCGCCTTGGGCACTTTCTTCCCCAGCGCCCTTTCGGCCTGGTCGCGCACGGCCCTTAGAATGTCGGCTGAAATCTCGACCGGCGACAGCGTGCGTCCGGCCACGATCAGACGCACCATGCCGGTGGCGTCCTGGTCGACCACGAAGGGCAGTTGCCCGGCCACAGCCTTGACGTCTTCCAGCCCCCGGCCCATCAGGCGCTTGATCGAGGACACCACGTCCTGCGGACGGTCGAGAATCTGTTCGCGGGCTTCATGACCGACGATGACCGAGCCGTCCTGACCATAGGCGACCACGGACGGAATCAAGGCTCTGGCCTTGGCGTCGCGCAGCACTTCGGGCCTGCCGTCCTTCGAGATCGCCACCACGGAATTGGTGGTGCCAAGATCGATGCCCACCGCCACCTCGTCATTGGCGTGCGGCAGCGGCGATTCGCCGGGCTCGAAAATATCGAACAGAATCTCGTCGCTCAAAGGCTAGGCCCCTTTCATCAGGCGCGCCTTGCGCCCCCTGGCCTCGTCCGAGAGGCGGATCAGATATTTCAAACGCAGCACCAGCTTCTCGGCGCCCATCAGACAGGCGGCCTGAAATGCCTGCGACAGATCGTCGACGGCAAAAGCGATGTCGGATTCGGTTCTTGCCAGGATGGCCTGCACTTCCTCGGCGGAATCGGCTTCCATCAGGGCTTCCCTGGCCTCCATCTGCTCCATCAGCAGCTTGGGATCGGAAATCGTCGCCCCGTCGGCGTCGTCGAGCTTGCAGCCCTTCAGCTTCAACAGATAGACGGCGCGCTTCAGAGGATCCTTCAAGGTCTCGTAGGCTTCGTTCAGCGCCATCGCCTGCTGCTGGCTATGCAGCTTTTCCTTGCCCGACTTGCCGGCGAAACGGTCGGGATGCAGGCGGCGCTGGAATCCGAAATAATGGCGTTCAAGCTCGCTTAAATCGACGTCGAAGCCCGGCATCATGCCCAGCCGCTGGAAATGGTCGAGCGGCCTTGGCGGCTGGACGGCGCCGCAGACGGAACAGAACAAAGCGCGCGGGCTGGCCGGTCCCTTGCAGGACCAACACTCGACGACGCAGGCTTCAAGCCCGTCAGTATGGTGGACGTCAATCTTCATGGCATCAATCAGACGTGGAAGGATTCGCCGCAGCCGCAGCGTCCCTTCTCGTTGGGATTGCGAAAGACGAAACCGCTTTTCAGCTTCTCTTCGACATAGTCCATCTCGGTGCCGAGAATGAACATCGTCGCCTTGGGATCGATGAAGACCGTCACCCCCTTATCCTCGACCGTCTCGTCATAGGGGCTTTTCTCGTCGGCGAATTCGACGGTGTAGGACATGCCCGAGCAGCCCTTGGAACGAATGCCGATGCGAACGCCCGCCGTCGGCTTGCCGCGCTTGGCGATCAGCGCCTTCACGCGTTCGGCGGCGGCTTCGGTGATGGTGATGGGTGACGGCCTGTCATTCATAGGTCAGCTACTCCGCGGCTTGCCCGTCTTTCGACGGGCTGTGTTTGGCCTTGTAGTCGGCGATGGCGGCCTTGATGGCGTCCTCGGCCAGCACAGAACAATGGATCTTCACCGGCGGCAGGGCCAGATGTTCGGCAATCTCGGTGTTCTTGATGGTCGCCGCCTCGTCCAGCGTCTTGCCCTTCACCCATTCGGTGACCAGCGAGCTGGAGGCGATGGCCGAGCCGCAGCCGAACGTCTTGAACTTGGCGTCCTCGATGATGCCGTCGGGGCTGACCTGGATTTGCAGGCGCATGACGTCGCCGCAGGCGGGCGCTCCGACCAGACCGGTGCCGACATGCGCATCTTCCTTGTTGAGAGAACCCACATTCCTGGGGTGCTCGAAATGGTCGATGACCTTGTCGCTGTAGGACATGGAGATACTCCTTACTTTCTTTACTTAATGTTCCGCCCATTGGATCGATTTGATGTCGATCCCTTCCTGGGCCATTTCCCAAAGCGGACTGAAGGACCGCAGCTTCGTCACCCGCTCGATCAGCAGATCGGCCGCGAAATCAAGTTCGGCCTCGGTGGTGAAGCGGCCGATGCCGATGCGCAGGCTGGTATGCGCCATCTCGACATCGACGCCAAGGGCGCGCAGCACATAGGAAGGTTCGAGCGAGGCCGAGGTGCAGGCCGATCCCGAGGACACCGCCAGTTCCTTGACCGCCATCATCAACCCCTCGCCCTCGACGAAGGCGAAGGACAAGTTGAGATTGCCGGGGATGCGCTTCTCGGCATGGCCGTTCAGATACACTTCCGGCAGCCCCGCCGTCACCCGCTGATGGAAGCGCTCGCGCAGGGCCAGCAGGCGCTGGGTCTCGTCGGCCATTTCCGCCTGGGCGAGGCGGCAGGCTTCGCCCAAACCCACGCAGAGCGGGGTGGGCAGGGTGCCCGAGCGCATGCCGCGCTCCTGGCCGCCGCCATTGATCTGGGCCACCAGGCGCACGCGGGGCTTCCGGCGCACATACAGCGCGCCGACGCCTTTGGGGCCGTAAATCTTGTGACCGGAAATGCTCATCAGGTCGATCTTCATGGCCTCGACGTCGAGAGGGATCTTGCCCACCGCCTGCGCGCAGTCGGTATGGAAGAAGACGCCCTTCGACCGGCACAGCGCCCCGATTTCCGCCAAGGGCTGGATGACGCCGATCTCGTTGTTGACGCCCATCACCGAAACCAGAACCGTCGTCTCGCGGATGGCGGCGGCAAGCTGGTCGAGATCGACCAGGCCATCCTTCCGCACCGGCAGATAGGTGACCTCGAACCCTTCCAGCTCAAGATGCCGGCAGGCGTCCAGCACGCATTTATGCTCGGTGGTCACGGTGATGATGTGATTTTTCTTTTCCTTGTAGAACTGCGCCACGCCCTTGATGGCCAGATTGTTGGATTCGGTGGCCCCCGAGGTGAAGATGATTTCCTTGTCGGAGGCTCCGATAAGGGCGCCGATCTGGGCCCTGGCCTTCTCGACCGCCTCTTCGGCTTCCCAGCCATACATGTGGTTGCGCGAATGCGGATTGCCGAATTTTTCGGTGAAATATGGCAGCATGGTCTCGACCACCCGAGGATCGCAGGGCGTGGTGGCCTGGTAATCGAGATAGATCGGCCGAGGCTGATCGTTGGCGGGCAGATGGGTCATCGACACTTGTCCTCGCTATTCGGCGGCCTGGGCGCCCGCAGCCCCGGCATGGAAGACGCCGCTGGTGCCCAGGACGCGGCGCTGGCAGACATCGTCCAGCGTTACCGAGCTTAGGAACAGATAGATCTGGTTGCCCAGTTCCTCCCACAAATCGTGGGTCAGGCAGCGGCCCTTGTTGTTGTGGCAGCCGGCGGGCTGGCCGGGCATGCAGCGCGTGGTCTGCAAGGGTTCATCGACGGCCAGCACGATGTCGGAAATGCGGGTCTGGTTGGGGGCGCGGGCCAGAAGATAGCCGCCGCCGGGTCCGCGCACGCTTTTCACGATGCCGCCCTTGCGCAGGCGACCGAACAATTGCTCGAGATAGGAGAGCGAAATCTCCTGGCGGTCGGCGATGTCGGCCAAGGCGACGGGCTGACCCTGGCCCTTGGTGGCCAGATCGACCATCGCCATCACGGCGTAGCGTCCTTTGGTGCTCAGTTTCACAGTCGTCTCTCCTTCTTGTGATGATGCCGGGCGGCTTTTTCTAAGATCAGCCGTGCCCGGCGGCACGCGTTTCACGTTGTTTAGGTTCGTTGGGCTTGGGTTCGCTGGCGACGTCCTTGCCGCCGTCGGTCTCGCCCAGCCTTTGCTCCAATTCCTCAATGCGGACCATCATCGCCGTCACCTGGCGATGCAAGGCCTCGGTCGAGCGGGCCACCGGATCGGGCAGATGCTCGCTGGTCAGGCCATAGGCGTGGAAGGCGGTTTCCTCTTCCTTCTTCAGGCGGCGCATGGCCACCTTGGCCGGAATGCCGACCATGGTCACACCCTTGGGGACGTCGGACAGCACGACGGCATTGGCCCCGATGCGGGCCCCGTGGCCGACGATATGCGGGCCCAGGATCTGGGCGCCCGAACCGACGATGACCCCGTCTTCCAGGGTGGGGTGGCGCTTGCCCTTGTGGAGCGAGGTGCCGCCCAGGGTCACCCCATGATATAAAGTGACGTCGTCGCCGATGACGGCGGTCTCGCCGATGACCACCCCCATGCCGTGATCGATGAAGAGGCGCTTGCCGATGGTGGCCCCGGGATGGATCTCGACCCCGGTCAGGATGCGCCCGATTTGCGACACCAGACGTCCTAACAGCTTGAATTCATTGGCCCACAGCAAATGGGCAAGGCGGTGGAACATCAGCGCATGCAGGCCCGGATAGCAAAACAGCACCTCAAGGAACGACCGCGCGGCGGGGTCGCGTTCCACAATCGATGCGATATCCTCTCGAAGACTCTTGAACATCAGGCTACCCGGCGTGCTATAGATACGACCCGCCGTCGGGGCCAAGGCCCAGCCTTAATAACCCTAGACGGTATTGGGGAATATAGGTTGCCCGACTAGGCTGGTCAAGTATGGCTGCGGCCGGGAAATTTCATAACGGTCCCAATGACCCGGCCCGTCCCGGGCGCCGGCAACGGGTTGGGGATAGACTTTCAGGAGCGCAATGCCCGACATTATCTTTCAGGGTCCCGAAGGCCGCATCGAAGGCCGCTATACCCATGGCAAGGACGCCAGCGCCCCCATCGCCCTGATCTTGCATCCCCAGCCGCAGCGCGGGGGCACGATGAACAACAAGGTGGTCTATACGCTCTATCAGGCTTTCGTGAACCGGGGCTTTTCGACGCTGCGCTTCAATTTCCGGGGCGTCGGCCGCTCGCAGGGGCGCTTCGACAACGGCCAGGGCGAATTGTCCGACGCCGCCTCGGCGCTGGACTGGCTGCAGACCTACAATCCCAACGCCGCAGGCTGCTGGATCGCCGGCTATTCCTTCGGCGCCTGGATCGGCATGCAATTGCTGATGCGCCGCCCCGAGATCGAAGGCTTCATCTCGGTCTCGCCGCCGGCCAGCATCTATGACTTCACCTTCCTGGCCCCTTGCCCCTCGTCGGGTCTGATCGTGCACGGCACCGCCGACGATGTGGTGCCGGAAGCCGCCGCCGCCAAGCTGGCCCATAAGCTGGGCAGCCAGAAGGGGATCGAGGTGACCTACAAGACCATCTCGGGGGCCTCGCATTTCTTTACCGAGCAGCAGACCGACCTGGCCAATATCGTCGGCGTCTATCTGGACAAGTCGCTGGAAAAGCCCAAGGCGGCGTGAACCGTCGATAAATCACAACCCAGGGTTATAGACCTCCATTTCATTTGCCATAAAGGTCGTAAGAGGCTTAACTCGTCCCATGGGGACGGGGAAGATCACAGTCATTGCCAACCTGCTGGAAGGCATGCGGATTCATCTCAGAATCGGCATCGCGGCGGCTTTCGCCAGCGTCATGATTCCACTGACCCTGGGCATGGTGGGTTATCTCTACCACAACAACGCCAATCTGGCGCTGGAAACCGCCACCCAATCGATGACCAAGGCCTCCGAGGCCATCGTCCAGGACGTCGATAATCTGCTCAATCCGGCGGCCCGCGTCGTCGAGGCGGCCAGCGTTCTGATGCGCATCGACCGCGGCGCGCTTAGACGCCCCGACGGCCTGCGCTATTTCTACGAACAGATGGAGAAGCTGCCCCAGATCTACAGCCTGTTCATCGGCTTTGGCGCCGACGGCAGCTTCTATCAGGTCATCCGCCTGCCCGAGAGCCTGAAAAGCTTCGGCCCCTCGGCCCGGCCGGTGCCGGAAGGGGCGCGCCACGCCTTGCGCCTTCTGGACGGCAGTTCGGGCGACTGGTCGGACAGTTTCATCTTTCTCGGCCAATGGGGCGACGTCAGGGGCGTTGATCGCGGTCCCGGCAAATTCGATCCCCGGGTGCGGCCTTGGTACAAATCGGCCTGGGAGGACAGCGCCACCCGGATTTCCGACGTCTACACCTTCGCCAGCACGGGACAGCCGGGGCTGACCGTTTCCAAGCGCGCCGCCACCGAATCGGGCGTCGAGATCGGGGCCATCGGCGCCGACATCACGCTGGACGCGCTGTCGGGTTTTCTGGCCCAGAAGAAAATCGGCCAGGAAGGCCGCGTCTTCATTCTGGATGGACAAGGCCGGCTGATCGGACATCAGAATCCCGAACTGGCCGTGCGCATGAAGGACGGCAAGGTCGAACTTCTGAAGGCGGTGGACGTCGCCGACCCCATCGTCGCCGATTCCGCCCGCCTGCGCGAAACCGGCCTTGGCGAGCGCTTTACCGCCGCCCTGGGCCCCGACGGTCAGGACTATATGGTTTCCTTCACCCCCTTCCCCAAGGCTTTCGGCAAGGATTGGGTGATCGGCATCGCCGTCAAGGAACTGGAGTTCATCGGCCCCTTGCGCCAAGCCAGCTTGCGCATCCTGGCTGCGGGAATTCTGGGGATCATCCTGGCGGCGCTGGCCATCAACTGGCTGGCCCGGCTTTTGACCAGGCCCTTGCAGCAAATCGTCGGCGAGACGGAACGCATTCAGAGATTCGAGCTTGAGGGCGACGCCGCCGTCAGAACCCGAATCATCGAAGTCGACGAATTGTCCGTCGCCGTGCAAAACATGAAGCGCAGCCTGCGCAGCTTCAGCGTCTATGTTCCCAAGGACTTGGTGCGCCTGATCTTGTCTTCCGGCAAGGAACTTCAGACCGGCGGCGAGCGGCGCTTGCTGGCCATCATGTTCTCGGACATCAAGGGCTTTACCCAGAACGCGGAAACGATGCCGCCCGAGCAGGTTCTCGAATCGCTGTCGGAATATTTCAAGCACATGTCCCAGGCCATCCACAGCCACAAGGGCATCATCGACAAGTTCATCGGCGACGCCATCATGGCCATCTGGAACGCGCCGCAGCCCGATCCCGATCCCATGGGCAACGCCTGCCGCGCCGTCCTGGCCTGCAAGGCGGCGGGAGCAAGGCTTGAAGCCGAGTTCGCCCGCCGCAACTGGCCCTCCTTCTTCACGCGCTTCGGCCTGCATGCCGGCGAGGTGGTGGTCGGCAATGTCGGCTCGCAGGACCGCATGCAATACACGGCCCTGGGGGCCGAGGTGAATCTGGCCTCGCGCCTGGAAGCGCTGAACAAGCTCTACGGCACCCAGTTGCTGGTTTCGGAAACCGTGGCCAGCAAACTGCACGACCGCTTCTTGTTTCGCATGATCGATCACGTGGTTCCCGCCGGCATGTCGCGCCCCTTCGCCATTTTCGAACTGGTCGGCGAATTGGAACCCGGCAGCGCGTTCGCGGCCACGGACGAGGACAAGGAACGCTGCCAGCAGTGGGAGAAGGCCTTCAACAGCTATGCCGCCCATCAATGGGATCAGGCCTGGGACGGCTTTCGCGGCTTCGAGAAAGCCTATCCGGATGACGGCCCGGTTCGCGTCTTCATCGCCCGCTGCAAGGGTTATTCGATGCAGCCCCCGCCCGCCGACTGGGATACCGCCCAGCGGCTGGACCACAAATAGAGGCGGCCATGCGGATCCTTCTCGCTCTTTTCCTTGCCCTTGCGCCCTTCTTCGCGGCCCAGGCCGCCGATCCCAAAATTCTGTATCTCGCCCATTTGAACAAGAACGACCAGGCCGACAATCCCACCGCCGCCATGGCCGTCGCCTTCAAGCGCGAATTGGAGGCCAGATCGGCGGGCGCCATCCGGGTCGAAATCTTTCCCGAGGGCCAGTTGGGCGGCGACGCCCAGGTGGTCGGGCTGGTGCAAAAGGGCGTGATCCAATCCGCCATCTCCTCGGTGGGCGGCATTGCGAAAATCTATCCCCTGATCGGCGTCCTCGATTTTCCCTTCGCCTTTCGCGATCTGAAGGAAACCTACGCCCTTTTCGACGGGCCCTTCGGGCAAAAATTCGGGGTCGACATCGCGGCGAAAAGCGGATTGCGGGTGCTGGGCTTCGGCGATACCGGCGGTTTCTTCATCGTCACCAATTCGAAGCGCCCGGTGCGAGCGCCTGACGACATGAAAGGGCTGCGTCTTAGGGTCATGGGCGTCGATAGCCACAAATCCTTCGTCAAAAGCTTGGGCGCCGAACCGGTCGGCATCGCCTGGAACGAGCTTTACGCCGCCTTGCGCGGCGGCCTGGCCGACGGCCAGATGAATCCGGTCAGCATCGTGCGCTTCGGAAAATTGGACGAGGTGCAGAAATTCGCGACCATCACCAACCACATCTACACCCCCTATGTCTGGACGGCGAACGAGGCGTTTTTGCAGTCGCTATCGGACGACGAGCGCCGCTTCGTGTCCGAGGCGGCCAGGAAGGGAATCGAGGCCAGCCGGGCCCTGGCCTCGGCCACGCATGAAAGCGCTCTGTCGGCGATGAAGGCCCGCATGAACGTCTTCCAGCCTTCCGACAAGGAGATCGAGGCCTTTCGCAAGATCGCCCAACCGGCCATGGCCCAATTGATCGGCGAAAAGCTGGATGCCGAGGGTCTGTCCTGGCTGGCCGCCTTTGAACAGGCGGTCAAGGATGCGCAGAAGAAGAAGTAAGGCGCAATTATAGCTTTACGGACATATGTCAAAACAGCTATAATCACAGCCGATGAAACCCATCGGCTGGATCGGCAGCGCCAGGGACGCTCTGCTTTCCTTTCCTGAGGGCGCCATCAGGGAAATCGGTCATGCGCTTTTCCTGGCGCAAATGGGCGGCAAACATGCTTTTCAGAAAAAGTCGAAACGCGGCATAGCGACCCCAAGGCAGGAAATCGACAAGATCAGGGCCCGCTTGAATTTGGCTGAAGAGGAGTATGCCCAATGGCAAAAGCAAAGGAAGCCGTGACCTACACGGATAAAAGCGCCTTTCACGGACTGGGGCTGCCCGATGCCGACGATCTGGTGCTGCGGGCGGATTTGCTTGGCAAAATCGCCGAGATCATCAAGGCGCGCCGCCTAACCCAGGCCAAGGCGGCGGAATTGATGGGCATGGATCAACCCCGCGTGTCGGCGCTGCTGAACGGCAAGATTTCGAAATTCTCGACCGACCGGTTGCTGACGGCGTTGAGCGACCTCGGCCAGGATGTCGAACTGAAAATCACGCCCTCCAAACGCGCCAAAGGCCGCCTGCGCATCGCGGCGTAAGGCGAGGACTCACGATCAGTTTAATCCCAGATCGGCAAGATCGCATTGCCGAATCATCTTGTTGGTTTCCGTCGCCATTGTGAATGAATTGTCGGCACCTCTGCTGATGACCAAGCCAATAACAGATGTTCGTTTTGCTAGGTATTTTTTGACCCAGCCGACATAGCGGCTGATCTGCCCGAACGTATCGCTATCGGCACGAACATTCTTTAACTCGACGACAAGCCAGGCCTTCTTCTTTTTCTCCCAGAACAGCATGTCAATGCGGCCATTGGCCTCCTGGCAAACGACCTGCCGCTGCTCAAATTTTGCGTCAAATCCGATTTTTCGCAGTAGTCCAGGATTTTTCTGAAGCGCGTCCTCGATATGCTCTTCCAAAGTTATTTTTCTTCGTGAAGCGCTGCGCTCGGCCCTATTAAGGACTTTCTCAAAGCCTTGGTTTTTCTTGATTGCCAGCTTGCACAGGCGCATCCAGTCGCTAGGATCAACGCGGAATGATGCCCTTCGAAAACCGGAGCGGAGCGCTCCCCAATCGGCCAGTCGTGGATGGTTTTTCAAATCTGCAATCGTTATTGGATTGTCGAATTCGCAAAGAACGCGGTATTTGCAGCAATATTTCCAACCTTCGGTTGGGACAGCCACGTCAAGTTGCGGGGCGGCATCGGACTCGGCCCTGAGCAGAAGACCTATGTCGCTTCTTGGGCGTGTCCTCCAAAGGAAAATCAAGTCCCCTTCTTTGGTGTCTTTGCTACACGTCCACCAATCTTTGGGGTCAAAACCAACCTTAAGATTCTGAAAAAATTCTTGTCGGGTTACCCACAACCAATACTGTCTTCTCAAAATGGACATCGCGGCGCACTCCCCCATATACCTTTGTTAACTAATTCGCCCCTTTCGATTTGTCGGTCCTTTCGCCAAGGCGCAGAACCGATAACGATTGATGCAACATCGTATAAACCTTACCCCGCCTTGAACAACCGCCCGCCGGTCATCGGTTCGGGTACGCCGGTGGTGCTGGGGAAGGAAATCGGCAGTCCCGCCAGATGGCGCGCCGCCAGATAGGCGAAGGCCTGGGCTTCCAGGGCGTCGCCCTTCCAGCCCTCGGCCTCGACGGCATCGACCGGCACGCCCAAGCCTCGGCGCAAACCCTCCATCATCACCGGATTCTTGCGCCCGCCGCCCGTCACCAGCCAGCGTTTGGGCTGGCGGGGCAGGAACTCCACCACCCGCAGGACGGCCCCGGTGGTGAAGGCGCACAAGGTGGCGGCGCCGTCGGCGGGCCCCAGCCCCCCCATCAACCCCTTGGCCAGCATGGCGAATTCGTCGCGGTCGAGCGATTTTGGGGGGCGCGCGGAAAACCAGGAATGGTTCAGGAAGGACGACACAGCATCCTCGTCCACCTGACCTTCCAAGGCCAGCTTGCCGTCGAGATCGATCGGATAGCCGGTCATGGCCAGCATCCAATCGTCCAGCAGAGCATTGCCGGGGCCGGTGTCGAAGGCCAGCAGCCCGTCATGGAGGCCGATATAGGTGACGTTGGCGACGCCGCCGATATTGAGGACGGCCAGCGGTTTTTCGTGACCCCGGGCCAAAGCGGCGTGGTAAATCGGCACCAAGGGCGCCCCCTGCCCGCCTGCCGCCACATCGCGGGAGCGGAAATCGGCCACCACATCGATGCCGGTCAAATCGGCCAGCAACTGGCCATCTCCGATCTGCAGGGTCTTTCGTTCCTCGGGCCGGTGCAGCACCGTATGGCCATGGAAACCGATCAGGCCGGGGCGGATACCCGCCTCATCGAGAAGGATTTTCACGGCCTGGGCATGCAGCAGCGTCAAATCGCGGGTCAGGTCCAAAGGCGGATCGGGCAGGCCCAGAATATCGCGCAAACGTTCGCGGAAGGGCTCGTCATAGGGCAAGGTCGCCGTGGGACCGCTGGCCGTGACCTCGACCCCGTCGGTCTCGATCAGGGCGGCGTCGATGCCGTCCATGCTGGTGCCGCTCATCAAGCCTAGCGCCCACATCCGTTGTCCCTTTCGCCCCGATATGCTAGGGTCAAGACCCATTAACGCCACGGACGCGACGCAGGGGATTTTGTTGCTGGAACAGGCGCTTGACCCGCCGACTTTGTCGGCCAACCTTTGTTGGCCCGCTTCCAGCGGGACAGTGGACTGGATGTCCACAAGGGGCAAGCAACGCATTCCGGCAACAAAATCGCCGCGTCCCTGCGGGCTCTGAAGAAAATGGCCGACTGATGCGTCAAAACACTCGACCGTATTCCCGATACGCTCATCGCGTTTTTCCTTTCATTCGGCCATTTTCTTCAAGAGCGCGTCTCGCGGGGTTAATGAGTCTTGACCCTAGGAAACCCGCCTTCTTGCCAAGGATAGCACAGTCATGACCCAGACCAGCTCGGATTTCCTGAAAAACGCCAAGGTCCGCGGTTTTGTCCATCAATGCACGGACGAGGCCGGTCTGGACAGCCGTCTGCGCTCGGGCGTGGTGCCGGCCTATATCGGCTTCGACTGCACGGCTCCCAGCCTGCATGTGGGCAGTCTGGTCTCGATCATGCTGCTCAGGCTGCTGCAAAAATCGGGGCACAAGCCGATCGTGCTGATGGGCGGCGGCACCACCAAGGTGGGCGATCCTTCGGGCAAGGATGAATCACGCAAGCTTTTGACCGACGCCGACATTGCCGCCAACATGGCCGGCATCAAGACCGTGTTCTCGCGCTTCTTGCAATTCGGCGACGGCCCCACCGACGCCGTGATGGTCAACAACGCCGACTGGCTGGATCAGCTTTCCTATATCGCCTTCCTGCGCGATTACGGACGCCATTTCACCATCAACCGCATGATGACCTTCGATTCCGTGAAGTTGCGCCTTGAGCGCGAGCAGCCGCTGACCTTCCTTGAATTCAACTACATGATCCTGCAGGCCTACGATTTCGTCGAACTGGCCAGGCATTGCAAATGCGCGCTGCAGATGGGCGGTTCCGACCAGTGGGGCAATATCGTCAACGGCGTCGAGTTGGGCCGGCGGGCCGCCAACCAGGAATTGTTCGGCCTGACCACGCCGCTGCTGACCACCTCGTCGGGCGCCAAGATGGGCAAGACGGCGGCGGGGGCGGTGTGGTTGAATCCCGACATGTGCTCGCCCTATGATTACTGGCAGTACTGGCGCAACACCGAGGATGCCGATGTCGGGCGCTTCCTGCGCCTGTTCACCGAACTGTCCGAGAGCGAGATTCAGAAGCTGGAAGCCGCTTCCGGGGCCGGCATCAACGAGGCCAAGAAGATCCTGGCCAATGAGGCCACCCGCATGGCCCACGGCCAGGAAGCCGCCGCCCTGGCCGCCGAGACGGCGCGCAAGACCTTCGAGGAAGGGACGCTGGACGGCGATCTGCCCAGCATCGTCCTTTCCAGCGAGGAAACGGTCTATGCGCTCTTGGTCCGAGCCGGTCTGGCGGCTTCGAACGGCGAGGCCCGGCGCCTGATCAAGGGCGGCGGCGTGCGCTTGAACGACGCTGCGGTCGGCGACGAAATGGCCAAACTCTCGCCCGCCGATGTGGCGAATGGCCCCGTCAAACTGTCGGCGGGCAAGAAAAAGCATGTGCTGATTCAGAAGGCGGGTTAGGGCTTCTTGACGTCCACCGGCGGCGGGGCGTCGCTGGGCCCCTTGTCGAAGATGCCGAACAGGTTGCGCAAAAAGCCGGGCGCCAGGGCCGCCAGCGGATTGACGCTGACATGGGGATTGTCGGCCGGCCCTTTGACCGTATAGGTGAAGGCGAAAATGCCGCCGCCCTTGGCGCCGCCGGTAAAGATGTTGCCGACCAGCGGAATATTGCCCAACAGGCTGTTGACGGCATAGGCGGGCACCAGCGTGCCTTCAAGGTCGAACACATCCTTGGTTATGTCGATATTGCCCTTGGCGGTCACGCCCAGGGCGGCGCCCGAAGTCCTGGCCTCGCTGAGATACAACTTGCCGTGCGAGAGGATGAAGGGCGCTTCCAGGCGCGAGAAGCCGATGCCGTCGCCCTTCAAGGCGTCCAGAATGCCGGTGATGCCGGCCACGGTCAGGATGCGGGCCAGGATGGGGGCGCGCACGACGTAGAAATCCTGCACCTTGGCGATGCCTTCAAGCGGCGTTTCCGGTTTGGTGTCGTCATAGACGCCGGCGATCTCCAGCTTGCCGCTTTTCACATTGTCCAGAATGCCCAGCCCCGAAATGGTGGCGCCGGCATCCTGCGAATTCAAGAACAGGCGGCGGCGATACGGCCCTTCGGGCGTGATGGAAATGCGCAAAGGCTTGCCGCCCGCCATGCCCTCGACGGTCAGATTGCGCCATAAGCCTTCGGTGCGCGTCATCACCGCCTGGGCGTTGTCGATCCCGCCGTCCTCGTTGATCCACAGCCGCTTCAGATTGGCCTGCACGGTCATCGGCGGCGCCTTGCGGTCGGGCGGCTGGCCGTCGTCTTCCAGTAGCAGATTGGCGTCCAGCGCCTCGCCCCTGACCTCGACCTGGATGCGGCCATTGGCATCGACGGAAAGTCCGCCCTCGGCTTCGGTGCGCCCGGCATGCAGACGCGACAGCGAAACCCGCCTGAGCGGCCCGCCGTCATGGGCGAATTGCACGGCGCCGCTGGCGTGAATCTTGTCGCCCGAGATTTGAATTTTCGGAACGGCGCCCAAACCCTTGCGGCTGAAGGAGAGGCTGGCCTCGCCGACCGCGCGCTCGCCCGCCACCTTGGTGTAGCCGGCCGGAATCAGATTCAGTTTCGTGGGTGTGAAGTCGCCCTTGATCTGCGCGCTCCCCTGGCCGCTGGCCTGCAGCGTCACCAGGGCATCGACGCCGACCGGACCTTCCATCCATTCCCTGGTGAAGGGCGGCATGTCGAGCCCCAGCGCGGCGCGGCCCGATTCGTCCATCATTCCCTTCAAGTGGTAGCGGCTGCGGAAGGTGGACTGGGGCATGAAATTCTCGCGCCATTCGAGATCGGCCAACATGCCCGCCAATCGGACCTTGCCCGAAAGATCGAGCCCTTTGTTGTCGACCCTGAGATCGGCGCCGCCGCCCGTGATGTCGAGCCCCATCAGCACGTTTGACATGTTCAGATTTTCGATTCTGGCCTTGGCCTCGACCTTGACGCCCTCGGCGGCCAGATCCTTGCGCAGCGGAAAATACAGATACAGATGCGTGCTGGCCTGGCCCTGGGCGCGCTCGGGATCGAAACCCAGCGCCTTGGCGTAGCCGAAAGGCTTGCTGTCGATCAGCTTCAAGGCGTCGGACAGCGGGCCGTCGATGTCGAGATTGACGGTCATGTACTGGTCTTCTTCGTCCAACTTGGTGAAGTCCAGCCGCCCGCCCTTGACCTTGAGCCCGAAGATGTCGCCGCTTTTGATGTCGAGGTGATAGGAGTTGGGGGTGAAGCTCATATGGGCCGCGACATTCTCGACCTTGGGCATGGGGCTTAGATAATTGACCAGCACCCCTTCGGTGTCGCCGCCGCCGGAGAACGATTCCAGCTTGAAGCCGGTCTGCTCGCTGCCCCTCAGGGTGAAGCGCGCCGTCGCCTCCTTGGTGAAGCCGCGCGTCAGGTTGGGCATGATCCAGTTCCTGGCGTCGTTGGCCAGGCCCACCGGCCAGAATTCGTGCAGCCGGTCGGTCGGCATGTCGCGCACCGTGGCCTCGCCCTGAATGACCATCTCGCCGCCCAAGCCGTCGGCGACGCCGCCGACGGTGACGCTGGGCCCGCCCAGGCCGAGCGACAATTCATCCAGATTGAAGCGGGCCCCTTGATTGACGACCGAGCCGCGCATCTTCAAGGATTCGACCTTGGTGTCGCCCGACAGCGGCTTGGGCAGCAAGAAGCGCCCCTCGCCGCCCGCGACGTCGAATTCGATGCGCTCGGGCTTTCCCAGGCCAAGATTGAACTGGGTCTTCACCTGCCCGGCCAGCGGCAGATCGATGGCCACCAGCGGCTGCAATTCGGGCATCAGGCGAGCCAGATGCGAAGGAGCCAGGCTTGTGAATCCGAAATTGACCTCCAACTGGCGCAGGGCGTTCTCATAGCGGATGCCAAGATCAAGCGTCGGGCTTGCCCCTTCCAGCGCCAGCTCGGCCTCGCCCTTGCCGGAAATGCCCTTCTGGTCGCGCATCACCACCAGATCGACCCTGGACGCATGCCAGACCGTGTCGTTCAGCTTGTCGATCAGCGTCAGGTCGGCCTCGCGAATGACCAGGCTGGACAGCAGGCCGAAGGTGCGCGACGGATCGGGGGGGGCGGCCAATTCTTCCAGCAGGGCGTCGATGAGGTCGCGCTGGCGCGAATCTTCCGGCACATCCTGGCCGGGTTCGATGGGGATCTGCTCGGACTCGCCGAAGCTCAAATCCAGTTTGCCGTCGCTTCCCCGGGTCAGGCGCAGCACCGGGCGGCGGATGGCGACGCGCCTTAGGCCCAGCACGCCCCGCACCATCGCCCTGGGGCTTAGGGTGATGCCGATCTCGGGAATGCTGGCCAGGGTCTGCCCGCCCGAACCGACCAGATGCACGCCGATGGCGCGGATGTCCAGATAGCGGCTTTCGTCCAGCCCCAGCACGGTGTCGTCCAACTGCACGGTATAGCTTTTGTCGGGCGCGGCCAGGGCGTCCTCGACATAGGGGGTCAGGAAGGCCACGCTGATCGGGCCCTCGCTCAAATGCCAGACGAATAAGGGAACGGCTATCAGAGACAGCAGGGCAAGGGCCCCGACGCCTTGGAATATGCCTCGCACCGTGCGATGAATCACGCCGGCTTCGCCTCCCCTACTTCTCTTGACCACCCGGCAGGAAGGGCGCAGTGTGAGCGAAAATCACAAGTTTGAAAATGCTGCATTTCTCCTTTTTACCCGATCTTGACCGAATAGCGCCACCGGCTTCTCAGGACAGACTAAATCTGGGATACGAACGCTGGACGGAAGCGGCGGCCGAGACCGAAGATCCGGGCCTTCAGGCCTTTATGACCGCCCTGGCGCAAGATCCCGGGGGCCGGGCCTTGCTGGGCTTGTTATTCGGTCATTCGCCCTTTCTAACCCAGGCCGCCCTCCGAGAGCCCGAATCCGTCCGTTTCTTCGCCGAATCGGGCTCCGACGCCGCCTGGGCCGTCTTTTGGAGCGATTTGACGGCCAAACTTCCGGCCATCGGCGACCAGAACGGGCTGATGGCCGCCTTGAGGCGCGCCAAGCGCCAGGCCGCCCTGCTGATCGCCCTTGCCGACCTGACCGGGGCCTGGACGCTGGGACAAGTGACACGGGCGCTGTCAGATTTCGCGGCCCTGGCCGTCGATGCGGCCTTGTCCTTCCTGCTCGCCCAGGCCCATAAGGCGGGCGAGTTGCGGCTGCCCGACCCCGCCCAGCCCCTGATCGATTCGGGCGTCATCGTCATCGGCATGGGCAAGCTGGGGGCTTATGAACTCAATTACTCCAGCGATATCGATCTGATCGTTCTTTACGACGCCACCCGCCACGGGCAAATCGGCGACGGGCTTGGGGCCATCATGGTCCGCCTGACCCGCCAACTGGTGCGCATGCTGGAGGAACGCACCGGCGACGGCTATGTGTTCCGCGTCGATCTTCGCCTGCGTCCCGATCCCGGCTCGACGCCGCTGGCGATGTCGCTTACCGCCGCCGAGACCTATTACGAGGCCTTCGGCCAAAATTGGGAACGGGCGGCCATGATCAAGGCCCGCGCCGTCGGCGGCGACCAGCAAGCCGGCCAGGGCTTCTTGAAATTCCTGCGCCCCTTCGTCTGGCGCAAGAATCTCGATTTCGCCGCCATCCAGGACATTCATTCGATCAAGCGCCAGATCAACGCCCATCGCGGCCATGAATCGATCGCCATCGAGGGCCACAACATCAAGCTGGGCCGGGGCGGCATCCGCGAGATCGAATTCTTCGCCCAGACCCAGCAACTGATCTGGGGTGGCCGCAATCCGGCCCTTCGCCTCTCGGGCACGCTGGAATCCCTGAACGCCCTGGTCCTGGCCGGTCATGTCGATGCCGAGGCGGCCAAGGATCTTGGCGCCGCCTATGCCTTCCTGCGCACGCTGGAACACCGGCTGCAGATGATCGACGACCGCCAGACCCAGACCCTGCCCAAGGAACCAGCCGAGATCGATGCCCTGGGCCGCTTCATGGGCTATGCCGACGCCGCCCGGTTCCGGGCCGACCTCGATTTCCATCTGCATGCCGTCGAGCAGCATTACGCCAAGCTGTTCGAGGAAGCGCCGGATCTCGGGGCCTCGGAAGGCAGCCTGATCTTCACCGGGTCCGAAAACGATCCCGAGACCCTGGCCACGCTGTCGCGCATGGGCTTTAGCAATGCCGAGGCCGTCTGTTCGACGATCCGGGGCTGGCATCACGGGCGCATCCGCTGCACGCGCTCGGCCCGCGCCCGCGAATTGCTGACCGAATTGACGCCCTCGTTGCTGTCGGCCCTGGCCCGCACCGCCGGACCCGACAACGCCTTCGTGAAATTCGACGATTTCCTGTCGCGCCTGCCCGCCGGCGTGCAATTGTTCTCGATGATGACGGCCAATCCGCATCTGCTGGAACTGTTGTCCGACATCCTGGGCGACGCGCCCCGTCTGGCCGGACATCTAAGCCGCCATCCCTCGCTGCTGGACGCCGTTCTCAGCCAGGATTTCTTCGCACCCCTGCCGCCCGCCGCCGAACTGACGGCCGAGCTGAACCGGCTTTTGTCCAGCGCCGTCTCGTTCGAGGAGACGCTGGACCTGGCAAGGCGCTGGGCGGGCGACCAGAAATTCAGGGTCGGCGTGCAGATGCTCAAATCCCTGCTCTCGCCCGAGGCGGCGGGCGAGGCCTATGCCGCCGTCGCCGAATCGGTCATCGGCGCCATGCTGCCCCCTATCGAAGCCGACCAGATCAAGGCGCACGGGAGCGTTCCAGGCGCAAGGCTGGCCGTGCTGGCGATGGGGAAATTGGGCTCGGCGGAAATGACCGCCACCTCGGATCTCGATCTGATCTTGATCTACGACGCCCCCGCCGATGCCGAAAGCTCGGACGGGGCGCGGTCCATGACCACGCCCAGCTATTACACGCGACTGACCCAGCGCCTGGTCAATACCCTGACCGCGCAGGGTGCGGGCGGCAGCCTCTACGAGGTCGATATGCGCCTGCGCCCCTCGGGCCGGGCCGGGCCCTTGGCGGCCAGCCTCGATTCCTTCAAGCGCTATCACGCGACCGAGGCCTGGACCTGGGAATATCAGGCCCTGACCCGGGCCCGCGTCGTGGCCGGGCCGCCCGATCTGAAAGCCGAGATCGAAGCCGTCATCCGTCAGGCTCTGACCGCCCCCCGCGATCCCCTGAAGCTTCGCTCCGACGTCGCCGACATGCGGGGCCGCATCGCCAAGGAGCATAAGGGCACGGCGCCCTGGGACGTCAAATACCGGCAAGGCGGCCTGATCGATATCGAATTCATCGCCCAGTATCTGCAATTGAAGGAAGGCCACGCCCATCCCGAGGCGCTGGCCCCGAAGACCCGGACGGCCCTGGACCGCCTGGCCGCTTGCGGCGCCCTGCCTGCCGCGGCGCATGCCCAACTGATCCGGGCCCTGGGTCTGTGGACGGCGGTGCAGGGCATTCTGCGCCTGACCGTGGAATCTGGCTTTTCCGAGGACAACGCCCCCGAAGGGCTGAAATCCATGTTGCTGAAGGCCGCTCAGGCCGTTGACTTCGCCGATCTTCGCCACCAGATGAACAAGGCCGGCGCATCCGTGCGGGCGATTTTCGAACAAATGATCGGACCGCCGCCATGACCGTAGAAACCGGCCTTCCCGCCCCCGATTTTCTGCTCCCCGACGACCAGGGCGGCATGCTGTCGCTCAAGCCTTTCCAGGGCCAGCCGGTCATTTTGTATTTCTATCCCAAGGACGACACGCCGGGCTGCGCCAAAGAGGCCTGCGCCTTCCAGGACACTATGCCGGACTTTTCGCAATCGGGCGCCAAGATCATCGGCGTTTCGCGCGATTCGGCCGAGCGCCACAAGAAGTTCAAGGCCAAATACGGCCTGGACTTCCCCCTCATCGTCGATAGCGAGGCCACTTTGTGCCAGGCCTACGGCGTGTGGAAGGAAAAGACCCTGTACGGCAAGACCAGCCTGGGCATCGAACGTTCGACCTTCCTGATCGACGCCAAGGGGGTGGTCCGGCGCATCTGGCGCAAGGTGAAGGTGGACGGCCATGCCGCGGAAGTTCTGGCCGCCCTGGGCAAGTTATAATCCCCCGGAAATGATAGCCCCATCGCTTGCCCTGCTTCCGCCAACTTCCTAGAATGTCCCCGGCATCAACCGGGGGACGACATGGCCGATATCGATCAAATTGAGCAGGGGCTGGAAAGCGAGTTCCTGGAGGAAGTGCAGGACGTGGTGGCGGCGCTGGACGTGCTGCTGGGCAATATCCGCTCCAAGACCGTGAAGCCCAGCGAAGGGTTGGACCGGCTGGGCCGCGACATGCTGACCATCGCCGCCCGCGGACGGGCTCTCGATCAAACCCTGATCACCATCGTCGCTCATCGCCTGGGCGAATTCGCCGCCGACCTGAAAGAGCCCACGGATTCCGACATCGACGACATGGGCGTCTTCCTGGAGGCGCTGCGCAAGGTGGCCGAAGCGCCCTCGTCCTTCGCCGGCGAGGCCGGGGCCAGGCTGGTGCGCGATCTGCCGGGCCGTTCGAAGGCCGGCGGCTTCGATCCCAAGGACGTCAAGATCACCAATGTCGAAATTCTGCTGGTGGTCCCCGAAAAGGCCATGAGCCGCATCGTCGAACGCGAATTGGCCGCCTGCGGCTATCGCGTCTCCAACGCCCGCACGCCGTTCCAGGCCCTGGAAACGGCGGTGGTGACGCGCCCCGACATGGTCATCGCCTCGGCGGTGCTGGACGGCATTTCCGGCATCGATCTCGCTTGCGCGCTGGGCGCCATCGCCGGCACGAAAGATCTGCCGGTGGCGGTCCTGACCAGCTTTTCCGCCGGCCATCCTTCGCTGGAAGGCCTGCCCGCCGGCGTGCCCCTGATCCGCAAGGGTGCTACCTTCGGCGACGATCTGGCGGAGGCCTTCTCCAAATTGAAAATCACCTGATGACGCTGGCCGCGCGCGCCGCGGCGATTCTGACCACGCCCGAGGCGGCCCAAAAATCGCTGGCCACGCGCTGGTTCGTTTATCTGTGCGAACAAGAAGGCATTGACCCCGTCGCCTGCTTTCGGCAGCGCCTCGGCGCCTATTTCCCCAAGGGCCCGAAGCCGCCCTTCAATGCCGAGGCGCGCCTGAAGGCGGGCCAGACGCCCGGCTCTTACGACTGGAAATCAACCTTCTCTGAGTCCGCATAATGCGCTATTGTGCGGGTAGCTCGGCCTGAACGGGCTGCGTCGCCTGCATCGAAAACAACCAGCAGGAGGTAAGCATGGCAACGGTCGATATCGAACAGCTTGGCAGAGCCCAGGAAGACGCGCTGGCCCTGACCGCTGCGGCAATCCAGATTGATCAAGCCCGGGCCGAGGGCGGCAGTTCCTTGACGGCGGCTCTGGACCGCAATCTTCAGCTTTGGGTCGGCATCAAGACGCTGATGCAGCGCCCGGACAATCCGATGCCCCAATCCATCCGCGACAATCTGATTCAGCTAAGCCAGTTCGTCACGCAAAAAACCTTCGAAGTGTCGAACGGCGTCACCGACGAAATCCTAGACAGCCTGATCGCCGTCAATCTTCAGATTTCCGAAGGGCTTTTGGAAAACAAGCCGGCCTGATCCCCTCCCGGCCTGCACTGTTTTTTCGCGCTTGAAGTGAGTCTTCCTAACAACAATGCCCGGCGCAAGGCCGGGCATTGGGCGGTTTTGGGCGGCGCTGCGCTCAGGCGATTCCGTTGGCCTGGAAGAAAGCCGTGTATTTGCGGTCGGTGCCCTGGATGTGCTTGACCAGCCAGTTCTTCAGGAAGTTCATCACCTCCATGCTGAGCGAGGCGGTCAGATCCTGATGGAACTTGGTCTGCACGTCCATGACCTGCTGTGTCAGGCCGTCATGCTCGCGCTTGTGGCTGGCGAACTCCTGATAACCCAGCTTGGCCATCGCCGTTTCCTCGCGGGCGAAATGGGTTTTGGTATAGGCCACCAATTCATCGAGAATGGGGCCCAGCACATCCTTGGCCTTGCCGGCCTGCATGCCGTCGAAGAGATTGTTGAGCATGGCGACGAGCTTCTTGTGGTCCTCATCGAACTGCTCGATGCCGACACTCATCCGGTCGTTCCATTGCATTAACGGCATATTGCACCTGCTAATAAATACGGGCGGCCCCCCCGGGGGGGCGACGGGACGTACCTTAACCTCCTCCACTCGGACCCGAAAGCAAAAAAGAAGAAGAAGCAAATCCGCCCGGACCGGTTTTTTTGAACCAGTCCAGGCGATTAACTAAATCCCCAGTTGATAGGCTTCGACGCAAGGCAATTGCGTCCCCCAAGGACACGGCGCCAAAAAGACGGTTCGAAGTGGCACGAGGCTAGAGGCGGCTTATTGCTTAATGATAAATGTCTTGTGAATTCGATGTGAATTGGGTTAAATTTTGTGACACCAACACGGGAGTATTGCGTGAGCGCCGGTCACCTTCTAGTCGTCGAGGACGACGAGTTCGTTCAGACCTTGCTGGCCGCCTACCTGGAAAAGGAAGGCTTCAAGGTCATGCGTGCCCTGAATGGGCGTGAAATGCTGTGCCTGCTGTCGCAGGAACGCATCGACCTCATTCTGCTCGATCTGACCCTGCCCGACGAGGACGGCCTGACCCTGGCCCGCCAGGTTCGCGCCCGCTCGACCATTCCCATCATCGTGCTGACGGCCAGAACCGAACGCCACGACCGTTTGGCAGCGCTCGAGATCGGGGCCGACGATTATATGGTCAAACCCTTCGATCCGCAGGAATTGTGCCTGCGCGTGCGCAATCTGCTGGCCCGCGCCGGCGCCGGCGAACATCCGGCGGCTCCGGCCCTCAATCGCGGACGCGAAACCATCCTCTTCGACGGTTTCACGCTGGATATGGCCGGTCATTCGCTGTTGGACAAGGAAGGCGAGCAGATCCAATTGTCGCCCGCCGAATTCAATCTGCTGGCGGCCCTGGCCCACGCTCCGGGCCGCGTGCTGTCGCGCAGCCAGCTTCTGGATGCCGTCAGCCGCAATGACGAAGCGCCGTCGGAACGGCTGATCGACGTTCTGATCAGCCGGCTGCGCCGCAAGCTGGGCCAGCCGGGCCTGATCGTCACCGCGCCGGGGCTGGGCTATCGCTTCAACGGCAAGACCAACGGGCATTAACAGGCTGCTGAAAAACCCCTGACATTGCTCTATTGGCCGTGAGTCACTTTTCGGAACGGCCAGGAGGCGTTAGAACGACTTGCGATAAATCAGACGAACAAAGCGGCAGCCTTTTCAGTTAGGTCCATCTTGAGGCGCGGGATGATGAGTGCATTTCTCAGTCATTTCATTGAGCGCAGATAGGCGACAAGGTCTTCAACGTCCTGATCGGAGAGATCCAGGGAAGGCATCAGCGATTTCCCGGAAGTAAGGTTTCCTTCTTCGGCAAAACGATCTACAGGGACAAGGAAGGAGGAGGGCCTCTTCACCGAACGCCGCAAATAGCCCGGCCAATGCTGCCCTCCGGCCAGAGTCAGGTCGGGGCCGGTTTCAACGGGCTCGCCGCCTGGCAGGCGATGGCAGCCGGAACAGCCATGCTCTTCCGCCAGATTTTTTCCGCGTTCAGGGTTTCCTGACGCTGTCCCCTCTTTAACCAGACCGGAAAGGACTTTCGAATTAGTTCTGGCGCCAGGAAAGGTGATGAGATGCCAGGCTGTATGGCGCTTGCGACCATCACGGCCAGCGTCGCCGCCATTCCATATGGCAGCAGACAGCGCCAGCAAAGGCCCGGCCTTATTCGGAATCGTCCCCGTCAGAACGATCTGCCACGTCCCATTTTCCCATAGGGCATCGCCGTCCGGCAACTTGCCCGGTTGCCGCTCCAGCGTTCCGAAACCATGCGCTGAAAGTTTTTCCGTTTCACGGCCATTGCGCCAGAGCCAGAGATCGACAGGCCGGTCCGGTTCACCCATACCGATATAGGGCAATGTTCCCTCCCTCCCAGGCAGCGCGAATTGCAGGGCGGCCGAGTCGGCAAAGCTGTCCGTGCGGTCCGTGCGCCAGGATTCAATGGCCGCATCGGGCCAGGACAGACGCACCGCAAGCTCTCTTCCCTTCGCCAGAACGCGCAACTCCATCTTCAGGGGGGCGGCGCCATCCTCGGCCAATCCGGGTTTGACTGTGCTTTGCGGATAAGCGAGCAAGGAAATGGGAGCCGCTTTCTCCCAGGCGGAATCCTTGGGGTCGATGGGCAATGCCTTGACGACGGCTGCCGCCGAGGCATATCCCTCGCCGCGCAGGACCTCCAGGGGGTCGGCGGCCTGCGCCTCACCTACGCAAAGGGCAAGCGACAGAAGAGCGGCAAGACGGATCATGCGGCATTCCCTTTTTCGCCCAAACGATCAAGCCGGAACATGTTGCCGTGGCGAAAGGCGATCAGCATGTCAAGCAGCGGAGAAGTCTGCCCGGCCTGCTTGCGCGCGATCTCGGCATTCAGCCTGGCCAGCACCTCATGGACGGCTGGCCCGAAAAGCCCCTCCAGATAGGCATCCGGGATGCGAGGGACTTGGGTCGGTTTTCCCTCGGCGTCGAAAGTTGGCGGCGAAAGCGGCGGAACGTAAAAGACGTTGGGTTGGGTGCCGAACCCTGCCTTCAGGGGCAGCGCCACCTTCCACTCCTCGACCAGTTTCCAGATCGCCCCTTCGCGGTCGTCTCGAAAGGCGACATGACGGGCGCGGCCCACGCATTGAAAGGCACATGCCTGGGGAACGCCCTTCTCAACGCGCGGGTAGCAGAAGATGCATTTCTCGGCCTTTCCGGCCAAAGGATTGAAATAGATCTTCTTGTAGGGACAAGCGGCAACGCAATAACGATAGCCCCGGCAACGCTCCTGATCGACCAGGACGATACCGTCCTCTTCACGCTTATAGATAGCTTGGCGGGGGCAGGCGGCGCGACAGGCCGGATTCGTGCAGTGATTGCACAGGCGGGGCAGATAGAAGAAGTATCCGTTGGGATATTCGCCCGCCCCTTGATCCTCGTCCCAGTTTGGTCCCCATTGCATGGGCTGTTCGGATTTCAGCGCCGGCGCGTTCTCGTGGAACAAGGCCTGTTCGTAGTTGAAGGAGGCCGGTATGCCGTAATCCTCGCGGAGACGAGGCAGGCGTCCCGGCTTCAACACGTCGCCATCCCAGCCGCCGCCCGCCTCTTCCCAGCCCTTGGGATAGCCCTGACCGGGGCGGGTTTCGACATGGTTCCAGTACATGAACTCACGACCCTTGCGGTCGGTCCATTGCGACTTGCAGGCCAGGGTGCAGGTTTGGCAGCCGATGCATTTGTTGAGGTCGATGACCATGGCGAGCTGGCGGGTCATGACACCACCTTTTCGAAATCGACCGAGGATTCGTGCGCGATCATGTTGCCGTCCCAGTTGGGATCGAAGGAAAGGTGCCCCCAGCCGTCCACCAACTCGACCAGCGACATCATCCCCGCCACCAGACTGTTCTTGCCGGCGCGGCCTTCGAACATGAAAGGTTCCCAAGCGTGATCGGTCACCACGCAGCCAGGCGGCACGGCAGCCATCAGCTTGGCGCGGGCACGAAAGGCGCCGATATCGTTGAACACGCGCACCCGGTCATCTTCCGCGACGCCTCTGTCCTTCGCGGTTGCCGGATTAAGCCAGATATAGGGCTCGCCGCGCTGCAGGCGCAGCAATTGCGCGTTGGCCCGCCACTGCGAATGAATGCCCCAACGGGTGTGCGGGGTGTAGAAGGCAAAGGGGAAACTGGGCGGGCGCAGGGGACCGATGGCGGTGGGCACCCGCCAGCCGATCTTCTTGAAGACCGGATGATCGATAAAGAACTGTTGTCGCCCGCTGGCCGTCTTGTAGGGCTGGCGCAGATAGACGTTGCGCTCGAAGGAATTGTAGGGCCGATTGGCGTAAAGCGGCGAGGTGAATCCGGCCTCCTGATTAAGAACCACGAAACCGTTTTTCTTGGCGTCCTCGGATGTCCAGGGCTTGATCTGGGGCACATTGGCCATCAGCCAGTTCACCACATCGGCGTCGTTGAGAAGTTTGCCCTCCATCGTGTAGTCGTCGGGCAGGCGCTTCATGTCGCGCATCACGGGTGCTGCCTTGTCGCCTTGCTGGGTCAGGAAATCGGGGTCTGGAATGGCTTCGATGCCCTGTCTGGCCGCCTCGGCCGAAATGGACTTGGCAAGGCCCAGGCAGATTTCCCATTCCGAACGCACCTCGCCCACCCGCTTCAAGTTGGCGGGCGGCACGGTGACGTTGCAAAAGCGGTGATAGCCCAGTTCGCCCCGGATGTCCCAGGCTTCGTAATGGCTGGTGGCGGGCAGAACAATGTCGGCCCACAGCGCCGTCGAATCCATGCGGTGGTTGACGGCGACGAAGAGATCGAGGTCTTTAAGCAGGGCCTCGCGGTGATGGCTCTCCGACTTGTTGCGCCGGAACATGTTGTCGGCGAACAGCAGCAGGGTCTTGGGCTTTCCAAAATAGGAATTGCCGCGCTCCAGCCTCTCCTGGGTCAGGCGCTCGACGTCGGTGCTGTCGTATCCGGCTGTCGCCCGCAAATGGGCGTCGGGATAGTGACGGCGCATGGTTTCCTGCATGCCGCCATTCAGCCATTCGCTCAAAAAACCTGAAGCGAAGCGCGCCGGCTTAGGACTGGACAAGGGCCCGATGCCGCCGAGGCTCCAATTATTCTCGGTGTCGATGCCGCCGCGCTCCCCGGCATGACCCGTCAACGCGCAAGCCAGCGCTGCCGCCCAAGTTGTCATGGTTCCCGAAACGTATTTGTGCAGGCTGAAGCCGATATTGATGATCGCCTTCTTCGCCTTGGCAAGATCGGCCGCCATGCGCAAAACCAATTCTGGATGAACGCCTGTCACCTTCTGAGTTTCTTCAGGCGGATATTTCGCCGCCTCGGCCCGAACCAAGTCGAAAACAGTAGAAACCGGAATCATCTTGCCGTCCAACCCCTGCACCTCGAAGCGGCCTGAAAGCGCTGGACGGATTTCGCCCAGCCGAAGCGTTTTCTTGAAGTGCCCCGGCGTGCCCGGCATTGGCGCTGGCTTGCCCGTCGTCTCGTCCCAGGCGTAATACAGGTCGTCCTTGCCGCCCTGGCGTAGATCGCGGTGGCGCAGAAGATCGCCCGTGTCGAGGCGGACCAGGAAGGGAAGGTCCGTCTGCTCGCGAACGAAGGTTTCATCGACATGCCCATCTCGCAGCAGAACATGCAGCAGCGACATGGCCAGATAGGCGTCCGTGCCCGGCTTGACCGCCACCCATTGCGTTGAGGCCTTGGCCGAGGGAGAGTAGTCGGGCGAAATGGCGAAAATATTGGCGCCATTGTAGCGCGCCTCGGTGATGTAATGGGCGTCTGGAATGCGGGTGACCAGGGGGTTGATTCCCCACAGCAGAATGGTATCGCATTCGAACCAGGCATCAAGCGAATGGCCGACCGTCGCCAGCCCATAGGCCAGCGAAGCGCCGGTGAACATGTCGCCCACGGCGCTGGCCGGATAAAGGCGTTGCGCTCCCAGCAGCGACCCCAGACGCAACGGACCGGCCCGCCTTCCCTGCGACAGGATGCCGGTGCCGCAATAGACCATCAAGGCCCCCAATCCATGCCTGGTCACCGTATCCAGCGTTCCCGCCGCGATTTCCGCCAAAGCCTCGTCCCAGGCGATGCGCCGCCACTTTCCCTCGCCCCTGGCGCCGACCCGCTTCATGGGATGAAGGAGACGGTCGCCTTGATACATTTCCTTGGAATGGACGGTGCCCTTGTTGCAGCCGCGCGGATTGGCGTCGGGGATGCGCGGGTTGAGCGGCGGATAGGCGGCCGCCTGTTCCTCGCGCGTAACCCGGCCATCCTTGGCGAACACGCGCCAGGCGCAATTGCCTTGGCAGTTCGAACAATGAAAGGCAAAGCCCTGGGCATCGCCGCGCGTATCGAGAAATTCCTGGCGGTAGGCGTCTTCCCAGGCACGCGGTGGCGCAGCCCTGGGGGCGGCATATGCGGCCAACGAAGTCAGCGGCCCGCCGAAGGCCAAGCCCAGACCGCAAAGCGCCGTAGTGGACAGAAAATCGCGCCGATCCATGATGGGCGCCCTATCGGCTGACCGGGCGCGCCGGATCGGACGCCCATTCGATGTAGGAGCCGGGATAGACGCGGACCTTGCCGTAGCCCAGCTTGGTCATGGCCAGCAACAGATATGTCGAGCGCCCGATGCCGGGATTGCAATAGGTGACGATTTCCTTATCTGGCGTCAGGCCGGCTTTCTTCAATTCGGTCCGCATGGACCCGTCGTCCTTGAAGGTGGAAAGCGCCCCCCCCAGCCGATCCCAGGGAAAGCTGACGGCGCCCGGAATATGGCCCGCTTGGCGGGCTCCGCCGTCTTCCTTGCCGGCGAATTCGGCGATGGACCGCGCATCGACCAGCACCGACTTTCCATCGCTCAATTGAGCGGTGGTCATCGTCCAGTCCTCACGCGGTTTTTTCACCAGGTAACGTACAGGTGCCGGCAGCGCCGCCTCCTGACTGACCTTGTGGCCTTCCTTGACCCATTTGCGAAAACCGCCGTCCAGAACCCGCACCTTGTCGTGGCCAAGATAGGACAGCACGTACCAGACCGCCGAAGCGCCGCGCCCATTGCCGGAATCGTAGACCACAACTTCGGTATCGTTGCCGATCCCCAGGGCGCCAAGCTTGTTGGCCGCCAGTTGCGGGAAAATGGGGCGGCCGGTCTTGGCGTTCTCCTCGGGATCGTCGAGACTCATATAGGGCAGGTTGACGGCGCCTGGGATATGGGCGCGGGCGAACGAGGCGGCATCCTCGGCATCGACGATCACGAGATTGGCGGCTGCAAGTCGTTTGGACAATTCGCCGGTATCGCTCAGCAGGGACTTTCCGGCAGCGTCGGCGCAGGAGGCATAAGAAAAGAATGCCGCAAGCAGACAGGCCGCGAACAGGCGAGAGTTCATGAATCCCCCTTCTTGACGAGATGCTCGACCAAAGCCCGGACGGAAGGCGCATCCCAGGTCAGAATGCCGCTTTTACCGGCCACAAGGCGGCCCTGGCGATCCAGCAGATAGGTGACCGGGATTCCTGCCGCACGGTAGTCGTTGGTCACCTTGCGGTCGGCATCGAGCAGGATCGGAAAGGGCGCCGGACGGTTGCCGAGAAAGCGGGTGATGCTTTCCGCCGAATCGCTGACCGCCACCGCCACCACCTGGAAATCGGACGCTGGAAAGGACGCTTGAAGACGTTCGATGGAGGGGAATTCGGCTTTGCAGGGCGGACACCAAGTGGCCCAGAAACTGAGCAGGACAACCCGTCCCTTGAAGCCGGCATTGCTGGCGGTTTCGCCATTCAACCCGGACAAGCGGAAAGGAGGCGCACGCAGCGGCGCCGGATAAGCCTCGATCCCGGCGGCTGCGGCCAAGTCGTCGAGCGGGCCCGCCAAAGCGTCTCTGGGATCAGCCAGGATTAGCGCCAGAATGGCTACACATAGAGCAGATCGTCTAAAAGCGAAGCCGTTTTTCGGCTTCGATTTTGGGCGTGAATCTGCTCTACAGATTTGTTTTGGCGAACGATTCACGTTTTAATCCTCGTCTCAAAGTGACTCGGATTAAATCGATCGTGCGCTAGGCGCTTAAAGACAGCCCTTGAAAAACTTCTTCTCACCGACGGTCTCCAACATCTCCATGCGCACCGGCACGACGGCGCCGTCCTTCATCTCGCCCAGAAGGCGAACCTTGCGCCCATAGGCGGCGTCGATGTCCGTATGCTTCACCGCCGTGGCGTCGCCATAGTGAAAGGCAACGTGCCCGCCATTTTCCAAAAGCAGCACCGGCTCGCCAATCAGGCTGAGAGGGCAATCGACGATGTGCAGTTCCTCGACGCAGGACTTGCCGACGATCCAGCCTTCCCATTTTCCGGAATCGGCGGCCAGGACGGTCCCCGGAACCATCAGGAGCGCCGCCAAGGCGAACGCTGCCTGGATGCCCCTTCGCATCACGGCACCGTCTTGATCTGCTGCTTGAGAATATCGAACTTCGGCTTGACGTCGGCGTCCATCAAACGGCCCTTGAGCGGCAGCTTCGGAACATCATCGATCTCCAGAACGTCTGCGAGTTGCGAGAAAGTCACCATGCCGTCGTTCACACCGCCATCCTCGGCCATCAGATCCTTGCCGTACCAAACGGTCGGCGCCTTGGTGCCCGGCTTGGCCAGGCTGACCGGCATTATCAGAACGGGGATCTTGTAGATGTTGGATAATTCCGCAGCAATCTGCATGTTGTTGTTGCAGCGCAAGGCCGGAGGCTCGCGGCCTACCAGGGTCAGCACCTTCTGGCCGTTGATTTCGGTCGGCCCTGGCGGGTCGCCAGCCTGAACAGGTCCAAGCGACGTCAAGGCCAGCCCACCTGCCAACAGGGCCAGGGATGAAAATGAACGGATTCCACCTGCTAGAACACCCATGAAAGCCTCCTGATTGGTTGACGCGGCTTGTTGCTTTCCGCTT
The DNA here is from genome assembly GCA_016215555.1 of Rhodospirillales bacterium. GTDB lineage: Bacteria > Pseudomonadota > Alphaproteobacteria > Rhodospirillales > WMHbin7 > WMHbin7. Next base: position 65,202 of record JACRJC010000018.1, on the reverse strand, counting down.
TATCTGATATTCTAGTGAATATTTGAATATAGAGTCAAGCGGCTTCGCGTCCGCCCTTCGATGGCACAGACGGCCACGGAGAAAATGCAATAAGAAAAGCTGCTTAAGCGCCCTTGGCGACCGGCTTGTGTTCGGCCCGCCATTCCGGGAAGCCGTCGGCCAGACGGCGCGCCTTGAAGCCCTTGCGTCTTAACAGGCGAACGGCATCGAAGGACAGCAGGCAATAGGGACCGCGGCAATAGGCCACGACCTCGCGGTCCTTGGGAAGTTCGGCCAGATGGCGCGACAATGCCGAGGCGGGAATGTTCAGGGCGCCCGGAATGTGGCCGGCCTCGAATTCCTCGGACGGGCGGACATCGATGACGGTCACGCCGCCAGATTTCAATCGACGGATCAAATCGGCGCGGCTGACCGGCTCGACATCGTCACGGCTGGTGAATTCCTCGCGCAGGATGCGCCCGACCGTGTCCAGTTGCCGTTCCGCGACCTTTCCCAGCGAAGCCAGAACGGTGGCGATCTCGTCGTCGGAAAGCCGGTAGAATATCTGCACCCCCTGACGGCGCGAAACAACGAGTCCGGCATTGCGCAATACTTGAAGATGATGCGAGGTGTTGGCGACCGACAGGCTGGATAATTGGGCCAGTTCCTCGACGCTGCGCTCGCCCTGGGCAACCGCTTCCAGCAATTCGATGCGGTTGCCGCTGGCCATCGCCTTGGCCATGGCGCCGAGAAGGGCGAATATCTGTTTTTTTGGGGACGGCTTTTGCATGAAGAACCTTTGGGGATTCAAACGTATCTTTGAATGTCCGGCCAAGGATTGTCAATCCCGGGAACGCAGCATTCGCAAACAGGTACAATCCGGGCATTCCCAACCCCGCTGACAATCAGAGATCATTTGTTTATGGTGTTCCAAAGACAAAGCCCGGAACGAGCCCATGGTGTCTTTCTTTCGCATTTCGCCCCGCCTGTTCGCCACCCTCAGCCTCGTGCTGGTGGCCTTGATGGTGGCTATGACCGGGCTGGCCCTTTCCACTTTCTTCCGCCAGGCCATCATTGAGCGCGAAGGCAAGATCATTTCCGATCTGGCTCAAACCTTGGCGGCGCAGGAAATCGACCCGGGGGATTTCATTCATTATTCCAATCCGGACGCCCTTCTGCACTTTTCACGCAGCTTCGGGATTCTCAAGGATCTTGGCGAGGTCGTGCGCATCAAGGTCTTCGATCCCTCCGGCGCCATCGTCTGGTCGGATGACGCCTCGCTGATTGGCACGAAAGCCACCCGTACCGCCAACATCACTCAGGCCGCCGCAGGCGGCAACACCGTCGTTTTTTATGAGGAGGAGGAAACCAACCAAACCCTGCCCGAGACCCGCGATCCCCTGCCACCCGTCGTCGAATTCTACGTCCCCATTCACATCCGCGGCACTGCTTCCGCAAAGCCCGAGGTAGGTGGGGTAATGGCGCTTTACCGCTCTTCGGCCAGCCTCAACGCCACCATCGAGAGGGGCATCGTGCTAGTGTGGCTCGTCACGGCGATAGGTGGAGCCCTTCTCTTCACCGCCCTTTTCGCGCTTTTCCGCTCGGTCTGGCTGGGCCGCCAAGAAGCGGAAAGCCAGCTTATGCGCCTGAGCGGCGAGCATCAGCGCATCATCCATCTCGAGAAACTTTCGGCAACCGGCACCATGGTGGGCGAGATTGCCCATCAGATCAACAATCCGCTGGTGGGCGTGGTCAATCTGGCCCAACTTGCGGAACGTGAGGCAGACGTTCCCGTCCGGGTCAAGGCCCTGCTGGCCGACATCCGGCATGCGGGCGAGCATTGCAGCGAGTTCGTAAAAAGGATGCTTGCCTTCACCAAGGCGGCGCGCTGCCAATTGCAACCGGTTTCCTTGGCTCCCCTGGTGGCGGATACCGCGGCCTTGTTCCGGGACAGCACACCCGGCCATCCCAGCATCGAACTCAATCTGCCAGAGGGGAATACAGACTTCGAGGCCGATCCGGTGTTGATCCGCCATGCCCTTTTCAATCTCCTCAACAACGCCTTTCAGGCCTCGCCCATAACCGCCATCAAGGTTGAGCTGGCTCCGGAGCCTCACCCACACACACACCGCCATGGCTGGCGGCTGGAAGTGATCGACCACGGGCCGGGCATTCCGGCCTCCGAGCGCGAGCGCATCTTCACCCCTTTCTTCACCACAAAGCCGGGCGGCATGGGGCTTGGGCTCTCGGTCGTCGAGCATATCGTGGTCCAGCATGGGGGGGATATCACCATCCATGATACGCCCGGCGGCGGGGCACGCTTTTTGCTGTGGTTTCCCCGGAACGTTCTTCCGGGAGGGGTGAAATGACGGTTTCGAGGGTATTGGTGGCGGATGATGACCCCTTCACGCGCCGTCTGTTCGAAACCCTGCTGGCCGGCAAGGGACTTGTCCCCTCATTTGCAACGACTGCCGCCGAAGCCAGAAAGCTTTTGGCCGAATCTTCCTTCAATCTGGTGGTCATGGATCAACGCCTGCCGGACGGCAACGGCCTAGATCTGGTCACGGAGGCCCGGACGGCAAGACCCCATCTGATCGCGCTGTTGATAACCGGCTTTGCCGACGTGCGCGACGCCATGCGGGCGGTGCGCGAGGGCCTGTTCGATTATCTGACCAAGCCTTTCGACAATCTGGAGGAGTTGGAGGCCGTCATTGACCGGGCGCTGGAGCTGGACCGCGCTTACCGTGAAATCGATGATTTGAAGAAGACGCTGGCATCGGGCGGCAACTTTCCCAACATCGTTGGCCGATCCCTGGCCATCCGGTCGCTTCAGCAGCGTATCGAGCAAGTGGCCCCCTTGGACACAACCGTTCTGATCGAAGGCGAAAGCGGCACCGGCAAGGAACTGGTGGCCCGCATGATCCATGCTTCAGGTTCCAGAGCCAAGGGTCCGTTTCTGGCCATCAATTGCGGAGCGCTCTCGGAGAGTCTGCTTGAAAGCACCCTTTTCGGTTATGAAAAAGGTGCTTTTACCGGCGCCTTTCGAGCCACTCCAGGCTATTTCGAGGATGCCGAGGATGGCACTTTGTTCCTTGACGAGATCGCCGACACCAGCCCGAAGCTGCAGGCCAGCCTTCTGCGCGTGATTCAGGAGCGCTCCTTCTGCCGCCTGGGCAGCACCAAACCAAGGTCTGGCAATTTCCGCCTGCTTTGCGCTTCGAACCGGCCCCTGTACGAAGAGGTGAAAGCCGGGCGCTTCCGGGAAGATCTGTTCTACCGCATCAATGTGGTTTCGCTGGCAGTGCCACCTTTGCGTCAAAGAACCGAGGATGTGCCGCTGCTGGCCGCCCATTTCCTCGATCAATTCAATGCCCGTTTCGGGAAATCGGTGGGGCCTCTGCTGCCCGAGGTGCAAAGGCGACTGCAAAACGAAACCTGGCCCGGCAATGTCCGCCAGCTACGCAACCTGATCGAGCGCACGGTGGCCCTCAGGCCCGATGGCCCGGTTCAACCGGAAGACCTTGATCTGACGGAAGGCGGCCCCCAAACAGCGCAGGAAACGGTGAGCGGCGTGCTTGCCTATCACCAGGCGCGGGAATTGTTCGAGCGCAATTACCTGAGACGTCTGTTCGCTGAAAGCGGCGGCAACATTTCGGAAGCGGCCCGCATGTCGGGCATCTCGCGGCAGAATCTTTATGTGCGCATGAAGCGCTGGGGATTTGACATAAAGATGTGACACCTGTCACACAATCGCGACAACAACATGATCGTCTTGTAATTATTATGCTCAATAAATACCCCCAGTAAGTAGGTTCGATCTCCTCTCGGAAAATGGCACGAAGTTTGCGGTTGTTTCTCCACCAACCACAAAATCCCATGGGGAGGAAACATGAAACACACCTTCATAACGACGGCCATTCTGTCGGCGGTTTTTGCTGGCGGAACGGCGCTTGCCGCCGACCCGGCCAAAATCGACTGGTCGAAAGTTCCGGTCAAGGAAATCACCCTGTTCTACCCCGGCCAATCGACCCAGGAATGGATGAAGAGCGCCGCGCACAAGGCTGGGGCCACGGGCGTCAACGCTGGCAAGAGCTGCAACGAATGCCATGCCGGCGAGGAGAAAGACCTTGGCGACGTCATCGTCAGCGGCAAGAAGCTGGAACCCACCCCCATTTCCGGCAAGCCGGGATCAATTAAACTTAAGGTTCAGGCCGCCTACGACAAGGAGAATTTCTATCTGCGCGCCAATTGGCCGACCAACCTGAAAGAGGCAGGAGCGTTCCATAACTACAAGGGCCTCAAGGACGGTAAATGGGTCACCTACGGCAGCAACCGAACGGACAAGGACGTCAAGTCCGGCGCCGCCAAGGTCTCCTATGAGGACCGTTTCAACTTCATGTTCGCCGACAGCAAGGGAACGGTTGCCAACTTCGCCAATCAGGGTTGCTGGGTGACTTGCCACAATTCCATGCGCGACGCCCCCAACGAACCCACCAAGGATCAAGTCAAGGCTCATCCTGTCTTGGGTGATGCCGGGATGAAGAAGGACGACATCCGTAAGTACTTGTCCGAAACCCGCACGGAAATGAACGACGCTGGCGGCTGGGACAAGTTGAAATCCAAGGAAGATCTTGACGCTCTGATGGCCAAAGGTACTTACCTCGACCTGTGGCAGGCGCGAGCCTACCGTTCCGTCCCCGTGGGCAAGGCGGACGATTCTTACGTCTTCCAGTGGCGCAACTTCGACAAGGGCAAGAAGCCTTTCGACGGCAACTGGGACGGCGCCAAAAAAGAGCCGAAATTCATGTTCGATCCAGCCAAGAACGGCGGCAAGGCGGCGCTGAGCGAAGCTCAGTTCCGTGATCTTAAGGCGCCTAAGCTGACAACGGACAACAGCATTCCCTACGACGCCTCGAAGATGAAGGACGGCGACATCCTGCCCGGATTCATCCTAAACCCGGCAACCGACGGCTCGGCAAGCGACCTCAACGCCTCCGGCACCTGGGCCAACGGCGAATGGACGATGATAGTCTCGCGTAAGCTTGACACCGGACAGAAGGACGATGTGGCGCTGGCGCCGGGACAGACCTATCCAGTCGGCCTGGCGGTACATGACGACAACGTCACCACCCGCTTCCACTATGTCAGCCTGCCAAAAACCCTGAGTCTGGGTGCGGGCAAGGGAGATATCAATGCCGTCGAACTCAAGTAACGATACCCACAAGGAAGGGAGGGCGCGCGCGCTGTGGCGCGCCCTTCACGACTTCTTTGAGCATCCCCTGAACGGCTTTCTGGCCGGGCTGGTGACTGTCATTGTTCTCAGCGTTTCCTTCGTGGCCGCCGAGGAACTGAATGTCCGCGCCAACTCGACGGAGTTCTGCATTTCCTGCCACTCAATGAACGCCTATGTCTATGAGGAGTTCAAGCAGTCGAAACACTACCAGTCCGCCTCGGGCGTGCGCCCCGAATGCGGAAGCTGCCATGTCTCGAAACGCTTCTGGCCCGCCGTGTGGGATCATATGATGGGCACGCACGACCTGATCTCGGAATTCAGCCATGATTGGACGAAGCCCGAGGTATTCGAGTCGCAACGCAGCAAAATGGCCGAAAAGGTGCGCCTGCACCTATTGGCAACGGATAGCGCCACATGCCGTTCCTGCCACAACTTCGATGCCATCAAGCCGCAGCGTGCCAGGGGCCAGCGGGCGCATGAGGCCGCCAAGAATGAAGGGCAAACCTGTATCGCCTGCCATTACAATCTGGTACATAAAGAAGCTCCATTGACCGAAGCCTTCTCGGCGGCGATTGCTGGCAAGAAACAGTAAAAATCAACTTGTGTGGACATGGGCGGCCTTCAATAAAATAAAAGTCGCCCATGTCCGTCGCTCCAAGAAACAATCGGGATCGGCATGGATTATCTCATCATCGGCATGGTGGCCCTGACCGCTTCTGCGTTGACGTTGTTCTCGGGATTTGGCCTGGGAACCCTGCTGTTGCCAGCTTTCGCCTTGTTCTTTCCGGTCACCGTGGCGATTGGCGCCACCGCCCTTGTTCACTTGGCCAACAACCTGTTCAAACTGACCTTGCTGGGCAAGCATGCCGATCCGGAAACGATCTTCCTCTTCGGATTGCCTGCAGTGGTTTCCTCTTTGGTTGGCGCAGCCCTTCTCATGGCGGTCTCGGCTCTGCCTGCGGTATATTCCTACGGCTTGGCGGGGCATGGCTTCGCAATCACGCCCGTCAAGCTGACGGTTGGGATGCTTCTGCTGTTTTTCTCCGCTTCCGAACTGCTGCCAGCCTTTGCCAAACTGTCTTTCGACAAGCGCTACATTTTTTTGGGTGGATTGCTCTCGGGCTTTTTAGGTGGACTTGCCGGGATGCAGGGAGCTCTGCGCTCGGCCTTCCTGATCAAGGCCGGACTGAGCAAGGAATCCTTCGTCGCAACCGGCGTCGTCATTGCCAGCATGGTCGATATCAGCCGTCTTGGACTCTACGGAACGGCTGGCTTTCTCGATGCCGATGTTGCCCTTTCTCAAGTGGCGGCTGGCTGCGGTGCCGCTTTCATCGGCGCTTTTGTCGGCGCCAGGATTCTCCAGAAAGTGACGCTTCGCTTCGTGCGGATTCTTGTAGGAATTTTACTATCCATCGCTGGGCTTGGAATGGTTGCAGGCCTCATCTAGTTTCCCCAGGGGCTCCTCCCCGGGCAACTGCGCCCGGAAGTCTTGAACTGAACCTCAAGCTTCCGGGCATTTTTTCAAAGACGGTTCATTTCCCGCCTCCGTCCCTGCCCACCTTAGAGTCCGTCCTTCTTCTTTCCCCGCTTGAGCAGGAGCAATCCCAGGCCGAGGAAGAGAACCGCCCCCGTCCCCCAGACTCGGGCATAGCCCGGCATGTCGAGGCTGGGCACGAAGGCATAAACGGCTGCCAGCAGGGCCCAGACCAGCGTTACCGGAATGACCAGCCAGAAATCCTCGTTCATGGCTCAATCTCCTTTATTAATGGCCGCCACCGCCGATGGCGGCGATGGGAAGGCGTTGCAACAGTTCGAAGGCAAATGCGGTGAAGCCGTACATCGCGGCGACGATGGCGCCCACGGAAGCCGGGCCCATCCAGGCCGCGGTCAACGCCTTCGGTCTGCCGCTCCAATCCAAGAATGAAGCGGCGGCTTTTTCCTCCTTGCGGCTGCCGCGCAGCAGGGTAACGGCCATGCCAAAGGCGAAGACCGCCAGGGCCAGGGCCATGATGCTTCCGCCAATCCCCACCCCGGCCATCAGGCCTTGCCACAGAGTGGGGGCTTCGCCGCCATAGGAAACGTCGAAGACCCGCCGTGGCACGCCGGCGTAACCGGCGGCAATGCCCGAGGCGCCGAAAATCAGCAGGCCCAGCGTGGCAAGGACGGGCAATTTTTTCAGCATGTCCGGGCGCCACAACCGCCCGCCCAGTTCGGGCAGAATTACCGCGAATGCGGCTAGGAAGGTCAGCGACACCGTTCCCACGGTGAAGAAATGGAAATAGCCAGGAACGAAGAAGGTGTCGGACAGCAAGGGGGCCAGCTTTTCCTGAATCAGCACGAAGGCGAAAACGATGCCCAGCCCCAGATTGACCACCGCCATGCCCATTGCCGCCATCGCCGGATGCTGCCAGGGCAGTTGTTTCAGCCAGCCGAACAGTCCGTTAGCGCCTCGGGCGCGGGCATTGATTTCAAGCGACGAAACGATGATGAGGAAAGCGGTGAGCGTCGGTACGCTGACGAACAGAGACAGAAGGGAACCGGCGACGCGCACGGTTTCAGGCAGATCGGGTTCCAGGAACATGTGATAAAGCGAAGTGGGCGGCACGAAAACCAGATAGGCCGAAAAGACGATTTTGGAGAATCTGGCCCCAAACACCGATTTCACGCCGGTCAGCGCCTCGACCAACACGTACCAGACCAGCACCGTCGCCATCAGTGGCAGGTAATGCAGGTTATGGAACAGGATGTGCCAACCGGTGCCATGATCGGCCGGAAAAGCTCCCAGGCCGAGCGCCCAAAGGACCGGCGGCAAAAAGGCGTGGATGGCGGCAATTCCGCTGACCATCAGAAACCCTGCCCAGGCAAAGACGGCAAAGCCGACCGCCGTCAACGCTGGCTGCTCGCCTTTCCAGCGCGGCCCCAGCACGGTGGCGACGGCGCTGGCTGCCACGACCATCAATCCCAATCCCAATAGATCGTAGCCGAGGGCGAAGGCGGCAACGTTCCCCGGTTCTTCCCGCGCCAATTCGGGCGAGCCGTCATAGAGCAAGGGTATCGCGCCCGTAAGCGAAGCAGCCTCGCTGAACAGAAACCCCGCCGTCATCAAGGCAAATCCAGCCCAGGCGGCAGGCCCCCACGAAATCCTGCCCGAGCCTTGAGCGCTGGCGAAAGCCAGCAACAGACCTGCCTGCGCGAAATAGAGCCAGTAGAAGAAGATGCTGACGCCATGCAAGGTCAACAGGCGATAGGCCGTTTCGGGATAGGCATCGAGCCATCCGGCGCGGGCCAAGGCGGTCAGCGCGCCAAACAGGATGCCCAGGCCAAGAGCCAGCAGGGCGGCTCCGAAAACCGCCTTCAGAAGGCGCTTATCAGTGGCGGGAAGAAGCGCCAGGCGCGCCGTCAGGGAATGGGTCATGTTGTCCTCCGCTCTTCTCAAACGACGTCGATCCGGCCTTGCATGGCATCGTGGCCGGTACCGCAATAGACGGTGCAGTAAATGAGATAGCTGCCGGGTTCGTGAAAGGTCAGGGTCTGTTCAACCGGCACACCCATCCGTAAACGGATGATGCGGCTGGCGCCGCCCAGATGAATCGACGCGCCGTGAGTGCTGTCCGCCGCCATCATGCGGAAACGGTAGGGAACGCCCTTGTCAAGGCGTAGCACCCCCGGCTCGTAAGAAAAGCGGCGGGCTAGAAGATAAACATCGATAGGGGAATCGTCGTCCGCTTCCGGGGACATGGCGCCATGTTCCGTTTCGCCCTGTCCCATCAAGCCATGATCCATCATGCCATGATCCATGGCGCTGGTAGCGGCGGCCTGGCGGCGAGGATAGACGGTGCCGTCGCCAAGGCGATAGCGCGTAACGAATTCTTCGACCTTACGTTCGAACTCCTCGGCCATGTTCCCTTCCGGGGCGCCATGGCCGCCATGGCCGCCTTCCCCAGCGGCAGGAGAAGATTTCCCGCCCGCTTCGTGGCCGCCACCTTCATCGGCTTTCTCGGCAGCGCCATGTCCTCCGTGATCGCCTTGGGCATTGCCCTCCGTTGCGGCCTCATGGCCAGCGAACAAAGCGCTCGGCCCGGGAGCCGCGCCATAGACGGCCCATAAGCCGTAAAGACTGACGGCGCCGAACCCCATCGCGGCGACGAACCCCCTGCGGCTGGTAAGATGTTGTTGCTGGCCCATGGAATCCTCTCGGTTCAGCGTCCAAACCTGTTCCATTGATACAAGGCAAGGCCCAGGGCGTCGTGTAAAGAAGTGTAAAAAAGTGAATGCCTTGATGCATAAGACCTATCTTCCTGCCAAAATCAGAGGATCGGGAGCATGGAGGACGGAATGAAGGGTCTGATTCCGGATTCGATCGGCGGTCGGACGTTGCTGGTCTTGTTGGTGGGATTAACTTTATCCCACATGGCCAGCACGGCGATCCTGTCTCACGATCGGCATGATGCCGTGGCCGACGTCAACGACCATCTTTCAGCTGACCGGGTAGCGGTGTTCGCGCGGCTGTTGGATCAAGCGCCGCCGGAAGAGCGTGTGCGTCTTGCACGCAGCCTCGGCAGCCCTTTCCTGACCGTGGCTCTTGAGGCCACGCCCGCCATTTCCGCGTCTCAGCAGGAAGAGATCGAAATGGTTCCGGTTCGCCAGGCGCTGGAGCCCTATTTCGGCGCACTCGGTCACGACCGGCTGCATATCGCCCGTCAACGCCACGACCATGTTGGAACGAACTCGGTCTGGTGGCGATTGGCCAACGGCTTTCCGGAAGATCCGTCGCTGTTTATCGCCCTGGCCCTTAATGACGGAACCTGGGCAACCTTCGATTTGGCGATGAAGAAGTCCATGCCGTTTTGGGCGCCCCGCTCGATCCTGTCGGCAGTCGTCATGATCGGCGCCATCCTGATCTTCGGACGCTGGGCGACCGGATGGGTGGCGGCTCCGCTGGCGGCTTTTGCCCGGGCCGCCGACCGGCTGGGCCGCGACGTGCAGGCGCCGCCGCTATCCGAAGAGGGGCCTCGGGAAGTCCGTCAGGCAGTATCCGCCTTCAACGAAATGCAAGATCGTATCCGGCGCTTCGTCGAGGACCGCACCCGCATGCTGGCCGCCATCTCGCACGATCTGCGCAGCCCGATCACGCGATTGAGGTTGAGGACGGAACTATTTCCGGAAAGCGAGGGGCGCGAACGCATGCTGGCCGATCTCGATGAAATGGAGGCAATGGTCGCCTCGACCCTTGACTTCGCGCGTGGCGATGCCCAGGACGAGCCCTCCGAGGCCATCGATCTGGCATCGATGTTGGAGGCAATTTGCGACAACGCCATGGACGCCGGGCTTGCCGCCGAGTTCGACTGGCCAGGGCGTCTGGTCTGTTTCTGCCGTCCCTTGGCCTTGAAGCGGGCCTTCGTCAATCTGATCGAAAACGCCGCCCGTTACGGCCAAAGAGCGATGGTCCATGCCCGTCATGCCGGTCCGGACATCGTCGTCATCATTGAAGACGAGGGGCCAGGAATTCCCGAAACCGAAATGGAAAAGGTCTTCACGCCTTTTTACCGTCTCGAAGGATCGCGCAATCGCAAGAGCGGAGGGAGCGGCCTGGGGCTGACGGTGGCGCGCACCATCATCCGCGCGCATGGCGGCGACATCCTGCTAGAGAACAGAAGGGAAGGAGGTCTTCGGGTTGCCGTCACCATCCCGCAGGGAAGCAAATCATGAACGATCCAGGCCACATTCTGATTGTCGATGACGATCCGGAAATCTGTGCTCTTCTGAAGGAATTCCTGGGCCGGCAAGGGTTTGGCATCACCGCCGTCGGTGACGGGACCGCCCTGCGCGAAATCCTTGGAAAGGCCGATATCGATCTTGTCGTTCTTGATCTGATGTTGCCGGGCGAGGATGGACTGTCGCTTTGCCGGCACTTGCGCGAAACGACGCGCCTGCCCGTCATCATGTTGACCGCCATGGGCGATGAAACCGACCGGGTGGCCGGCCTGGAAATGGGGGCCGACGATTATTTGGCCAAACCCTTCAGCGCACGCGAGCTGCTGGCCCGCATCAAGGCCGTCCTAAGAAGGACAGCCGACAGGGTGGAAAGCGGCACGCAATCGGCAGCGGAAACGCACAAGGGAACCTCGCACGGCATCCTGACCTTTGCAGGCTGGGCCCTGGATACCGGACGGCGCCAATTGCGGTCGCCCGACGACGTGCTGGTCGAGATAACCGGCGGAGAATTCGATCTGCTGATGGCCTTTCTGCGCCATCCCCGGCGAATACTCAACCGCGATCAACTTCTCGACTTCGCTCGAGGCCGGGTAGCGGGGCCGTTCGACCGCACCATCGACGTCCATGTCGGACGCTTGCGGCGCAAGCTGGAGGTCGATCCGAAGAATCCGGAATTGATCAAGACGGTGCGAGGAGGCGGCTACGTGCTGACGGCCGGGGTTTCAGCGAAGTAATGCCAGTTTGCAGAATGAACAACTTATTTCGCCGGAGCGATTTTTCTCGGGCAACAGGCGCGGAGCGCGCGGCTGTGTGGTTCACAGTAAGCGGTCCGCAACACATTGTCCGCGAAAAAGCGCCCGGCCTGCGGTGGGGCCAATCGTCACGCCGGGTTCGTTAGGCCGCTCGCGGGCTTTGCCCGCAAAACCAATGGGCCATCATTGACGGCACCCGTAGCCCCGCTACGCTCGTCGCGTCCTGCCTGCCCGGACGTGGCGATTGGCCGCCACGAAATAGGTTATTCATTCTGCAAACTGGTATAACCTCTTCAGATGCCGCGTGCGCATCCCTTGGGGCAATCCCCTCGGGTTATTCCAGATGTGAGCGGTTGCGAAGACGGCGAATCATCGAACGAGGCTCAACAAACCCTAATCAATGACATCTGCTTCAGGCTGCGCCTCAAGCGGCAGCCAAATTGTAAAGATGGCTCCTTCTCCGGGTATCCCGCCAATTTCAATTCGTCCTCGGTGCTTGGTTACAACTACATCGCGGCAAATCGCCAGTCCCTGCCCTGTCCCCTTCCCGACGTCCTTTGTGGTAAAGAAGGGATCGAAGAGCTTGTCCTTGACGGCATCCGTCATGCCGGTTCCATTATCCGCGACGGAAACCGTCACCCACTTGCCGGACTGGCGCGTGGTGACGGTAATCGTTCCTGGCAAAGATTTTCCTGACCCTTCGATTGCCTGCGCTGCATTGACGATCAGGTTGAGGAACACCTGATTCATTTCTCCGATGTTGCAATTCACCGCTGGCAGGGCAGGATCGAACTCTTTGACGACGTCGGCAACCATCTTCCATTGGTTGCGGGAAACGGTCAGCGTGTTCTCAATCGCACGGTTGATGTCCGACATCGCTTTCACGGTCGATCCGGGATGCGAAAACTCCTTCATGGAAAGAACGATGCGCGAAATCTGCTCGACCCCTTGCTGGGATTCCTTGATGGCGGCCGGAAGCTCCTCCTTCACATAGTCCAGTTCCTGCACAGTTCCGCCGTCTGCCCGTTCCAAGGAACCGCCGCTTGACGCATCGAGCGCGGAAATCATTTCTGATGCCGCATTGCCGATGAAACTAAGATTGTTGGCGATATATTGAATGGGGGTGTTGATTTCGTGGGCAATGCCCGCCGCCAAACGGCCAACGCTGGCTAGGCGCGATGACTGAAGCGCGTCGAACTGCGCCTGCTTCAAGGAAGCGATATCCCTGAACGAAACCACGGCATTGTTGCGTCCATTCCCAGTTTCCAGGGGCGCGCAGGAGAAAGCAACCTGCAATTGCTTGCCAGATGACGTTTTGAAAACGCAATCATCGTTGTGCAGAAAGATGCCCTGGTCCGAAACTTGTTTCCAGGGCGTGGAATCAAAAGCAATCTCTTCTCCCTTGTCGATCAGCGTCATCACGTGATCAGCGGGAAGCCCCTCGACGTCCAACTCCTTGACATCCAACAGCCGACGCGCTGACGCATTGATGAATATCATGTGTCCGGCATGATTGATGACGAGAACGCCTTCGTGAAGACTGTCCGCGATGCCGCGCAGTCTTTCGCGCGAGGCGCGGAGCGCCTCTTCTGTGCGCTTGCGGACTTCATTCTCCTTCTCAAGATCCGCCGTTCTTTCTCGAACCCGCTGCTCCAGCCGCTCATTCTCGGTCTTAAGCTCAACGGCTTTGCGCCGTCTTTCCGTGATATCCGTGTACGTTGCGACGAATCCCCCATCAGTGAGGGGGCGTCTTGCCACATCAAGAACCAATCCGTTCGGCCGCTCGCGCTCGAAGCGCTGCGGCATCGTCCGGTGAATCAGCGCCACCTGGTCATTAACCAAGTTGCCAACGTCACCTGGGCCGTATTCTCCATGCTCCGCATGATAGCGAAGCAGCGTTTCGATCGCGGTGCCGGGCTGGACGATGCTTTCCGGCAAGTCAAGCAACTCCAAGAAGCGCCGGTTCCACACGACGATTCGGTCGTCGGCGTTGAACATGACCATTCCCTGGTCGATATTGGCGATCATGGCGCGCAACAGATCCAGCGACCTTGCCATCTCCCTTTCCCGGACGAGCTGTTCGCGCTCCTTAACGCCCTGGATGTTGCTGATCAGAAGGATAACCCCTTCTTCCTTGCCATTGGCATCGTAAAGCAATGAACCGTGAAGCAGATGGTGCTGCGCGGCGGATTGCTCTTCTCCGGCAGGCACGGTCAGTGATCTTAACGCCACTTCCGCTTCAAATTTCTCGTCTGCATAAATCAACTCGTACAACAAAGGGCGTCCAGACCACGGCGTCACGGCTCTTTCCGACCGCAACCGCTCCAGGTCCGAGGGATGCAGAAGGCTGTCGATCTCCCTGCCGATCAAGGCATTGGCGCTCACGCCAAAGAATGAAATAGCCCCCTGGCTGACCCGGCTGACGCGGCCATCAAGACCGGCTACCAGAAGAATATCCTGAATGCTGTCGGCAATGCGCGATACCAGTCCGGCCATGGATTCCAGCCGGGAATTCAACGCCTCCAATTCCCTCTTGCGTCCCTCGACCTCGATCAACATCGCATCCATGTCGCCGGAAACCTTTTGGATGCGAGATTCAAGAGTGCGGTTGGCTACGCGTAGAGAATCGTTTTCCGCCTCCAGGCGCCTGATGTCGTTAGGCGTGCACTGCGGATGGAGGGGGGGAACCACGTCACCGACAGCGACGAAGAATCCGTCACCTTCCTTTTCGATAGGAAAGGCAAAGCCGTTGCCGGTCTCAAGCGGGTAGACGCAGCCATGGTTTGGGCAGATCATGTCACCGCGTGAACTGAGAAAGCCGCCAGCGAGGTCAAATCCCTGATGCGGGCAACGGGCGGGAATGGCGAACAGTTGGCTATTCCATTCGATGACCAGAACTTCTCCATTCTCGGGATAACCCGGAAGCGCCGCTTTTCCCCTTAGCCACGTCCGTCCGCTGACAGCCTTGTGCAAACCGCTGATGGGTATCTTCCGGTTGCCGTGCGCCGCATCCGTCATGCGTTCACGCTCTTTTCGGGCGTCAGCGCGCGAATTCTGGCCTCAATGACATCCGCGGCCCGCACGGCGCCGCGCAGAACCTCGGAAGAAAGACATTCGCAGAAGGGTTGAGTGGCGGAAATGCGCCCCAGAAGAATCTCGATGTTAGGAAGCTTGCCGTCAACAGCCAGGGGCAGCATGCGAAGCATTTCTGCCAAACCTTCCTCGTGCCATCTGCCCGGGGTTGCCGTTTTCACGACTTCCATCGGGTCCACCCATCCGACTTCTCCTTCCGGCCCACCGTCCATCACGGCATCGATGATCAGAACGGTATCGCAACCTTCGAACAGGCCCAGAGCTGCCAGGCCGGGCGATCCACCTTCACAGGCCGTGACGTTTGACAGGCGAAGACGGCTTGACAGCAGTTTCACGACAAAGGGGCCAAAACCATCATCGCCATGCAAGGAATTACCGAAGCCGACAACCCTGATCATGGCCTACCCCCCGAACCGGAAACTTCTGCCGCTCTGGACAAAGTGTACCGTGCAAACCAGGCACGGATCGTGCGAGCGGATCACATGCCCGACAAGCAGGGGATTTTCTTCGCTCTCCACCGGAAGACCGATCAGGCTTTCCTCCCAATGTCCCCGCCGCCCTTGCCGGTCGCGGGGTGAGGCATTCCAGGTCGTCGGGGCGACGATTTGATACTTTGCCACCCGCCCCTCCTTGATGCGGACCCAATGGCCAAGGCTGCCGCGCGCGGCTTCCACCAGACCGAAACCCTCGCCCTCTTCTCCGAGGCGGGCGGGTAAAATATAGGGGCCGGACGACAGTGCCGGGCTTGCCAGTTCCCGCAAGATATCGCGCATTGCCAGCAGCGTGGAAACCGGGCGGTGAAAGCGGACAAGCTGGCGCAGCCAGGCGCTGGCGCCATGTTGCTTCAATAGCGAATGAATCAGCGGATCGCCCAACACCAGGAATTGCGCCAAAGGCCCCGTCTGCACGGCCCTGCCGCCGTAGCGCGGCGCTTTTGCCCAAGTATAGCGATCTCCGTCTGGTTTGTACTTCGGCAGCGTCTCGCTTAAGAAAGGATGCTTCGGGGCTTCCTGTCTATCGTGGTACCAGGAATGGCTGATGTCTTCGGCGATCAGGGCCTGATCGAAGGGATGGAAACTTCCATCGGATGCATCGAACAGTCCAGGAGATCGCAGGCAGGCCCGCTCAGTATAGGGAGGCATCCACTTTTCAGGTTCGGGATGGGCGCCATAGCTTAAGTAGAGGCCAACGCCCGCACCCACCTGATGTAATCCGATTGCCCGGCAGGCGCGCGTGAAGACCGCCAGCGCAGAGGCGGCGCGGGACGGTTCTGAAATCCACGCCTCGAAATCTTCGGCAGTCCTCACTTCCAGCCATGCTTCCAGGGTTCCGCCAAGAACGGCCTCTTCATACCAGGAGATGAAGGTTTCAACGATGGATTCGGCCTCTCCGATAGGGCGAAGCGATGGCAGAGCCGTAACGCCGCCCGGCACCATATATGACGAGTGCGGCCATTGGCCGCCAAAAAGCGCCACGATTTCCAGAATCTTTTTGCTGTGTTGAACCGTTTGTCGGTAAATGCGTCCCTTCAATTCCTCAAATGCCTCCAAAGTTTCGGGAAACCCTGGCAAGGCTGCGTAAGCTGGATGGCAAAGATCTATGCAGAACATCAGGAACGTCTGCCTGCAGTCGGATTGAACTTCCTCGGCCATCAGGCACAGGTTGCGTATTCTCGTCGCGTTGGGTGGAACAGGGATGGAAAAGGCCTTCTCCAACGCATGGACCGCCGACATCAAATGCGCCGTACCGCAAATACCGCAGACCCTGGGCGTGATTGCCAGCGAGTCCATCGGTGCGCGATTGATCATGATCTGCTCGAAGCCCCGATAAAGCGTGCCGATGCACCAGGCATCCTCCACCCTTCCGCCGCCAAGCGACAACTCGAGTTCTAGATCTCCTTCAACGCGATTGAGATTGAGCCGTATTTTTTTCGCCATCGCTTTTCTCTCACGGTTTCATGCGTCTGTTGGCGATCCGCTCGGGCGCTGCCGCCTGTGCCAGCCCTTTGTAGGCCATGTAGTTGGGCCGGCTGACGCCAAGAGGAAGTATGACCGGAACCTCGCCAACCTTCTCGGTCGAGAAAAGCGGCGCCGCCCGCGGAAAATCGGGCATGGTGCAACCCAGGCACGGCACTCCTGCCCGGGTTTTGCTGCTGCGCTGGTTCCAAAGCTGGCTGTTGCATGTCGCCAGCGTCAAAGGCCCTTGGCATCCCAGATTGAAGAAGAGGCATCCCTCATGTCCAAACTGGGTCTCTTCGGCGTCGTATTCGTGATACTCGTTGCGCGTACAACCCTGATGGACGAGCGTTTGGTAATATTCGGAAGGCATGTTCCATTGATTGAGGTCCAAGGGCCGGTTCTTCAACAGCATGCCGAGGACGCCGACGACAGTCTGGGGATGTGCCGGACATCCCGAGATGTTGACGACCGGCAAGCCGCTTTTTGCGCGCCACCCGGAATCGAACAATCCCCCTGGATTGTACTGCCGGAATTGAAGACCGGTGGCGTCGGTCGGATTGGGATAGGCCGCGGTCACACCGCCAAAAGACGCGCATGTCCCAACCGCCACGACGTAAGCAGCCGCCAAAGACAGCGCCCGGATCAATTCGCTTTTCGGCCTGCCGAAAATGGTATCGTAATATCCCGTCCCGTTTGGGCCGGTTTCGATGCTTCCCTCAACGCATAGAACGGTAAGCTCACGCCCGCCTTTGGCGATCTCATCGATTTCGCGCTGAAACGCGGCTGGTGACTTACTTGAAAGCGACGGATGCCACAGAAGCTCCAGCCCGGTTTGCTTGATGAATTCCGTTATATCAGGCTGCTCGGCGCATAACAGCGCCATGGTATCCCCGCTGCATCCGCCCGCCTGCAGCCATATCAGCGACGACATCGGTCATGCTCCCTGCCTAGGGGGTGCGAACTGCGCACTATTATGAATTATTGTAGTGTTTTTCCTTCTTGGCGGCAACTGCCTCTCTGATACGTCCTCTGTGGTGATGTAACGATTACTTGGGGAAGGTCCATTGGCAAAGGCTGCGCCACCTTGCTCCTCGCGACGAGTTCTTTCAGTTCGGGAATGCAAGAACCGCAGCCGGCACCCAGGCCCAGGCATCAAGACGCCAAGGAAGCCGGACAATCCCAACCCCGCCGCCTTCAGAAACAAGGCGGAAATGCGGATCATGTTCGTTGAGGTTGGGATTCAGGTAAACCCCGGCCTACATCGCCCCGTGAATTGTTTGTCCTGGAACAAGGCTATCCCCTGAGTGCGCTTTCATTCTCGCGATTTTCAAGCGCAAAGGCGCTTTCGATATAGTCGAGAAGCTGGGCGACGCTGCTTTCCACCGAATGTCCTTCGGTTTCGACGGTCATCTCGGGTTCCTCTGGCGCCTCGTAAGGCGCCGAGATGCCGGTGAATTCGGGAATCAATCCCTTGATCGCCTTGGCATACAGACCTTTGGGATCGCGCTTGGCGCATTCCGGCACGCCTGCTTTCACATAGACCTCGTGGAAGGCCTCGGGCTGGATGGTCCGCACCCGGTCGCGGTCGGCCTGATAGGGCGAGATGAAAGCCGTAATCACGATGGCGCCCGCTTGCGCGAACAGATGCGCCACCTCGCCAACGCGGCGGATGTTTTCCGTGCGGTCCTCGGGGCTGAAGCCGAGATCGGAATTCAGGCCTTGGCGCAGATTGTCGCCATCCAGCACATAGACCTGTCGGCCCTTGCGCAGTAGCTGGTGTTCCACCTCCATGGCGATGGTGCTTTTGCCAGCGCCCGACAGGCCGGTCAGCCAGATCACCCCGCCCTTGTGGCCATTCAGCAACCACCTGGCTTCCAGCGAGGCGCGGTGGCCGACCGGGAACAGGTTGCGCGATTTGACAGCCTCGGCCAGCCGAGCCACTTCGGCATCGGCGGAAGCTACGATGCCGCCGCCCACGATGTCGTAGCCATCGACCAGCACGAAACGGCCCAGACGGGCATTTTCGGGAAACTCATCCAGCGCCAAGGCACCCTTGGCCAGCAGAACCACCTCGGCCACGGCATGGCGGTCAACCTTGGTGATGGCTTCGCTTTTCAGATCGTCAAGATCGACCACCTTCAAGATGCGCTCGACCTCGACCACCTGCTCGGACGTTGCCAAGCGCAGCTTGTAGCGCTGGCCGGGTTCCAGCGCATGATTGCCCAGCCAGAACAGATTGACCCGAAAGACCCGGCTTTCCCTGGGGGCGGCGATGGGATGGCTGCCCACCTGGCCCCGCTCGACAAAGATATGGTCGTCCAGCGTGATGCCGATGGCCTGACCGGCGATGGCGGCGATCACCGGCACCTTGCCGCCCCAGTTTTCGATGCTGTTGATGCGGGCCGACTTTCCGGAAGGGCTGAACAAAATCTCGTCGCCCACGCGCAGGCGCCCACTTTCGATGCGCCCGACCAGAATGCGCCGGTCGTCCAGTTTCAAAACGTCCTGCACAGGAAAGCGCAAAGGCAGTTCCGTCGATAGGGCCTGCGATTTGAAACCGCTTAAGGCTTCGATCAGTGTGGGTCCGGCATGCCAAGCCAGAACCTTGGCTCTTGCCACCACATTGTCGCCCTTATAGGCCGAGAGCGGCACGATATGCGCCGCCGTCACGCCAATTTCGGACAGATACGACTGCACTTGGTCCGACACCTCGGCAAAACGCTCGGGCCTGTAATCGACGGCATCCATCTTATTGACCGCCACCACCACCTGGCGCAGCCCCAAAAGATGCAGCAGATAGCCATGTCTGCGCGTCTGTTCCTGCAAACCTTCCACCGCATCGACGACCAGAATGGCGGCATCGGCGCTCGACGCTCCGGTAATCATGTTCTTTAGAAACTCGCGATGTCCGGGCGCGTCGATGATAATCGTCTCGCGGGGCTTGGTCTTCAGGCGTATCTGCGTGGTGTCGATGGTGATGCCCTGGTCGCGCTCGGCTTGCAGGGCATCAAGCAGGAACGCCCATTCAAAGGCGACGCCGCGTTTCTCGCTGGCCGCTTTCACGGCCTCCAGCTTGCCATGCGGCAGCGAGCCGGTGTCGTTGAGCAACCGCCCGACCAGGGTGGACTTGCCGTGATCGACATGGCCGACGACGACGATTTTCAAAACTGCGTGTGTCATCTTACATATACCCGTTGGCGCGAAGTTTCTCGAAGGCGTCTTCCGATTCCTTGTCCTGGGCGCGCCCAGATCGTTCGGAGACGGTGGTGGTTTCCAACTCGGCCACGATGCCGGCGATGCTGGAAGCCCGGCTTTGAATGGGCGAGGTGCAGGGAGCGCAACCTAGCGAGCGGTAGCGTTGGCCTTCGCCATTGTCGAAATACAGATCGACGACGGGAATGTTTTCGCGCTCGATGTAGCGCCAGATGTCCAACTCGGTCCAATGCAAGATGGGATGGATGCGAATCGAGGCGCCGGACGGCACGCTGGTCGTGTACTGATCCCAGAATTCCGGCGGCTGGTCGTGCAGGTTCCAGGCGCTATCGACGCCACGCGGACTGAACACGCGCTCCTTGGCCCTTGTCCCTTCCTCGTCGCGGCGGATGCCCGCAATGATGCCTTTGAAGCCATGTTCAGCGACGATGGCCTTTAATCCGTCGGTTTTCAGGGCCTCGCAGCAGGTGACGCGGCCCATTTGCGGTCCGATGCCCTGCTTAAGCGCCGCCGTGTTCTGGCCCACAATCAGCGGCAGGTTCCAATCCTTGGCCAGCTTGTCGCGGAACTCGATCATGCCGTCCATCTTGCAGCCGGTATCGACATGCACGATGGGAAAAGGCACATGGCCGAAGAAGGCTTTTTTCACCAGCCACAGCACGGCGCAACTGTCCTTGCCGATCGACCACAACAGGGCAAGTTTTTCGATGCGCGAGAAGGCTTCTCGCAAGATGAACAGGCTTTGCTGTTCCAGGGCGTCAAGATCGTTCATTATTATAACCATGGTGATTTGTGGATTCCGCATTCCGTTTTCGCGCTACCCGCCCAGCGGCCCGAGCGAACGGGCTCGCCTGCCGCGACGGGGCTGGTACATTGTTCGCAGCCGATCGACGGATATCCAGCCGTCACCAGCGGATGGCGCGGCAAGTTGCGCTTGATGAAGGCGTGTTCGATATCTTCCGGACCAAAGGCAGCCAGCGGCGCCGCCTTCAACTTGACGCCCCAGGGTGAAACCGCCTCGACATCAGCTCTGCCGCCGCCGTGAAAGCGCTTGCGCCCATCGATCAACACCTTGAAATCGCGGCTGGCCC
Organism: Rhodospirillales bacterium; assembly: GCA_016215555.1. GTDB lineage: Bacteria > Pseudomonadota > Alphaproteobacteria > Rhodospirillales > WMHbin7 > WMHbin7. Next base: position 44,168 of record JACRJC010000018.1, on the reverse strand, counting down.
AGGCCATGGGCTCCACCTTGCGCAATTGGCAGCAGGCGTCGGGATCGGTCCACCACAAGTCTTTGCCAGGATCGCGGCAATAAAGTTGTGACGGCTCCGGCGTCAGGATGCGAACATCTTGAAGGCCCAGGTGCCGAACCAGACAATTGCGGTATTCCAACGTTTCGGGGAACAGGCAGCCGGTATCGGCGGTCAGGACAGGCAGTGAGGGGTCAACGACCGCCACCATATCCAGAAGCACCGCCGCTTCGGCCCCGAAGGATGAAATTGCCGCCACCTTGCCGGGATATGCTGCGGCAAGGGCACGAATCAGGTCCGTCCCATGCAGACCGAGAAACGGCTCTCTTTCGTCTCGGATGCTGATGGCCGCATTCATAGGCCCGCCACCTTCTTTTCCAGATCGACAAATCCGACGTTGCTTTTCTCTGCCATCTCCGGCGATGCGCTCTCGACTTCTTCCAGCCAATCGGCAATCGCCTGGCGATGGTCGTCGGCCTTTCCCGTCACCAAAGCGATTTGTCGTGTCGTTTCTATTCTTTCAAGCGCATCCAGGAATGCCGGGCGGTAGTGGAATGCTGAACGCAGGCGTTCGATGACCGGAATGGCGTTTTCCTTCTGGCCAGGCCGACGATCGCGCTCAAGTTGTCTTTGCGCCGCCAGACTGATCGCCCTCTCGCCCTCACGCAGGGCCAATTGCCAAAGGCCGGCCAACTGGGCGCGATCCATCCGCTCCAGCGCGTCTTTTGCCAGGTCGGCCAAGTGGTCGTTGTTGACGACGGGAGCGGCGCAATCGGCCTTGCCGCCTGCGGGACCGGCAAAGGGTTTGTCATCGCCCCAGTCGATATGATCGGCTTGGGTGATTGACGCCTCGCCAATCAAACGACCGATTTTGCCTTCGCCCAAGCGTTCGGCCCAGGCGCGCACAGTTTCACCTTTCTGACGCGAAACAGCCAAGCCATCCAGCAAGCGTCGCAAGGCCGCCGGAACCTGACGAGCGGGTACAGCCGGCCCCTCCAGAGCCAGGCCATCGGGTTTCGTGAAGTCGCCGCCCAAATGGAACTGGTAATGCGGCACCGGCTTTCCGCCGATCACGCGCGTCAGACCATGCAGGCCGATATCGGCGACATGATGCTGGGCGCAGGCATTGTGGCAGCCCGAGGCGCGAATCGTCACCCCCTCGGTTCCTTCGATCTCATCCAGCTCTGCAATCAGACCTGCCGCATTGCCGACCCCGACCGGGCAGGTCGAGGTGCCGAGGCATCCCACCAGATCGCGCCCATCAGCCTCGGGAAGATTGAACCCTTTCAGCCACAGCCGCGCCGATGCCAATTGTTCAGCCGACAGCCCCTCGATCACCAGTTCCTGCCCAATGGTCAGGCGAAGCTGCTCCAACCCGTTGGCCTTCGCCAGATCGTAAAGCCCCAGCAACTGGGCGCTTGAAAGCTGCCCGTTCTGGGGACGTATCTTCAAGACAGGCCTGTCCTCAAGCCGAGCGCCGTCAGACTTTCTCCAGGCGATGGGTGGCAAGGGTCGCTGCGGCAATTGCCTTGCCACCTCGAATTCGCGGGCCACCTCGTTTTTGATCTCTTCGGCGTTGAGACGGCGCAAAGTGAATTTGAAGCGCGAGGCAGCCTTGTTGGCACGGTCGGATCGATGCTGATGAACGCGCAGCACCGCTTCGATCACGGCGGGCAAATCCTGTTCCGTGACGAAGTCGAACAGTTCGACGCCGGGCATCGGCCTGGCACCCAGCCCACCGCCACCCAGAATGCGAAAACCGTTCTCGCCATCCTTTTTCTGAGCGACGAAAGCCAAATCATGGAACCAGCCGCCAGCGCAGTCCTTGCCGCAGCCCGAAACCGCGATCTTGAACTTGCGCGGCATGCGCTGGGCGATGGGGCTGCGCAGCCAAAGACCGGCCAAGGATTGCGCCACTTGCCCGGCATCGACCAGTTCATCGGCGCACTGACCGGCCAGGGGGCAGGCCGTGATGTTGCGCACGGTGTTGCCGCCGGACTCGCGCGTCGCCACGCCCTGCCCGTGCAGATGATCGAGCAGATCGGCCGTCGCCGATAAGGACACGTCGTAAAGCTGAATATCCTGACGGGTGGTCAGATGTGCAAAATCCCCACCGAAGGCCTTCATCCCCGATGCAATGACCGGAAGCCAGGAGACCTGCAGCAACCCGCCCGGCACCTTGATGCGGACCATGTGCTTTTCAGCTTGGCGCTGGCCATAGATGCCATAGCGCACGCGAAAGCCGGTCCACTGGGAATTGTCCCATTCGCCGCATTGATAGCGCGTCAGATCCTCGCGATATTCAAGGGCGTCTTTCGGGCTGGCAAGAGCCACTTTTGGCAGCAGTTCCATTTTACACCACGGAGTTTGTAGTACTGACATGAACTACACTATGCAAATAGTGTTGCATTGCGTCAACACATTTGTTATGTGTATTTACTTCGGACAACAAAAATGAAATGTACAATGACCCCGCTGAACCCGATTGATATCTCACCGCAAACGGCTTGGACAATCTTGGAGCGCGTTCCACAAGCACTTCTGATTGACGTCCGCACCGAACCGGAATGGCTGTTCGTGGGCGTGCCTGATCCGGAAGGATTGGGCAAGACACTGATTAAAATTTGCTGGCAGGCCTATCCTTCGATGGAGCGCAATTCCAGCTTTCTCGATCAACTGGCGGCAAGCGTTCTTGCGCCAGAGCAAACGCTCCTTCTGATTTGCCGAAGTGGCGTGCGATCAAAGGCCGCAGCCGTTTTCCTTCGCGACAACGGCTATCCGGCCACCTTTAACATTGTGGGCGGATTTGAAGGAAATCTCGATGAACAAAAGCACCGCGGCGGCGGCTGGAAATCGGCAGGGTTACCGTGGAAGCAAGGGTGAGATTCTGATTTCGGCGCGAAGCATTTCTATATAAATCTGAGCTTGTCGTATTTGACGCAGAAGATTCACAATGTCAGCAAGGCCTGCAAGCTGACGGGCTATTTCCCCTGGCAGTTCTTCGAGATCGTGCGCAACCTCTAGCCGAAATGTAAGTGGCTCTGCAAAGTTGTTTTCGCTTCAGAGAACGCCCCGCGAACCCCTGCACCGATTTTGCACGCTTTGCACGGCTGAAGGGGAAGAGAGTTGGCCGTTCGTTGCCCCTCCGGGCCAGGGCAGCCCCGGTCGCATGAGCAGATAACCATCTGATTCTGCTGAGAGAAAATGGTGGGCGCTACAAGGATCGAACTTGTGACCCCTTCCATGTCAAGGAAGTGCTCTACCGCTGAGCTAAGCGCCCTACCCATCGGAACCGGCCAAGCCGGCCCGCAGGAAGGGGCCTTTTAACCGCCCAAGCCTGTCTTGGCAAGGGGTTTTCGGGGGGATGGCGGGGCCTGGGGGGCGGGAATGCCCCCTCCCCCTCTTTGCGGTCCGTGGGGAGCAGACCCCACCCCGGGCCTGGCCGGCGGGTCGAAATCCTGCCCTGCCTGTGCTAGGGTCAAGCTCATGCGCCGCGCCGTTCTGCCGCTGATCGCCATGTTGGGCCTTGCCCTTGCCGGGCCGGCATCGGCCTGGGAAGAGATCAATCCCAAGCAAATCCGCGTCATCACGCCGACGACGGCCACGTCCTATTGTATTGACGTGCCAAAATCCCCGGTCTGCGCGGTCGAAACTTTCCTCGCCTGCACCAGGCGGATCGACAAGGCGATGTGCGCCAGGGCGGGGCACCCTGATTTTCATTACCAGGACAAGCCGGAGGAGAAATTCCGCTACCGGGTCTTGTCGGTCAAGGTGCTGACCAGGAAGGACATCCTCAAGGAAGACTGGGAAAAGCCTGACGGCCTCCGCCCGGACGATGTGAAAGTAATCGTCCAGAATCTTGACGATCATTACTCCTCTTTCTGCCCCAAAAGCGGTTGCCCGACAACTTACTGGGTAAAGCCTGATGGCATCGACTGGCGCGTCGCCAGTTGGGCGGCCTGGTACGTAGACTGACAACGCGCCAATCCTTTTACCATTTCGATATCTTCTCCGTCGGATCGATGAATTCGCCATCCTTCTTGACGTCGATATGGACATGGTTGGTCATCCCGGTAGGGTAGACTTTCGATAGGTCCTGCGCCTTGCCGATGGCCTGCCCGGCCCGCACTTCCTGCCCCGGTTTCAAATCGACGGCGTCGGGATCGACATACAAAAGCCGCACGCGATGTCCGTCTTCGGTGATGATGCCGACGCCCTTTAGCTTTCCTTTTTTCTCCGGATTGTCCGGATAGGGCTCGATCCAGGAACCGTTGTTCACGCGCCCCGTTGGATCGGATTTGCGTACTTCTACCTTGCCATCGACCGGGCTGAAGACGGTTTCCCCAGGTTTGGCGACAATATCGACGCCTTTATGCGACCGTTTCCTTTCTCCTTCGTCACGGTTGGCGCCAAAGTCGCCCGTACCTAACCCATCCTTAGTACGAACCTTCGGATAGGCCACGGGCGGTTGCATTTTCGGCAAATCCGCTTTCCTGCCGGACGGCGCGTCTTGTCCGCTTCCACCGGCGCCGCGCTGATGCTCGGTCACCTCGACCAGCTGGCCGTTGCGGACCTGCTGATAGGCATGGACATTGACAAGACCGGGGCCGCCCTCCATTTCGCCCTCGCGGCCATAGGCCTTGCGAAATTCACGGCTGACATAGTCGTTATAGGCCTTGTCGGTCCAATAGCGCTTGTCGGCGACCAGCGCTTGCAACTCTTCTTTCGATTTAACCATTGTCATTCTCCTCATCCAACATCCTTGTAGAAAACATGCCGGCCCAGTTTCGCCACCGGTTCGCGGCCCTTGGCCCAGGGCGGCGACAAGCCCTCGACATGGTAATGGGTGGCGCCGTTGACCGAATCCTCCAGCTCGCCGCCGACAGCGGATTTGCGATGCGCAGGCACTGATCGAAAATCTTGTTGCCTTCCTGCACCGCTTCCAGCTTGGCGCGGTTGGGATCATTGGCGTTCCAGCAACTGAACTGCCAGGGCTTCAGGCACACCGAGAAGATATCGCCGCCCCACCAGAAGCGCCCGCCCTTGGCCCGGGCATGGGCGACGCGGTTCAAGACCACCCGGGCCACGGCTTCGCGTCCGGCCTTGCTTTCGCCCCGGGCCTCGCCCCACAGAGTCCGGGCCAGGATATCGACCGGGTCGGGATGGTTCAAAGGTTCCGACAGCGCGTTCATGGCCGGCCTCCGTTCACGCCGTCCAGCTTGGCTTCGATGCGCACCAGATGCTCGGTCAGGGAGACCAGCTTAAGGCCAGAATTCTGTTAAGAGAAAATTAGTTTCGGCATACACGACCTACGGAATTTCTCGCCTTCTTATCCGTCATGCAACGACGCAATGATTCGATTGGATTCGAAGTCGATTGTTGCTCCAATATGGCGCCAGAACTCAGCCTCAATATTTTCAAGTTCCGGTATTGCACCACTAACCTGTCGTATGCCGAGTGTTTTCGCTTGCTTCAGGAGCAGAAAAAACGCCTGAGCGGGAATACCCTGACCAACGTAACGGCTTGCCAGAAACATACCTGTACGCGCCGCTTTTCTTTCTAAGTCGATATGGCTGAGCGACATCAATCCGACAGCTTCGTCTTGGTGGCGAACGATGGCAAAAGACTGAGCTGCCTTTTCCAAGCACCACGTTCGCGTGTATTCCAGAAAGCCGCCGGTCGATAAAGGAAGAGTGGTCTCTCGGCGCTTGACGGAATCCGGCAATCCTTGGTCCCAATTAAGTATTTCCGCTAGCTGCTCTCCGAAACGCGCCGTGTCATGTTGGTTTCCCTCTGGCTCAGGAGCAAGGCAATAAAGGCTTGTGCTTTTCATCCATTCTACCGCCATAGTCTCTCCTCCTGGATCACTGCTGCACATGGTAGAATAGATCGTCGCAACCCGTAAAGCCCTTCATAGTTGCATTTACGCTTTTGACTCCTCCTGCCTCCAACAAATCCGCTGCGGTATCTGGTGCGCCCTTTTGTAAAGGGTAAAGACTGGAGCGCAGGTCTTGCACACTGACGCCGTTGGGCATGATTCGCAGAGGCGAGTAGCTGGTCTTGCGCCAGGGTGCCACGCCATTTTACTTAGATCCTGTAAATCTCCCGCTAGCAAATCCACAGAAACATATGGCAACAATTTACATGGTCCTGCCTTCCCGTTGACATGAACATGCAACGTGTTCTTTCCGCCCGAACATTCCTTCTTGGTGCCAAAAATTGTGGGGGGCCGCTGCAATGTTGATGAGAGTGAAACTGGCCGCCTGTTACCTCCAAGCGTTGGTGAGAAGCGACTGTACGAATGGTGCTCAATCCCCGTCCTTGCCATCAATTCTTCCATCAAACCGGCTTCATGCTCGTTTGCCCTCCCAACAATGATTGCCACACGCAGACGAATACCCAGCGCAGATGCCTGTTCCAAGCCCTCAAGAACCGCGTCTAAGGCGTCAGGCGAGGCACCCGTCATCGCTTGGAACGAAGAGGCAGAGAGGCCATAAAGGCTTACTCGCACGCGATGAGGAGGCAGATCGCATAACAGCCCAAACCAATGAGAAAGTCTCTGCCCATTTGTCATAATGGAAATCAGCATTCCTCTTTCCCATGCGGCGCGATATGTTGCCTCAAATAACGGATCCGCAAGGGGTTCGCCGCCTGTCAACTGCAGTGAAATGCAGCCCATTCTCTCGAGTTTATCCAGAACCCGCAATCGTTCGTCCAGACTCAAGCCTGGATGGCGCTTCTCGTCGAGATAGCAGTGGGTGCACCTGAAGTTGCAGCGCTCTGTAATCTCCCAAGTTACCCTGAGATAATCGTTCTTAGATGCCTTGCGAATTGCCACACATTCCTTCGAAATTTCAGACGGCTCCATGCTCGACCCAGTCCCAAGAATTCTGTTAGATATCCAATCCAGAATCTCCTTGTCCGCACAACCATGCATCGAACCATGGGCGGGCAGTATAAAGCTGAGGCATTCCAGAGATTTTCTGTCAATCAGATCGATTTTGTCACTATGAACGAGGATAACGAATTTACTCGATTTGTTGTCAAAGGCTGCGTTATTCATTTTGCTCTCCTTCGCACTGTGCTTACTCAGTAGCCGGGGACGGCAAGATCACTGCCGCCCCAAACTCCTCCATTTTCGTTGCTCTACATTAGATAGGGATTGTCATCCCATTCTCGGCAGGTGCAGGGATTGGGAAGCATTTCGTCAAAATTGAACTTCTGCGATCGCGGCGAATTTCCTCGATCAAGCCGCTGATTGATCGCCCGCTCCGTCGGCCCGCCGGGCTTCATCAAGCCATCGACCTTGAGCCGGTTGTCCTTCTGGAATTTGCGGATGCCGTCGAACAGCGGCGGGTCGACCCAGGCTCCGATCTCGTTGCCGAAAGGCGGCTGATAATAGCCAAGCTGGCGCAAGGCCTGCTTGGCGTTCACGATGTCGCCGTAATCGACATTGCTATTTTCGTCCATGGGACGTTTCAACTTGAACCAAGACATCTTCATATCCTTTCGCTGAGGGCCGGGAACCGCCCGGCGCGGTTCTTCCTTATCCAACATCCTTGTAGAAAACATGCCGGCCCAGTTTCGCCACCGGTTCGCGGCCCCTGGCCCAGGGCGGCGACAAGCCCTCGACATGGTAATGGGTGGCGCCGTTGACCGAATCCTCCAGCTCGCCGCCGACGGCGGATTTGGCGATGCGCAGGCACTGATCGAAAAGCTTGTTGCCTTCTTGCACCGCTTCCAGCTTGGCGCGGTTGGGATCATTGGCGTTCCAGCAACTGAACTGCCAGGGCTTCAGGCACACCGAGACGATGTCGCCGCCCCACCAGAAACGCCCGCCCTTGGCTCGGGCATGGGCGACGCGGTTCAAGACCACCCGGGCCACGGCTTCGCGTCCGGCCTTGCTTTCGCCCCGGGCCTCGCCCCACAGGGTGCGGGCCAGGATATCGACCGGGTCGGGATGGTTCAAAGGTTCCGACAGCGCGTTCATGGCCGGCCTCCGTTCACGCCGTCCAGCTTGGCTTCGATGCGCACCAGATGCTCGGTCAGGCGCCGCTCGATATCCTTGATATAGCCGATCGAGGCGTAGGACTTCGCCACTTCGAGCTTATAGGCGCTTAAGGCCTCGCGCAGATTGGCCGCCGCCTCGTGCGCCTGCTCGCGCAGGGCGTCCATCGCCTCCTCCAGATCGCGCCTGGTTTTCCAGATCAGCCAGAACAGTCCGGCCAGCACGGGCAGTTCGACGGCGCCGATCCACCAGATGAAATCCATGCTCATATTCGTCTCCTATAGGTCGAAATTGTCGCCGGCCTTGAAGGGCAGGCCGCTGCGCCACTCGGCGCGTTGATGTTCCAAGGGCGGCTCGGGAACGCCTTGCAAGCGCACCGGCTCGGTCAGCAGGCAGCCCGCCACGGCGTCCAGCCCGTCGTCTCGGCTTTTGCCGCCGGCCCGCCATTCGCGCATCTCGGTGATGAAGGGCGTGTCCCAGACCGAGCGATGCGCAAACAGCGCCCCCGCCGCCAGCACGGCGTCGAAGGCGTCGGTGATGCGAAGATCCTTGGCCTTGCGGCTTGATTCCTCGACCACCGCGATCTTGCGTCCGGCCCGTTTGATCTCGCGCCTGAGCAGGCCGGGCAGGAATTTGCCGATGCCGTTGCTTTCCAGATGAATGGCCGGCAGATACAAGCCATCGGCGAAGCCAAGCGCCTGGCGGCATAGTTGCGTCGCTTCGTCGATTTCGCCGGCCAGCGCCGGATCATGCTTGAAATAGGCGATGCGATGCAGCCAATAGCCGCCCTCCTCATCGGTAAAGACGGCGGCGATGACCGATGAATCGCCCTTCTCGGGCGCGCCGAAGGACGGATCCCACCAGCAGGATGCGGAAACCAGACGCTTGCCCGCCAGCATCAGACGGGCCTCGCCATTGCCCTCGCTGTAGTCAAGCCGGGCGTCATACAGGCGCAACCGGTCGGGATCGAGCCGGCCTTCGGCGACATTGACCGGACGCAGCATCATCTGGCTTTCGAACTTGTTGTGACCGGTGCGCCGCCTTAGATTTTGGATGCGTTCCAGCGGGAAGCGCTCGGGCCAGCGCGAGCGGCCCTTGGCGTCCAGCACCGCCAGCTCGAGACGCGCGAAGCCATCCAGGAAGGGTTTGCTTTCGCCCGCCTCGACGCGCGCCCGGTCGGCATAGATGGTGTAATAGCTGTGCGGCGTGCCGACGAACATATGCAATCCGTCCGGCACCAGAACATAGTCGAGTTCATGCAGGCGCAGGCGCAGATCGGCGCGCTTGGGAACCGAGTCCGACGTGTTCGGCACCTCGACATCGTCGCAGATGATGATGTCGGCGCGCGAGCCGGTGACATTGGCGCCGACGCCCTTGGCCAGCATTGAGGGATCGCGCAGTTCCGAGGGGCGCGCCACCGTGAACTGATCGGCGGCCCACTGATCGCGGCTTTTCGGCTTCAATCCCTTGGTCAGCGGATGGCGCTCGACGATGCGCTTGACGTTGCGCACCATCTTGCGGGCCAGGGCCAGATCGGCGGCCAGGACCAGAATGCGGGTGTCGGGATGCCGGGCCAGCGTCCAGGCGCAGAACAACCCGACGAGGGTCGATTTGCCCGAACCACGAAAGGCCATAAGCAGGATTTCGCGTTCCTTGTTCTTAAGGCGGGCTTCCAGCCAGCCAGCGATGCGCTTGTGGATTTTGGGCGTGCCCTGGCCTTGATGCTCGTTCCATATCCAGACGAATTCCAGAAAGCCGGCCTTGGTCATGACGCGTCCTCCTCGTCGGCATCATCCGACAGCGCGGCGCGGGCGCGGGCCAGCAGATCGGCTTCGCTCAAATCGGCGCCTTCCTCCTCCTTCAATTCGTCGGCGGCCCAGCGCAGCAGCTTGACCAGAAGGTCGATATGCGAAAGAGCGGCTTTGCAGGCGCCGTGGTGGGCGGTGAATTCCTTGGCGGTTTCCGCCGGCGGCTGGCCGGCAAAGCCGTCATAGACGGCGACGGCCTGGGAAATGCGGCCAGGCAGACTGCGCCGAAGCTGGCGCTTTAATTGGTCAAGCTCGTCCGTCATCGTTTCATCCTTTGCTAAGACAAGACAAAAATCCGCCCGCCCCGTTTTTCGAGGCGGGCGGAGGCTGATCAGCGGCAGAATTCCTCTACCTTTCTGTTATGGGCGACGATCTGCTGGGCCAGCGTTCGGCTGAGACTGTCCTTTGGATCGATGCTGATCCGCCGGACCCACGCGCACTCGCTAGCCGCGCCCGCGCAGCTCGTCGTGAAGAGCAGCGTCGTCAAGACGAGCCACGTCCTCATCGATGGCCTGTGCGGTTCTTGCTTGTTCAAGCGCCTTGGCATTGGCGGCGTCGCGGGCGGACCTTCTGCCAACGAACCAGGCCCCGACGATGGGAACCAGACGCAAGAGAGAGGCCGCCAGGGACAAGAGCGCCGCCCCCATCAGGCGGCGCGCTCCTTCAGCACCACGGCGACGGCGGCGGCGATGGCCGCCCCCGCATTGCCGATGGCCGACCATTCGGACTCGTTGAGCCCCAAAGCCAGAGCCAGGGCCGACAGGCCGGCCCAGCTTGAGGGCTCCTTCAGGCGATCCAGGAACCAGGTAAACATGATCTGCTCTCCTTTCATTGAGACAATAAAAAAGCCGGGAACATTCCCGGCCTGGATTTGGCGGATGGCGCGACAGCTAACTGCTGGGCGCGTCCGGCCAACGGATGGGGCCCGGACCTTTCTGCGTCGGGATGTCGCGCAGATCCTGGGCGTAATCCGCCCATTCCTTGGCCTTGACCTCGGAAAGGGTGGTTTTCAGCTTGAAATCCTTCTGGTTGCGGTGACGTTCGAGCACGGCCAGGGCCGCCTTCAATTTCTCGTCGCGCTGGCTGCGGATAAGGGTCCAGTCCTTGTGCATGTCCGCCCCCTTACGCGGCCGGCCAATCAGGTTGACCGGCCGGATCGAGATAGGGCTCGGCCGCCAACCGCGCCTCGATAGCGTCGCTGGCAGCGCGCACCGTTTTGATCCAGGCGGCGATGGCTTTCAGTTGTTGCCGTTCCGTCTCTTCCTCGGGCGAGAGGGCGCGGTCAAAGCGGATGTCGTTCAGCTCGTTGGCGCGCATATTCAGGTTGTGCTGCGCCGCGAAGGAATAGCGGGCCAGAATGCGGCGCTGCGCCTCGAGTTTCACCGCAGCCAGCGTGGTTTCGACCGGAGCAACGACGGGTGCGACAAATTGCGTGCCGTCCCAGCTATCGCCGATATTGCCATCACCCGCTGCAAGGTTGTGCCCCTCGGGTGGCAGCCATCCTTCGCTGTCCTCCAGTTCGATCACGTTGACGACGATGTTTCCGGAATTGACGATTGCGTATCTCATGTCACTTTCCTCCTTAAGCGCTCTTGAATTCACGGATGACGACGACGCCGGAACAGCCGGCGCCGCCGGCGTAGGTCAATGCGGTTCCACCGCCGCCGCCGCCGTAGACCGCTGCGGTCTCGCCATTGGCATTACCCTGGCCCCGACCGCCGCCCCCCCAATAGGAAGCGCCGCCGCAGGTGCCGGCGGAATAATTGTTCGGCTCGCAGTTTGCCGAGCCGGACGAGCCGCCACCCGCAAGGTTGATGTCGCCGCCAGCGCCTGCGGCGCCGCCAGCCGAACCGACACGGCCCGCCGTCGAAACACCTTGCAGTCTAGAGTTCGTGCCGCCAGCGCCGCCATTTGTCGTGACATGCGCGCCGAAGGAAGACGAACCGCCCGCACTGCCGGCCCCGTTGTAAGCCACACCCTCAGCGCCGCCGGCACCAATCGTCACCGTTTCGGTCGCCCCAAGATTGGCGGCCAGAATTCGTTTGATGCCGGTGCCGCCGGCGCCGCCGCCGGGACTGGCGCCGAAACCGCTTTCGGCTCCGGCCCCACCGCCACCGCCCGCCGTCACGATGACCTCTACCCACAGCAGGTCCGAAGGTTTCGTCCAGGTGCCCGACGAGGTGAAAACCGTGATGGTCTCGGAGGCAACCCCGCCGGGAAGCGCAATCGAGCCCGCCCCGTCGTCGTAACTTCCGCCTGCCGCTGCGATCATCGCACCCATGACATCCTGCGCCGCTTCGGTGAAGTCCGAGATATCGGTCGATGCGTGGGTATGCGACGCATCGGCGAAATCGCCGGCCGATTTTCCGCTGTCGGCAACCAACTTGCCGGTTGCGCCGTCGAAGGCGGCGAAGTTGCCGTCGCTTGCAACGGCTGGCCCGACGATGTCGCCGGTGCCCGCGCCGTCGGTACCGCGGTCACCCTTGTCGCCCTTGTCGCCTTTGTCGCCCTTGAAGGTGGCGGCGGCGTAGGCCAGCGGATTTCCGTTGGCGTCAAACCCCAGGATGGCGCTGGCGCGGGCTGCCATGCCGGGCAGGGTCAGATTTTCGGCGGGATCGACGGGAGACAGCACCAGCGAGCGGCCCAACTGGCTTTCCACCTGTTGCAGGCAGGCGGTCAGCCGGTCAAGCTCGTCGTTCAACACCTTGGCTCTGAGCGCGCCGCCCTCCTGGAAGTCGGCCGTGCGTGAAATGGCGATGTTGCGCCTGAGCGTCACCAGCACGCCATTTGCGGGGGCCAGGGTGAAACTGACCGCGCCGCCATTGCTGGAGCCGGCGCCGCTGACGGTAAAGCCCGAGCCTTGCATCTCGTCGTCAAGATAGACGGCAAGATCGCTGTCTTGAAAGATCGGAAAAGGATAGGGAAAGCTGGCCTGCACGCCGTCCGCCGTATATTGGACGCGCGGCTGCGCGGTGCCGATCTGAATATGGTCGGTCATGTCGTTCTCCTGTTACAAAAGCGATTTCATAAGGCCACCGGCCAAGCCGATGCCCTGCGAGATCAATCCCAGCCCGTTCGAAGAGCCGGAGAACTGCCGGCTTTGTTCGAGCAGACTGCGCTGATTGGCGAAGTCGAGACTCTGGCCGATGGCGTTGGCCTTCAGGCCGTACATCTTGTCGTCGTCGGCCTGGTCGCTGGCGGCCTTGGTCACCAGCCCCTTCAGCACGGCATTGGCCGAACCGCTGGAAGCGGTTTCCAAACCGGCGCCGCCGAAGGCGGCCCGTTGACTGGCCAGCTCCGCCTTGACTTGCCGGCGGCGCTTTTCGGCTTCGGAATCATGCGCCGCCTGCAATTGCGCCAGTTGCGACTGGGCCTGGGCTTGCGCCTGGGCCTGCTGCTGGGCGTAAAGGGCCTGCTGGTAGCTGGCCTGGCTCTTGGCCTGGGCGCTGCTGGCCACTTGGCCGATGACCGAGGTCGCCAGTCCGGTCATGGCGCTGGCAAATCCTCCTGCGCCGCCGAAGGCGGCCATGATTGGTTCAAATCCTGACATCAGTCGCTCACTTTCGTTTCTGTGGTTACGGAAAGAACGGTCGAGGGCAAGGGATCGCTTTGCCGCACCGTCCACAAGGGAACGGCGCGGTCGCGCTTCCAGCCCAACGCCCGCAGCTTCACCTCGCCGGTGAAGGGTTGGGGGGCGGCATCCAGCACCGCCTCGCCGCCCAGGCGCTTGAAAGGCACGGGCTCGGGGCCCTTGCCGGTATCGACCCGCAGCGCCTGGGTGTCTTGCAGGCGAAACGAGGCCGAGATCAGCCGCACCGGCTTGACGACGCCGGAAGGCGGCAGGGGCTGGATTTCGTGCTCGAAGGCCAGTCCAGCCTCGACGAGGGATGCGGGATGATCGAGCAGAATGCTGCCGCTCTCGACCACGGACGTGCCGATCGGCAAGCCGTCGGCGACCACGGCGACGCTTTTGCCTTCCAGATGATCAAGTCCGTTCCAGATCGTGCCCGGGGTTTCCGACTCGCCTTTAAGCGCGCTGTCGGTCGCCAGCTCGGGGTCGAAACATTCGATCAGGTGAACGCCGTCGCGCAAGACCAGCACATAGACGTCGTCGCCCACCACCGCCACCGAGCGAAAGGCGCCCGCCGTCTCCAACAGCGTCCAGGCCGTCACCTGCTCGATGCGATAGTTGGTGATGGCGGCCAGCGTGCCGTCCTCCATCGCCACATAGAGCAACCGCGTCGCCGGTTCGTAATCCATATCGACCGGGTTCTGGCACAGATGCTGGGCCAGCATGGCCAGATCGTTCGAGGTATAGGCCTGCTCGATGTCGGTATAGAGAAATTCCCGCAAATCGAAGCCGGTGCGACCGGCGAAGATGGTGGCCCCATCGACGTCGCGCGGCGGCACCTGCCGGCTGGTCATCGATCCGACGCGGGTCTGGCGGTGAACCTGGATCTTCGAAGGCGTCAGCGGCGTGCCGGTGACCATCCATTCGGCGCCCGAGGTCAGCACCTGCAGATGCCGCCCCGAAAAGACGGCGCGGATGGCGTTGACCTGGTCGGACAGCAGCGTGAATTCGATGCTTTCGTCGTCCAGGCCCTCGCCGAGGTCGAAATTCCAAAGTTCCGAACTTTTCGACAGCCACAGCCGGTTGGGCAGATCGCGCGACCCGCCGATGACCAGCCGGTCTTGATGGAAGCAGGTGCAGACCGGCCAGCCGCGCAGAGCCGAGAAGGCGGGTTCCTCCCAATCCTCGGTGGCCTCGGCGCCGGCCAGATCCTCCTTGGTGGTGGCGCTGGCCGACGTCGCCGAGGCCACCGCCGTAATCTCGACTTGCTTCTCGCCGATGCGAAAGCGCTGTCCGACATGCAAGGCGTCGAAGACACTGGCCGAGGCGGTCAGCGTGATCGAGCCCGTCGCCGCCGAGGGCGTCATCGTCACTTCGGGAGCGGCGAATTTGTGGTAGGGCTGGCGGAGCAGCGTCTCTGCGGTCGTGAAGCTCCAAGTGGCGATCGTCCAATCGACATGCGAACTGCGCGTGATCTTGCGCGGCTGCACATCAGGATGCGTGACCAACAGCGTGTCGGCGCTTTGCGTCCAGGACATCTGCGACAAATGCGCTTCGCTCCAGGGCGTGTCCAGGCCCGCCACCCAGACGCCGTCCTGATAGACCTCCATCCGAAGATCGGCGAATAGCAGCAGATAGACCTGCTCGGTGTTGAATTCGAAGGCGACCAGACGGCCGGGGCCGTCGGCGCTGTCGATAAAGGCTAGGCCGGGACGGCGCGACGCCCCGCCCGTCGAAGCCACCACGACATTGCGCAGCCGCATCGCTCCGTTCTCATAGGCGCGCAGATCGCCGCGCCCCAACAGACCCGGCGAAATCTCGCCCGAGGTGAAGTTGGTTTTGACCGTGCTTTGATTGGGCATGTCACGACCTCACATCGACAAGGGGGAAGGATTCGATGGCCGAGGGCGTGTCTTGCTGACCGTCGATCAGCTTGGCGCGCCGGAATTCGTCCTCGGCCAGCTTGAACAGCAACTCGGCCCGGGCCGTGCTTTCGGTGATGGGGGCGCAGAATTCGGCGGCCAGTCTGGAGATCAGCGCGGCGTCGAAGAAAGGCGGGAAATCCATCTCGGCCGGGCGGAAGACATAGGTCAGCACCACCTGTTCCGAGTCGGTATGCAAGCGGTTCTCGGCGATGCGGTAGTCCAGCCCGCGCCCGCGCCCGGTCACGCCCGCCGACAGGGCGCGCAGGAAATCGGGCGGCAGTTGGAAGGCGTGCTGGAAGTCGGCCACCGGCTGGGCAGTGAGCCGCGCCAGGGCGATCTGGCCGGTGGCGAAATTCCATGGATGGCTGGACAAGAGCGCGTCGCGGATCGATGGATAGAGATTGGCCGCCACTTCGGCCTCGGCCGTGCCCTCGTCGAACGAGGCGATGGTGCTGGCGCCGATTTTCAGCAGCGCCCGCGAGCAGAGTGCGATGGATGAGAGTGCCATGCGTTGGTTCCTTTCCTTGATTTGTGCCAAAACGAAAACGGCCCGCCGTGAGGCGGGCCGTGGGGTAAGCGCCGTTGGAACGGCGGGTTAGAAAAACAAGATGACGTCGACCACATAATGGGCCAGCACCACCAGCATCAGCGAGCCGGTGCGCCAATAACCCAGCGCCAGCGGCACGCCGGCCAAGCCGACCGCCGCCATGCTGCCCAGGCCCTCGCCCCAATGGACAAGTCCGAAGAGCAGACTTGAAACAATCACCCGCGCCGCCATCGATCCCGGCAGCACGCTCAGCGCCAGGCGGCGGAACAGAAATTCCTCGGCATATGCCGTCAGCGCCAGCCCGAAGCTGAGATCGACGGCCTTGAGCCAGGGGCCGATGCCCTTGGGCCAATCGAACAGATCCCAACTGGGCACTTGCCCGTCGATCCAGTCAGCCAGCAGATCGACCTGCAGCACCATCGTCGTGACCACGGCGAAGATCATCGCCGCCAGCCGCGTATGGCCCTGGCGCCAAACCGCCACCGGCGGCGGCAAGTGCCGGGCCGCCAGAAAAATGGCGGCCAGAATCGCCAGCTTGAAACCATAATCGGCATACAGCAGCCCCTTTTGCCCCGACAGCGCCATGAAGGCGAAGTCGTTCAGCATCAGCAGCGCAAAACCGAAGGCCAGCAGCAGGCGGGCTTTAACCATCACAATTCTCCCGCCCCGAGGCCGAAGATCAAAAAATTAACCGCATAGTGGGCCATGATGACCAGCTTGAGCGAGCCTGTCCACCAATAGGCCGCGCCGAAAGCAAGACCTATCAGCGCCGTTTCCACCATATGGCCATAGCCCATGCTCCAGTGCATCAGGCCGAACAGCAGGCTGGACACGATCCAGCGCACCCACATTGGCCCCGGCAGTACCGCAAAGGCCAGGCGCCGCGAAACAAGTTCTTCGACAACAGCGACCAGCATCAAGCCAACGGTCAGATCAAAAAACCACAGATACATGTTCCCAATCGGATGCCAGCGGAACAATTCCCAACCGCTACCCAACTTTACCGAAACCGGTTCGCAAAGCATGCTGAAGACGACCAGGACAAAGAAGAGTAAACCGACAAGCCCATCCGAGCCGCGTTTCTTGGGCAGCGGCGGCAGGCTATGGCGGCCCGCCCACAGGAACAGCAGTATTGTCAGACGGAACGCATAGTCGGCAAAGTACAATCCATTGGTCCCGGCAAGGATCCAATAGATTATGTCGTTGCAGGCAAAGCCCAACATTGCAACCGCATAGAGTTTGGCTGACGTTGAAAGGCTCGAGCGTTCTTGCTGGTTCGTCATTGAGCAGATCTTCTAACCACGCCGATTTGTCGTGTCTGGGGGAAGTTGTGGGAATTTGTTGTCTGGCAAACCGAGTTGTTTTAGATACTCCTTTCGTATTTTCATGATCCATCCCGCAGCCTCTTCAAATGGCCCAGTCGGCCCGACTTCCGGAATTGGCCGCTTGACCGGAATATCGAATGGCGGCGGCGCTTCCTTGGGCTTTTCCCCGTCCCCCTGTTGCGCTTGCGCCATCAATTGGTATCCCCCGTTGCGCAGCCATTGACGCCCGCGCTCGAGATTGGACCGAAAGGCTTCGTCCGTCGGCATGGGCGGCAATGGGTGATGAATTGTGCCTTCATCGTTATTTCCGTACAAGCGCCGATATCCATTCGTGACGGTTTCATACACGCGCCGATGGTCTGGATGGCGCTGGTCCCAGTAGGGCTTGGTGCCTACAAGCCGCTTGAGCTCGGTTTCGTCGGGAAGGTCAAGAAGCGACATCGTGAATCCTTTCAAAAAGCCCGAAGGGCCGGATGAGGATCACCCGGCCCTTCGGCAGTCGAGGGAAGAGACTTGACAGGCTTAGTCGGTGTCGGTGCCGCCGATTCCGGTCATGTCATCGACATCGACGACGCCCGATGCGTTGGACGAAACCAGGAACAGGCCGGCTTTCATCGTGCCGCCGGTTTCGACGTTGGCGACGATGATGTCGCCCACGCGCAGCATGTCGGCGGCGGCGTTGAAATAGCCGGCGCTGTCCAGCGTGGCGGCGGTGTCGGCGCTGGTATAGTGCCAGAGCGTGAAGCCGTTGGCATAGGCCAGCACCGAGAGGTTCTTGGACTGATAGGACATGGTTGGTTCTCCTTAGCTTTCCAGGCAGCGCATCGAGACGACGCCGGAAGCGTCGATCAAGGCCGAACCCTGGCTCATCATGTTCGAGACGAAGAAGGCTGCGCGGTCGCCGTGCCAGGACACGTCGCTGGTCACATCCTTGCCGATGGCATGGCCGACGGCGGTCTTGTGGAACCAGTAGCAATAGCGCACCGAGCCCGACTTGGTGAGGCCGGAATGCGGCATCCACAAGGTGCCCAGCCACTTCTTGGCCTGAGTGCCCTGCCAGGGCAGCTCCTCGGAGCCGACATAGTCGGCGTTCGAGAATTCGTCGATCGCCAGCAGATCGCTCCACTGCTTCCAGCCGACCACGGCATAGCGCTCGCCGTCGTCGGGGACGTCGGCCCCGCCCAGCATCTCGAAGGCTTCCAGCACCTTGGCCTTGGTCAGGGCGGTGGTGCCGTCCTGGGCGTAATTGGTGCTGACGTCCAACTGGGCGATGATCAGCTCGTCGGTCTTGCGGCCAAGGGCGTAGGCGCCGGCCTTGACCAGCACTTCCTTTTCCTTGGTGTTGGTCTTCAACTCGTCGAGATGATCCAGCCAGTCGCCGGCATAGTAGTCGTAGAGCTGGCATTCGACCTGGCCGTGATCGATGTTCATCACCGGCACATGGGCGTGCCGCGCCTTGGTCGAGGCCACGCCCTTGCCCACCTTGGGGAAGACGCAGCTTGATCCGACGACGCTGTTCTTGGTGCGCACGGCGTTGCGAAGCTTCGAGCCCATCAACTGGTAGGCGTTGTGGACTTCCACCTCGTACAGTTTCACATAGTTCTGTTCGATATTGTTGGTCATGTGATGTGATCCTTGTCTGATCGGTTGAAACGAAAAGGCGCCGCAGACGGGTTCTGGCCTGCCGTCCGGACCGGCAGGCCGCCCGGTGCGACGCCCGATTGCCCCGGGGCCCGAAGCGGGTTCTCCCGGGGGTGCTGAAGGAAGCGCTTACTTCTGGTTGGCGTAAGCGCGCTTGAAGGCTTCGGTGACCTTGGCCATGTAGGCCGGGTCGCGTTGCCGCCAATAGCGGGGATCGGCGACCATTTGTTTCAGCTCGTCCTCGCTGCCGCCCTGGCCTGCCTCGGCATTGCGCATGTTGAGGCCGGGCTCGCCCGATCCCATCATGCGTTCGAGGGCCATGACGCCCTCGGGGCTGGAACTCAGCGCCGCATACACATCCTCGGGCAGATTGGCCTTGCCCCAGGCCGAAAGCTGGCGCTGGACTTCGCTGAAGCGGTCGGGGCCGCCGAAATGCTGATGCAGACGCTCCTGATTGCGCTGGCCGTACATGTCGGCCGCCATGCCGTGCAGCGTCGGCATCAGACGCTCGAAGGCCAGGTCGTAGACCAGCTGCGCCTGCTCGTTGGTGAAGCCGGCCCCATGCAGCCGCTTGTTGACCTCGAGGTCGCAGCCGCACATGGGATGGCGTTCGGCGATCTGATAGGCCTCGGGCGATTCGGGCAGCGTCCCGCGTTGGCCGCCTTGCTGGCCGATGCGCCTTTCAAGTTCGAGATACGAGCGCGCCAGTTCCTCCAGGCGCGGGCTTTGCTGGGTTTCGTCCCAGAATTTCTCGGGCAGATAGCCCGGGCGCTGGGCGGCGTTGCTTGTCGGATAGGTCATGATCTAACTCTCCTTGGTTTCGATGTCGAAAGGTTGCCCCTCGCGGCCGCGGCGCACGAGCGACAGAATGAGATTCACCAGATGACGCTGGCCTTCGAGATGCCGAAGCTGGGCGATGCTGGCCTCGGGGCCGAGATGGCGTTCCAGCGTCAGCGTTCTCAAATAGGCCAGCGCCCTTGTTCCGTCCTCGCCGCGAAAGGTGCGGGCGAAGACCGAGCCAAGTTCGTAGGCGCCGGTTCCGGTGCGATCGTTCATGGCGTCCCCCCCGGAACCGGCAAAACTTCTCCTGGCGGGGGAGCGACCACTGCCGGCTGGGCCCCATGGGCGAGGGCGGCCAGTGCGGGATCGCTGCCAGGTGAAGCGGGGGCGGCCTGCAACAGCTCGCTCGGCACGTTGAGTGCGCGCGCCAGCCAGCGGGCCGCCGCCCCAAGATCAATGACTTGCGACGCCAGCGGACCGAAAGTCGTGACGGTGGACAGCCATTGCAGAATATTCCTGGCGTCTTCGCGTCCGCGTTCGTTGGCCAGCGGCGACTTGTAGGTGAGATCGATCTGCTGGCCGTCGATCTGCAGCCGGGGGATCTCGCCCCGCCTTTTCAGAATCGCCACCGCCCGCAAGACCAGGGGCGTCAGCAGTTCCGACTGCAGCCTTCCATAGGTGGCCCCCAGCAGACGGGCCATCTCGGCCGAACGTTCCAGCACTTCGGTGGCCGTCATGTTGGGGGCGTTGGCCTGGCCCAAGCGATCGGCCATCAGCGCGTGCGAGATGCGGTTGCGCAGATCGGTCAGCATCAGTTCCGAGACGTCGAAGCGGCCCGGCGTTTCCAGAGGCGTCAGGCCCGCCGAGCCCACCGCCTTGGGAATGATGGTGCCCGGCACCAGCTTGATGTTGGCGGGATTGAGCACGCCGTCGTCGTCGGCCTGCCAGATTCCGGTGACGGCGATGGTGGCGTTCTTCAGCACCAGTTCCACCACCTTGTTGGCGGTCTTGATGTCGGGCAGGCTTTTCATGACCGGCGAGCGGCCATAAACCTCGCCCGGCGCCTTCAGCCAGCGGAAGTTGATGAAGGGAGACTGCTCGAAGCGCCCCTCGGCCAGCAATTCGGCGCCTCCCGATCCCTCGCCATCCAGCACCGCGCGGTAATGGAAGGCGTGGCGTTCGGGCAGCACAGCTTCCACCACCTTGAAGCGCCGGTCGGCATCGTCCTTGGTCTTGGCGCGCAGGCTTTCTTGCACCACGGCTTCGCCGAAGCGCTCTTCGATGGCGGCCAGCGTCATTTCCGACGAGCGGAAACTGGTGTCCAGTCGTCCCTCGACGCTTTCCTCGAGGGCCAATTGCGACAAGGGCACGGCGGTGAAGCGAAAGGCCGAACTGGATCCCAGCGGCGCTTCCTCGAACAGAAGCGACGCCGTCCCCGCCGTCACCAGATCGAGATAGCACTGATGCATCTCGATGGCGAAGTTCGAGCGGTCGAAATGGCTTTGCAACGCGGTGCCGGCCTTTTCCAGGATCGGCAGGGCGCGTTCGCGCTCTTCCTCCGACAGATCGGGCCCCGCCGACAGGCCGAACCACTGCGCCCAGGGCGGCGTCAATTGCGCCAGCAGGCTGGCCGCCAATTGATCGACGCAGTCGGGCGCCGTGCCGTCGAACAGACGATCGCTGCGCTTGGCGCCCGGGCTTGACGAGGCCAGCGGACCGCCCCGCAGCGGCAGGGCGTAGTCGTAACATTCCTGCCAATGGCCTTCCCAACCGGCGCGCCGCTGACGCGCCTTTTCGTAGCGCTTCAGCACCTCCTCGGCGCTAAGGGATTCCTGACGCAAGGTCATGGTCCTATTCCCCCAGCAAGGTTTTGCGCGTCGCCGTTCCCGAGGCGGGCGTCAGCACGCCGCGGTTCGAGGTGGCGACGGTGCCGGCGATGCCGGCCCGGTTGCGGGCCACGGCGGCCAGACGGGCCTTGCGCTCATCCTCGGCCACGGTATCGACGACGGGGGCGGCGGTGATGACCGGCACGGCTACGGGCGGCGGCGGCGGCGGCGAGGGCGGGGAGAAGATGCTCATGAAACCTCCCATGACGAACTCCATTCCAAGAGGGCGTCCGGCGGTTGGCCGGCGGCCCCGGTTAAAAAAAAACCCCGCCAGGTGGCGGGGCCGGGTGGAAGCGGGGTTTTCACCCCCCCAAACGCCGAACGGGGCCGCTCGCCAGTGGCGAACGGCCCCGTTCGGGGGGAACCAATCCCTTTTATTCGCCCTGGCGGGCCTCCTCCGAGGCATTCGATCCGCTGCGGGCGCAGTAAGGGTGGTTGCTGTTGATGCTTATACTCCGCGCTTTTGGCAGAGTCAACGACTTTTCTCTATCAGTAGGAACTTTTTTTTGAACCCAGTTCCGGCTTAGATGACAATAGAGCTGCCAAGGGGTTAGCACCCATCCGGCCTGGAGACCCAGGGCCCGCTTGACCGCCTCGACGCAACTATAGGGCCGCCAGGATTGCGGGCGGCGCGGCGGTTCGGCGACGATGGCCGGGATCAGGCGGCAACCCTGCGCGGAGAATATCTCCAGCAACTCATCCCCGCCTGCGACCAGATCCAGTCGGGTATGATGGGAAAGCGGATCATAGACCAGCCACAGATTTTCCGTCCGCAATAGCAAAAAACAATGCCGAAAGCCGGGCCTCAGCCAGGTCAGCCAGACCAAGCCCACATTGTTGCGAAAGCCAACCCAGGCCTCGCTGAAATACATATCTATCCTATTGATTTCATGACTCATATTATGATTCCCTTGGCTTTCAGAACCGGCGCCATTACGGCCATGGCCTGGCTCCAGCAGCGCGCCGCCGCGCGCTCGGCGGGGTTGCTGTTTTGGGGTGGCGCAAGCCTTGATCCGTAATCGCCCAACACCAGCAGATGGCGTCTTTCAAGCGCGTGGGATTTGTAGAGCCGGTCGACGACCGTGAAGATGTCGTCGGGGTCGCAGGGCTTGGGCCCCAGGGCGGCCCGATCCGATTGGAAGCGCGCGCCCTCGATGCGCGCCAATTGACATTGGCAGTACCACAACCAAGCTGCCTGGGCCGTTTCGAAAGGTTGCGCCCGGGGTTCGGCCAAGGCTCTTGGCACGTATCGATAGAATGACATTATAGCCTCCATCATGTACATTGTGGGAACATAGTCAAAACACGAAGGCCGCTTGACGTCAAGGACAAAATTGACTAAGTTCCTACTTACAATTGAACCACAAGACCTTGCGAGGTTAGGAGGATTCTATGCTGCGTCACGCCGATATCTGGCACGCCCTCGACCGTCTGGCCTTCAAGCACGGCCTCACCGCATCGGGTTTGGCCCGCAAGGCCGGCCTTGATCCGACGACGTTCAACAAAAGCAAACGCGCCAGTCCCGAGGGCAAACTGCGCTGGCCTTCGACGGAAAGCGTGTCCAAGGTGCTGACCGCCACCGGCGCCTCGATCGCCGAATTCGTCAATCTGATCGACAATCCTGACGAGACCGGCGCCGTGCAGCGCATCCCCCTGATCGGCCTGGCCCAGGCCGGTTCGGACGGCTATTTCGACGATGCCGGTTATCCCACCGGCGCCGGCTGGGACGAAATCCCCTTCCCCGAAATGGGCGACAGCCGCGCCTATGCGCTGGAGATCTCCGGCAATTCGATGGAGCCTCTCTATCGCGAGGGCGACACCATCATCGTCTCGCCGGCCGCCCAGGTGCGCAGGGCCGACCGCGTGGTGGTGAAGACCACCGAGGGCGAGGTGATGGTCAAGCAGCTCTTGCGCCGCACCGCCAAATTCGTCGATCTGCAATCGATCAACAGCGAACACCCCAATCGCACCTTCCCGGTCGAGGAGGTGGTCCTGATCCATCGCGTCGTGTGGGCGAGCCAGTAAATATACCTAAATAGAAAATTTATTCCTTGACAGACCGAGGCCGGTCTGGTTGTCTGTCGGCATGGAAACTTTTCTCCCCGACCCGGCCCGGCTGACGGCCTGTTCCTTGCGCCAGGACGGGCCGATGCCCGACGCCTGTCAAAGGCAGGCCCGCGCCGCCTCGCCGGACGCGGCCAGGCGGGGGCTGGCCCGCTCGCAGGATCGTTTCTATGCCTCGCTGTGCCGGCAAACCCAGGCCAGCCTCGCCGCTTCGCGCCGGCTTGGGGGGCGGGAGGCGGACCGGGCGCTGGAAGACGAATGGGCTAGGCTTTCTTCGTCTTTGCGGTCTTGGCGGAACGCTTCGCTGGCCTGGTCTCGTCTGCTTTCGGACGGGCCAGAATAAGCCGCGTCCGGGCTTCGGGCGACGGCACCGACAAATCGATCCGCCAGCCCGTTCGATCCAGCAAGGCCGTCAATTCCTTCTCGTCGAAATCATTGAACCAACCCTGGGCCCGGCGCTCTTGAAGCGGCTCATCCGCCCGCAGGCGATAGGTCATGACCAGGGAATCGCCGCTTGCCCGGCAGGCGGCCAGAATCTTCTCGGGTTCGTGCAGGAATTCCAGCACTTCCAGCAGCAGAATGGCGGCGAACCGCCCTTGCGGGAACTGATCCTGATTGAGATCGACGGCCAGGGTTTCGGCGGACCAGGGCACCAGATCGGCGGGCTGATAATCGACGCCCTTGGCCAGATGCGTGCGCACCCGCATCAGTCCCGCCCCCAGATCGAGCACGCGCCCCTGGCCGGGCAGCAGACCGGCGGCGGCCTTGGCGCGCTCATCGACCAAAGACGCCAGATTGGCCGGATCGGCCCAGAAGCCGCCGTCGCTGGCTTTGGCCCTCATCAGGGCTTCGGTACGCCGGACCTTGGCCTCGCCGGCCAGACGCGCCCGCTCGGGCTGGGTCGGCGACGTCACTTCCTGCACATCCGGCCTGGGATAGGCCGGCAAGGGCAAAATGTCCGGAGCCAGAGCGATGAAGTTGCACAGATCCTCGGTGTTGACGAAGGGAATCAAGGGGCCGCCCAACTGCTCGCTGGCAAAGCGCATCAGCCGAAAGCCCTTCTTCGTCAGCTTTTTCAGCAAGCTTTCGAACGCCGCCCGGGCCGGACCCTGATCATATTCGCGTCCGCGCTCGAGGATGATCGCCCCCACGCGGCCCGACGCCATCAGGTTCTCCATGCCGGCCACCACCACCGGCTCCAGCCCTTCGACATCGATTTTCACAAAGCTGCGCTTGGCCTGCAGGGCCGGGCGCTCGGCCAGCAGGGAATCGATGCTGACCAGGGCCAGCGGCCCGTTCTGCTCGGGCGTCACGGAGAATCCCATGCTGCTGGAGCCGCCCGGCCTCACCCGCCCACGGCCCGGCTTGTCGGCGCAACCGGCGACGACGGTCTCGATGACATGCGACAGGCCGTTGCCGGCGGCGAAGGCGCCAAGGCGGGCGGCGTTGACGGCGTCGGGCTCGACGGCCAGCACCGAGACCTGACCCGGCCAGCGGCTGGCGGCGGAAAGGGCGATCACGCCCCAATGGGCGCCGATGTCGAGCAGCAGGTCGCCGGGCTGGAGATGCGCATCCAGAAAGGCGCGGGTGGCGTATTCATAGCCGCCGAAACGGCTTTCCCGTTTCCAGATGAAGGCCGCTCCCGGATCCTTGAGCAGGCCCTTGGGCCAGGCCATGACGAAACGGGGCTGCCCGTCCTCCCTCTTGAAGGCCGAGGGCAGAATCACCGGCCGGCTTTCGTCCAGCCGGCCCCCGAGGGCCTTGGCGGCATTGCCGATGGCGCCCTGCCAGTCATTGGCGGCGGGCTGGCGGAACAAGACCAGATTCGGATACCAGGGCGTGTCGCTGCGCTTAAGAAGCCAGCGCCAATCGGGCGCGAAGGGCAGCAGCACCCAGGCCGTCTTGCCGATGGCTCCGGCCAGATGGACCAGGGCGGTATCGACCGAGATCACCAGATCGAGCTGCGACATCACGGCGGCGGTGTCGGCGAAGCTTTGAAGGCGCGGCGCCAGATCGGTCAGCAGGCCGCAATCCAGATAAGGCTTGGCTTCGGCGGGCAAGGGCTGGCCCACCTGCAAGGAATAGAAGGCCGCCCCCTCGATGCAAAACAGCGGCGCCAAATCTTGAAAGGAAATGCTGCGCAGCCGGTCGCCGCGATGGCGCGGATTGCCGGCGAAAGCCAGGCCCACCTTGAACCGAACACCCGCCGGCGCGGCAATCTTCAACTCGTCCCTGACCGCAGGACAGGGCAGATAGGGAATGCGGGCAGGAATGGTGGCAAGCTCGGTCTTGAGCAGGGCCGGCAGGTCCAACAGATGGGCGTAATAGTCGGTCTTGGGCAGTTGCTTGCCGTCCGACAAAACCTGGGCCACGCCAGGCGCCGCCCGCACCAGTTCTTCCAGCGCCCCCGAAGTCGCCACCACCACCTGGGCGCCCTGCTGAGCCAGCAGCGGGGCATAGCGCAGGAATTGGATGGTGTCGCCAGCACCCTGCTCGCCCAGCAGCAGGATCGAGCGGCCTTGCAGCGGCTGGCCTTCCCAGACCGGCACCGGCAGATGCGGCGGCGTGAAATCGATATGGCGTTTGCGCCAGCCGTATTCGCTCCAGGCTTCGGTCAGGCGGCCCGACAAGAAATACTGGCGCGCTTTCGCCAGATGGATGTCGATGAAATTGGGATCGATGTCGAGCGCCCGCGCAAGCGGCGCTTCGGCCTCGTCCAGGCGGCCCTGGCTGATCAGCGCTTGCGCCAAGCCGACATGGGCCGGAGCCATGCTTTCGGCCCCCTGGACCAGCATGGACCGGTACAGCTTCTCGGCCTCGGCATAGAGACCTCGTTGCGACAGTTGGTAGGCCATGCGCAGATGATAGGCGGCCAGATTGGGCTTCAATTGAATGGCGCGCCGAAGCGCCGCCAGGGCCGCTTCCTCCTTGCCGGCGTCGAACAAGGCCTCGGCAAGTCCGTTCCACAAGGCGGCGTTGCCCGGCTCCCCGGCCAGCAGGGAATCCAGCGCCTTGAAGGCCTCGTCGAACTGTCCGGCCTCTTTCAGGGCCGCCGCCATGCCGCCCAGCGCCGCCAGCAGGATGGCTTGGTCCTGCGACGCCTTCTTGAACGAGGCCACCGCCTCGTCGAACCGCTTCAGGCGCCTTAGCGTCTCACCCAGATTCTGCCACATGCCGGGCTGTTTGGGATCGCGCTCGAGGGCGCGATACAGATAGCGTAGCGACGCCTCCAGCCGGCCCAGGCGGCGCAGCACCACGGCGATATTGACCAGCGAGGGGATGTGATCTGGATTTTCGGCCAAGGCCGCCTCGAAGCCCGTCAGAGCCTCGGCCAATTGCCCGGCTTGCAGCAGCGAAAGCGCCTTCTCGAAGGCGGGAAAAGGGGGCGGCTGGACGATCTCGGGCTTGGCGGCTTGCTGGCTCATCGCCCTCAGGGTAGCAGCCCCAAGCCGCTGGAGCCAGAGGGGTTTACGACGGCATGGTGATCAGCGAGGCCCGGCAGAGCTTGTCGGGGGAAAGCTTGGCGCCCTTCTTGAGTTCGGCGATCAGCCAGCCGATTTCCTCGACCGTCGAGGGGCCGTGCGAAACCGGCAGATCGAGGATTGCCGCCGAAACGGTCAGCAGCGCGAAACGCCGGCTGTTGCCCTCGCGGTCGTGGGATTCGATGAATCCGGCCTCGCGGTCCTTGACCTCGTAGAAACTTTCCACCTCATATTTGAACTGCAGTCCGATGGCCGCGACCAGAGCGGCCACCTCTTCGCCCTCCAGATCCTTGAGGCAGGCGAAGAAATCGTCGCCGCCGACATGGCCGATCAGGGCCCCGGCGCTTCTCGTCTCTCGAGCCAGAATTTCGGCGAACAGCAAGATGGCGCGGTCGCCTTGGCGGAATCCGTATTTGTCGTTGAAGGGCTTGAAATTGTCGAAGTCGAAATAGACGAAGGAATAGGCGCTGTCGGCATCGGCCAGAGCCTCTGTGACCAGACCGTGAATGACACCGTTGCCGGGCAGCTTGGAGAGCGGATTCTGATCGCGGGCGAAGGCCAGATTCTTTTCATTGATGACCTTCAGCAGCGCGTGCGCGCCCAGGAAGCCGGCATATTTCATGTTCTCGACGATGATCACGCCTTCCGAATTGGCGTTGGCGGAGAAGATTTCCAGAATCTTCTCGGCCGGGGTATGGATGTCGGCGATGGGCACGCGGGCGATGAAATGGCTGATCTTGTAGCCGAAATTCTTGTTGCAGATGATTTCCTTGCCATAGGTCGAATAGGTGAATTCCTTGAGATCACGCTCGCGGATCAGGCCCAAAGGCTCGCCGGCATTATCGACCACCGGCAGGAAATTGTGATTCTTGGCGTCGCGGAAACGGGCGAAGACGGTACGCATGTCGCTGGTGCCGGGCAAGGGTTCCAGCCGTTCGATCTGCTCGAAGATGATCTTCTGGTCCGAGCCCTTCTGGCGGCGCTCGCGACGGCTCAATTCCTCGATATGCGGATAATGGGTGCGCAGGTGACCGGCTTCCAGCGTCGGACGCTGGACCATGAAACCCTGTACCAGATCGCAGCCGATGTCCTTGCAGCTAAAGAATTCCTGTTCGGTCTCGACCCCTTCGGCGATGACCTCGATCCCCAGCACATGGGCGACATTGACCATGTGGGTCAGGAACAGCTTTTTCTTGGAATCGTGCGAGATGCCGGTAACGAAGAAGCGGTCGATCTTCAGATATTCCGGCTCGGCCAGGTACAAAAGTTGCAGGCCCGAAAAGCCGATGCCGAAATCGTCGATGGCGATCTTGAAGGCGTCGCGCTTCAGGGCCTTCAGCACCTCGGCCGGATCGAGCGCATGCGGGAACTGGTGGCGCTCGGAAATTTCGAAGGCGATGGAGGTTTCCGGCATTTCCTGCTCGGCCAGCGTCGCCCGCAGCGGAATCAGGGCGCTGTTGTTGCCGAGCGAACGGTTATCGACGTTCAGGAACAGGCGCAGCTTGGAGGAACCGGGGACGAGCGCGAAGCGCTCCACCGCCCTGGCCAGCAGCACGCCTTCGACGGCGGTCAGCACGCCCTGGGCATGGCAGCAGTCGAAGAAGTCGCCGATGCTGGCGAAACCCGCATCGTCGGAGTTGCGCAAAAGCGCTTCGTAGCCGCAGCAATAGCCGGTATGGATGTTGACGATGGGCTGGAAGGCGAAGTCCAGCTTGGCGAGAATGTCCAGCCAAGTCCGGCCCAGGCGCGGCTCGACGGCCAGAGGCACGGGTCCGGAAAGATGGGCCGGACGCTGTTTGCCGGCAGGCGGCCTGGCCAGAGGCGCGGCCGGTTCCAGTGTCAGGATCGTCATCAAGCTCTCCTGGCTTAGTCAAATGTCAGCCAAGGGAATGCCTGAACGGAGGGTGGAAAGTCAATCTCTACAAGAGGTTGCAACAAAACCTTCATTCTGGCCGCCACCCTTGGAACGCGGCCTTTTCAATCCTTTCAGGTCATTGCATAGTGCGGCCATGGATTCCTCGCACCCCCATGGTCTGGCCGAACATCTCGATCTCATCGCCTCGATGAGCTTGCGCTTCGCCACCACCAAGGATCTCGACACCAGTCTGAAGCACGGGCTGGAGCGAATCGCCGACGCGCTGGATGCGGAAGCCGCCTCGCTGTTCCTGGTGGAAAAGGCGGAACTGGTCTGCCATGCCTGCGCCGGACCCGTCGATATCACCGGCCTGCGCATTCCCCTGAACAGCGGCATCGTCGGGCGCACGGTTTCGGGGCGCATGACCCAAAGCGTGCTCGACGTCCAGAACGATCCCGACTTTCACGCCAGCGTCGATTCCAAGACCGGCTTCGTCACCCGCTCGATCCTCTGCGCGCCCATGGTGGTGCAAAGCGAGGCCTTGGGCGCCATCGAACTCATCAACAAGAAGACCGGCGACGGATTGTTCGTCCTGTCCGACGCCCGCGTGCTGGAAGCCCTGTCCGCCGCCGCCGCCCTGGCCCTCTTGAATGCCCGCATGGCCCAGGCCCTGGTCGAACAAGAACGCCTGCAGCGCGAAATGGAACTGGCGGCCCAGATCCAGCAGAGCCTGCTGCCCGAGAACCGTCCCGCTCCCTTCCCCATTGCCGGCCTGGGCCGGCCCTTCCGCGAAGTGGCGGGCGATTTCTACGACATCTTGCCGCTGACCGACGGGCGCATCGGCTTTTGCCTGGGCGACGTTTCGGGCAAGGGCATGGACGCCGCCCTGCTGATGGCCAAGACGGCCAGCCTGTTCCGCAGCCTGGCCAAGGACGAGCGCGATCCCGCCTTGCTGATGGCCCGCATCAACGACGAATTGTGCGAGACCGCCAGCCAGGGCAAGTTCGTCACCCTGGTCGCGGGCTTCCTCGACGCATCGGGACAGCGCGTGGTCTTCGCCAATGCCGGCCACGAGCCGCCGCTGCTGATCCGCCCCGGCCAGGAACCGATCTCCCTGCCCGCCCCCGCGCCGCCGGTCGGCATCCTGCCGGCCACCGTCTTCGAAAGCGAGGAGGTGATGCTTGACGGCGGCGTCCTCTACGTCTTCACTGACGGACTGACGGAAAGCACGGGGGGGAACGGGGAGATGCTGGGCGCCGAGGGCGTTGCGGCCCTGATTTGCCGGCAGGGCGAGCTGCCGCTGGCCGACCGTCTGTCGGATCTGGCCGATTCCGCCATGGCCCCGGGCAGGGCCGTCCATGACGATCTGACCCTGCTGGCCGTAGCCGGCCTGCCGCCGTCGGCTGACATTCGGGCCATCAGCGTGCCGCAGTGTCTGGCCCATTTGAACGTTCCAGCCACGCCCGACCGCCTGAAGCTGGTGCGCCGCGTGGTCGCCGAAGCGGCCGACCTGGTCAGGTTATCGGAGGAAAAGAAAGGCGATCTGGTGCTGGCCATCGACGAAGCCTTGCAAAACATCATCCGCCACGCCTATGGCGGCCCTACCGCCAAGCCGGTTGATATCGACATCGTCAGGGAAGGCGATATGCTGGTGGCCAGAATCACCGACTACGCTCCGCCCGTCGATCAAAGCCGCATCCGCCCGCGGGCACTTGACGACATCAGGCCGGGCGGGCTGGGCACGTATTTCATTCAGACCGTTCTCGACGGACACGAGTTCGAAGAACCGCCGCCGGGAGCGGGCAACCGCCTGAAACTGTCATTGCGCATCGCTAGCGAGGGAACACAACCATGAACATTTCCGTACGCGAAGACCGCGGCTTCGTCGTCATGACGCTGGAGGGGGAAGCCGACCTTCAGCACACGCCGACACTTAGGAAGTCGCTGCTGGAATCGGTCTCCAAGGGCCGGCCCGTCGTCGTCGACATGTCGAACGTCAGCTATATCGACAGTTCGGGCGTCGCCAGTCTGGTCGAGGCCTATCAGTCGGCGCGAAAAAAGGGCTTCTCCTTCGCGCTGTCGGGACTCAGTCCGGCGGCGCTGCGCGTGCTGCAACTGGCCAGGCTGGACCGCGTCTTCACCATCCATGCCAGCCTCGACGCCGCCATCGGAGACGAATAGCTTGAAGGCTCGTTTGGCGCGCATTGCCGAACAGACCGGGCGGGCCACGGTGGTGGGAGTCGCCGAAATCGGCTATGGCGCCTTCCTTTTGTTCGAAAGCCTGTTCTGGCTGATCATGGGCAAGAAGCGCCGCCAGCCGGTGCGCCTGTCGGCGGTGATGGCCGAGGGCATGGAATTCGGCGTGCGCGCGATTCCCATCGTCGCCATCCTCTCCTCGACCGTCGGGGCCATGCTGGCCATTCAGGGCATCCATACGCTGAAAACCTTCGGCGCCGAAAGCCGCGTCACCTTCGGCGTGGCGCTGTCGGTGGTGCGCGAATTCGCGCCCCTGATCACCGGCATCGTGGTCGCCGGGCGCTCGGGCTCGGCCCTGGCGGCGCGCCTGGGCACCATGCGCATCAACCAGGAGATCGACGCCCTGCACGTCATGGGCATCGATCCGGTGCGCTTCCTGGTCGCGCCGGCCCTGTTCGCCATGCTGGTCATGCTGCCGCTCTTGACCCTGCTCGCCGATCTCGTGGCCCTGACCGGGGCCGGGCTTTACATCGGGCTCGATCTCGGCATGGACATGCCGGCCTATTGGGACCGCGTGATCGAGGCCTTGAAGGTCGATGATCTGGCGCATGGGCTGGGCAAAAGCCTGATCTTCGCCGTGCTGGTGACCCTGGTCGGCGTCGTCAACGGATCGCTGGTCGAGGGCGGCGCCGAGGGCGTGGGCAAGGCCACCACGCGATCGGTGGTGCATGCCATCAGCGCCATCGTCGTCACCGACATGCTGTTCGCCTTCGTGCTGACGAGATAGGCCAGACCATGAACGCGACCGCCGTCCCCAACCGCACCAAGGTCGTCGAGATCAAGGATCTGGTCACCCATTACGGCAAGCGCAAGATATTGAAGAACGTCTCGCTCGACATCTATGAGGGTGAGATCATGGTCATCATGGGCGGTTCGGGTTCGGGCAAGAGCACGCTGCTCAACCACCTTCTGGGTCTGCTGAAACCTTCGTCGGGCACGGTGCGCATCCTGGGCCAGGACATCAACGCCATTTCCGAAACCGAAATGACGAAATTGCGCACCCGCATGGGCGTGGCCTTCCAGGGCGGCGCGCTGTTCAGCTCGATGACGGTGGGCCAGAACATCATGCTGCCCCTGCGCGAGCATACCGGGCTTGACCCCAGTACCATGGCCATCATGGCCCGCCTGAAGATGGAAGTGGTCAAGCTGGCCGAGTTCGAGAATCTGATGCCGGCGGAATTGTCGGGCGGCATGATCAAGCGGGCCGCCCTGGCCCGGGCCATCGTCATGGATCCCAAGCTTCTGTTCTGCGACGAACCCTCGGCCGGGCTCGACCCCGTGGTTTCGGCGGCCATCGACGAATTGATTATTTCCCTGCGCGACGCCATGGGCATGAGCATCGTCGTCGTCACCCATGAACTCGACAGCGCCTTTCGCATCGCCGACCGCATTTGCGTGCTGGACCGGGGCGACATCCTGATCGTCGATACCGTTGAGGCGGTCAGGAACAGTTCGAACGAACGCATTCAGAATTTGTTGAACCGGCGGCTCGAGGATGCGGCGCTCGACCCCGACGACTATATGCGCCGCCTGACCATTGGAATTTAGAAGGGCTGAAGGTAACATGCGCACCCTGGACACCAATTACGTTGCCGTCGGCGCCTTCGTCCTGGCCGGCGCCGCAGCCCTGATCACCGCCCTGGCCCTGTTGACCGGGCGCACCGGCTCGACCGACCTTTACTACACCGCCTACGACAATGTGGCCGGCATCAAATACGGCACCGTGGTTTCCTTCGAGGGTTTTCGCATCGGCCAGGTCGAATGGGTCAAGCCCTATGGCGAAAAGGGCCAGCCGCGCTTCAAGGTGGCCTTGGCCGTCCAGGAAGACTGGCCGGTGCCGGAAGACACGCTGGCCGCCATCGCCTCGCAGGGCCTGCTGGCCGCCGTCTCCATCGATCTTCGGGCCGGCAACAGCGAAACCCTGGCCAAGCCCGGCGCCATGCTGAAAGGGACCGGCAGCTCCAACATGATGGCTGCCGTCTCGTCCCTGGCCGGCGACATGGGCGATCTGACCCAGAACGGATTGAAGCCCCTGCTGGCCAGCCTGCTGCATTACGTCGATACGCTGGGCAGCACGTTGGAAAAATCGGCCCCCGATCTTTTGGCCAACATGCAGCACCTGTCTAAGGATCTGAAAACCCGGGGCCCGGCCATCCTGGAACATGCCGAATCGATCACCGGACGCCTGAACCAGGCCGGCGAGCGCGTTTTGTCGGACAAGAACATCGACGAATTGGACAAAAGCGTCAAAACCCTGGGCGAGTTGAAAGCCACCAAGCTCCAGATCGACCATCTGATCGCCCAGTTGAACGACACCGCCGCCAAGGCCCAGCCCAGCGTCGCCAGGGGGCTCGACGACCTCAATCACACGCTGAAGGTGGTCTCGAACAGCATCGATTCCATCACCACCAACATGGAAAGCACCAGCCGCAACATGAGCGAATTCTCGCGCCGCATCCGCGAGAATCCGGGCCTGCTGCTGGGCGGCGCCGCCCCTGCCGACGAGGCCCCAAAATGAGAGTCTTGTTCAGCCCCTCAAGCGCCGGGCGAGGCTCCGCCCCTTGGCTTGCGCTCGCAGGAATGCTCGCGGGGGCCTTTGGCCCCAGTCGCTTCGCTCCGTTTCTCGCGCTGATCGGCTTGAGCGCGTCGCTGTCCGCCTGCGGAGGATCGCCGCCGCCGCCCGAGCATTTCTATCGCCTGACGCCGCCCGTTCTGTCGGCGCCCGCCCAGCCATTGGCGGGCATCCTGATCGTCGAGCGCCTGCGCGCCGACGGCGTCACCGGCGAACGGCCGATGGTCTATTCGCGCGCCAGCGCCGACAAAAGCCTGTCCACCTATCGCTATCACCTCTGGACCGAGGCGCCGGGGCGCATGCTGCAGCAGCATCTGGCCAAGGCGCTGAAGGAAGCCAAGGCGGCCAAGGACGTGCTGACCGACGAAGTGCGGGCCGAAGGCGACTGGATTCTGAAAGGCCGCCTGCTGCATTTCGAGCAGGTGCTGGGGGGCAGCCGTCCCAAGGTGGTGCTGGAGGCCGATCTGTCGCTGTTGAAGGCCAAGGATTACGGTCTGGTCCATCACGCCGTCTATCTGGAAGAGGAAGCCGCCGACAACGAAAGCCCGGCCGCCGCCGTCGAGGCCCTGCAAAAGGCCTTCACCCGTCTTGCCGCCCGCCTGGCCAGCGATCTGAAGGCGAAATAGTCCCTTGGCGAAACGACCCCGATATGTGGCGCCCAGGGAGCGTCAGCGGCCTATGGAAGCGCGCACGGCGGAAATCGTCATCGAGCGCCTGGGCGCCAAAGGCGACGGCATCGGCCATCTGAACGGCACGCCGATCTTCGTGCCCGCCACCCTGCCCGGCGAGCGCGTCCTGGTCCGCGTCGAGGGCAATCGCGGCGACGGCCTGACCGCCTCGGTCGTCGAATGGCAAGAACAGGCGAGCGACCGCGCCAAACCCCCTTGCCGCCATTTCGGCATCTGCGGCGGCTGTGTCGCCCAGCATATGAAGGACGCCACCTATGTGGCCTGGAAACGCGGCCTCGCTGTCGAAGCCCTGGCCCGGGCCGGCATTTCCGAAGAAAAAATCTCTCCCCTGATGCGCGTTCCCGCCGGCACAAGGCGCCGGGCGACCTTCGCCTTTCGCAAGAACCGCGACGGCGTGACGCTGGGCTTCAATGGCCGGGCCAGCCATCACCTTGTCGATCTGCAGGAATGTCCGCAATTGGACGCCGGCCTGACCGGCGTCCTGCCGATGCTGCGCCAGGGTCTGGGCCGATTGTTCAGCGACGCCGCCGTGGGCGATCTGTCCTTGCAATTGACCGATAGCGGCCTGGATGTGCTGATCCGCTGCGAATCCCCGCTTGACCTTTTCAAGCGCGAAACCCTGGCCAAGCTGGCCGAGGACATGGCTTTGGCCCGCCTGTCCTGGCAGGGGCATGAGGGCGAGCAGCCCGAACCGGTGGCCGAGCGCAAGGCGCCCTCCGTCATTCTGGGCGGCGTCCCGGTGGCCATTCCGGCGGGCTGCTTCCTGCAACCCTCGAAAGAGGGCGAAGCCGCCATCGCCGCCCAGGTTCTGGCCGGCGTCAGCGGATTGGAAGGAGCGGTGGCCGATCTCTATGCCGGGGTCGGCAGTTTCAGTCTGCCGCTGGCGGCTTTGACGCGCGTTCATGCCGTCGAAGGCGACGCCCAGGCCGCCGGCGCCTTGAAGCGCGCCGGCGAGATGGCGGGCCTAAGCCAGCTTTCGGTGGAAAGGCGCGATCTTCGGCATCGCCCCTTGTTGAGCGGTGAGCTTGATAAATTTGAAGGCGCCGTCATCGACCCGCCGCGCGCCGGAGCGCGGGAACAAGTGTCGGAACTGGCACTTACGAGACAAGTTAAAAATGTTGTCATGGTCTCTTGCAATCCGGTCACGTTAGCGCGCGATCTCGCCCTCCTTCTGGACGAGGGCTGGAGCCTTGACTCGGTGGTTCCGATCGACCAATTCTTATGGACGCCGCATCTGGAACTGACGGCGCTGCTGCATCGAACCACAAAAAATTCTTGAGGGATTTCTCATGAAAACGCGAGTCGCTCTGCTTGAGCTTTCGGGGCATCCGGTGGCCGTCCTGCCCGTGAAGGCCGAAGTCGCCGAAGACATCGAACGCGCCAAAGCCGCCATCATCAAATACAAGCCGCATTTTACCCATTACACGCTGGTGCTGATGGGCAACGGTCTGCGTCCGGTCTATGTCGGCAAGGGGGAATTGGTCCACCAGCTCGACGCCATGGACGAGAACGACCTGGAATGGACCGATATCGAACTGGTCCCGGCGGGGTTCGTGAAGCTGTAATCAGCCAAACACCCCCGCCCACTCTTCCCTCAACGCCGTGTCCAGGTCTTCCATGGCGGGCGTATGACCCAGCGCCGGGAGGCTGGCCACGCCAAGGCGCGCGCGGGACAGGCGGCAGGCGTGTAATGCCAGTTTGCAGAATGAATGACCCACGTCCAAGCAAAACGGGCCGAAAACGAGCCGATCGGAGGCGGATGGGACGCCCATCTTGAAAATGCCGGTCAATTTCTCTATGGTTTGGTTTCCTGCGCTTCGGGGGCCAAGTTTCCATGAAGTTTGACGGCAACATGATCATCACATTCTCATCCAGCGGCGGCGGATGCCGGCGATGACGGTAGATACCGACAGAGACCGGGGCGGGAGTCCCGCGCAATCGGCCAGGGTACAGGGCTATTGCCCTTTGTGCATCTCGCGGTGCGGCATCATTTCCCGGGTGGAGGACGGACGGCTGGTGGGGGTCGAGACCGATCCCGGCCATCCGACCGGCGGCGCCGTCTGCGTCAAGGGCCGTGCCGCGCCGGAACTGGTCTACGCCCCCGAACGCCTGCTGACGCCGCTGCGCCGCACCCGCCCCAAGGGGGCCGCCGAGCCCGGCTGGGAGCCGATCTCGTGGGAGGAGGCACTGGACCGCATCACCCAGGGATTGCGCATCGTCGCCGCGAACCACGGCGCCGAGGCGGTGACGTTCGGGGTGGCGACCCC
Source organism: Rhodospirillales bacterium (assembly GCA_016215555.1). Lineage (GTDB taxonomy): Bacteria > Pseudomonadota > Alphaproteobacteria > Rhodospirillales > WMHbin7 > WMHbin7. The sequence goes on along the minus strand of JACRJC010000018.1, from coordinate 7,474 downwards.
CAGCGGCACCGCCGTCGCCGACGCCTTTCCCTGGGTCCACCGGTTGGCCAACGCCTTCGGCAGTCCCAACATCCTGTTCGCCACCGAGAACTGCAACTGGCACCGCGACTTCGGCGCGGCGCTGACTTTGGGGTCCGGCATCGGCATGCCGGATTTCGACCATACCGGTTGCCTGGTGATGTGGGGCGTCAACCCGGCGGCCACCTGGCCGGCCATGGCCCAGCGCGCCCTCGGCGCCTTGCGGCGGGGGGCGCGGCTGATCGCCGTCGATCCCCGCCGCACCGGCCTTGCCACCCGCGCCGACCACTGGCTGGGCTTGCGTCCAGGCACCGACGGGCCGCTGGCGCTGGCCTTGGCCGGTGTGTTGCTGGCCGAAGGCTGGTACGACCGCGATTTCGTACGGCGCTGGACCAATGGCCCCCTGCTGGTGCGTTCCGGCGATGGCCGCCTGCTGACGGAAGCGGACGTCGAGGCCGGCGGAGCGGCCGGGCGCTTCCTGGCCTGGAACACCGGCACCGGCCGCGCCGAAGCGCACCGTCGCGGCGACGGCGCCACCGCCTGGGCATTAGCCGGCCAATACACCGTCGACACCTTGACCGGGCCCCTCGCCTGCCGCCCGGCCTTCGATCTGGTAAACGACCAGTGCCGCTTCTGGCCCCCGGAGAGAGCCGAGGCGGTGACCGGCGTGCCGGCCGCAACCATCCGCGACACCGCCCGCCTGATCCATGAATCGCGCCCGGTGTCGTGGTACACCTGGACCGGCACCTGCCAGCACGCCGACGCCACCCAGGTGTCGCGCGCCCTCGCCATCCTGTTTGCGCTGACCGGCTGCTGGGATGACAGGGGAGGCAACGTGCTGTTCGCCAAGCCTCCGGTTCGCGACGTCGCCGGTCGCGATCTGCTGCCGACGGAGCAGCGGCGCAAGACGCTGGGGCTTGACGAGCGGCCGCTGGGTCCGCCTGCCCGGGGATGGATCACCAGCCGCGACCTCGTGCGCGCCGTTCTGGACGGTTCACCCTATCCGGTGCGCGCCCTGGTGTCGTTCGGCGGCAACCCGCTGCTGACCAAGCCCCATGTCCAGCGTCACAAGGAAGCCCTGGCGGCCCTCGACCTTTATGTCCACGCCGACATGGTGATGACCCCGACGGCACTGTTCGCCGACATCGTGCTGCCGGTGGCGTCGCCATGGGAACGCGAGGGCCTGCAGGCCGGCTTCATGGTGGGGCGCGACGCCGACAGCCTGATACAATTGCGTCCGAGGGTGCTGGAGCCTCTGGGGAACAGCCGCCCGGACACGCGCATCATCTTCGATCTCGCCGTCCGTCTCGGTTTGTCGGAGCATTTCTTCGATGGCGACAGCGAAGCCGGTCTGGCCCACGTCCTCGCCCCCACCGGCATCACCGCCGGCCAGCTTCGCGCCAACCCTGGCGGTATCCGCACCGGCGTCGAAACCCGGTTGAGGAAATACGAAGCGGACGGTTTCGCCACCCCCACCGGACTGGCCGAGCTTTATTCGGAATCACTGTTAAAGACCAACCAGCCGCCACTGCCGGTCTTCGCTTTTCCGCCCGACGATCCAGCGTATCCCTTGCGGCTCACCTCGGCCAAATGGCCGCAATTCTGTCACAGCCAGCACCGCCACCTGCCGTCGCTACGCGGCCGCATGCCGGAACCGCTGGTCGAACTCGCTCCGGCCGACGCGTTGGCGCGCGGCATCGCCGAGGGCGATCTTGTGGTCATCGCGACGCCGCTCGGCGAGGCCGGGGCGCGGGTGAAGCTCAACGACGGGCTGGCGCAGGGGGTGGCCTGCGCCCAATACGGATGGTGGCCGGAGAACCTCAACGCCGTGATCGATGGCGAGACCTTCGATCCGGCCAGCGGCTCCAACATCCTGAAGTCAAGCCGCTGCGACATCCGCCGGGCGTGAGACGATCCGCAATCGGCTCACGCTTTCGCCCAACCCTACGCCGCCAGGGCCCGCTGCACGGCTTCCGGCTCGTGGGCGATGACCTTGAGCAGGACGCGGGCGGATGTCGATGGCATGCGCCGTCCCTGCTCCCAATCGCGAATGACCGCCGCGCTGACGCCGAAGACGGCAGCGAATTTTTCCTGGGTCATACCCATCTTCTTGCGGATGGCGCGCACATCGATTTCAGCCGGAATGCGCACGCGATATTCTTGCGTGGCGACTTCGCCCTTGGCGAAAGCAAGCGCCTGACGGGCGCTATTAATCAGTCTTTTTCCGGCGCTGGACATGGGCGCGTGCTCCTGCCTTGTAGTAATCCGCAATCTCTTGCAACACGCTTCGCAGCTCGTTGCGCTCGCCTTGAGTCAGATCCACCTTGCCGCCCTTGGCGAAGACGGCGAGAAGAAACACCGGGATTGCCGGGCCGCTAAAGAACGGATGACCCGGTATCCTCCGCTTTTACCTTTGCCGCGCCCAGCGAAGCGAACCTTGCGAGCCCCACCCGTACCCACAATCTCGGTTCCGGCGTCCGGATGAAGGGCCAGATAGGCGGCGATGGCGACCCTTTCGCACAGCGAATTAAACAGCCTGCCCAAACACCCCCGCCCATTCTTCCTTCAGCGCCTGGTCGAGATCGTCCATCGTGGGGGTGTGGCCCAAGGCCCAGATGCTGGTGACGCCGTGATCCTGGATGCCGCAGGGCACGATGCCGGAGAAGTGCGACAGGTCGGGATCGAGATTGATCGCCACCCCGTGATAGGTGACGCCCTGGCGCACCCGCACGCCCAAGGCGGCGATCTTGGCCTCTTGGCCCCGCTCCACCTCCACCCAGATGCCGACCCGCCCGGCCCGCCTTTCCGCCCGGATGGCGAAATGGGCCAAAGCTTTGATCATCCATTCCTCGAGATCATGGACGTATCGGCGGATGTCGCCGCCCCGGGCCTTCAGGTCCAGCAGGACGTAAGCCACCCGCTGGCCCGGCCCGTGATAGGTGTATTGCCCCCCGCGCCCCGTCGGAAAAACCGGAAATCGGGTGGAATCCAGCAGATCGGCGGGGTCGGCGCTGGTGCCGGCGGTATAGAGGGGGGGGTGTTCGAGCAGCCAGACCCATTCCGGGGCCGTGCCCGCCCGGATGGCCCCCACCCGCTCCTCCATGGCCTGAACGGCCTTGAGATAGCCGGTTTGGCCGGGACTGATCGTCCATTCTGGGTTTCTTGGGGTCATCGAGGCGAACTTTGTTGCGGATGGGCTCATGATTTGCTAAGTCCTCCGGTCTCTGAAGGCAAGCCCTTCAGTTCACCAGATCGGCGGTCATGGCGGAACTGGTAGACGCGCAGCGTTGAGGTCGCTGTGGGGGAAACCCCGTGGAAGTTCGAGTCTTCTTGACCGCACCATTTTGCCGAACCCGCTTTCCTCTATAATGGCGGGACGGCAAGCCACCCTGGGACAGGCACGCACCATGTCCAATGACCTGCGCGAAGCCGCGCTTGAATACCATCGTCTTCCGCACCCCGGCAAGATCAGCGTCACCCCCACCAAGCCGCTCGCCAACCAGCGCGATCTGGCTTTGGCCTATTCGCCGGGCGTGGCCGCCGCTTGCGACGTCATCGTCGAGAATCCGGCCGAGGCCGCCACCGTCACCGCCCGGGCCAATCTGGTCGGCGTGGTGACCAACGGCACCGCCGTGCTGGGATTGGGCAATATCGGCCCCTTGGCCGCCAAGCCGGTGATGGAGGGCAAGGGCGTCCTGTTCAAGAAGTTCGCCGGCATCGACGTCTTCGACATCGAAATCAACGAACCCGATCCCTTGAAGCTGATCGAGATCATCGCCAGCCTGGAGCCCACCTTCGGCGGCATCAATCTTGAAGACATCAAGGCTCCGGAATGCTTCGTCGTCGAAAGCAAGCTGCGCGAACGCATGAAGATTCCCGTCTTTCACGACGATCAGCACGGCACCGCCATCATCGTCGGCGCCGCCGTCCTGAACGCCATGCGCGTCGTCGGCAAGGACATCGGTGCGTTGAAGCTGGTCTGTTCGGGTGCCGGCGCCGCCGCCCTGTCTTGCCTGGACGTGCTGGTCGGCCTGGGAGTTCGGCGCGAGAACATCACCGTCTGCGATATCGAAGGCGTGGTCTATGAGGGCCGCACCAAGCTGATGGACCCCTACAAGATCCGCTATGCCCGCAAGACCGAATGGCGCACGCTGGCCGAGGCCATCGAAGGCGCCGACATGTTCCTGGGCCTGTCGGCGCCACGGGTGCTGAAGCCCGAGATGGTGGCCAAAATGGCCCCCCAGCCCATCGTTTTCGCCCTGGCCAATCCGACCCCCGAAATCATGCCCGACGAGGTGAAAAGCGTCCGCCCCGACGCCATCATCGCCACCGGACGCAGCGACTTTCCCAATCAGGTCAACAACGTCCTTTGCTTCCCCTATCTCTTCAGGGGCGCTTTGGATGTCGGCGCCACCACCATCAACGAAGCCATGAAGCAGGCCGCGGTGACGGCGCTGGCCGAATTGGCGATGGCCGAACCCGACGACCAGGTGGTGCTGGCTTACGGCGGCGAAGAATTGCATTTCGGCCCCAACTATCTGATCCCCAAGCCCTTCGATCCGCGCCTGATCCGCGTCGTCGCCCCCGCCGTCGCCCGTGCCGCCATGGACAGCGGCGTCGCCACGCGCCCGATTGCCGACTTCCAGGCCTATAAGGACCAGTTGACGCAGTTCGTCTTCCGCTCAGGACTGGTCATGAAGCCGGTCTTCGAGCGGGCCAGACGCGATCCTAGGCGCGTCGCCTATGCCGAGGCCGAGGACCGGCGCGTGCTGCTGGCCGTGCAGACCGTCGTCGATGAGGGCCTGGCCAAGCCGGTGCTGATCGGACGCCGCGAGGTGCTGGAGCGGCGCATCCAGGAACTCGACCTGCGCTTGAAGCTGGGCGAGAATGTGGAGTTGTGCGATCCCCAGAACGATCCCCGCTACAACGAATATTGGAAGCTCTACCACGCCCTGATGGGCCGCAAGGGCATCTCGCCCGAATATGCCAGAACCGTGGTGCGCACCCGAACCAGCGTGATCGGAGCCCTGATGCTGGCCCGGGGCGAAGTGGAGGCCATGATCTGCGGCACGTCGGGCCGTTTCACCCGCCATTTCGGCCATATCCTGGATGTCATCGGCTTGAGGAAGGGCGTCAAATCGGCCGCCGCCATGAATCTGATGATTCTGCCCAAGGGCACCTATTTCCTGTGCGACACCTATGTGACGCCCGAACCCAGCGCCGAGCAGATTTGCGAAACCACGCTGCTGGCCGCCGACGAGATCAAGCGCTTCGGCATCGAGCCCAAGATCGCCCTCTTGTCGCATTCCAATTTCGGCGCCCGCGACAGCGCCACGGCGGTGCGCATGCGCGAAGCCCTGGCCCTGATCGTCGAGCGCGCCCCGCATCTGGAAGTGGAGGGCGAGATGCACGGCGACGCCGCCATCTCGGAAGAGATTCGCAAGAACATCTTCCCCGATTCCAGGCTCAAGGGCGAAGCCAATCTGCTGGTCATGCCCAATATGGACGCCGCCAACATCTCGTTCAATCTGCTGAAGGTGCTGGGCCAGGGCCAGTCGGTGGGGCCGATGCTGATGGGTGTCGCCAAGCCCGCCCATATTCTGACCCCGTCCGTCACCGTGCGCGGCATCGTCAATATGAGCGCGCTTTCCGTCGTCGATGCCCAGATGTACAAAGTGTCATGAACTTACCCGTTCCTTTTTCCGATCTGATTGTCGCAGGCGAGGGCGGTCATCCGGCGCTGCCGCCCGAGGTGCATCATCTGCCGCATCTGCTGGAGATGGAGGCCGAGGACGTGCTGGCCGCCTTCAAGCAAAGCCAGCAGGCCGATTTCACGCGCATCATCGAGGATCTGAACCGGCCCGGCAATCCTTTGCGGACAATCTTGAACCAATTGGCGCCGCTGGGCATGGCGCCGGTCGATCCCCATCGGCTGAAGGCGCTGTTCTTGGACCTGCACGAACATGTGATGGGCCATCCGGTGTGGCGGCATCCCTTCTTCCTGCGCGTCTTCGAAGGCCGCGTCACCGCCCCTCAGGTCGTCGAATTCGCCCTGCACTATTTCAATCAGATCAAGAACACCCGCCAATGCGTGGCCCTGTCGCTGGGCCGCTTCAACGGCATTGACGAGCGCCGTCACGGTCAGGCCTCGGAACGCGTCTCTGAACTGACCCAGATCGTGCTGGCCCAGTTGATCGCCGACGAATATGGGGTCTCGACCCATGAGGTCTCGGGCTATCCCGGCATGGCGCAACTCTTCGGCGCCACCACTCATATCGTCATGTATCGCCAGCTTTTCGAAGGGCTGAAGATTCCTTTCGCGCAGCAGGACGTGCCGCTATTGAACGGTGTGGCCGACAATGTGCTGACCCAGCGTCTGGTCGCCGGCGACCCGGCCTTCTCGCCCTTGGAATCCCTGGCCTCGGTCGGTCTGGGCATGGAATGGGGGGTGCCGGAATTCTTCACCCTGCTGTTGGGCGGCCTGATCCGCTTCGCCTGGAAGAACAATCTTCAACTCAACCAGCGCCATCTGTTCGTGCTGACCGCCCATGTCAAATACGACGTATTGCACGCCATCGCCGTGGTGCTGGCGACCTCGTTCCATTGCCAGTCGGCCGACGATGTCCATGCCGTCAAGAACGCCACCAATATGCTGATGGCGGCGCGCCACGGCATGATGACCGACCTCTACCGTCATGTCTTCGGCGAGGAATGCGCCAGTCTGGCCGAGATCGACCTGGCGCCAGGCTACCGTCTGACCGACGGGCGCATCGTCTCGGCTCTGCGCCGGGCCCGCCAGAACGCCGACGCGGCTTCCCTGGCCGATCCGGTGGGATATTCGCGCCATCCCCTGCCTTTCGTCTTAACAGCTTGATAGGCTTCGGCTAACCTGACCGCCATGAGCAGCTATTCCACCATCAGCGATCTGGCCCGCGAATTCGCGATCACCACCAGGGCCATCCGCTTCTACGAGGACGAAGGCCTGATCGCGCCCAAGCGCGACGGCCAGAAACGCCTGTACGCCCAACGCGACCGTGTGCGCCTGATGCTGATCCTGCGCGGGCGCCGATTGGGATTCTCGCTCAAGGAAATCGCCGAGATCATCGATTTGTACGACCGCGAGCCGGGCGAGCAGGGCCAGTTGAAACTGTTTCTGGCCAAGATCGCCGAGCGCCGCTTGTTGCTTAAGCAGCAGCAAGAAGACATCAAGCAGACGCTGGGCGAACTCGATCAGGTGGAAGCCAATTGCCAGCGCCGCCTGGGCGAGTTGCAGAAGCGGTAGGATCCCCTTTCGGCTTCAGCCCCCCCGCGTTCTTGCTTTATCCAAGCGTTGTCACCCGAGCGAGGAATCGCGTTCCCTGCCATTCGTTGGGAAACAGGAGACGCTTACCTCTTCCCGGCCAGGGATCTCGGACTGTCACGGAATCGATTCTGAACTGACCGTTGCTGAAGCCCG
>JACRJC010000017.1 GCA_016215555.1 Rhodospirillales bacterium | reverse complement strand
CGCCATGTCCGGGCAGGCAGGACGCGACGAGCGTAGCGGGGCTACGGGTGCCGTCAATGATGGCCCATTGGTTTTGCGGGCAAAGCCCGCGAGCGGCCTAACGAACCCGGCATGGCGATTGGCCCCACCGCAGGCCGGGCGATTTTTCGCGGGCAATGCGTTGCGGACCGCTTACTGTGAACCACACAGCCGCGCGCTCCGCGCCTGTTGCCCGCGAAAAATCGCTCCGGCGAAATGAGTCATTCATTCTGCAAGCTGGTATTAGCAGTCAGCATAAAGGGGTTGAACGATGTCCAACCCCTTTTCGCTAAGCTGAGAGCTGAGTGCCGACCGCTATGCCTACGACTTGCGCTTGATGAGGAAGCGGTAGGTGCCGCCCATATCCTTGCTTTCGACCAGTTCGTTGCCGGTCTGGCGGCAGAAGGCGTCGAAATCCTTGACCGAGCCGGGATCGGTGGCCAGCACCTCCAGCGTCTCGCCCATGGCCACGTCCTTGATCGCCTTCTTGGCGCGCAGGATGGGCAGCGGGCAGTTCAATCCTTTGACGTCGAGCGTGGTGGTCATGAAGAAGGATCCTCCCAAGGTTTAATTGTCTGACCGCATAAATTAGATGGAACGAATATAGCACGTCAAGCCCCAGTCGGCACTTTCGCGAAAAAAACCGGCGAAATTGGCGGTTCCGGCAAGATTCATCCCTCCCGCCCTTGTTTCGATTCAAGAGGATCGTCTAAAAGGAGACGAGAGAACGAGGCCCTGATCCTGTGAACCCGACCCGCAAGCCCATGCGAATGGCCAGCCGCCGCCTGATCCACCATATGCTGGGCGGGGAAGGGCACAACGACGTCTGGGTCAAGGTGATCGACGGGGCGCTGATCGCGCTGATCGTGCTGAACATTCTGGCGGTGATTCTGGAATCGGTGCCGACGCTGTCGATCTCGCACGGCCCGGTCTTCCATAGCTTCGATCTGATCTCGGTCGGCGTCTTCACGGTGGAATATGTTCTGCGCGTCTGGACGGCGGTCGAGTTGAGCGATCACCGTTTCAAACATCCGCTGTGGGGAAGGTTGCGCTATATGGCGACACCCCTGGCCATTGTCGATCTGTTGGCGGTGCTGCCCTTCTTCCTTGGCTATTTCGTCGAGTTGGATCTGCGCACGCTGCGCGTTCTGCGCTTGCTGCGCATCTTCAAGCTGACCCGCTATTCCTCGGCCATGCATATGCTGGTGGCGGTGCTCAGGCAGGAGTCCAGGGCCGTCGGCGCCATTTTGTTCATCATGATCGTCGCCATGGTCTTCATGGGCAGCCTGATGTATCTGATCGAGCATCCCGCCCAGCCCCATGTCTTCCCCGACATTCCCACCTCGCTGTGGTGGGCGGTGGTGACCCTGACCACCCTGGGCTATGGCGATGTGACGCCGATCACGCCCTTGGGCCGCATGCTGGGCGGCGTGGTGGCGGTGGCCGGTGTGGCGATGGTGGCCCTGCCTTCGGGTATTCTGGCTTCGGGCTTTTCCGAACAGTTGCGCATTAGGCGCGAAGAATACAGCGAGAAGGCCGCCAAGGCCTTGACCGACGGGCATTTGTCCAAGGCCGAGAAACACGCCCTTGAAGAGATGCGCCTGCAACTGGGCATGAGCGAGGAAGAGGCGGCGTCTATTCTTCAGCATCTGGCCAGCCAGCCCAAGGAAACCAATTGCCCGCATTGCGGCGGCGTGCTGAAGGGCTTCATCGCCCATACGAGACGGCGCGAGGATATCAAGACCGCAGCACACAGGGACGACGAACTTGAACCTCGGATCGAGGGCTAGGGCCATGAGCGAGGGCAAACTTCCCAAACATGCGCTGGTGACCGGGGCCGCCAAACGCATCGGCCGCGCCATCAGCCTGAAACTGGCGGGTCTCGGCTTCGACATTTCCATTCATTGCCACAGATCGCGTCCCGATGCCGAGGCCTTGGCCCGCGAGGTGGAAGGTCTGGGGGTAAAGGCGAATGTCGTCAGCGCCGATCTGGCCCAGGAGGGCGAGGTCGAGCGTTTGGTGCCCGAGGCGGCCAAGGCCCTGGGACCGTTGGGGGTGCTGGTCAACAATGCTTCGGTCTTCGAGCGCGACGACGCGCTATCGACCAGCCGCGAAATGTGGGACTTCCACATGGAAACCAACCTTCGGGCCCCCTTCGTGCTGACCCAGGCCTTCGCCCGCCATTTGCCGGAAGCTGCCGCCGGGACGGTGGTCAATCTGATCGATCAGCGGGTCTGGAACCTGACCCCGCACTTCACCACCTACACGTTAAGCAAGGCCGGCTTGTGGACGCTGACCCGCACCTTGGCCCTGGCGCTGGCCCCCAGGATCCGCGTCAATGCCGTCGGGCCGGGGCCGGCGCTGCCCAGCATCCGCCAGACCCAGGCCGAGTTCGACCGTCAATGCCAGTCCATGCCCTTGAAGTGCGGCACCAATCCGGTCGAGATCGCCGAGGCGGTGGCCTATCTGATCGCCGCCCCCGCCGTCACCGGCCAGATGATCGCCCTCGACGGCGGGCAACATTTGGGCTGGTCGCCAGCGCCAGCGACCTGGATCAAGGAGTAAACCATGTCCGCCCATCCCCATTCCAAGGTCGTGCAGCCCCTGCGCATCGCCGACGCCAGGAATCTGGTGCGCCATGTCTTCGTGCGCGATCTGGTGCTGGCCTGCCGCATCGGCGTGCATTCGCACGAGGAAAGCCAGGCCCAGCGCGTGCGCGTCAATCTTGATCTGGCCGTGCGCGAGGAAAGCCTGGCCGACGATCTGTCGCATGTCGTCTGCTACGAGGGTTTGGTGGCCGGCGTGCGGGCCTTGGCCGGCGAGGGACATGTGAAGCTGGTCGAGACCTTGGCCGAGCGCGTGGCCGCCTTGTGCCTGGAAGACCGGCGCGTCGAGGTGGTGCGGGTTAGGATCGAAAAACTCGACGTCTTTGTCGATGCGGCCAGCGTCGGCGTCGAGATCGAGCGCTATCAGGTGAAAAAGTAATGGGAATCGCAAGGCTTTCCAAGGCGGGGGGCTTTGCGATTCGTCCACAATTGCCCGTGGCCGGGCGTCGTTTCTTTGCCTGTCAAGACGTTTCGTCACTTGTGACAGATTGTTTGCGCTTGACGTGCCTCATTATCAATAAAATCAAAGAGATAATGAAGATGCACAAGAATCGGGCAATCCGCTGCGACCCCAGGAAGAACCTGGGATGCGGGGTTTATCGGATATGCTTGTCCACAAACTTATCCACACGATCGGTGGAGAAAATCGCAAGCCCTTTTCCGTCAGACTGTTCGTTTCGAATTTTGATGCGAATCAACCAACATCGATCTCATGACCGGACTTGAAATTCTTCAAAACGAGTTGAAGAAGCTGCCCTTGCAGCCCGGCGTCTACCGCATGCTGGATGCCAAGGGCGAGGTTTTGTATGTCGGCAAGGCGAAAAGCCTGAAAAAACGCGTCACTTCCTACACCAAGCTGGATCGCTTGCCGGACCGCCTGAAGCGCATGGTGTCGCGCATCGCCGCCCTTGAAGTGGTGCTGACCAGAACCGAGGCCGAGGCCTTGCTGCTCGAGGGCAATCTGATCAAGGAGTTCCGCCCCCACTTCAACATCCTGCTCAAAGACGACAAATCTTTCCCCTTCATTTTGCTGGCCGGCGATCATGAATGGCCTCGCTTGATGAAGCATCGCGGGGCAAAAAATTTGAAGGGCGATTACTATGGACCCTTCGCGTCCGGCCTTGCCGTAAACCTGACGTTGAACATCCTGGAGCGCGCCTTTTTGCTGCGCACCTGTTCGGACGCCGTTTTCGCCAATCGGACAAGGCCCTGCCTGCTTTATCAGATCAAACGCTGCTCGGGGCCTTGCGCCGGACGCATCACGCCCCAGGCCTATCAGGCGCTGGTTGCCGAGGCGCGCGACTTTCTGTCGGGGCGCAGCCAGGCCGTCCAGCAGGGCCTGGCCCAGCGCATGGAAGAAGCGGCAGAAGACCTTGAATATGAAAAGGCCGCCGAGTTCCGCGACCGCATTCAGGCCTTGTCTCGCATCCAGGCCCGCCAGGATATCAGCCTTTCGGGCATTGCCGATGCCGATGTGGCGGCCATCCATCTGGCGGGCGGCAAGGCCTGCGTGCAGGTCTTCTTCTTTCGCGCCGGGCAGAATTTCGGCAACCGGGCCTATTTCCCCGCCGGCACCGACGGCGAGGCGGCGGGCGAGGTGCTGCAGGCTTTCCTGGGCCAGTTCTACGCCAACCGTCCGCCACCGCCCCTGATTCTGCTGTCAACGCCGGTGCCCGAAGTCGCGCTGATCGCCGAGGCCCTGAGCCTGAGGGCCGGGCGCAAGGTGGAACTGGCGGTGCCCGAGCGCGGCGACAAGAAGAAAGCCATCGACCATGCTCTTGTCAATGCCCGGGAAGCCCTGACAAGACGCCTGAGCGAAAACGCCCATACAACCGAGCTTTTGGAAAAACTGGGCGAGTTGGCGGGCTTGGAGGCGATGCCGGAACGGATCGAGGTTTTCGACAACAGCCATGTCATGGGCACCAGCGCCGTCGGGGCCATGATCGTGGCCGGGCCCGAGGGTTTCATCAAATCGGCCTATCGGCGCTTCAACATCAAAAACACCGAGCTGACGCCGGGCGACGATTTCGGGATGATGCGCGAAGTGATGTCGCGGCGCTTCCTGCGAGCCCAGAAGGAAGATCCCGAACGCGACCGGGGATTATGGCCCGATCTGGTCCTGATCGATGGGGGTCTGGGCCAATTGCATGCCGTCGAGGCGGCTCTGGCCGAGGAGGGCATCGAGGACGTGGCCCTGATCGCCATCGCCAAGGGACCAGACCGCAATGCAGGCAAGGAAAGATTGTTCCTGCCGGGAAAGGCCGAGCCCATCCAACTGCCCGAGCGCGATCCGCTGCTGTATTTTCTGCAGCGCCTGCGAGACGAGGCGCACCGCTTCGCCATCGGCAGCCATCGGGCCAAGCGCTCGATGGCCATCGGCGCCACCCCGCTCGACGATGTCGAGGGCATCGGGGCCGGACGCAAGAAGGCGCTTTTGAATCATTTCGGATCGGGCAAGGCCGTCACCGAGGCCCCGGTCGAGGAATTGATGAAGGTTCCGGGCATCAGCCGGGCCACGGCCAAGAAAATCCATGACCGTTTCCATGGGGAAGGGTAAAGTCTGGCCATGCTGACCAGCCCGCCCAATCTGCTGACCCTGTCTCGCGTCGCCGCCATCCCGGTCGTGGTGGCGACCTTCTATCTGGACGGCCATGTCTGGCATTGGGTGGCTTTGTTCTTCTTCGCCCTGGCCGGCATCACCGATTTCTTCGACGGCTGGCTGGCCAGACGAACCAACCAGATTTCCAGCTTCGGGCGGTTTTTGGACCCCATCGCCGACAAGCTGCTGGTGGCGGCCATTCTGTTCATGCTGGTGGCCTTCCACCGCATGAGTACCCTGACCTATCTGCCAGCCGTCGTCATTCTGTGCCGCGAAATTTTGGTTTCAGGCCTGCGGGAATTCCTGGCCGAGACAAGGGTCAGCGTGCCGGTCAGCCAATTGGCCAAGTGGAAAACCACCTTGCAGATCGTGGCCATCGGTTTCCTGATCGTGGGCGATGCCGGCCCCGACTGGCTGCCCACGCGCCTGATCGGCGAGGTGGGGTTGTGGGTGGCCGCGGTGCTGACGCTGATCACCGGCTACGACTATTTAAGGGCCGGGGTGCCGCATATGCGCAAGCCAAGGAGCGGGCCATGAGGCTTTTCGGCCTGATCGGCCGGGATGTCGGCCAGCGCCGCGCTGTGTTGATGGAGTTGGTGGCCGAATTGTCGAAGCGTGACCTCAAGGTAGCGGCATTGTTTGAAGCCGCCGCCGATTTCGATCCCGACAAGCCGGGCAAGGATTCATACGAACATCGCAAGGCGGGAGCCTCCGAGGTGTTGTTGATGGCGCCGCAATTCTCCGCCCTCATGCATGAGAACGGGGCCAGGCCCGCGCCCTCGGCCCGGCAATTGGCGCAAGGCTTGACCGGGGCCGATCTGGTGCTGATCGACGGATTCGAGGCCGAGGCTCATCCCAAAGCCCGGGTCGGCGCTGCCGGCGAAGCAACGCGCTGCGACGCTTCTGTGATCGCCTTGCTGGATCCCGACGGTTTGGATATCGCCGCCCTGGCCGATCTGGCCCTGGCCCAGGCGCAATGGGTGGCGGCATGAAAATTCTTTATTTCGCCAGTTTGAAGGCCAAGACCGGCATCGGTTCGGAAGATGTGACGCCGCCCGCTTCCGTCGGCACGGTGGCCGACCTGATCGATTGGCTGAAGGGGCAAGGACCAGGACATGCCGACGCCTTCGCCGATTTGCGTCTGCTGCGGGCGGCGGTCAATCAGGAACATGCCGGTTTCGACGCCGCCATCAAGGAGGGCGACGAGATCGCCTTCTTTCCGCCGGTGACCGGAGGCTGAGGCCATGGCCGTGCGCGTGCAGGAAGAGGATTTTGACGTGGGTCTGGAATTCGCCCGCTTCACCGAAGGTCGCGTCGATCTGGGCGGCGTTGCCCTGTTCGTGGGACTGGTGCGTGGCGATGGGCAGACGGTGTCGGCGATGACGCTGGAACATTATCCCGGCATGACCGAGCGCCAGTTGGAAGCCATCGAGGCCGAAGCGCGGGCGCGCTGGAAGCTGGACGACGCCCTGATCGTGCATCGGGTCGGGCGCATGAAGCCTGGCGATCGCATCGTGCTGGTAATGACGGGTTCGGCGCATCGCAAGGATTCGCTGGAAGCCTGCCAATTCCTGATCGACTGGCTGAAGACCAAGGCCCCCTTCTGGAAATTCGAGGAGGGCCAGGGCGGCGGCAAATGGGTGGACGCCAAGGAAAGCGACGACGAAGCGGCGAAGAGGTGGGGAGGCTAAGCCCTTCCTTGCCTTCATCGCATCAAGGATGATAGCGCCCGGAAAACCAGTTTTCGTAAAGCTGAATTACTGGCGCGACAAGCTCTTCAATGGGGCGCTCATCGACAAAATGGGCTGTGGGCGGACCCTTATCGACATTGGCGACAGAATCAAAATCCCCCCAGTCGTCCATTGGAGCGCCGCCAGCATATCCTGTTTCTACGGCTTTGGCGTGTTTTGTTCCGTTGGCAAGCGAACGAAGGATACCAAAATCATGATTCTCAAAGACGGCTTTGGAGAAGGTCTTTTCAGCCGTGTCCGCTGGGGGCCATTTGCTCTTAGTCTTGTTGTAATCAGGTGCGATCCATTCACGCAGATGATTGAGGCCCAGGATGATGTAGAGCAAATCCTCGGTCGACTTGATGTGGCCTTGCCGATATGACTCATAGCGGCGCTGGGTGGATTTAAAGAAAGCCAAGGCGTCGATGAGATCGAACAGGCCACTCACGGGTTTTCATCCCCCTCGCGCGGCTTCTCACCGCCCTTGCGGGTAAGAATACGTCGAAACGCCCCCATGTCAGCGCGTTCTTTGCGCTCGGCGAAAAAGGCGGCGGTGTTCATCGCTGACAGTTTTTCCGCCACTGCCGTTGCCACAAACTGGTTAAGGCTGACGCCCTCTTCCTTGGCAATCTTCTCGACTGCAGCTTTGACAGAGCGCGGCAAGCGCAAGGGATATGTTGAGGTCATTCTCATGGTTCGAGTCTCCGTAATGCCTCTGAAGGCTTCAGGATTTCCAGGCTGAATTGTGCGCGAGCGACCCGGAAATCCTTGACGTTGAAAGTTACAATCGCGTCAGCTCGGCCATTGACGGCGGCTTCAAGGACCATTTCGTCACAAGGGTCACGCAGGCTTGGGCGCCAAAGAAAATGGCTTTCCACCGGCTCTGCCAAGGCCACCAGGCCATCTAGAAACTGCCCGACTTTCCGTTCTGTTAGTCCGGCAGCCAGCCAATGTTCTGGGCGGCAGCAAATTGCTTCGTATTCGATGACGAGCGGAACACTCACCAGTAAGGTCAGGCGCCCTTCCAAGGCAGCTAGAAGAAGGGCCGCCGAAGCGCCTGACGGGCTTCTCATCGCCGCAACGACGGCATCGGTGTCCATAACACATCGCATGATCTATGATGTCACATCACATGTAATATTACAAGTAGAGCCTAATACCCCACCTCATCCGCCAGGTCGCCGATTTCGGCCGCGAGGTCGGCTAGGCCATGCTCAAGCGCCAGCTTGGCCAGGGCGTAGACGGGGCTGATTTCAGCGCTGGGCACGCTATCGGCTGCGAACAGGCGGGCGGCGAAGGCGGCCAGTTCCGCTTCGGCCTGCCTGAGAAGCAGGGTCAGGAAGGCATCCTTGTCCCTGTGCTGTCGCAAGCTGAGCGGGATATGCACCTGTATCCCGTTGGGCGGATCGTAATAGATGTTTCCCATGCCAAAGCCGCGCCATAAAAAAGGGAGCCGAAGCTCCCTCTTTCATAATTGATCCAAGTCCGGTTTTTCAACCGGCATTCACCAAGGCCGAATAGTCGTCCATCAGCACCTTGCAGACTTGGGCCGGCGTGAAGCGATAGTCGCCGATCTCGCCCACCGGAGTCACTTCGGCAGCGGTTCCGGTCAGGAAACATTCGCTCGCGCTTCCCATTTCCTCGGGCTGCATGGCGCGCTCGATGACCTCGAAGCCGCGCTTCTTGGCCAGATCGATCACCGTGCGGCGCGTGATGCCGTCCAGGAAACAGTCGGGCTTTGGCGTGTGGATTTTGCCGTCGATGACGAAGAAGACGTTGGCGCCGGTGGCCTCGGCGATCTGGCCGCGATAGTCCAGCATCATCGAATCGTGATAGCCCTCATCTTCGGCCTTGTGCTTGGAGAGCGTGCAGATCATGTACAGTCCCGCCGCCTTGGCCTTGCAGGGGATGGTCTTGGGGTCGGGGCGGCGCCATTCCGACATCTGCAGGCGAATGCCCTTCATCTTGGCTTCGGGCGAGAAATAGCTGGGCCATTCCCACACCGCGATGGCGACGCGGATCTTGGTGGCCTGGGCGGCCACACCCATCATCTCGCTGCCGCGCCAGGCGATGGGGCGGACATAGGCGTCCTTCAACTTGTTGTCGACCAGCACCAGCTTGCAGGCGTCGTCGATCTGCTGAACCGTATAGGGCAGATCGAAACCCAGCCATTTGGCGGAATCGGCCAGACGCTGGCTGTGCTCGGTCAATTTGAAGATTCGGCCGCTGTAAGCCCGTTCCCCTTCGAAGACAGCCGAGGCATAATGCAATCCATGGGACAGCACATGCAGCTTGGCATCGCGCCAGGGGACGAGCTTGCCGTCCATCCAGATGGTTCCGTCGCGGTCGTCGAAAGGAATGACACTCATGGCAGGGCCCTTCGGTTAGAAAGTTGCGAATAGGTCTTGTCACGGGTAACATCCTTAGGGCAAAATGTCAACATGACTGACATAAAATTTCCTCCCCCCCATGATGGGCATTTCCACGAAAGCCAGCTTCGCGAGGCCATCGAGATGCTGTTTTTCGCCTATCGGGACTTTACCTCCGAGCCCGACGCCCTGCTGGCCGGGCAGGGATTTGGCCGCGCTCACCATCGGGTGATCTATTTCGTGGGCCGCCATCCCGGCATGACGGTCAGCGACCTGTTGACGATCTTGAAGATCACCAAGCAAAGCCTGGCCCGGGTTCTGCGCGAACTGGTCGATCAGGGATTCGTGGCCCAGGCCCCGGGCGAGCGCGACAAGCGCCAGCGGCGCTTAAGCCTGACCGCCAAGGGCCTGTCCTTGGAGCGGGCCCTGACCGAGCGCCAGTTGGCCCGCATCGAACGCGCCTTCGCCCAGGCGGGAACGGATGCGGTCGAAGGTTTCAAGCGGGTCATGATGGGGATTACCGACGATCCCAGCCTGGGACGAAGGAATCAGCCATGAACCCGGACGCGCCGCATGTCCTGGTCATCGACGACGACGAGCGGCTGCGCGCCCTGTTGGGGAAATTTCTAAGCGACCAAGGTTTTGCCGTCGGCCTGGCCGCCGACACCGCCGAGGCTCGGGCCCAGATGTCGGTGCTGGCCTTCGATCTTCTGGTGCTGGACCGCATGATGCCGGTCGAGGACGGCCTGTCCTTCGCCAAGTCGCTGCGCTTGGCCGGCAGCGCGGTGCCGATCCTGATGCTGACGGCGATGGGCGAGTCCGAACACCGCATCGACGGGCTTGAAGGCGGCGTCGATGATTATCTGACCAAGCCTTTCGAGCCCCGCGAACTGGTGCTGCGCATCCAGAGCATTCTGAAACGTCAGGTCCGGGAAGCGCCGGCGGCGCCGGAACGGCTGAAACTGGGCGATCTGGTCTATGACGGCGCCCGGCAGGCTTTGATGCAAGGGGATCAGCCGATCCATCTGACGACCGCCGAGGCGACCTTGCTGGCGGTGCTGGCGGCGGCGCCCTCCAAGGTGTTGTCGCGCGAGGAACTGGCCGAGAAGACCGGCGTGGCCGGCAATCTGCGCACCGTCGATGTGCAGGTGACGCGCCTGCGCAAGAAGCTGATGGACGACGCCCAGCAGCCCAGATATCTGCAAACCGTTCGCGGGCGCGGCTACATCCTGAAGCCGGATTGATGGCCATGCGCTCTTTTGGCCCCTATCAGCGGCTGAAGACTTTGTTGAAGCGGATCATGCCGCGCGGCCTTCTTGGCCGCTCGCTGCTGATCATCGTCATGCCGCTGGTTCTGGTGCAATTGGTGGCGACGGTGGTCTTCTACGAACGCCACTGGGGAACGGTCACACGAAGGCTGGCCCAGGATCTGGCCGGCGACGTCGTCACCATCGTCGAATTCCTGCGCGCCTATCCGGGCGCCGCCGACCGGGCCTGGATGACCAATCTGGTCGATGATTCCATGGGCCTGTCCATCAACTTCATCCCCGGCGAGGTGCTGCCGAATGCGCCCTTTCCGTCCCGCGACGCCTTGTTCGAGGACGATCTCGAGCAGGTGCTGCACAGCCAGCTGCAGCGGCCCTTCCTGATCGACGCCTCGCAGGAAAAATGGGTTGAGGTGCGCGTGCAGATGCAAGACGGGGTCTTGCACGTCTTCGCCTCCACCAAGCGGCTGGCCAGTTCGACCACCTATATCTTCCTGTTGTGGATGGTGGGTACGGCCCTGTTGGTTTCCAGCATCGCCATCATCTTCATGCGCAATCAGGTGAAGTCGGTGCGAAGACTGGCCGCCGCCGCCGATGCCTTGGGCAAGGGCCATGACGTGCCCTATCTGAAACCCGAGGGCGCGGCCGAGGTGCGCCTGGCCGCCATCGCCTTCGCCCGCATGCGCGACCGCATCAAAAGTTTGCTGGGACACCGCACAGAAATGCTGGCCGGCGTTTCTCACGATCTGCGCACGCCGCTGACGCGCATGAAACTGCAACTGGCCCTGATGGGCGATGCCGAGGGTGTGGCCGACCTCAAGACCGATCTTGACGAAATGGGGCGCATGATCGAGGGCTATCTGGCCTTTGCCCGCGGCGAGGGCGGCGAGGCGCCGGTCAAGGTGGAACTGTCGCGCCTGCTGGACGAGGTGGTGGGCGGATTCAAGCGCCAAGGCACGAGCATCGATCTGCATATCGAGGGCGACATGGCCTTGATGCTGCGCCCCGATGCCGTGCGCCGCTGCCTCAACAACCTGATCGGCAACGCCACGCGCTACGCCAAGCAGATCTGGGTACGGGCGGGGCTGCGCGATACTTGCGTCGAGATTCTGATCGACGACGACGGCCCCGGCATTGCCGCCGAAATGCGCGACGAGGTGTTCCGCCCCTTCTACCGCATCGAAAGCTCGCGCAACAAACGCACCGGCGGCGTGGGGCTGGGCTTGACTATCGCCCGCGACATCGTGCGCAGCCATGGCGGCGACATTCGCCTCGAAGACAATCCCTCGGGCGGGCTGCGGGTGCGGATTTCCCTGCCCTTATAACGCCGGGTCGGCAAGGCCGGCTTCGGCGAAACCCTTGGCCCTTAGAATGCAACTGTCGCAGACGCCGCAAGGCCGGTCGCCGCCGGCATAGCAACTCCAGGTCAGATGCAAGGGCGCCTTCAGCCGTCCCGCCAGCCGCACGATGTCGGCCTTGGACAGCGAAATCAGCGGCGTCAGCAATTCGATGGCGACGCCATATTGCGTGAACAGCTTGGCCCCCAGATTCAGCATCTTGGCCGCCGCTTCGTAGAATTCGGGGCGGCAATCGGGATAGCCGGAATAATCAAGGGCGTTGGCGGCGATGACGATCCCGGCCCGCAAGTCCTTGGGATCCGTTCCTTGCGTCTCGATCAGTTGCAGGGCCTGGCTTTCCAGTTGGGCGGCGGCCAGGGTCAGGAAGACGCTGTTGCGCAGGGGAACATAGGTGATGGGAATGTCGCTGGCCCCCATGGCTTTGGCGTCGCGCCGTTCGGGCAGGGCGTGATGGGCCTGATCGGTCAAGGCCGAATGTCCGGCCAGGCCGGCGAAGAAACGGGCGTCGGCGGTGCGTTGCGGCATGCCCAGGCTTTCGGCTACGGCCCTGGCCGACAATATCTCGCGGCGATGGGCCTGACCGTAATCGATGGACAGCGCTTGGGCCTGCCATCCCTCGGCCAAGACCCAGGCCGCGGCGGTGGCCGAATCCAGCCCGCCCGACAAAAGGACGGTCGCCAGCTTGGTCATGGGCTAGGCGACTTGGCGGCGATGGCGGCGGACCAGGCCCAGCATCGCCACGGCGGCCAGGGTCATCCACAGCTTGCCGACGACCTGGCCGGGCAGGAAATCGATACTGCCGAAGGCCAGCCACAAGAACAGGGCGCTGTCGGCGATCAGACCGGCCAGATTGGATACCGTCACCGCCGTCAGCCAATTGCGCTTCTTAAGCGGCGTGTAGATGGCGAAGTCCAGCAATTCCGAAACCAGGAAGGCGGCGGCGCTGGCCAGCGCGAATTTGGGTTCGATCAGATAGGACAGCGCGGCGCCGGCCAGGATGGCGCCGATCGTCCAATTGCGCCCCAGACGGTCTTGAACCAGATCGCGCAAGGTAAAGGCAAGGCCGGCGAAATAGACGCCAGCGGGCGCCATCAGGCCGAAGCCGACGGGCACCAAATGGAAAGTCTGAATGGCCCAGTTGGCCAGAAAGATGACGGCGATGTAGGCGATCAGAAACGGCATGAGTCCAGACCTTGCTGCAAGGAAGGGCGAGAGAGTACCCAAGATGGACCGATTTGCAAAGAAGACGCTGGTGCATTATGACAACCTATTGTAGCATAAGTGAAATTTTCGCCTGCGGGAGGCGTCGGTTGACGGAAAGCGCTTACGCGGTCTTCTTGTTGTTCCTGGCCGTGCTGGCCGCGGCCTGGGCCGGCGCTTGGTGGTTCGCCAGGCGCACGCTTGATCTTGCCCGCCAGGGCGAGGAGCGCTATCGCGGCATCTTCAGCGCCGCTTCGGTGGGCATCGTTCTGTTCGACGCCGAAGGGCGCATTCTCGAATTCAATCAGGCCTGGCCGCAAATCCTGGGTTACGACGCCAAGGCCATCAAGGGATTCAACTGGCAAGACATTCCCGAACCCGACGAGCGAGGCGACCATTGGGCCCTGGTTCAGCGCCTGCTCGCTGGCGATCTGTTAAGGGCCGAGACGGAAATCTCGTTCAGGCGTGAAAACGGCGCCTTGTGCTTTGCCGATTTGAGCCTGTCTTGCCTGCTGGACCCCAGCGGGGTGGCGCGCATCCTTTGCGTCGCCCTGGATATCACGGCCAAGCGTTTGGCCGAGGAGGAATTGAAGCAAAGCCGGCAGCGCATCGCCGACCAGTTGGCTTTTCAGGAATTGTTGCTGGATTCGATGCCGCTGCCGGTCTTCGTCAAGGATTCGACGGGACGCTATGTTGCGCTGAATTCGGCCTTTTGCGCTTTCCTGGGCAAGCCGGGGGATCAGATCAGGGGGCGCACCGTCTATGAAATCGCCCCTGGCGAGCTGGCTCACATCTATCACCAGGCCGATCTCGATCTGATGCGGCGGGGCGGCAAGCAGGTCTACGAGGCCGAGGCCGAGACCAAGGAGGAGGGCCGCCGCCACGTCGTCTTCCACAAGGCGGTGTTCCAGGCCCTGGATGGCGCCGTCGGCGGCATCGTCGGCGTCATCCTCGACATCACGGACAGAATCACGCTGGAACAAAAGCTGGCCGAGGCCAAGGACAGCGCCGAGGCCGCCGTCAAGATCAGAACCGAATTCCTGGCCGTGATGAGTCATGAAATCCGCACCCCCATGAACGGATTGATGGGCATGGTCCAGATTTTGGAGAATTTCGGCCTGCCCGAGCGCGAACGCAATTACGTGCGCGTCATGCGCGCCTCCAGCGAGGCGCTGCTGGCCTTGCTCGACGATATCCTTGACGTGACCAAGCTGGACAACGAACGCTTCGTCTTCGAGCGCATCGATTTCGACTTGACCGATATGGCGCAGTCGCTGGGGCAGTTGATGTCGGCCAGGGCCGAGGAGAAGGGCTTGAATTTCTCGGTCGAGCTGCCGCCTGGGCTGGGCTGGGTGCGAGGCGATCCCGGCCGCCTGCGCCAGATTTTGCTCAACCTGATCGGCAACGCCGTCAAATTCACCGAAAAGGGCGGCGTCAAGGTCAAGCTGGATGTGCCCGAAGAAAATCAGGGGCGGATGATCGTCCGCTTCCAGGTCATCGATACCGGCGTCGGCGTACCCGATGCGGCGCTGGGATCGATCTTCGAACCCTTCAGGCAGGCGGATCCGTCGATCGCCAGGCGCTTTGGCGGCACCGGCCTGGGATTGGCCATCGTCAAACGGCTGGTCGAGGGCATGGGCGGCCAGGTCAGCGCCAGCAGCAAGGCCGGCGAGGGCAGCGTCTTTCATTTCATGCTGCCGTTCGAAAGAGGAAGGCCGGGCACGAGCGCCGAAGGCCGGGCAGGGGGCTATCCCACCAATCTGTCGATCCTGGTGGTCGATGACGTCGAGATCAACCGCATGGTGGCCGAGGGCTTGCTATCCCTGGACGGCCATCGCGTCATCCATGCCGCCTCGGGCGAAGAGGCTCTGGATAAGTTGGCCAAGGCCAGTTTCGACGTGATCCTGCTTGATCTGCTGATGCCGGTCATGGATGGTTACGACGTCGCCAAACGCGTGCGCCGGCTGCCGGTCAGCCAGGCCGCGAAAGTGCCGATCCTGGCCATGACCGCCAATGTTCATCAGGCCGACCGCGACCGCGCCATGGCCTCGGGCATGAACGGCTTTTTACCCAAACCGCTCAACTTGAAGGAAATCCGCTCCGTGTTGACCAGCGTCTTGTCAGGCCGTCAGGGCGCCGCCCCCGAAGACGGCCCCGCCGGCGATGAAACCGCCCTGCTCGACGAAGCCAAATTGGCGCTTTGGTTCGGCACGTTCGGCGCCTCCAAGCTGCGCGATTTGATCGGCACCTACCGCTCCAGCTCGGCCGAGAATTTCCGCAATCTGCATGCCGCCCTGGCCAGCCGCGACGCCGCTCAAATGGGTCGCGTCGCCCATAAGATCGCCGGGGCCGCCGCCAATCTCGGCTTTTCCGCCCTGCATCGCCAGGGATTGAACGCCGAATCGGCGGCCAAGAAGGGCGAAGAGGCCAAGGCCCTGCGGTTGGGCGACGCCATGGCGGAAATCCAGGCCCGGTCCTGGGAAGCCCTGGAAAGCTGGCTTGCCAAGGCCGAGGAAGACGCTGGTTAGGCTTGCCTTTCCGGGCCAAGGCGGGCACCCTTAGCCGGGCATGATCGATCCCGACACCCTTTCCCCGCTGCTTCTGGCTTTGGGCGTGGCGCTGGCCGTCGCCGTGGCGTCGCTGGCGCTTCTGGCCAGACGGCGCGTCGAGACCGATCTCGCCCTCGAGACCAGCGCCGAGAAAACCGCCTGCCTGGCCGAAATGCTGAATTTCGCTCCCAACGGATTTTACCGTTGGGACGCCAATGGCGATCAGGTCTGTTCGCGCCGGCTGGCCGTCATGCTGGGCTTGCGGGCCGGCACCGACACCCGGTTCGAGGAGGTGGCGCAATATTTCGGCCCTTCCGACCAAGCGGCGCTGCTGGCCGGGGTGGCCGGCCTCAGGCGCGACGGGGCCAGCTTTATTGCCGAAGTGGCCCTGCTTGATCCGTTGCGCCGCATCCGCTTTACCGGTCAGCGCATTTCCGACGGCACTGATCGTTATCTGGCCGACGTGATATGGGCAGAGGACATCACCCAGAACACCGAGACGCTGGACCGGCTGTCGTCGGAAACCTTCGTGCTGCTGACCGAGCGCGACCGTCTGCGCGCCGTGCTGAACGCCATGCCGATTCCGGTTTGGCTGCGCGATTCCGATCTCAAGCTGGTCTGGTGCAACCGCGCCTATGCGCAGGCGGTGGATGCGCTTTCCCCGGCCTCGGTCGTTTCCAGCCAGAACGAGCTGATGCCGGAAGGTCCGGCCCTGGCCGAAACCGTCAGGGCGGAAAACCGCATGCTGACCCAGTCGCGCCATCTGGTGGTGGAAGGGGCCAGGCGGCTTTACGAAATCGCCGAGATTCCCCTGGCCGGCGGCGTGGTCGGCTACGGCCTGGACATGACGCGCCTGGAAGAGGCGGTGGATTCGCTGTCGCGCCATGTCGCCGCCCATGGCGAAGTGCTGGAACGCCTGACCCCCGCCATCGCCATTCACGGGCCCGATACCCGCCTGGCCTTCTTCAACGACGCCTATGTGCATCTGTGGCGATTGGATCGCGCATGGCTGGCCCAGCGTCCGACCTATGTCGAGATTCTCGATTTCCTGCGCGAACGGCGCTTGCTGCCCGAACAGGCCGATTTCCCCTCCTTCAAGGAAGCCGAACTCAAGCGCTTCAACAGCCTGATGGAAGCCGCCGAGGACATTGTCCATCTGCCTGACGGCACCACGCTGCGCCGCCTGATCGCCCCCCATCCCCTGGGCGGACTGCTCTTCACCTATGAAAACGTCACCGACAAGCTGGCGATGGAGCGGTCCTACAACACCATGGTCGCCGTGCATCGCCAGACCCTGGATCATCTGCACGAGGCGGTGGCCGTCTTCGGCGATGACGGGCGGTTGAAATTATTCAATCAGGCCTTGGTGCGGCTGTGGAATCTGGATGGCGCGGTGCTGCAAAACCAGCCCCATGCCAGTTGGCTGTTCGAGGTCTGGCGTCCTTATATCGATGCCCAGGCCTGGGAAGGGCTGAAGGCCGGCTTCGAGCGTCTGCTGGCCGAGCGTCCGGCCGAGCTATTGCGCATGGCCCGTTCCGACGGGTTGGTGCTGGACCAGGCCAGCCTGCCCTTGCCCGACGGCGGGCTGCTGGTCACTTGGTATGACGTGACCGATTCGGCCCGGGTCGAGCAGGCCTTGATCGAACGCGGCCAGGCCCTGGAGGCCGCCAACCGGCTGGGCGCCGAATTCGTGGCCAGCGTCGCCGCGGAGTTGAAGGCCCCGCTCGAGGCGGCGCTGAGCCATGCCGACATCCTGGCCAACGCCTATTACGGCGATTTGAATTCGCGCCAGACCGAGCATGTGAAGGGGGTTCTGGAATCCTCGCGCCTGGCCCACGGCCTGGTCGATGCCATGGTCGAACTGGCGACCCTGGAAGCCGGACGCCTGACCTTGTCCATCGATACGCTGGACGTCACCGTCTTGCTGTCGGGCGTGCTGGCGCTGACCCGCGAGGCGGTGAAGGCCAAGAACCTGACCCTCAATTACGATTGCCCGCCCGATATCGGCTGGATGGTGGGCGACGCCAAGCGGCTGAAACAGGCGCTTTACAATCTGGTCAGCAATGCCGTGAAATTCACGCCCGAGGGCGGGCAGATCACCCTGGCCGCCAGCCGCCAGGGCCGGGACGTGGCCTTTACCGTGGCCGATACCGGCTCGGGCATCTCGGCTTCCGATCAGGCGGCGCTGGAGGGCAGTCTGGATGCCGGCAAGCCCGGCAAGGGCGGGGGCATCGGCTTGGTTCTGGTCAAGCGCTTCGTCGAACTGCATGGCGGGCGCATCGAAATCGCCTCGGTTCCGGACGAAGGCACCACCGTGACTCTATATCTACCGGCGGGCTAATCGAACGCTTTTGAAATCCGCTTCAGAAGATCGAGCAGAATCTCGCGCTCGCCGGGTTTCAGCATCTTGTCCATGCGCCTCTCTTGGCCCTCGACCAGGGCCGTGGCTTGGCGTTGGCGTTGGCTGCCCAGCTTGGTGAGGTAGAGGGCGAAATAGCGCCCATCCTCGGTCTGGCGGCGGCTTTCGATGAGATTTCGACGCTTCAGGTCGCGGATGGCCAGCGACAGCGTCGATTTGTCCAGATTGTGCAAGGAGACCAGCGTCACCTGGTTGATGCCCGGATTGGCCCCAATCAAGGTCAACAGGCTGAATTCGCCGGGCGAGAGCCCCACGCTGTCGGTAATGGTGGTAAAGTCGCGGAAAATCGCCGACTGGGCCTGCCTGGCCCGATAGCCGATATAGTCCTGCAAACGGGCGAAATTAATCAATTCCTTGCCGGGGGGGGTCTGCTTCTTGGCTGCCATGAAGCAGTGATAGCCAATTCAATCCCATTCATCAATGGCAAGTCGTGAAATAGAGCAAAATTCCCCTTCGATATAGTTTGACTCACAAACTATATTGGGTTAGCCTTGAGGCCGAAAAACAGGTGCTGGGAGGTGCCGTCATGATTTTGTTCGAGTTCGAGCATGAGAACGCCACATCGGCGGAAGAGGCGGTGACGCGCCTGCACGAGATCGAGACCGAGACTCGTTTCCTGGCCGGTGGTACCGATCTGATTCCCAACATGCGCATCGGCATCGCCAAGCCCGCTCATCTGGTCGGCCTTGGACGCATCCTGCGCGAACCGATGACGGTGGACGGCGAGGGCTGGTTGAAGGTGGATGCGCTGACCCGCCTGGCCGAGATCGAACATAGCGATTTGGTAACGAGCGCGGCGCCCCTGCTGGCCGCCAGCGCCCATACGGTGGCCGGCAACCAGATCCGCCAGCGCGCCACCCTGGGCGGCAATCTGTGCCAGGAAACGCGCTGCTTGTATCTGAACCAGAAACACGATTTCCAATTCGTCGAGCCCTGCTACAAGCGGGGCGGCGATTGCTGCTATCCCTTTCCCAAGAACAAGAAGGAAGTCTGCTGGTCGGTCTATATGTCGGACATCGCGCCTGCGCTGATGGCTGCCGGCGCCGAAGTGACCGTGCTGGGCGCGGGCGGGCCGGTGCGGATGAGCATCGATCATCTGTTCTCCGGCGACGGTTTGCGCCCCTTGACCCTCAATCTTGGCGAGATGATCCGATATGTCCATGTGCCGCCCATGGGCAAGGATTCGGCCTGGGGCTATCACAAATCGACGGTGCGCGGCGGCCTGGAATTCGGCATGGCGGTGATGGCGCTGACCTTCCGCTTGGACGCTGACCGGGAAAGCTGCAAGGACGCCAGGATCGCCATCGGCGCCGTCAATGAAGGTCCGGTCCGGCTTTCCAAGACCGAAGCGGCGATGCAGGGGCAAAGGCTGAACAAGAAAAGCCTGACCGAACTGGCCGAAATGGCCAGCGCGGAAGTCAATCCGCTGCCGCATCACGGTTTCAGCAAACCGCATTTGCGCGACAATATCCGCGTCTATTTAAGGCGCGCGATGGAAGCGGCCCTTGCCCGCGCCCAGCAAGCTTGAGAGGCCAGCCATGCTCGACTCCCCCGAGAAGACGACAAGCTCCGTCCTTCGCGCCCGTCCCAAGCCCCGGCTGGTGACGCTTTCCATCAATGGCGAACCGCACGAAGTGGTGGTCCGGCCTCATATCATGCTGCTGGAAGTGATCCGCGACCATGTGGGCCTGACCGGCACCAAGGACGGTTGCGAATCCGGCACCTGCGGCGCCTGCACGGTGCTGCTGGATGGAAAGCCGGTGCTGGCCTGCATCACCCTGGCCGTCGAATGCGACGGCATGAACGTTCAGACCATCGAGGGCTTGAGCGAGGGCGGCCAATTGTCGGACCTACAGGAGGCCTTTTTGGATCAGGCGGCGACGCAATGCGGCTTCTGCACGCCGGGCGTCATCATGTCGTCGAAAGCATTGCTGGACAGCAACCCCAAGCCCACGGTGCCCGAAATCAAGAAGGCGCTGGAAGGCAATCTGTGCCGCTGCACGGGCTATAATTCTATTGTCGACGCCATTCTTCAATATTCCGGCCAGGGCGTTAAACCGCTGATGAGGAAGGACGGCGCGCCATGAGCGACTTGAAATTCATCGGCCAGAACATGCGCCGCAAGGACGGACCCGACAAAGTGTCGGGCAAGGCCGTCTATAGCCAGGATGTGAAACTGCCCGGCATGCTGGTCGGACGCGTGCTGCGCAGCCCTCACCCGCATGCCCGAATCTTACGCATTGATACCGCGAAGGCCAGGGCGCTGCCCGGCGTCAAGGCGATCATCACCCATGCGGATACGATCGGCGTCCGGCACGGTTTTGTGGAAACCCCGCGCTATCCTGCCGACCAGGATGTGCTGGCCAAGGATAAGGTGGCCCATGTCGGCGAGGAAATCGCCGCTGTCGCCGCCATCGACGAGATCACGGCGCAAAAGGCGCTGGAACTGATCGAGGTCGAATACGAAATCCTGCCCGCCGTTTTCGACGCCGAGGAAGCGATGCAGCCCGGCGCGCCGGAAATCCGCGCCAAACATCCCAAGGTTCTGGAAAATCTCGCCAACATCGCCGGCAAGACCGAAACCGAATGGGGCGATGTCGAAGCGGGTTTCGCCGAGGCCGACTATGTGCGCGAAGACCGGTTCGAAAACCAGCTACGCACGCACGGCTATCTGGAACCCCAGGTCACGCTGGCCCATTGGGAGAGCGACAAGCTGAACGTCTGGACCTCGTCGATGGGCACCTTCATCAAGCGCGCCAAGCTGTCGCGCACGTTGGGCCTGCCCTATTCGCAGGTGCGCATCCACAAAACCTATGTCGGCGGCACCTTCGGCGGCAAGATTGACCTTTATTCCCACGAATATTGCGCAGCCCGGCTTTCCATGCTGACCGGGCGTCCGGTGCGCATCACCGCCAACCGCGATGAAATCTTTTCGGCCTATCGCCACAGCCAGACCCTGACCATCGAATTGAAGACCGGCGTCAGGAAGGACGGCACCATCCTGGCCCAGCGCGTGCGCATCATCAACAATGCCGGCGCCCATCGCGGCAGCGGCGTGGTGGTGATTTTCCTGGCCTGGGGCTTCATCATGGGGCCTTACCGCATCCCCAATCTGAAATACGAAGGCTATGCGGTCTATACCAACCACACCACCCGCGCCCCGCAGCGCGGACACGGCGCCCCCAAGGTGCGCTTCGCCATCGAATCGCAGCTCGACATGATCGCCGACCATCTGGGCATCGATCCCGTCACCATCCGTCTGCGCAACGCCCGCGGGCCGTGGGAGGAACTGCCCAACAAGGACAACACCCATGAAGCCGGCCTGCTCGACTGCATCAAGGAAGTGGCGGCGAAAAGCGATTATCTGAACAAATGGCGGCATGGCCGCCAGCAGCCCGATCCCACCAGCACCATCCGGCGCGGCATCGGCATGGGCGTCACCACCTATATGAGCGGCACGCTGATCTATCCCAACGGTTCGGGCGTCATCGTCAAATTGAACGACGACGGATCGGTGATCGTGCTGACCGGCGCCTTGGATGTCGGGCAGGGAGCCGAGACCGTCATCACCCAGATCGTGGCCGAGGAATTGTCGATCGGCATGGACGACATCAAGCTGATCGCCTCCGACACCGACACCACGCCGCAGGATATCGGGGCCTGGATCAGCGGCATGACCTATGTCACCGGCAACGCCACCCGTCAGGCGGCCAGCAATGCCCGCGAGAAGATTCTGAAGGTGGCGTCCCAGGAAATGGGCGTGCCGGTCGAATATCTGGGCGTCGAGAATAAAAGCGTCTTCAACGTCGCCGATTCCCAGCAGCGCATGACCTATGCCCAGGTCTTTTCGGCCAGCGTCGCCAAGCATCGCGGCGACACCATCGTCGGCGAGGGTTTCTGGCGCACCATGCGCGACGAACCCACCCATCCCAGCCTGGCCACCACCAAGGGCCGCTGGACCGAGAACTATGCCTTCAGCGCCCAGGTGGCCGAGGTCGAGGTGGATATCGAGACCGGCGAGGCCAGGCTGGTCAAGGCCTATACGCTTCACGACTGCGGCTTTCCGGTCAATCCCGGCCTGATCAAGGGTCAGGTCGATGGTCAGGTCTCAATGGCGCTGGGCCAGGCCTTTATGGAAGAGGTGATGACCAAGAAGGGCTACACGCTGAATCCGACCTGGCTGGACTACCGGATGCCGCTCATTCACAATATGGCGGCGAGCGAGGATGCCGAGGTGATCACCGAGCAATACCGCGTCGGCAAACCCTATCGCACCAAGGAAGTCGGCGAGGGGTTGGTCTCGGGCGTTTTAGCCGGCATCGCCAACGCCATCTATGACGCCACGGGGGTGCGCATGACATCGGCCCCCTTCACGCCAGAAAAGATTTTGGCCGGCCTGCGCAAGCTGGAACGTGAAAAGGCCAAGGAGCTTGTCTCGCAATAAGCAGGGGAGAAGGGACATGACAGGGGGAAATTTGCTGTGGCGCCCGGAAGAGGAACGCTTGTCGGGGCAACGGCTTCTGGATTTGCAACTCGGCCGCTTGCGCGAGCGGCTGGATTATGTTTCGGCCCGCAGCCCTTTCTATCGCCGCAAGCTGAACGAAGCCGGGCTGAAGCCCGCCGACGTCAAAAACCTGGATGACGTGCGGCGCATTCCCTTCACGGTCAAGGACGAGATGAAGGACAGCCAGGCCGCAGCCCCGCCCTGGGGCGACTTTCACTGCATCTCGCCAGACGACGCCGTGCGCGTCTTTCAAACCTCGGGCACGACGGGCCGTCCCATCCGCATCATGCTGAACAGCAACGACTGGCACGAGAATTACTATCAGCAATTCATGCATTACCGCTGCGGCTATGGGCTGACGCATAAGGACGTCGCCTTCTTTCCCTTCAATTACGGGCTTTACGTCGCCTGGTGGGGATTTCAGTCGGCGATGGAAAAGGCCGGCCTGATGGTGCTGCCGGGCGGCGGGCAGAGTTCCAAGGACCGGCTGCGCAATCTTCTGGATTGGGGGGCGACCGTGGTTTGCGGCACCCCTTCCTATCTGCAATATCTGGCCGAGATGGCCATCAAAAGCCAGATGCCGCTGGCGGAAAGCCCGGTCAAGCGCATCGTTGTCGCCGGCGAGCCGGGCGGCAGCATTCCCGCCACCCGCAAATTCCTGGAATCGGCCTGGGGCGCTGAATGTTTCGACGATGTGGGCTCGACCGAGATCGGCAATTTCGGTTTCGAATGCACGGCCCATAATGGCTTGCATGTCATCGAAGGCATGTATCTGGCCGAGGTGCTGGACCCGGAAACGCTGGAACCGGTGGCCGACGGCGAAGTGGGCGAGCTGGTGCTGTCGAATCTGTGCTGCGAAAGCGTGCCCCTGATCCGCTATCGCACCCGCGATCTGGTGCGGGCCAGCACCAAGCCCTGCGCCTGCGGACGCAGCAGCATGCGCCTGGAAGGCGGTATTCTGGGCCGCTCGGACGACATGTTCCAATTCGCCGGGGTCAATGTCTTTCCCTCGCAGATTCAGGCCATTCTGCACGGCATCGACGAACTCGCGCAGGAATTCCAACTGGTCATCCCCAGGCAGGGCAGTGGCCGGCATCTGGTTATCCGGGTCGAGCCGGCCAGCGAGCTGATCGACCAGGCGGCGCTGATTCGCGCCCGCGACTATTTGATCGAGACCGTCAAATACCGCGTCACGGTGACGCCCGAAGTCGAGGTCGTCGATGCCGGCAGCCTGCCCAGGTCCGAAGGCAAGTCCAAGCGCGTGATCCGGGAAAGCTGATGGCGGGGGTGACCGGCATCATTCTGGCGGCGGGCCTGTCTTGCCGCTTTTCCGGGAACAAGCTGCGGGCAATCTTTCGGGGCGAGACCGTTCTTCGCCGGATGGCGACGGCGGCGCTGGCCTCGAACCTGTCGCGGGTGATCGTCGTGCTGGGCCATCAGGCGGCGGAACTGCGCGCCCTGCTGTCCGGCCTTTCCCTGGACATCGTCATCAATGAGCGCTTCGTGGAAGGGCAAAGTTCGTCGATCAGGACGGGGATCGCGGCGCTGGATGACGATTGCAAGGCGGCGATGTTTCTGGCCGCCGACCAGCCCCTGATGACGCCAGACATCATCAACGCCCTGATCGATGGCTATTTCGCCGAAGATATGCCGATTTGCTTTCCCATGGTCGGGGGCCAGCGGCGCAATCCCGCCATCTTCGACCGCTCGCTCTTTCCCGAGCTGATGGCGCTGGCAGGGGACCAGGGCGGGCGCAAAGTCATCGACGCCCATCCTGGCCAGGCGGCCATGCTTGAATTTCAAGATTTCCGTCCCTTCGCCGATGTCGATACAATGGATGACCTGAAGGCTCTGGAAAACGCCCTATGATCTCGCCGTTCATTCTCATCAAAGGCGCTGGCGAAATGGCCAGCGCGGTGGCGCATCGCCTGTACGGCGCCAATCTGCGCCGCATCTGTCTGATCGACATCGCCAGTCCCTTGGCGGTGCGCCGGTCGGTCTCCTTCTGTCCGGCCTTGGAATTGGGCCGGGCGACGGTGGAGGGGCTCGAGGCGGTGGCGGTCGGGAATGGCCAAGCGCTTGAAAATGCCTGGTCGGCCGGGGGCCTGGGAGTGGCGCTGCTCGATGACTGGCGGGCAAACGCTTTCCCCGCCCCCGATGTCGTGGTCGACGCCATTCTGGCCAAGCGCAATCTGGGGACGGACAGATCACAGGCCGGGTTGGTGATCGCGCTTGGTCCCGGTTTCGAGGCGGGCATTGATGCCCATCTCGTCATCGAGACCAATCGCGGCCATGATCTGGGGCGCATCATCCGCCAGGGCCCGGCGGCGCCCAATACCGGCATTCCCGGCAATATCGGCGGCTTCACGTCACAGCGCGTGCTGCGAGCGCCCGGCGACGGGCTTTTCGTCGGCAGGCTGGAGATCGGAGATGCGGTCAAGCAAGGCGAGGTCATCGGCCAGGTCGGCGGCATGGACGTTGCAGCCCCGTTGGACGGCGTGCTGCGCGGGCTGATCCGCAGCCAAACCCAGGTCACCAAGGGCCTGAAGATCGGCGACATCGATCCGCGCGGCGACGCCGCCTATTGCTTCACCATTTCCGACAAGGCCCGCGCCATTGCCGGCAGCGTGCTGGAAGCCGTTCTCTCCCATGTCAATCAGTGACGATCTGGGCCTGGGCGAGGATCGCGTCATCGCCGTGGCGGGAGCCGGGGGCAAGACCAGCCTGATCAAGGCGCTGGGCCTTGCTTTGGCGCAAGAAGGCAAGCGCGTGTTGGCGACGACGACGACCAAGGTGGCGGCCAGCGAATTCCTAGCGCACGATCGTTTAACCCCGAGTCACCTGGGTGACTTGGGGTTAAACGTGAATCGTTCGCTAAAACAAATTGGCAGAGCAGATTCACGCGCGAATCCTGAGCCGTTTAATGGCTCAGGATTCTTCCGATCTGCTCTAGACAGTTGGCGTTGCGGAACACGGATTGACAGCGATAGAGCGCCCTTCTTTCTTTACAGAAAGGCCACGGATGACGGTGCGAAATGGATCGGCCTTGCGCCTGAAGCCGTCGATGAGCTTGCCAAATCCAGGAAGTTCGACGTCATTCTGGTCGAAGCCGACGGCTCCAGGCGTTGTCCCTTGAAGGCCCCGGCAGCGCATGAGCCGGTTATTCCGTCTTGCGCCGATGGCCTGATTCTGGTGGCGGGTCTAAGCGGCTTTGGCAGGCCGCTTGGGGAAGAGGCGGTCTTTCGTTCCGATCTGTGGGCCGCCATCACCGGGGCAGGCTTCAATGATCCCGTTACTCCCGATGATTGGTGGCGGGTGGCGACCGACCCAAGGGGCTATGGCCGGGTTTTAAATCCAGGCCGGCGCAATTTGATGTTCCTCAATCAAGACGACGCGCCGGGCGCAGAAGAGGTCTTTGGCCAACTCACCGACCTGATGCAACAAGAAAAGGGCCGTTTCGACGGTCTGGCCATGGGCAGGCTGAGGCCAGCGCCGGTTCTTTCCCGAACATGGTTTGACAGACAAACTATCTCCTTGTAAACTCTTTGCGACGCATCAAGGGCGACGATCATGTCCTATCTGGAAGTCCTGGAAAAATCCCGCGATCTGATTTTGGCGCATAAGCCCTTCTGCCTAGTCACCATCGTCGATGGGCGGGGCAGCATTCCCCAGATCATGGGCGGGCGGGCCATCTTCACCGCCGAGGGCTTAATGTGCGGCACGGTGGGCGGCGGGCGTCTGGAGCAGCATTGCCAGAACGCGGCGATTCAAATGCTGGCGGCCAATGATGGACGGCGTTCCCAACTTCAAACCCTGAATCTCAGCCGCGATCTGGGCATGACCTGCGGCGGCGAGGTGACGGTCTTTTTCGAATGCCACGGCGGCTCGGCCGACTGGACCATCGCCCTGTTCGGGGCCGGCCATGTCGGTCAGGCCTTGTGCCGTCTGCTGGTGACGCTGGATTGCCGGGTCGTGGTTTTCGACAACCGGCCCGACTGGCTGGCCGCCCTGCCGTCCTCGCCCCGCCTTTCTGCCTGTCTGGTGGATGACTTCACGGATGGCGTAGCACGGATTCCCGCCGGCGCCGACATTCTGCTCATGACCATCGGCCACCACCAGGATCTGGAAATTCTGAAGATTCTGGGGCGTGAGAAACAAGACCATCCCTATATCGGCGTCATCGGCAGCAAGTCGAAGGCGGCCAGCCTGCGAAAACGCCTGGGCGAAGACGGCCTGCCGGCGTCCTTCATCGAGGCGCTGATTTGCCCGGTGGGCGAGAAACTGGGCGACAATTCCCCGCCCGAAATAGCACTTGGCATCGCCAGCCAGTTGCTGAAACGCCGCCGGGGAACGGCCTGACCTATCTTGAGATTCAGAAGCCCTTGCCCTCGATGGCGGCCAGATCGGCGGTGAAAACCTCGACGCGGTTGCGGCCTGATTGCTTGGCCTTGTACAGGGCCTTGTCGGCGCGTTCCAGCGCGGTCAGAAAATCGGTCTCGTCCGCCTTCAATTCGGCCAGGCCGATGCTGGCCGTCATCGAGAAGGACAGGCCATCACCCTTGACCACTGCTGCGGCAATGCTTTCTCGCAGCTTCTCGGCAACCTGCAGGGCCGTTTCCGGCGAGGTATCGGGAAGAATCACGGCGAATTCCTCGCCGCCGATGCGTCCCAGCATATCGCTGGCCCGGATATTGGCGATCAGGATCCGGACCAGGGTCAGCAGCGCCTCGTCGCCGACAGCATGGCCGTGGGCGTCGTTGATATGCTTGAAATGGTCGATGTCGATCATCAGAACGGCCAGGGTCGAGCCGGACCTTTTGATCCTGGCCATTTCGCGCGCTGCCGCTTCCATCAGATAGCGCCGGTTCATGCAGCCTGTCAGGGGATCTGTGCGGGCGGCATCGAGCAATTTCATATGCGCGCTTTCCAGTTTCCGGAACAGGGGGCGGAAGATGAAGATGGCTTCGGCGCCCAGTGTGGCCAGCATCATGCCGACCAGGGACAGCAATATTCGTCGCAATTGGCGGATCGCTTCTTCGCTGTCGGCTTCGTACTGCTTCACGGCGGCGTCCAGCGCCTGCAGGATGGGGCCGTGCGCCGCAGTCTGGATCTCGGCCAAATAGGCGCTGGCCGGGCGCTCCTGGGGCGACAGCGCCAGATAACCCCGCGCCTGCTCGAGATAGGCAGTGACCCTGGCATTCAAGCGATGCGGACCGGCATTGTAAACGGCGCTGATGGCCGGGCTTTTGTCCGGCGATATCCCCAGTTCCTTCGAGCCTTCCTGCAGCGCCCTATGCGAGGAGTCCATCAGGTCGATGGCGGCGGCAAGCTCGGCCCCCGCTGCATTTTGGATTTGCGCGTCGGTCCGGCTCAGTTCCAAAGCCATCATGGCGATGCGCTGCGACAGCATGCGCTGGCGGCCGCTGACATTGACGACCCTCGCCGTGGCCTCCTGGCGCTGCACGATGGCATCGACCATGACATGGGTGATCATCGACAGCGTGGCGATCAGGGCCAGCGCGCCCGCATAGATCAGCGTCGCTTTTCTGAAATTCCCGATGCTGGTGGCATCAACCCCGTTTCGATCCATTCGACCCGCGCGAAATGGTGCATTATTTGTAGGGGTTCTAGCATGGCTAAACTACGCGGAATAGCCCATAAACCTTATCGTTCGATCATCTCAAGGCGGGGCGAAGGCCATACAAATCCGGTCTTGCTTCATTTCTGCTCTATGTGAGAGAGAAGAACCTTGTCAATTCGGCGCTTGTCCATATCGACGATCTCGAATCGCCAGCCCTCCCAGTCGAAGCGCTCTCCGGTTGAAGGCAGGCTGCGCGATTTCGACAAAATGAACCCGGCCAGCGTGACATAGTCTCCCTTGTCTTGAATCACAACCCGGCAACCGGTGCGTTCGGCGACGATATCGACTGCCGCGTCGCCG
The DNA here is from genome assembly GCA_016215555.1 of Rhodospirillales bacterium. Taxonomy (GTDB): domain Bacteria; phylum Pseudomonadota; class Alphaproteobacteria; order Rhodospirillales; family WMHbin7; genus WMHbin7. The sequence goes on along the minus strand of JACRJC010000017.1, from coordinate 7,883 downwards.
TCGGCCAGCCACGACCCGTCCTCGCGCTGGATCAGGACGCCTTCATATTCTTCGCCATGTTCGAACAGGCTGCCGACGATCGAAGACAGGATGTCGGCCGTGGTGACGATGCCCTCGAGGCCGCCATATTCATCGACCACCACCGCCAGATGGATCGGCGAGCGCTTGAGGATGTCGAGGACGGAAAGCGCAGGGGCGTTGTCATGCACGACCTCGACCCTTTTGACCAGTTGGGCGGCATCGAAGGGGCTTCCCGCCAAAAAAGCGTCGGCGATGTCCTTGGCCTGGACGACGCCCAGCACTTCCTCGCTATTGCCCTTGGTCACCGGAATCCGCGAATGCGGGCACTTCCGAATGACGGCGGCGATCTTGGCTTCGTCCCATTCCAGATCGATGGAGACGATCTGGTTGCGCGGCGTCATGATGGCCTTGATCTTGCGGTCGCCGAAACGCATGACACCGGAGATCAGTTCCTTCTCTTGCGGTTCGAAAATGCCGCTTTCCGTGCCCTCGGCGATCATGGCCTTGACTTCTTCCTCGGTCACCGCATGGCCGCTTGATTTGCGCACGCCCAGAATCTTCAGCATCAGCTTGCTGGATCGTTCCAGAACCCAGACCAGGGGCGAGGCCGATCTCGCCACCAGGGCCATGGGCCGGGCGGCGCGAATGGCGATGCCCTCGGGATTGGCCAGCGCTATCTGCTTGGGCACCAATTCGCCGACGATCAGCGACAAATAGGTAATGCAGCCGACCACCAGCACGATGGACAGGATTTCGCTGGCCGGCGCCGTTTCGGGAAAGGTTTCGGCCAGCCAGACGGCCAGATGCCCGGCCAAAGTGGCGCCGGAAAAGGCGCCGGTCAGAATGCCGACCAGCGTGATGCCGATCTGCACCGAGGACAGAAAGCGGCCGGGATTTTCCTGCAGCTTAAGGGCGATTTTGGCCCCTTTGCTGCCTTCGTCGGCCTTGGTGGCGAGGCGCGCCTTGCGCGCCGAAACGATGGCCAGTTCCGACATCGCGAACAGGCCGTTCAACAGAACCAGGAAAAAGATGACAGCGATCTCGAGAGAGATGGACATGCAGCCCCCTTTACGCGTCCTTGTCGTCGTAGGGATTCTTGGTTTTGCGCAAGGTGAGGCGGATCGGCGTTCCCGGCATGCCGAAGGCCTCGCGCATCCCGTTGACGAGATAGCGCATATAGCTGTCGGGCAATTCCTCGGGCCTGGTGGAGAAGATGACGAAGCTGGGCGGGCGCGAATTCACCTGCGTCATATAGCGCAGCTTCAGGCGGCGTCCCCTGACCGCCGGCGGCGGGTGGCGCTGGGTTGCTTCTTCCAGCCAGCGGTTCAGCTTCGAGGTCGAGACCCGGCCGTTCCAGATGTCGTAGGTCTTGGCCACGGCCTGCATCAGCTTGTCGAGGCCTTTGCCGGTCAGGGCCGACAAGGTGACGGCGGCAAGGCCCTTCATCTGCGGAAGCGCATGTTCAAGCTTGAGGCGCAGAGTTTCCAGCGCCTCGGCGCTATCTTCAACGGCGTCCCATTTGTTGACGGCGACGACCACAGCCCGGCCTTCGCGCTCGGCCAGTTCGGCGATGGTCAGATCCTGGCGTTCCAGAGGCGCGTTGGCATCGACCACCAGCACCACCACTTGGGCAAAACGCAGGGCCGACAAAGTGTCGCCCACCGACAATCGTTCGAGCCGCTTGGTGATATTGGCCTTCTTGCGCAGACCCGCCGTGTCGATCAGCACGATTTGGCGGCCCTTCCAAACGAAGGGCACCTCGATGGCGTCGCGGGTCAGCCCGGCTTCGGGCCCGGTGATCAGGCGTTCCTCGCCGATCAGGCGGTTGACCAGCGTCGATTTGCCGGCATTGGGCCGTCCGACCACGGCGATGCGGATCGGGCGCTCCTTGCCGGGCTCGGCCTCTTCCTCCAATTCCATGTCGGGATCGGGGGCATAAGGCTGGAGCGCGTCGTACAATTCGCTTAAGCCCTCGCCATGCTCGGCCGAGAGGGGGACCGGGTCGCCCAGGCCCAGGGCATAGGTTTCGTACATGCCGGGCTTGCCGGCGCCGCCCTCGCATTTGTTGGCGGCCAGGATGATGGGGGTCTTGCCCTTGCGCAGCCACTGAGCGAAATGGCGGTCCAAGGGCGTCAGCCCGGCCCGGGCGTCGATCAGGAAGATCGCCACGTCGGCCATTTCCAGGGCTTTTTCGGTTTGGGCGCGCATGCGGGCCTCGATGGCTTCGCCCTTGCCCTCCTCGAGGCCGGCGGTGTCGATGATGGTGAAGGTCAGATCGGCCAGCCGGCCTTTGGCCTCGCGCCGGTCGCGGGTGACGCCCGGCAGATCATCGACGATGGCCAGCCGCTTGCCGGCCAGCCGGTTGAACAGCGTCGATTTGCCGACATTGGGCCGGCCCAGAATGGCAACGGTGAATGTCATTTTCCGTCAGCGGTAAGCGACGAGGTCCGCCCCGTCGGTCAGGAACATCAACTGCCCGTTGGCGACGATGGGTGCCAGCGATACGCCGTCGGGCATTTCGGCCAGGCCCATCGGCTTGCCGGTATAGGGCGACAGGGCCACGGCCATGCCGGTCGAACTGGTGACGATCAGCCGGTCGCTGGCCAGCAACGGCCCCGCCCAGATGATGGGAGATTTCTTCTTTTCGGCGTTCTCCCAGCGTTGCAGCGGCGTCACCCAGCGGATGCGTCCATTCTTTGCCTCGACGCAGATGACTTCGGACTCGTTGGTGATGGTGTACAGATAGTCGCCGGCCACCCAGGGGCTTTGCACGCCGCCGATTTCCGATTCCCAGATGCGCCGTCCCGAACGGACGTCGATGGCGACCATGACGTCGCCGTGTCCGACGGCGAAAACGCGCCCGCGGTCGATGATGGGCCGGCCACGGATGTCGGAAAGGCCCGAAACCGCGTCGGTGCGCCGTCCGGCCGACAGCGAGTCCGACCACAGCACGGTGCCGTTTTCGGCGCGAAGCGCCGTCAACTCGCCCGAGGAATAAGGAGCGATGACCACCGAATCGTCGGCGGCGGGCGCCGTGGCCCCCAGGATGCTGGCCCCTTCATTGATGCCGTTATGCGTCCACAGGGTCTTGCCGTTGGCCTGATCCAGGGCATGCGTCTGGTTGTCCATGGTGACGACGAACAGACGCCCCGCCCTGGCCGTGGGGGCGGCGCGCAGCGAGGTGCTGAGCTTGTTGCGCCACAGCGCCTTGCCGTTGGCCGGATCAAGGGCCACGATATGCCCGAAGCTGGTGGTGGCGAACAGGCGTCCGCCATCGACGGCCAGGCCGCCGCCCATCAGATCGTCGCCGTCCTCCTCGTCGGGGGTAAGATCGATCCGCCACAGGCGCTTGCCGCTTTTCTCTTCGAAAGCCGAGACGCGCGATTGCACATCCATGGCATAGATGCGCCCGCCCGAAATCACCGGCGCCGTCAGCAGGCGGCGATAATCGCTTGAACCCTTGCCCACGCCCGACGTCCAGTTGCGCTTCAGATTGGGGCCGATCACCATGTGATGCATGGCGTGGCTGGAATAGCCGCCGGCCTGCGGCCAGTCGGCATTGGGCTCGGGCGGGGGTAGGCGCAAATCCTGCTCGCTGGCGTTGGGATCGGCCTTCAGCTTGCTGTCATGGGCCAGCACGGAAACCCGCTTGCCGGGCAGCGGTTTCTTGTTTTCGCCCAGCCAGGTGTCTTCAATCCAGTCGCAGCCGGAAAGCGGCACGGACAAGGCCAGCAGGGCAAGAAGGACGGCGCGGTGGAAAGGTTTCATGGTCATTTAGCTTTTGCCTTTGGCTTCGAGGGCTTGGCGCAGTTCGGCGGCTCGCGCCCGCAAGCCCTGGGGGGCTGTCGCATCGTCGGCAAGGCGGGTCAGAAGATCCAGCGCCTTGGCATTGTCGCTCATTCTCAAGGCCAGCAAGGCCTGAAGCTCCTGGGCCGAATGGCGCCATGGTTCATTGGCTGCGGCCAGCGGTGCCAACTCGGCTTCCAGCATGGCCGGATCGCCTTGGTCGATCTGCAAGAACAGGGCATGCAGGCGGGCCGATCCCTGATAAAGCGCCTCGGTGTTGGAAGAGGCGCCGGCGGCCCGATAGGCCTCGACCGACGGACCCTTCTCGCCCTGGGCGGCCAGAAATCCCGCCCGCTTCATGGCGGCTAGGCTGGCATAGGCGGTCTTGCCCTCCTTGGCCAGGCTTTCCAGCCCCGACAGCGAAGCGGCGTCGCGCCCTTGGGCGGCCTGCTGGGTGGCCGCCGAGAAGCGGGCGCTTTCCTCCTGCGACAGGCTGCGCTGGCGGTGCTGCCACAGTTCATTGCCGGCCACGCCCAGAATCAGCAGAGCGGCGGCGGCAACGGCATATTTGCCATAGGTTTGCCAAAGTTTCTCGAACTGGTCGCGCTTCAGGTCCTCATCGACCTCGCGGATCAGGGCTTCGGTAGCAGCGTCGCGTTCGTTCACCATATGGCCTCTTCCCATTTGCGGGCGCTACCATAGCCGCCAACGAGTCCAGGCTCAAGCCTCTCGCCATTTGATCGAGCAGCCCAGGCTTGGAATCTGCTGGGCCGGCCCCTGTCCGGTCTCGGCCACCTGCTTCATGGCCCAAAACAGGTCGCGCCTGGCATCCTGGGGGGCGGGATTCTTGCCCGAGGAATCCAGCCTTCCCCGGTACTGAAGCTGGAACTCCTTGTTGAAGCCGAAGAAATCAGGGGTGCAGACGGCGTCATAGGCCCTGGCCACGGCCTGGCTGTCATCGATGACATAGGGGAAGGGGAAGCGGTGGCTGGAGGCAAAAATCTTCATGTTTTCAAAGGAGTCTTCGGGGTATTGGGCGCTGTCGTTGCTCATCACGGCGATCGATCCGATGCCCAAGCCGGAAAGGTCTCGGCAGTCGCGTGCCAGCCGGCCGGCGATGGCCTGCACATAGGGGCAATGGTTGCAGATGAACATGACCAGCAAGCCTCGGGATCCCATGGCCCTGGCAGGCGTCCAAAGCTGGCCGTCGATGCCGGGCAGGCTGAAATCCGGGGCTTTCCAGCCGAAGTCGCAGATGGGGGTGGAAACGGCCATCTCTTGGCTCCGTCTTAACGATTCAGTTAATGAATCGCTCTAATCTGGTGGGACGTCAAGAAATCGAGGCCATAATGATTAACGACCCCCAAACCGCGCTGAATGCCATTTCCGGCAAGCCAGTGCGTCCGGACGTCGTCCAGGGGTTGAAGGCGGCCAGCGAGAAAACCGGTGTCAGCTTCGATTTCCTGGTCGCCGAGGCGACAAGGGAAAGCGGTCTTAACCCGAACGCCAAGGCCCCCACCACTTCGGCCCGGGGCCTGTTCCAATTCACCAGCCAGACCTGGCTGGAAGTCTTCAAGGCCAATGGCGCCAAATACGGGCAGAGCGACCTGGCCAAGAAGATCAAGCGGGGAGAGGACGGCACACTGGAAGTGGCCGACGGCCAGACCCGCAAGACCATCCTGGGTCTGCGCCAGGATCCCGAAATGTCAGCCTTGATGGCTGCCGAATATGCCGTGGCCAACGAAAAGCGCCTGGAGAGCCGGCTGGGGCGCGAGGTCGGGCCCTCCGACCTCTATCTCGCCCATTTCCTGGGGCCCAACGGCGCCGCCCGCTTCATCGACGCCTCGGCAAAATCGCCCGACCAGGCCGCCGCCAAACTGATGCCCGCCGCCGCCCGCCACAATCATTCCGTCTTCTTCGAAGGCAGCCGGCCGCGCACCGTGGCCGCCGTCTATGGCCAGGTGAAAGCTTCCATCGACGGCACCATCCAGAAGCTGGAGGCGAACCGCGCCGTCGCCAGCGCCGAGCCCGCCACAGCCCAGCCGGTCCCAGACAGCCAGAAACTGGCCGCCGCCCGGGCCGAGGCTGCCGAACGCCGGGAAACCGCCCGCCAGGCCCTGGCCAGCCAACTGACCGTTCCCACCGGTCCCTCCCTGGCTTTGGCCACGTCCAGCAGCGGGGCGGAATCGGAAAGCCCGCTTTTCGGCGGCGGCACGCCCAGGGTTTCCCTGCCCATGCCGCCACCGCTGCCGCGCCAGCCCGAGGCCCAGGCCACAAATCCCGGAGCCCTTGAAAACCTGATGCGCCGGGTGCGTTTGTCGTTCCTGGGATAAGTAGCCTCTCGCTTTTCCCGCTCGAGTCGTGCTAGTAAAATCCTTGTAAACTCGAGGGGGGTTGAGTGAGCAAGGAATTCAAGGCCAGTCTGGAGGGCGTCCGCCTGCTGTCGGGGCTTTCGCGCGAAGAACGCGAGAATGTCGAGCGGCAGTGTTCCTGGAAGCGCTACCGGGCCGAGGAACAAATCATCGACCGCGACAGCGACACCCGCGACGTATTCTTCGTCGTTTCGGGCAAGGTGCGCATCGTCAATTATTCGTTGTCGGGGCGCGAGGTGACGCTGGGCGACGTCGCCGCCGGCGGCCATTTCGGCGAGTTGGCGGCCCTGGACGGCGAACCCCGCTCGGCCAGCGTGATGGCCTTGGAAGATACCGTCGTCGCCGCTCTGGCCCCCGAACATTTTCTGCGCGTCATCCAGGCTCATCCCGAATCGACGCTGTTCATCTTGCAAAGCCTGTCTCGCATCGTGCGCCGTTCGACCGAACGGATCATGGATCTCTCGACTCTGGGCGCCAACAACCGGGTGCATGCCGAGCTTTTGCGCCTGGCCCGGGAAGCCGCCGCCAAGGGGGGCAATCAGGCGACGCTGACCCCCATTCCCGTGCATAGCGACATCGCCAGCCGCGTCAGCACGACGCGCGAAACCGTGGCCCGGGTTCTAAGCGAACTGACCCGCGAAGGCATCGTCAAGCGCGAGAAGGAAGCGCTGAGAGTGCTGGACATCGATGCCCTTGAAAGCCTTGTCGTGGAAGTGCGCGGCGAATAAAACCGCACTTTTACAATGGGAAATCCCAAAAAACTTGAATCTTGCCCCTTGTGACGGTCGTCACCGCACCCCATCTGCTGTTCTGGCAGAGTTGCTTTAAGGCGCTTTTGCCGGAAGAGACGCCCAGAAGGGCACAGGAGCCTAAGATGTCAACCACTTGGAAAGCGTTTGCGTTAGCCGTTCCGCTCTCGATGTTGATGATGTTTTTCGCCTGGAGGCCGCTGGGAGTTTTCTTCGATCCGTTCTGAACTCTTCCTCTCTTCCCCTCTCGAAACTAAACGGGCCGGATTTTCCGGCCCGTTTTTTTTGGGGAATGCCATCAGGTTCGATGCTTGAGCTAGTGTCCCGATTCGTAAGTTCGTGAGATTTGAAATCCGGCGATTTACGAACTTACGAATCAATAGGGTCACTAGCAAACATTTGATTTCTAGCAGGCTGCTGAAAAACCCTCCCTGATCGGCCTTTCCATTCGTTTATGACCGTCATTTCGATGATTTTGGCGCTGGACGAGGCCGCCTTTCGCCGCCTTTTTGGTTCATTTCCGTTCAATCGGCGGAATTTGGGCGCGGTTATCCCGCGTTGGCCAGCAGTTTTGGAATGCGGACAAGATTGTAAGCGGCAAGTGCCAAGGTGAAGACGGCCTTCACCTTCGCAAGCCCCTGCACCTTCATTTTGGACAGACCGCCGGTCGTTTTCAACCAGCCGAAGATTTCCTCGATCCGTTTGCGGATGACCTGGCTTATGGCGTAGCCCGCATGACGCGTCGTGCGCTTGTCGATGGCGGTTTTGCGCGTCTTTCCGCTTTTCGTCTTGCATCCGTTGATGGCGATGTGCGGCGTTACGTTCCGCTCACGCAGATCGCCGATGAATTCGCTGGCGTCATAGCCCTTGTCGCCGCCCAGCGTGATCCGGCGATTGCCACATCCAGCCTCATCCAGCATCGAAAGCGCGGCCTCGCGCTCTGCCGTGCCGGTGG
>JACRJC010000015.1 GCA_016215555.1 Rhodospirillales bacterium | reverse complement strand
GCCTCGCCCTTCGAGACAGCCGCTCCGCGGCTTCCTCAGGGTGAGGCGCTTATTCAAGTCCTGAAGGCCCGTTTCCTCTATGTGGGGCGCAATACCTGCGGTTTTCGATAGCATCGCCAATTTTAAACCGGACAGCCGTGGCCTTGTGCCGGGCATCCACGCATTACCGTTCAAGGGGTGTGCTGGAAATCCACGGATGGCCGGGTCGTGAAGTTTACCCCCTGACTGGCCTGCAGCCAGGCCCGGTGGCCCGGCCATGACGGTTTGCGGCGTTGGACGAATACCACGCCCAACGTCGAGGAAACATTCAGCTAGGGTCAAGACCCAATTGGGATGCCCACCCCTATCCATAATCCGCTGGAAACGCTCGCGGAATTTTCAGGACTGATTTTCACCACCAAGACACGAAGACACCAAGAAAGCGCCAAGGCCTTTTCCTCTCCTTGGTGTCTTGGTGACTTGGTGGTTCAAAAAGCTGACGAATGCCGTTCCTGCTTGCCGGATCAAGAAACGTCATTAAATGAGTCCTGACCCTAGCGCACGATCGTTTTAATCCAAGTCACTTCGTGACGCGGATTAAAACGTGAATCGTTCGCTAATACAAACAGGTAGAGCAGATTCACGCGCGAAACCTGAGCCATTAAATGGCTCAGGTTTCTTCCGATCTGCTCTAGTCTTTGGGAGCCGATGTTTCTTCGGGCGCCGGCGCTTCGTCGATGGCCGCCTGCTGGTCCTTGCGCCGCTTCATGGTGCTTCTGAACCACAGCAGCAGGAATAGGGCCACGAAACCGCCCAGGATGTGGAATTTATATTCGCCCAGCCACTCGCCCATGGCCACGCCCAGAAAATAGCCGCCCCAGGCGAAGGCATTGGCCCAGACCGTGGCGGCGATCAGATTGAGGATGAAATATTTGAGCTTGGAAACGCCGCTCATGCCGATGACGAAGGGGCTGATATTGCGCACTCCGTAGATGAAGCGGAAGGTCAGGATGAAAATCGTCTGGTGGTCGCGCACCATATGGAAGGCCCAGGCGATCTTCTTCTCCATGCCCGGCCAGCGCTTCAAAAGCGGCTGACCATAGATGCGCCCGATATAGAAATAGAACTGGTCGCCGATGAAGCTGCCCAGCAGCGCGAACAGCATGACCTTCCAGATGTCGATATTGTAGGCGCCTTCCTGGGCCAGATAGCCCAGGACGATGATGAAGGTCTCGCCCTCCAGAAACGTCCAGACGACGACCACCACGTAAAGAAGGTAGTGGTAGCTGTCGAGAAACGAACGCGCGTATTGCAGAATCTCTTCCAAGACGGTCCCGGTGCTGCTGTTTTTTTCAATGTCGGCAAAGCGGGAGCCCCCGTCAATGGCCGATCTGATTCATTCGGAGGACGATATTAGTGGACCTTGGAGCGCAGGCTGTCCAGCGGATAAAGGCGGGTCACATGACCCATCTTGCGACCGGGTCGCATTTCGGTTTTTCCGTATAAATGCAGCTTGGCCTGGGGTTCCTGCAGAAAGGTTTGCCAATCCTTGGCCGCCTCGCCGATCAGATTGGTCATCACGGCGTCGGAATGGCGCCTTGGCGTGCCCAGCGGCAGGGCGCAGACGGCCCGCACCACCTGCTCGAACTGGCTGGTCAGGCAGGCGTCGATGGTCCAATGGCCGGAATTGTGCGGCCGCGGCGCCATTTCATTGACCAAAAGGCGGCCATCCGCGGTCACGAACATCTCGACCGCCAGCACCCCGACCAGCCCCAGTTCTTCCGCCGCCTTGTGGGCGATGGCGACGGCCTGGTCATGCAAGGCGACGGTCAGAGGGGCGGGGGCGGTGGTGGTGTCCAGAATATGATGGGTATGAACGTTTTCGACGATGTCCCAGGCCGCCCAGCCGCCGTCCGGCCCCCGGGCCACCAGGGCGGAAATTTCGCGTTCGAAGGTGACGAAGCCCTCCAGAACCGCGCGCTCGGTCCGCAAGTCGGCCCAGACCCGTGCCAGATCGGTCGTGGGGCCGATTTTGGCCTGACCTTTGCCGTCATAGCCCAGCCTTGCCGTCTTCAAGATGGCGGGGGTGCCGATCTTGGCCACGGCCTGTTTCAAGTCGGAGAGGCTGGCCACCTCGGCCCAGGGCGCGGTGGCGATGCCCAGATCGTTGAAGAAGCGCTTCTCGGCCAGGCGATCCTGGGCGGTTTCCAGAGCCTTGGATCCCGGGCGGACCGGCACTTTGCCCTCCAGGAAGCGGACCGGGCTGGCCGGGATATTCTCGAATTCCAGTGTCACCACATCGACCTTGGACGCGAAGCGGGCCAGGGCCTCTTCGTCCTCATAGGCGGCCACGGTGACGGCGTCCGAGACCTGGGTGGCCGGACTTTCTTTCTCGGGCGTGAAGATATGGACGCGATAGCCCAGCGAGGCCGCCGCCAGGGCGGTCATGCGGCCCAACTGGCCGCCGCCTAAAATGCCAATCGTGCCGCCGGGCGGTATCGGACGCGGGCTGGACATGAAGGAAATCCCTAGCCGAGATCGCCGGGGGCGTCGGCCACAGATGCCGTTTGCAAAGCCCTTCTGGCCTCGACGGCCTGGGCCAGCTTGGCGTCGGACAGGGCCAGGACGCTGGCCGCCAGCAGGGCGGCGTTGACGGCCCCGGCTTTGCCGATGGCAAGCGTGCCCACCGGCACGCCGGCCGGCATCTGAACGATGGAGAGCAGGCTGTCCATGCCCTTCAGGGCCTGGCTTTCGACCGGCACGCCGAAGACCGGCAGGCGGGTCATGGAGGCGGTCATGCCGGGCAGATGGGCGGCCCCGCCGGCTCCGGCCACGATGACCTTCAAGCCCCGGGAAACGGCGCTTTCGGCATAATCGACCAGGCGCTTGGGCGTGCGATGGGCCGAGACGATGCGCACCTCATAGGGCACTTCCAACTCGTCCAGCACCCCGGCGGCATGGCGCATGGTTTCCCAGTCCGATTGACTGCCCATGATGATGCCGACCAACGGCTGACCCATTTTGACCTCTTTCCCAAGGAAAGCGGGGATTATAGGCAGGGATTTTTGGGATGCAATAAGCAAGTCTTGAACAATTAACGGCGATCCCGAGCGCGGAACCGCTTCAAGCGAGGGATCGGCAATCTGAAACCGGGCAAAAGGACACCGAGGCGAAGCCGAGGGACTTTTTCCCGAGGGAACAACAAAGGGCCGGTCCTTAAGACCGGCCCCTCAAGAGGTTGGGATACCTGGATGGTTCAAGGACTAAGTCGATGCATCTCGTCCTTCAGGCGCAGCTTCTGCCGCTTCAATTCGTGGACATGGACATCGTCGGGGTTGGGGCGGTGGGTTTCCGATTCCAACTCTGCCTCAAGCGCGGCATGTTTGGTACGCAGGGATTCCAGGCGGTCCTCAATGCTCATCACGAGCCTCCATTAGGGTTGGTGGCCCGGGAATCCTAACTCAAAATCGCCTATGGAAAAACCATAACTGGGTCAGGGAAATTGACCTGACCCTCAACCCCTTAGGGGGGAAGAGGAAAATCTTTCTGCTGGGCCAGGATGCTGCGGTGCAGCGCCGCCTCGTCGCCCCCCTGGACCAAGTCGAGATGGCGCATGATGACCGGCTTTTCGGCCGAGAAGGTCAGAACCCAATGATCCAGCAGCCGTCGCACTTCGCGGTCCAGATTGTTGGGCAGGCATTCGATGAGATAGGCGGCATAGCGCGATTTCAGATGGGGCGGGCAGAAATAGGCCTTGTTGGGCGACAGGGCCAGGGGCACGAAGTCGGCGCGACCGGCCAGGCTGCGCATGACCCCTTCGGTCACTTCCGGCATCAGATAGGAAAAGACGTCGTCGAACACGATGACGCCATCCTTTTGCGTCGCTTCCAGCGCGATCTTGGAATCGGCCAGGATATGGACCAGCCGATGGTCGCCATCGACATGGAAGAGGCGGGTCTTGCCCTGGCCGATCTCCGAGACGACGCGGTCGGCCTCCTTGGTGGTGTCGGCCTTGACGAGATGGAAAAGCGCCATCTCCATCTTCAGTCGAAGCGCGTTGCCGATGAAATCGTCGGGCAGATTGTAGGGCGGGTTGGGAAAATACATGTCGAAAATATCGATGGCGTGAACGCGCTCGTCCGCCCGCGCCAAATTGGCGAGCAGAAAAGTGACGCGACCGTGAAACACCCCAATCTCGCCCAAGTCGCCTTCGATCCCCGCCCCTTTTTGCGCCAGATCGAGGGCCATGAACATTCCGGCGTCCAGGGGCGACATGAAGCCCTGAACTTCCTGCATGCGGTGCAGGACGTAATCGAGGGCGGGATGAAAGGCGGGCGTTGCGTCCATGCTAGGCTTTGGCCTCGCCGACATAGATGCCCAGCCCCCGGGCCGAGCGCAGCAGAGGATCGTCCAGCGTCACCGAGCGCGTGACCCCCGCCACTTCGGCCAAGGGCACGTCGGTGACGCCGCGTCCCTGCCAGGCCACCATGCGATCGTAGCGCTCATAGGCGATCAGATCGACGGCATGGACGCCGAAGGCCGAAGCCAGAACGCGGTCGCTGCTGGAAGGCGTGCCGCCCCGCTGCACATGGCCCAGCACCGTATAGCGGGTTTCGGCGCCCACCATTTTGGCCAACTGGTCGGACAGGTAATGGCCGATGCCGCCATAACGAACCTGGGCGTCGGAATGGGCCACCGTGACCGGACCGCCGGTTTCGGTCTTCACCCCTTCGGCGACCACCATCAGGGCGTGATTGCGCCCCGAAGCCTTCACCTTGTCGAGCTTGGCCTTGACGCCTTCCAGCGTATAGGGAATTTCGGGGATCAAGATGGCGTCGGCGCCGCCGGCGACGCCGGCATGCAGGGCGATATGGCCGGCATCGCGGCCCATCACTTCCAGGATCATCACCCGGTGATGGCTGGCCGCCGTCGGCTGCAAACGGTCCAAGGCTTCCACGCAGACATCGACCGCCGTGTTGAAGCCGACCGCGTATTGCGTCAGATGGACGTCGTTGTCGATGGTCTTGGGCACGGCGACCAGCGGGATATTGCCCTGCTGGGCCAGCTTGCGGATGATGCGAAGCGAGCCGTCGCCGCCGATGGCGATCATGGCGTCGATGCCCAGCTCGCGCACGGCTTCGATGATTTCGTTCGACCGGTCCTTCTTCGTGCCGTCCTGCATGGGAAAGGCGAAGGGATCGCCCTTGTTGGTGGTGCCCAAAAAGGTGCCGCCCTGGCGCAGCATGTCGCCGCCGCAGACATTGACGTCCAGCTCCACGAACTGCCGGGGTTTCTGCATCAGGCCCAGCGTGCCGTCCTTGAGGCCGATGACCCGCCAGCCATAGCCCTCGCTCGCCCTGGCCACCACAGCCCGGATGACGGCGTTCAGACCCGCGCAATCGCCGCCCGACGTCAGCACGGCCAGGGTTTTTCTGCGGCTTTTGGGCATGATTGGTTTTCCTTATGACCTTGTTCGGACCGGCTCGATTCTGCTAGTCTCGCCCCATGATCGACGAGACCCAGGAAGAACTCAAGGCCAAGCTTGCGGAGCTGCGCACCGAGCACCGCGATCTCGACGACGTCATCGACCGTTTGGCCGACACCGTTCCCCTGGATCAGATTCAGATGCAGCGCCTGAAAAAGCGCAAGCTGCTTTTGAAGGATCAGATCGCCAAGCTCGAGACAATTTTGTTACCGGATATTATTGCGTAGTTGGCTACACTCAAACGCCGTGCGTGAGTCGTTTTTGCCCCTCGGCCTTGCGCTCGCCTCCAGCGAGCTTGGCCGCCGCCGCAATGGCGGCTGGTTGCTGCGCTTTATCTTTGCCAAAACTAGTCGAACAGATCGGCATGGGTGCCGGTTTGGGTCAGGACCAGTTCGTCTTCAGAAGCAAGCCAGAACAGCAACCAGTCGGGTTCGATATGGCATTCCCAGTGCGGTGCCCAGTCGCCAGACAGGCGATGTAGCCGGTTGCGGGAATCGAGCGGCAGACCCGATTGCCGCCTTTCAACGACAAACCAAAGTTTCTCAAGATCCTTTCCTCGTTTCCCGGCCAGCTTCAAATCGCGCTCGAACCGGCGCGTCGTGACGATATCCAGGAGAAGGGCGGCATCAGCGATGGGCCGCCTTCAAAGCCTCCCGGCTTTTCCACTTCTTCAAATTCTTGCCCTGCCCAGCATCCCGCATCGCCGCCAGCGTTGCCTTGTTGGGGATTTTCACCTCGAACGGCAGACCGTGCTGCAAGGTGACCTGTTTGTAGAACAGGGTAATGGCCTCGGTCGAGGTCAGACCAAGCGCTTCGAACACGGCCTCGGCCTCATGCTTGAGGTCGGGCTCGACCCGGGCGCGAATGGTCTCGGTTTTGGACATGGCGATTCTCCGTTTCCTGAAACGTACCCCAAATGGGGTGCAGTTTCAAGGCGGGGCCGTCGCTGCGCTCTGTCCTTGCCCCTCAATCGCCGATCTAGGCCGCGCGGGGCTTGATGTGGGAATCGATCTCGTCGCCGGCAGCCAGTTGGGCCAGTTCCAGATCGTAATCGCGCTGCAAATTCAGCCAGAATTCCGGCGTCGTTGTGAAATAGCGGGCCAGCCTTAAGGCCGTATCGCCGCTGATCGAGCGCTTCTCGGCCGTGATGGCTTGAATGCGGCTGACGGGCACGCCGATATCCTTGGCCAGACGATAGGCGCTGATGTTCAAGGGCGCCATGAATTCCTCGCGCAATTGCTCGCCGGGATGAACGGGGGGAAGATCGCGTTGTCGCATGCCTGTGCCCTCAGTGATAATCGACGATTTCGACCTGCTCGGCGGCTTCATTACGCCAGACGAAGCAGATCCGCCATTGGCCGTTGATCCGGATGCTGTGCTGCCCCTTGCGGTCACCCTTCAGGGCCTCCAAGCGATTGCCGGGCGGCGATGCCAGATCGGTCAAACGCTCTGCCGCATTCAACTGCAGCAGCTTGCGTTGCGCCTGACGTTGGAGATCGGCGGGCAGTCGGCGGGCAAACCTTCCTTCGAAAATGGCCTGGGCGTCGCGGTCGGCAAAGCTCCGGATCATGCGGCGACTATACCCGTGTCGCGGTCACAGCGCAAGACGGCCAACCTACACCGCCGGGTCGCAGCGCAGCAGCGCCGCCTCGGGCGCTTCGCCTGGCACGAAGCCCTGGGCTTTCCAGGCGATCTCGATGGGGATGCGTTCGCCCTGCAATTCGAACAGGCGCATGCCCGCCAGGGCGAGCACGCTGTCGATTTTATGCACGGCCTGGGGCTCGGTGGCTTGCGGCATGACCACGGCCAGGCAGGGCCCGCCCAGACTGCCCACCACATCGGTCCCGCGAACCTGGGCGACCAGCGTTTCCGTCACCTGGGCCAGCAGGGCATCCGACGCCGCCAGGCCGAAACGGCCCCGCAACGCATCGCAGGTGCGAATGTCGAAGCGGGCCAGGCTGCCGGCGATGCCCGACCGTTCCGAGAAATCCTTCAAGCGCGTCAGTTCGCGCAGCAACGCGCGGCGATTGACGCAGGCGGGCAGCCAGGCATGCATGTCGGCCTGCTCTTCCAGCCATTTCATGCGATTGGTCTGTTGCTCGATCTCGCCGCGCAGCCGGTCCATCTCGGCCACCATGGCGTTCAGCGCGTTCTGCACTTCGGGCGTCAGCTTGCGTTCGGGAATGCCCAGGACGCTGGCGATGTCGGCGAAGACATGGCGCAGCGAGGGAGAGCGCTTGCCGCGCTGCTGTTGGCTGCCATAGCCGCCATAGCCGGTGGCCGTGCCCCCCGATACCGGGTTCACGCCGCCTGCCTGCGAGCTTGCGCCTGAAGAAGGTATCTCGGCCATTGTCTCCCTTTCTGCCGCCGGCCAAGGCTGTCATCTGCTTTGGGGCCAAGGCCATTTCTTGGCCGGACCCGCTAATTGACACACTATAACATAATTCGACCATCTGCGAAGAGCCCTAACCCCTCCCCGTTCGGGCGGTTTTTCGGGTAGGAGCCCCTTGCCAAGTCCCCCTCGCCTGTCGCAAACTGCAGACGAAAAAAGAATTTGCCCTAATCCGGAGAAGGAAACGCACCATGACCGGCCGTTATGCCGAAGACTATCAGCGCTCGATCAAGGATCCCAACGGCTATTGGGCCGATGCCGCCAAGGACATTGTCTGGACCAAGCCCTACGACAAGGTTCTGGACGATGCCAAACCGCCCTTCTATCGCTGGTTTGCGGGCGGCCTGGTCAACACCTGCTACAACGCGCTCGACCGCCATGTCGATGAGGGCCGCGCCGATCAGATCGCCCTGATCTATGACAGCCCGGTCACCGACACCAAGGCCAAATACAGCTACCGCGACTTGCGGGACGCCGTGGCCCTGTTCGCCGGCGTCCTGGCCGAGCTGGGCGTCGCCAAGGGCGACCGCGTCATCATCTACATGCCGATGGTGCCGGAAGCGGCCATCGCCATGCTGGCCTGCGCCCGCATCGGCGCCGTGCATTCGGTGGTCTTCGGCGGTTTCGCCGCCAACGAATTGGCGACGAGAATCAACGACGCCAAGCCCAAGGTGATCGTCTCGGCATCCTGCGGCATCGAAGTCGCCAAGGTCATCCCCTACAAGCATCTTCTGGACGGCGCCATCGACATGGCGACCCACAAGCCCAGCCATTGCGTGATCCTGCAGCGCCCGATGGAAAAGGCCGAGATGGTTTCCGGTCGCGACGTCGATTGGGCGGAAGCGGTGAAATCCGCCAAGCCCGCCGATTGCGTGCCCGTCGCCGCCACCGATCCTTTGTACATCCTCTACACCTCGGGCACCACCGGCCAGCCCAAGGGCGTGGTGCGCGACAATGGCGGCCATATGGTGGCCTTGAAAAAATCGATGAAGACCGTCTACGACATCGATCCCGGCGAAGTGTTCTGGGCGGCTTCCGACGTCGGCTGGGTGGTCGGCCACAGCTATATCGTCTATGCCCCGCTTTTGCACGGCTGCACGACCATCTTGTACGAAGGCAAACCGGTCGGCACGCCCGACGCAGGCGCCTTCTGGCGGGTGATTTCGGAATACAAGGTCAAGGCGATGTTCACCGCGCCCACCGCTTTTCGCGCCATCAAGCGCGATGATCCCAACGCCGAATTCCTGAAGAACTACGACCTGTCCTGCTTCAAGACGCTGTTCCTGGCCGGCGAGCGCTGCGATCCCGACACGCTCAAATGGGCCGAGGATCATCTCAAAGTGCCGGTGATCGATCACTGGTGGCAGACCGAAACCGGCTGGGCCATCTGCGCCAATCCAATGGGGTTGGAGCGTTTCCAGGTCAAGCCCGGCTCGCCGACCAAGGCCGTGCCCGGCTGGGACGTGCAGGTGCTGGACGAAGCGCATCATCAAGCCAAGCCGGGCCAGGTGGGGGCGCTGGTGATGAAGCTGCCGCTGCCGCCGGGTTCGCTGCCCACGCTGTGGAACGCCGACCAGCGCTATATCCAAAGCTATCTCGAGGAATTTCCAGGCTTCTATAAAACCGGCGACGCGGGCTTCATCGACGAGGACGGCTACGTCTATGTCATGAGCCGCACCGACGACATCATCAATGTCGCCGGACATCGACTAAGCACCGGCGGCATGGAAGAGGTGCTGGCCAGCCATCCGGATGTCGCCGAATGCGCCGTCATCGGCGTCGCCGACCAGTTGAAGGGCCAGTTGCCGCTGGGCTTCGTGGTCTTGAAGGCGGGAGCAAGCAAGCCGCACAACGAGATCGTCAAGGAACTGGTGGCTTTGGTGCGCGACCGCATCGGCCCCGTCGCCGCCTTCAAAACGGCCACGGTGGTCAAGCGTCTGCCCAAGACCCGTTCGGGCAAGATCCTGCGCGGCACCATGCAGAAGATCGCCGATCGGCAGGACTACAAGATGCCGGCCACCATCGACGATCCGGCCATTCTGGGCGAGATCGACGAGGCCCTGACCGAGGTCGGCTACGCCCACGGCCGGAAGGGATAATCGCTCAACGCCGTCCGCAGACGGAAGCGACCGGGGAGAAATCCCCGGCCGTTTTCCATGCTATGCGGCTCAAACCTTGTCGGCATCGGCCAAGGCGTAATCCAGGAAGGCCTTGACCAGGTTCATGTTGACCTTGTTGCCGAACACTACCTGCATGCGCAAAAGGCGGCCCAGCTTCACGGCGGCATGCAGGAACATCATCGTCGGCAACAAGGCTATCTCGGCCTCGGAAAGCGGAAATTCCTGGTCATAGGCCGCGATGAAAGCTTGCGATTTCTCGGGATCGAACAGGGCCTGCTTGTCGATGAAGGCGAATTCCAGCGCCCCTTCCGCCACATCCTCGATGCGGGGCGAGAAACGCGCCGCCTGGAAATCGTAAAGCAAGGCCTTGCCCTTCACGAACATGACGTTCCGGGGCGTCACGTCGCCATGGCAATGGATCCAGGGAAGATCCTTGGCGTTTTCGATGTGCTGGCGCGCCTGCGCGATTCTGGGGATCAGGGATTCGAACTGGCCCCGCATGGTCGGATCGTCGGTGAATTTCGGCAGCAGCGCCGAGAAATCGTGCAGCCAGAAGTCCAATGATTCCTGCAGGCGGTAGGAATCGATGGGAGCCGCGTCCTGGGAAAGCGCCTTGTTGACCTGAGCCACCGTGCTGGCCGCTGCCGTCAAATGCGCGTTTGTCCATTCGCCCACCTTGTCGGCGACGATGAAGTCGAGCAGCATGCAATTATGTTCGCCCATCGGCTGGGGCAGCTTGCCGTCCTTTCCGGGACGGGGAATGATGGCCGGCGCTTTGCGCTCGGCCAAGCGATTCAACAACAAGGCCTCGTAGGCAAGATGCGTTCCGCGCTTGCCCTGAACCGGCGGCGTGAATTCGGCCCCCTTCATCACCTTGACGATGAAGTCGCCGTCCTTGCCCTTGGCGCGAAAGACCTCGTTGAAGCTGACGCCCTTCAAGGGGTCGATGACGTCCAGTTGCACGCCGAAGCGCTCAGCCACGAAGGCTGGCAACTGGTCTTGAATGTCCTTCTTCTCGTAGAGAACCTCGCGCGAAGGAAAGCCGCTTAGATATTTGTCCTTCACCGCCGCGTCCATGCGCGAAGCGAAGAACAGATAGGCCTCGACCAGATGGTGACGGAAGGGGATGTTCGGATAGACTTGGGCATAGGGATTGTCGATCGGATAATCGACCTCGCCCAGATGGTAATAGTCGCAGCCGCAGACCTTCCAGAAGAATTTGAGATCCCATGATTCCGGCACTGGATAGCGCTCGTCCACTTCGATCAGGATGTCGAAGTCGGAACCCAGCTTGGCCCAGCCGATATGCAAGAAGGGCACTTCGTAGCGTCCGGTCTGGCTGCCAGATTTCTTCCACTGCATGGGGTTCAGAAGGTAGACCTTCCTGACCGCGGGATGGCGGCTGATATGTTCCTTCACATAGTAGAGGAAGGCGTCGTTCAGTCCCTTCAACTGACCGTCGTCATAGACGATCTTGTTGGGCTTGACGAATCCGATGCCGTGCTTGTTGAGAAACTGATCGAAACGCGTCCATTCGCGGTCGGGGCTGGCCGCCTCTCCGCCGATCCTCGAAGGGACGATCACCTTGCCGGTTTGGGTGTTGAACAGAAGATTCCGGTGGTCGAGGTCGAAGGCTCCGGCCAGATTGTTCTTGCGCGCATATTCGAAGGCGTCCAGCACCTGAAGCTTCAACAGATTCAGTTCCTTCGACGTGAAGCGCTTGGCGTTCTCGGCCAGATAGACGGTCAACGGCACGACCGGCGACTTGACGGCCAGCTTGGGCAATGGCTTGGGCGACGCCTTGGCGATCTTCAGCGAGATGCGGGCCTTCTCGATCTCATATATCTCCTTCTTGGGGTCGGCCTTTTTGTAGCCCAGCCCGTCGAACAACTGCAGCAGCTTTTTGTAATAGGGCTCCTCGATGACGACGCGCGCGGTTTCCTTGTCGCCGTCGGCGCCGGTTTCCTCGACCCGATGGTGAAGCTCGTTGATGTCGATAAGGTTCAGGGTTTCCTTGAGGTCGACGGGCCGTTCGCGCATCTCAAGCACCTCCTTGGCGGCCCTGGCGAAGTTCAGAAACGACGGCTTGTCGAGCAGGATCTTGTAATTGCGCAGATGGATGTGAAAGCCGTCGGTGTTCTCTTCCAGCGAAATGCGGGCCGGATTGTAGACGATGGTCTGCTTCAGCGGCTTCTTGTTGAAGAAGGTTTTGATGGTGTCGCTTTGATTGGTGTTCGGATTGACGCCGTCCTTGAATCCGGCCTCGATTTCCTTGCGGACCAGAGGGATATAGGTTTCGCACAGATCGGCGAATTCGATGAATTCATCGACGTTGAACTCGATCCTTAAGTCCCGGTAATGGACGTGGATATTCTCGCCCATATCCATGAAGAAGGTGTTGAAACGATTCTTCTCCAGCCCTTCCGAGCGGTGATAAAGACGGATGATGATGCCCATGCCCCGGTTCGCGTCCTTCTGGCAGAAACGGACCGGGCCGTCCCTGGCCGGTCACCCCCCTGATTTCGCGAGATTCTAACATGGCTTCAAGGCTTGCCGAGCGATTTTTCTTGGCGACGGCCCGGCCAACGAGCCGCCGGCGCCGACGCGGAAAGCCAGACCAAGCCAGGCCGAATCCTTGATGGGTCGCTGTCATGCCCCCCCAGAAGCCTCCCCGGCCCTCGCGAAGGTAGCGCCGTTTCGCCATGGGAACCCACCTGCAGGGGAAGGCTAGAATTTAATCAGAACAGCAAAATGCACAATTCATATGCATTTTTGTTTATTGATATTAAACAGATTTTCATGCGGCACGGTCGCAGGCAGGCCTGCCCAACATTGCGGCAGATTAGGGGCCAGGCAGTCCAAATTTTCATCCATCGAGCGCCACCGTTTGGTCAGCCGGTCGATCAACAGCTTGTCATTTCAAGCTTTTTCCAACTGGCACGGCACTTGCGCCCGCGCGCGGCAACAACCATTCTTTGGGGAGTGCCAAACATGGATACCGCCAAGTCCGGCGCCGACGTTTTATTCATCCTTCTAGGCGCCATTATGGTGCTTGCCATGCATTCCGGCTTCGCTTTTCTCGAGCTGGGGACCGTGCGGCGCAAGAACCAGGTCAATGCCCTGGTCAAGATCATGACCGACTTCGCGGTTTCGACGCTTGCCTATTTCCTGGTCGGTTACAGCGTGGCCTATGGCGTGTCCTTTTTCGTCGGCGCCAAGACGCTGTCGGGCGAGGGTGGGGTTTTCGCCGCCCATGGTTATGAGATGGTGAAATTCTTCTTCCTGCTCACTTTCGCCGCCGCCATTCCGGCCATCATCTCGGGCGGCATCGCCGAGCGCGCCAAGTTCTTTCCGCAATTGATGGCCACGGCCGTGCTGGTGGGCCTGATCTATCCCTTCTTCGAAGGGCTGGTCTGGGGCGGGCGTTTGGGTTTCCAAACCCTGATCGAAGGCCTGTTCGGCGCCCCCTTTCATGATTTCGCGGGCTCGGTGGTCGTGCATGCCGTCGGCGGCTGGGCCGGGCTGGGGGCGGTGCTGATGCTGGGCAACCGGCTGGGCCGCTACAAGAAGGGCGGCGGTCTGGTGGCCTTTCCGCCTTCGAACATCCCCTTCCTGGCCCTGGGAGCCTGGATTCTGTCGGTGGGCTGGTTCGGCTTCAACGTCATGAGCGCCCAGACCGTCGAGGCCGTCTCGGGCCTGGTGGCCATGAATTCGCTGATGGCCATGGTCGGCGGCACGCTGGCCGCCCTGATCGCCGGGCGCAACGATCCCGGCTTCGTCCATAACGGCCCCCTGGCCGGTCTGGTCGCCGTCTGCGCCGGCTCGGACGTCATGCATCCTCTGGGCGCCCTGGCCACCGGCGCCGGCGCCGGCGCATTGTTCGTCTGGGCCTTCGATCAGTGCCAGTTGAAATGGAAGATCGACGATGTGCTGGGCGTCTGGCCGTTGCATGGCTTGTGCGGCGCCATGGGCGGCATCGCCTGCGGAATCTTCGGGCTGGAAGCCCTGGGCGGCATGGGCGGCGTCAGCTTTCTGTCGCAGGTTGCAGGCACTGTTGTCGGCGCCGTCTATGCCCTGATCTGCGGCGCCGGTCTCTACGGCCTGCTGAAAATGACCGTCGGCATCCGCCTAAGCGAGGAGGGCGAGCGCCACGGCGCCGACATCGCCATCCACAACATCACCGCCTATCCCGAGGAAGACGCCACAAGAATGGGATAATCCGTCCTCAGGCCAAAGAAAAACGCGGGAGAAATCCCGCGTTTTTTATTGCCCATCTTGCCCGTAGGTTATCAGCCCTCGGCGGCGGGGCTTTCGGTCTCGGCAACCGTCTCGGCGACCACGCCCGAGCGCGGTCGGGCCAGGGCCACCATCTTTTCCAGATCGGCTTCGCCGCACAGGCCCAGCGTCACCGGATTGCGCGGCTTGATGTTCTGATTGTTCCAATGCGAACGGTCGCGCACAGAATTGATGGTCGGCTTGGTGGTGCCGATCAGCTTGCAGATTTGCGCATCCGACAATTCGGGATGATGCTTGATGATCCAGGCGATGGCGTCGGGGCGATCCTGGCGCTTCGACACCGGCATGTAGCGGGCTCCCTTGGTGCGGGCGCGCGGCAGCGGCAGATCCGGCGTCTTCATCAAGATTAGGCGAGCATCGGGATTGCGCTGGCAGCGCTGGATTTCGTCGGGACCGATTTGCCCGGTCGCCACCGGATCGAGGCCGACGATGCCCACCGCCACCTCGCCATCGGCGATGGCCTGCACTTCCAGCGCGTGCATGCCGCAGAAATCGGCGATCTGCTCGAAGGTCAGCGTCGTATTCTCAACCAGCCAAACAGCCGTCGCCTTGGGCATCAAGGGAAGGGCCATAATCTATCTCCTCGCCTAGTAACCATAAAACCGGGTAGCAGCGCTCCCCCGTCGCGATCCGCCAGGACCGCACGCCGCTAACGGACGTTTTGTAAGCATCGGGCGTTTATACCCCGTCCCCGTGGCCGGGTCAAACCGCCAATGTACGAAATTTTCTCTTTTCTGGTGAGGGCATTGCCGCCAAAGGGAAGGGGCGGCAGGTTGCCCCGCCGCCCCCAAGTCGGAATATGAAGGTTACGCTCAGGTCCAAGAGATCTTTTCGATATTGTCGAAGTGGATCTCCTGGTCGTCGGTCTTGATGGTGCCGCTGACACCTTCGTCGAAGGTGAAGGAACCATGGTCGCGGCCGCTGGTCATGGTCTCGCCGTCAATCTCCAGCGTCCAGGCACCCTGCTCGAGCGAACTGGCCGGTCCGCCATCCAGGTTGATCTGGATGCTGTCGGTCCAGCAGCCGGTGCCGCCATTGACATTGGCCGTACCCGTATCGCCCTCGTTGAAGACGAACAGGTCGCCGCCGTCGCCGCCGGCCAGCGTGTCGCTGCCCGAACCGCCAACCAGCGTGTCGTTGCCGGCGCCGCCAGCAAGCGAGTCATTGCCCTCGCCGCCATACAGCTTGTCGTTGCCCGAGCCGCCGGACAACTTGTCGCTGCCGTCGCCGCCCAGGATCGTGTCGTTGCCGGCGTTGCCCCACAGGACGTCATTGCCTTCGCCGCCATCGATCTTGACGTTGCCGTAGGTGAAGCGGGTGCTGGTCAGATCGACCACGTCATCGCCGTCGCCGGCAACGATGCTTTCGACACTGGCAAGCCTGGCCTGACCGCCACCCGGGCTGTAGCTGTCGTCAAGGAACAGCGCGTCGTTGCCGTCGCCCATGACCAGCGTATCCGTGCCCGCGCCGCCGTCGAAGACGTCGTGGCTGCGGTTGTCGCCGGCGATCGGGGACAACTCGTTCGAGCCGGCCGCCGACGGATCGCCGGCATTCTGCGCCGCCCAGCCAGCCGGCCACGTGCCGTCCGCCGAGTAGAGCAGGGTGTCGTTGCCGTCGCCGCCCAACAGCGTATCGGCACCGGCTTGCCCGTCCAGCGTATCCCGGCCTTCCGAACCGATCAGCGTGTCGTTGCCGGCGCCGCCGAACAGCGTGTCGTTGCCGCAGGCGCCGTCCAGCGTGTCGTTGCCGGCGCCGCCGGTAAGCACATCGCCGCGACGCGTGCCATCGACATCGAGGTCGGTGACAGGAGGCTCGGTGGTGGCCGGAGGCTCGGTCGTCTGCGGCTCGCTGCCGCCCTTGCCATCGCCGCAACCATCGTCGCCGCCCTTGGGCGAGCTGCCGCCCTTGGGTTCGGAACCACCCTTCGGAGATTCGGTCGTGGCCGGAGGCTCGGTCGTGGCCGGAGGTTCGGTCGTGACCGGAGGTTCGGTGACAGGAGGTTCGGTGACAGGAGGCTCGGTCTCGTCAGGCAGCGTGAAGGTGATGCTGTCGGAAGCCAGAGCCATGTTGTTGTCCAACGTCAGCTCGGAGCCCGACAGATTCTCTTCGACCGCCTGGGCGAAGACATCGAGGGCCAGACCGCTCTCGCCGATGGCGTCGGCAGGAGCGATCAGGGTAACCGGCATCGTGATCACGCCGCCATTGGCAGCCAGATCGGCGTTGTCGACCTCGATCTTCATATACTGCGTGCTGGCATTGCCGCCGAAGCTGGCGCCATCAACCAGTTCCGAACCAACCGGCGCCGTCCAGCCGCCCGGCACCTCGACATAGAGGTAATGGGCTTCGGAGCCGTCGGTATAGTCGGCGAAGGTGGCGGTGACGGACATCGACACTTCCGCCATATCCGGCGCCTCGACCCAGGTCTCGCCCGAGATCGAACGCAGCAGGAAGTCGGAATTGTTGCCGGACACGCCAGCGCCGTCATCCGTGGCCGCCAGTTCAAGCCTGGCGATCGGGAAGTCGGCAGTGATCGTGAACTCGGCCAAGCCGTTGACCGTGCCGTCAATCACGCCGGTGAGCGTCTGTCCGTCGGCGCCGTAAGCGGTCCAGCTTGCATGCTCCATATAGCCGCCGTCATAGGGGCCATGCTCGGTCGAGGCGACCCGTTCGCCGTCGAACAAGGCCGAAAGCTCGACCGTGATCGACTGCATCGGATCGTCGAAGCTGACGGCCAGTTTTTCATGCGCCGCGCCGCCGCTGCCCAGATCGATCTCGCCGCCGTCGATGCCGCCGCCGATGGCGATACCCGAATAATGGTAGCTGCCCTGGACGGACGCGTCGCTGGTGTGCGAGCTGTCGATGGTGAAGCTGACATTCTTGGTGCCGAAGCTGGTGGCGTCATAGTTTCCGGTCGCCGTGTTGAGGCGCAGGGCCTCGACATGGATGCCTTCGCCCGCCCATTCGTTGAGCACGCTGGCGACATTGACATTGGCGTCCGGCGTCGTGACCGAGAAGGTCTCGCCATCCGCCAAGCCGCCGTCAACCACATTCACGTCGGCGGAAACATCGACGTTATAAGGCTGGTCGGCAACCGCATCGACAACCACGTCGATGCTGCCGGCATAGTCCTGACTCACGCCGCTGGAAGCGTCGGTCACGGTGACGGAGACGCCCAGATGGACGTCGGCGTCTGTGTGATCGGCCATCGCCAGCTTGAGCGCGCTCTGGTCGTCGAGGAAGGTCTCGAGCGCCTCGCCGGTCAGAACCAGCGAACCCGAGCTGACATCCACCGGCTGGCCATCGAGCAGGGCGATCGCGCCATCGGGCAGAGCCGACATGTCGAGAACGATCTGGCTGACCTGATCGTCGCCCGTCACGCCGGACAGATCGATATGCGATCCGACATCGACCAGCAGACCGCTGGCCAAGTCGCCCGCCGTCATGTCGTGGTTGGCGTCGGTCTGGAAGGCGACGCTTGCCGTCTTGTCTTCATAGACTTCGCCATCCGAGAAGACCACCGACGAATGGAGGCCGTCATCGACGCCGAAGTCGAGGACGAGACTGGCGCTGCTCTTGTCGCCATCCGCATCGACGATCGTGTAGACGAACTGGTCTTCCATGTCGAAGTTTTCGACCGGCGTGAAGCTGACGGCGCGGATCAGGTAATCCGAACTGTCGCTGGTGATGCCGCCCTGGCCGCCTTCATACGGCAGGCTCGAGAAGACGAGCTTGTCGAACTCGGCGCCGAAGTCGAGATGGAAGCCAAGATCTCCGCTCTTGCTTTCGCCCGTGAAGATATGGGTGCCGACCTCGACGCCGTCGAGGAAGGCCGTCACCTGGCCCACTTCGACCCTGGCATCGACGGTGTTGTTGAAGAACACGTCAAGGGTCACATCGGCCGAGGCCACGTCGCTGTCGAAGTCGATGCTGATCGATTCCGACTTGCCGTATTTCGGCGAGTAGCTGATCTCCTCATCGACGCCGATGTTGACGCCGCTCGGATTGCTCTCGACGCCGAAGCCCTGGCCCCAACTGCCGCTGTAGCCATTGGCCTGTCCGGCAACCAGATTGCCAGCAGCGTCGATCTTCATGGCGCTGACATGGAAGCCCTGGTCGGTGGCGCCATAATTGTTGAGGTCGATGGTGACCGGTTCGCCCAGCGTTTGGCCCGTGCCGTCGCCGGCGCCAGGATCGGTCACGGTGTAGGTATAGGTGCCGTCTTCGTGAATGCGCACGAAGCCATGGTCGCCGGCCATTTCGACATATTTGACGCCAGTCTCATCGACATGGACGTCGGCCGGGTTCTCGAAGCTGGCGACGCTGTCGCCGAAGCGGATTTCGGTCACCTTGGCCGCGATGTCGGCGCCTTGGTCGTCGGTCACCAGAGCAGCGCCCTGGCTGTTGTCGAGATCCTCGCCGGCAATCACATCGCCCCTGGTCTGGGCGCCCATGACCGAATCGACGGTGTCGTAATCGTCGAAGGCCTGCGGGGCGTCATCCAGGACGTCGATGAACTGACGCGCTTCCACCGTGCGGCCGGAACTGTCGGTCGCGGTGTAGGTGAAGTTGTCGGGCACCTCGCCGGCCGCCGTATGATCGGCCTGATCCGGCGGCAGGTAATTCCAAGTGCCATCGGCATTGACCGTCAGTGCTCCGCCCAGGGACGTGGTTACCGTGCTGCCGGCCTCGGCCGTCATTTGAACCGCATGGCCCTGCGCGTCACGGCCTTCGAAGGTGAAGGACAGGACGTGCGGGTCGCTGCCCAGCGTGTCGTTGTCAAGGACGTTGCCGCTACGCAAACCCGTATCGTCGCCCTCCATGATCTGGGCATGGTCGTCTTCCGCATCGATCGGCGGCAGAGTGGTAACCGGCGGCTCCGTCGTATGCGGAGGCTCGGTCGTATGCGGCTCGCTGCTGCCCTTAGGCTCACTGCTGCCCTTAGGCTCACTGCTGCCCTTAGGCTCGCTGCTGCCCTTCGGCTCGCTGCTGCCCTTAGGCTCGCTGCTGCCCTTCGGCTCGCTGCTGCCCTTAGGCTCACTGCTGCCCTTCGGCTCGCTGCTGCCCTTAGGCTCACTGCTGCCCTTAGGCTCGCTGCTGCCCTTCGGCTCACTGCTGCCCTTAGGCTCGCTGCTGCCCTTCGGCTCGCTGCTGCCCTTAGGCTCACTGCTGCCCTTAGGCTCACTGCTGCCCTTCGGCTCGCTGCTGCCCTTAGGCTCGCTGCTGCCCTTCGGCTCACTGCTGCCCTTAGGCTCGCTGCTGCCCTTCGGCTCACTGCTGC
>JACRJC010000016.1 GCA_016215555.1 Rhodospirillales bacterium | reverse complement strand
GTCGGTCATCGTGGTCTCCTTTAACGGTTTTTCAGGTTTGGCGACCAAACCCTACCGGAGTTTCACGATGACCACCGCTATGGATAAGTAACCCGCCGCCGCCTGACTCTAACGGTCGCGGCAGACGGTAACTTACCCACATATCCTACACCACGCGGCGGGACACGACCGACCCGACCCGCAGGAAGAGCCATTTTTTCCGGTGCGAAAGCCGAAAGACCGGAAGCGATGGTATCGGCATTGACGAAATCGGCAATCTTGAAATGGTCGCGCAATAGAGCCGGCGCGCTGGTCGTCTTTCCGGCGCCATTGGATCCTGCGATGACAATCAGACGAGGCATAAGCAACGGTCGCATGAACCGGCATGGCGTTCAAGCGGCCTCTCTCTCAAGCACAAGGACCCGGATGGCTATAAGATCGAACTGATCGAGAAAAAATAGAGCCTCGGAATTTATAGGGAAATTTATCCCGGTAGGATGTTCGGGCGTCGTCATCTATAACTTCCGGGCCCGTCTTGCTGCACCCCTCTTATCGGCGTAACCTTACTCGTCGAACAGTTTAAGCCCTCTGTCAAAGGGGCCGTCTCGGGATCGATCCATCTGTCTGCAAACGCCGGCAAGAATGCGGGCGAGGAGTGGCGCTATGATCGTTCCAAAATGGGATGACTCTTACTGCATCGGCTTGCCCGTCTTCGACAGCGAGCATAAAAGCATTTTGGGCATGATGGAGCATATCTGCCTGGCCTGCGAGCAAGACGCGGACCGGCAAGGCGTCGTCGCTCAACTCGACGATCTGTTGGATTTGTTTCTTCGCCACATCGCCTGGGAAGAAAGGTGGATGGGCAAGCTGACGACGCCGGCCGGCGTCGATCACCGCAACCGCCACAAGTCGGGACATCATGAATTGGCGGCCCGCGCCATGCTGATGCGCGAACGATTGTCGATCGGCGGCGATTGCCGGGCCGCCTTCGAGGATTTCTGTTTCTTCGTCACCTTGTTCGAACTGATCCAGTTCGATTTCGAGATGGTGGGGTTGCTAAGGCGCGAGGGAATCCTGACCGGCGCCAATCACGAACTGTTGGGAGGCGTGTTGCCCGATCCCTTGCGGATCGGGGCGGGCACACTCATCCCCCCGCATTCGCCCACAAGGCCAGAACCGTCAGCAGAGCAACCAGCCCCAGGGCCAAAACCCGCTTGAAAGCCAGGCCGGCGCCGCCGCGATTGTCGTTGGCAGGCCTAAGAAAGACGAAGCGATGGGGCGGGGGGCGCGTGGCCCCCCGCATGCCGCCTCGTCCCTGGCGTTCCGTTTCGCCCAAGCCGCCCTCTATTTGCGCTGACCGAGGGGAACGAACTGGCGCTTGGGGGCGCCGACGTAAAGCTGGCGCGGACGGCCGATCTTCTGGTCGGGATCCTCGATCATTTCGCTCCATTGCGCCGACCAGCCCACGGTGCGGGCCAGGGCGAAAAGGCTGGTGAACATGCTGGTCGGAATGCCCATGGCGCGGAAGATGATGCCCGAATAGAAATCGACATTCGGATACAGCTTCTTCGAGATGAAATACTCGTCCGAAAGGGCGATGCGTTCCAGTTCCATGGCCAGCTTGAGCAAGGGTTCGTCATGCATGTCCAACTCGTCCAGCACTTCCTTGCAGGTCTTTTGCATGATCTTGGCGCGGGGGTCGTAATTCTTATAGACCCGGTGGCCAAAGCCCATGAGACGGAAATTGTCGTCCTTGTCCTTGGCGCGCTTGATATATTCGCCGATCTTATCGACCGAGCCGATCTGATGCAGCATGTTCAGGACCGCTTCGTTGGCGCCGCCATGGGCCGGGCCCCACAGCGAGGCGATGCCGGCGGCGATGCAGGCGAAGGGATTGGCGCCCGACGAACCGGCCAGACGCACGGTCGAGGTCGAGGCGTTCTGCTCGTGATCGGCATGCAAGATCAAAATGCGGTCCATGGCCTTGGCCAGAACCGGGCTGACCTTGGTTTCCTCGCAGGGGATCGAGAACATCATATGCAGGAAGTTCTCGGCGTAGGAAAGCGAGTTCTTCGGATACATGAAGGGCTGGCCCAGCGAGTATTTGTAGGCCCAGGCGATGATGGTCGGCATCTTGGCGATCAGGCGATGCTGGGTCACCATGCGATCGCGCGGATTGTTGATGTCGATGCTGTCGTGATAGAAGGCGGCCATCGATCCCACCACGGCGCAGAGCACGGCCATGGGATGCGAATCGCGCCTAAAGCCGCGATAGAAGAAGTTGATCTGCTCGTGCACCATCGAATGCCTGGTGATCGACTTTTCGAAATCGGCCTTTTGATCGAGATTGGGCAGTTCGCCGTTCAAAAGCAGATAGGCGACCTCCAGGAAATTGCAGTTCTCGGCCAGTTCCTCGATCGGATAGCCGCGATGCAGCAGCACGCCCTCGTCGCCATCGATATAGGTGATGGTCGATTTGCAGCTTCCCGTCGAGGTGAAGCCGGGGTCGTAAGTGAACAAATCCATCTGGCCGTAAAGCGAGCGGATGTCCATGACCTTGGGGCCGATGGTTCCCGCATGGAGCGGAATTTCCACTTGCTTGCCGTTGGAATTGTTGGTGACGGTGACGGTCTCTTTGGTGCTGGTGCTCATCTGTTTTTCCCTCTTCATGGGGGTGGAGGTTGTGCGTTAGGCGGTTGTTTGAATGAACTGAAGGGCGGAAGAGAAACGGTTTTGGCATTCGAGGGCGCCCAGAATTTCCATCACCTCGAAGATCGGCGGCGAGGTGGTGGAGCCGGTGAGCGCCGCGCGCAAGGGCTGGGCCAGATCGCCCAGCTTGCATCCCGCCTCTTCTGAATAGCTGCGGGCCAGGGCTTCGATGGCCGAACGTTCGAAGGCTGGCAGATCATAGGCTCTGGACAGAAAACCGTCGATGATCAGGGCTCCTTCGCCAAGGGTAAGCGGGATCAGGATTTTCTGCGCCTTGGCGTCGAAGGACGGGCGTTCGGCATAGAAGGCCGCAGCCCCGGCCAGGTCGAGCACAGATTTGGCCCGTTCCTTCAGGCCCGCCATGCCTTTGGTCAAGCGTTCGGTTTCAAGGGGCAAAAGCGGGCGGCCCAACTTGTCTTCGATCTTGGGGGCGATTTCATCGACCAGGCGGGCATCGCCGGCTTCGCGCAGATAATGTCCGTTCAGGCTGGACAGCTTGTTCATGTCGAAGCGCGACGGCGAGCGGCCGACATTTTCCAGATTGAACCAGGCCACGGCCTGTTCGGTCGAAATGATTTCGTCGTCGCCGTGGCTCCAGCCCAGGCGCAGCAGATAGTTGCGCATCGCTTCGGGCAGGAAGCCCATGTCGCGATAGGCTTCGACGCCCAGCGCGCCATGGCGCTTGGACAATTTGGCGCCGTCGGGGCCATGGATCAGCGGGATATGGCCGAAGTCTGGCGCCGCCCAGCCCATGGAATTGTAGATTTGCATCTGGCGGAAGGTGTTGGTCAGATGGTCGTCGCCGCGAATGACATGGCTGATATTCATGTCATGGTCATCGACCACCACCGACAGCATATAGGTGGGCGTTCCGTCGCCGCGCAGCAGCACCATATCGTCCAACTGGCTGTTGGCGACCTTGACCTCGCCCTGGACCAGATCGGCCACCACGGTTTCGCCGTCCTTGGGGGCCATCAAGCGGATGACCGGC
Organism: Rhodospirillales bacterium; assembly: GCA_016215555.1. Classification (GTDB taxonomy): domain Bacteria; phylum Pseudomonadota; class Alphaproteobacteria; order Rhodospirillales; family WMHbin7; genus WMHbin7. Next base: position 12,437 of record JACRJC010000016.1, on the reverse strand, counting down.
GCAACGCCCGCGGGGGCGTCATTGGGGTCGCGGTTGCGCCAGCGTCCGTCATAGCCCATGGGGCGGCCTTCGGCCTTGGCCTTCTCGCGCATCTCGGCCAGTTCTTCCTGCGAACAATAGCAGCGATAGGCCTTGCCCTGGGCCAGCAGCTCGTGCGCCACTTCGGCATGGCGGGCGGCGCGGGCGAATTGCATCACCGCCTCGCCGTCCCAATCCAGACCCAGCCACTTCAAGCCCTCGAAAATCTTGGCAATGGCGTCCTCGGTCGAACGCGCGCGGTCGGTGTCCTCGATGCGAAGCTTGAACTGGCCGCCGTGATGGCGGGCAAAGAGCCAGGAAAACAGCGCCGTGCGGGCTCCGCCGATATGCAGATAGCCGGTGGGCGAGGGGGCAAAGCGGGTAATCACCTGCGACATAGAAATAGATCAGTTCCTTCAAAGGGTTCATAATTGACGCCGGAGGGGGGCGCCCCCTCCCTTGGGGTGGTTGTCGGCTCACCCGGTGGATATCTCTACCACATTCATTGAGCGGTTGCAGCATGAGCCTTGAGGGGGAAAGGACAAGTTCGACAGTCAGCAGATGGGAAGCGTTTAACGTAGCGGCAAGGCGGGCTTGGGCGCTTATTTCCGCCCCTTTCCTGGCCGAGCGCGAGCGCTGGCCCTTGTGGCTGCCTGTTCTGATGGGGGTGGGGATCGCCGCCTATTTCGCAACTGCATTCTCGCTTGCGCCGGGAACGGCGCCGGTTGCCCTGGCTGGGCTGGCGCTGGCCGGGTTCGGAATGCGCCGGCATCCGGGCTATGTGTTGGTCCTGGCGGTCCTGGGGGCTTTGCTGGCCGGCTATGGGGCGATGGCCTTCAGAAGTTGGCAGGTCGCCGCTCCTGTCCTGGAACGCCCGCTGGCGGTGGCGATGCTGTCGGGCGACGTGACCGACGTCGAACCGCTGGAGCATGAGGGCTTGCGGGTCGTCCTGACCGGGCTTGATTTCGAGAAACGCCCCCTCGGCGCCATGCCCGAGCGCATCCGGATCCGGCTGCCGCCCAAATCCCCCGCCGTCCGCCCCGGCCAGCGCATTCGCCTCTATGTCAGTCTGATGCCGCCTTCGGGTCCGGTTTTGCCCGGCGGCTTCGATTTCGCCCGCCACGCCTGGTTCCAGCGCCTGGGCGCGGTCGGCTATGGCATGGGCACGGTCGAGATTCTGGAAGAAAAAACCGAGAGCGGATTGAAGAACTGGATCGCCGACATGCGTCTGGCCATTACCTTGCGCATCCATCGCCAATTGCCGGGCGATAGCGGCGCCGTGGCGGCGGCCTTGATCACCGGCGGCGAGCGGGCGATTTCCAAGCCTTTGCTGAACGCCTATCGCGATTCCGGTCTTGCCCATCTGCTCAGCGTCTCGGGCCTGCATATCAGCCTGGTGGCGGGGCTGGTTTTCGTGGGCCTGCGTGCCCTGCTGGCCCTGATCGGCCCCTTGGCGTTGCGCTATCCGATCAAGAAATGGACGGCGGTGGGGGCGGCGGGGGCGGCCCTGTTCTATCTGTTTCTGTCGGGCGCTTTCGTCCCCACGCAGCGCAGCTTTCTGATGACGGCCATCGTGCTGCTGGGCGTGGTGCTGGACCGTCAGGCGATATCGATGCGCCTCGTCGCCTGGGCGGCGCTGGCCATTCTGCTGACGCAGCCGGAAAGCCTGTTGGGGGCCAGTTTCCAAATGAGTTTCGCCGCCGTCCTGGCCTTGGTCGCCCTTTACGAACTGGCGCAGGGACCGGTCTCGGTCTGGCGGCGCCAGGGCGGCTGGTGGCGCGGTTTCGTCCTTTATGTCGGCTTGCTGGCCCTGTCGTCGTTGGTGGCGGGATTGGCGACGGCGCCCTTCGCCATCGACAGTTTCAATCGTTTCAATCCCTATGGCGTGGCCTCGAACATGCTGGCGGTGCCGCTTTCGGGCGTGCTGGTGATGCCGGCGGCCCTGATCAGCGTGCTTCTGATGCCTTTGGGTTTGGAGCAATTGGCCCTGATCCCCATGGGCTGGGGCGTCGATCTGATCAATATCATCGCCTATGAGGTGGCGTCCTGGCCGGGCGCCGGTCTGGCAGTGCCGTCGTTCTCGCCGCTGGGATTCGCAGCCCTGGTGCTGGGCGGCCTATGGCTGCTTTTGATGCGAAGGATATGGCGGCTGCTGGGATTGCTGGGCCTCCTTTTCGGACTTTCGACGCTGGCCACGGTCAGGCTGCCCGATCTGCTGGCTGATGGCGGCAACGGCTTGGTGGCGCTGCGCCTGCAAGATGGGCGGATGCTGGTGACGCCGGGCAAGAAAGACCCGATCACCCGCGAAGCCTGGCGGCGGCACCTGGCTATCGGCGGCGAACCGGAAGAGCTGGGGCAAGGGGCCGGCGATGGTCTGGTCGATTGCGACGGACTGGCCTGCCGTGTCCGGATGAAAGGCGTCTGGGTGGCGTTTCTGAAGCGTCCGGAAGGATTGCTGGAAGACTGTGCCAAGTCGGACCTGGTCATCGCGCCTTTCGCCATCCTGGAGCAAGGCTGCGAGGGACCGCTGGTGATCGACCGGCGCCAAAGACTGCGCTTGGGCGCGCACGCCGTTTGGCTGAGCGAGGGGCGGATCGAGCGCATCGAGACGGTGAACGAGACGCGACGCCATCATCCCTGGGTCAAGGACAGGCAACTCAAAAACCAGCCCTTGCCGGTCAAGGAACGAAACTTGCCAGCTTCGGAAAGTGACGAGACCGAGGCGGAAGAAGCGCCGTTGGAATCTCAGTAATTGCGCATCAATCCGACCAGGCGGCCCTGCACCTTGACGCGGTCGGGGCCGAAGATGCGGGTTTCATACTTGACATTGGCCGGTTCCAGGGCGATCGAGGCGCCCTTGCGGCGCAGACGCTTCAAGGTGACTTCGTTCTCATCGACCAGGGCGACGACGATAGTGCCGTTCTCGGCGGTGTCGCAGCGCCTGATCAGCACCGTGTCGCCATCCATGATGCCGGCATCGACCATCGAATCGCCATCGATGGTGAGCGCGTAATGTTCGCCCGAGCCCAACATGCTCATCGGCACATCGACGGTGGTGGAGTGGTCGCGCATGGCCTCGATCGGCGTGCCGGCGGCGATTTTGCCCCAAAGGGGGATTTGCGCCGAGGGGCTTTCGATCTGCACGACGCGGCCGGGCAGAGGGGCGCGGGACGGGGCGGGGGGCTGAGCCTGCGCCTGCGAGCGCACCAGTTGCGGGGTAAAGCGCGGCTGGGCGGAGCGGGGATCGGGGCTGCGGCTGTCTTGGATATTCTCGGGCAGGCGGGTGACTTCGAGCGCACGGGCGCGGTGCGGTAGGCGGTTGAGGAAACCCCGCTCCTCGAGACCCGTAATCAGGCGATGGATGCCCGATTTCGATTTCAGCCCCAGAGCCTCCTTCATCTCGTCGAAGGAAGGGGAGACGCCGCTGTCCTTGAGACGCTTTTCGATGAACATCAAGAGTTCATATTGCTTCTTAGTCAGCATGAATCCATCCCGGGCAAGCGTTGAATATGTCTGATGTTCTAATTTAGTTCGTTCTCAAGGTCAAGGAAAATTTCAAGAACACGCTGGGAATGGGTGGGCGACATCAATCCAGAAGCAGGACCGAAACGTGATCGCCCGGCCGGGCGGCAGGGGTTTTGGCGGGCCTGACGATCAGGGCCTGGGCGGCGGCCAGTTCGCTGATCATGGCGCTGTCCTGGCCGGGCAGGGGGGATACGGCCAAGCCCGCCCCGGTCCGTTCCAGTCTGGCGCGCAGATATTCCTGCCTGGGCCCGCCCGCTTCCAAGCCAGTGCCCAGGAGGGCGGTTTCAAGAACCGGCAACTCGGGAGACACTCCCAGCAGTCGGCGCAGCATCGGTTTCAGGAACAATTGCGCGGCGACGAAGGACGAGACCGGATTGCCCGGCAGGCCCAGCACCGGCATGTCGCCCATGCGTCCCGACATCAACGGCTTGCCGGGTTTCATGGCGATCTTGTGGAAACCGGCGGTGAATCCCAGCGAGGCCAGGGCGTCCTTCACCTTGTCGTAGGCGCCCACCGAGACGCCGCCCGACGTCACCAGCAGATCGCAGCCATAGGCGCCCTTGGCCTTGGCGACCAGACTGTCGAAATCGTCCTGGGCGATGCCCAGATCGACGGCTTCGCCGCCCCAGTTTTGCACCAAAGCAGCCAGCATCAGCCCGTTGGATGAGGGTAGACCGCCCTCGGGGATCGGCTCGCCCGGCATCGCCAATTCATCGCCGGTGGACAGGATGGCGACGCGAGGCCGGCGGCGCAGTTGCAGCCAGGGCAAATTCATCGCCGCCAAAAGGCCGATGTCGCGGGCCGTCAGCCTATGGCCGTCGCCCAACAGGCTTTGCCCGGCGGCGAAATCCTGCCCTTGCCTGCGCACATGCCGGCCCTTGGGGGCGGGGACGCCCAGGGTGATGGCGCTGCCGTTGGCGACTACTTCCTCCTGGATGGCGACGGCATCGGCGCCCTTGGGCATGACGGCGCCGGTATAGATGCGCACGCATTGGCCTTGGCCGACCGTACCCGCAAAAGGGTGCCCGGCCGCGGATTCCCCGATCTGGGTCAGCGCTAGGCCGTCCTCGGCCCGCACCGCCCAGCCGTCCATGGCCGAGACATCGGCGGTGGGATGAGTGGTCCGGGCGATGGCGGAGGATGCCATAACCCGCCCAAAAGCTTGGGAAAGAGGCACGGTTTCGCAGCCCAGGGGCGAGAGACCGGATAAAACGAGCGCCTGCGCTTCTTCAACCGATAACATCACTTAGCCTCATAGCTGCCTGATTTTCCGCCAGACTTATGCGTAAGTCGGATATCGGTCAGGCGCATGCCCTTATCGACCGCCTTGCACATGTCATAGATGGTCAGCGCCGCCACGGCGACCGCCGTCATGGCCTCCATCTCGACCCCGGTGCGGCCCGTAAGCTTGCAGGTGGCGATGATGTTGATGGCGTTGGCCGCCTCGTCGCAATCCAGTTCCACCGTGACCGAGGACAGGGCCAGGGGATGGCAAAGCGGAATCAGGTCGGGCGTTTTCTTGGCCCCCATGATGCCGGCCAGTTGGGCCACGGCCAGCACATCGCCCTTCTTGACGCCCTTGTCTTGGATCAGGCGCATGGTTTCGGGGGATAGCAACACGCTGCCCTTGGCGGTGGCGACGCGCTCGGTCTCGCCCTTGGACCCGACATCCACCATCTGGGCGTTGCCCTTGGCATCGAAATGGGTCAAGTCCGTCATGGCGTCATTCCTTCTTCAAAAGGGCCTTGGTGGCGGCCTCGACATCGGCTTCGCGCATCAGGGATTCGCCGACCAGGAAGCAAGATGCGCCGGCCCTGGCCATGCGGGCGAGATCCTTCGCCGTCTTCAGGCCGCTTTCGGCGATGCCGAGCCGATCCCTGGGCAGGCCCGCCAGCAGGCGCTCGGAAGTGGCGATATCGACTTTAAGGGTTTTCAGATTCCTGTTGTTGACGCCGATCAAGGGCGATTTCAAATGCGTCAAAGCGCGTTCGAATTCTTCCTCGTCATGGGTTTCGATCAGCGCGTCCATGCCCAGATCATGGGCCAGCGCTTCCATCTCGCTGGCCAGGGCGTCGTCCATCGAGGCCAGAATGATCAGGATGCAATCGGCGCCCAGCGTCCTTGATTCCAGGATCTGCCAGGGATCGACCATGAAATCCTTGCGAAGGGCCGGCAGGGGCACGGCCTGGCGGGCCTGACGCAGGAAATCGTCCTCGCCCTGGAAATTGGGGGTGTCGGTCAGCACCGACAGGCAGGAAGCGCCGCCCCGCCGATAGGCCTCGGCCAGAAGGGCGGGGTCGAAATCGGGACGGATCAGACCGGCCGAGGGCGAGGCCTTCTTGATTTCGGCGATCAGCCCATAGCGGGCTTCCGATAGGGCTTGGCGCAGGGCCTTTTCGAAGCCGCGGGCGGGCGGTTGGGCACTTGCCAGGCGCTCCATCTCGGCCCAGGGCGTCTTGGCTTTGCGAGCCGCCACCAATTCTCGCTTTTCGGCATTGATGCGCAGAAGAACGTCGCTCACGGGTTGGCCGGCATGTTGGTGATGTGGATCAACTTTTTCAGCACCATCTTGGCGGCGCCGCCGTCGATGGCTTCGGCGGCCATCGCAGCGCCCGCCTTCAGATCGGCGACCTTGTCGGCCACGATCAGGGCGGCGGCGGCGTTCAGCAGCACGATGTCGCGGTAAGGGCCCAGCGCTCCATCCAGAAGCGCGACCAGGGCGGCGGCATTATGGGCGGGATCGCCGCCGACCAGGTCGGCTTTGGCGGCGCGCTCGATGCCGGCCATTTCCGGCGTCACATCGAAACAGGCGACCTTGCCGTCCTTCAGTTCGGCCACTTGGCTGGCGCCGGTGGTGGTCAGCTCGTCCATGCCGTCGCCATGCATGACCCAGGCCTTTTCCGAGCCCAGACGGCCCAACACCTGGGCCAGGGGTTCCACCCATTGGGGAGCGAAAACGCCGGTCAATTGCCGCTTGGCCCCGGCCGGATTCGAGAGCGGTCCCAACAGATTGAAGATGGTCCGCGTGCCCAGTTCGACGCGCGGACCCGCCACATGGCGCATGGCCGAATGGTGGCGGGGGGCCATCAGGAAACCGATATGGGCCTGCCACAAGGATTCCCCGACCAGGGGCATGTCGCAATCGATCTTGACGCCCAGGGCCGTCAGCACGTCGGCGGCGCCCGACTTGGACGACAGGGCCTTGTTGCCATGCTTGGCCACCGGCACGCCGCAGGCGGCGACGACCAGGGCGGCGGCGGTCGAGATATTGTAGGTGCCCGAAGCGTCGCCGCCGGTGCCCACGACATCGATGGCGTTCGAAGGCGCGTCGATCGACAGCGCCTTGGCCCGCATGATGCGCACGGCGCCGGTGATTTCCTCGACCGTTTCGCCGCGCAGGCGCAAAGCCATCAGGAAGGCGCCGATCTGGGCCGGGGTGGCGTTGCCCGACATGATGATGTCGAAGGCCTGTTCGGCCTCGCTTTCGCTCAATGTGACGCCCTGGGCCAGGCGGTTCAGCACCGCCTTCATGGCTGCAAGGGAATCAGCGGGTTGGGCTTGGGTCATTCCTAGGCGGCCTTCTTGTGAACGGGAAAGCCGGAAAGCGACAGGAAATTGCCGAGCAGGTCGTGGCCATGCTCGCTGGCGATGCTTTCCGGATGGAACTGCACCCCGAAGATGGGATGGGTTTTGTGCTGAAGGGCCATGATCAGGCCGTCGGCGCTTTCGCCGGTCGCTTCCAGGCAATCGGGCAGGCTGGAACGTTCAACGATCAGCGAGTGATAGCGCGTCGCCTTGAAGGGCGAGGGGATGCCCTGGAACAGGCCTGTGCCCGTATGCGAGATCATGTCCATCTTGCCGTGCATGGGCTTGGGGGCTCGGATCACTTTGCCGCCGAAGGCCTGGCCGATGGCCTGATGGCCCAGGCACACGCCCAGCAGCGGAATCTTGCCGGCAGCGGCCTTGATGAGCGGCAGGCAGATACCCGCTCTTTCGGGATCGCAGGGACCGGGTGAAATCACGATGGCTTGCGGGCTCAGGGCCAGGGCTGCTTCCACCGACAGCGCGTCGTTGCGCTTGACCAGGGCTTCGGCGCCGAGATCGCCCAGATATTGCACCAGGTTCCAGGTGAAGCTGTCGTAATTGTCGATGAGAAGTAGCATAAGACTATTTCCTTCATGGAAAACGCGGAAATTCGCGGATTCCTCGCCTCATCCTTCGAGACGCTTCGCTCCTCAGGATGAGGCCAATTTCATTCGCCAGTCCTCGCCCTTCGAGACGCTTCGCTCCTCAGGATGAGGTCAAATTCATTCGCAAATCCTCGTCCTGAGGAGGCCTGAAGGGCCGTCTCGAAGGACGAAGGGTGACAAGGCAGACTATTCGTTTTCCGCCGGGCCCGCCAGGATACTCTTGCCTCAGAATCGGTCAAGTCCAAGACCTTCGGGGTCGATGTCGGGGGGCTTTCCGCCCAGGATGTCGGCGACATAGCGGCCCGAGCCCAGACCCATCGTCCAGCCCAGCGTGCCGTGGCCGGTATTGAGATAAAGGCCTCGGATCGGCGTTTCGCCCATGATCGGCACGCTGTCGGGGGTGACGGGGCGCAGCCCGGTCCAGAATTCGGGATCGCTTCCGGCCTTGGGGAACAGGTCTTGCGTCTTTCTTAGAATAATGTCGGCGCGGGCCTGGTTCATCGACATGTCCAGGCCGGTGAATTCCGCCGTCCCGGCAATGCGCAACCGATCGCCAAGGCGCGAGAAGACCAGCTTATGCTCGTCGTCGGTCAGGCTGAGATGCGGAGCGCCGTCGCCTGCCGTCAGCGTCACCGAATAGCCCTTGGCCGGAACCACGGGCAGATTCAATCCTAAGGGCTTCAATAGGGCCGGCGAAAAGCAAGCGCAGGCCAGCACGCAGGCCTCGGCCATGAAGCTTTCCTGGCCCACCCGCACGGCCTTGAATTTGCTGCCCTGGCATTCGATGGCGTCCACGCTTTTTTCGAACAGGAAGCGCACGCCCAGTCCTTTTGCCATTGCGGCCAAAGCCTGCGTGAATTTGCAGGCATCGCCGCTTTCGTCCTCGGCGGTGAAGATGCCGCCGGCCAGGCGGGGCTGAGCGGCAGCCAGGGCCGGTTCCCTATCAACACAGCCCTTGGCGTCGGTGACGATGCGCTTCAGCCCGAAACGTTTCATGATTTCAGCGGCCTGGCAGGCATGGTCGAATTCGCGGGCGTCGCGGTAGAAATGCAAGATTCCGTCCGCCCGGCGGTCGTAATCGAGGACATTGTCCTGATTGAAGGCCTTCAAAAGGCGGCGGCTGTATAGGGCCACCCGCAAGGTGCGTCCGGTATTGAGGCGGGTGCGTTCGCTTGTGCAGTTGGCCAGGAAGCGAAGCCCCCAGGCCCAAAGCGCCGGGTCGTAGCGGGTCAGGCGCCAAAGCAACGGCGAATCCTCGCGGCCCAGCCATTTCAAGGCCTTCCAGGGGGTGGCGGGATTGGCCCAGGGCTCGGCATGGCTGGCCGAAATCTGGCCGCCATTGGCAAAGCTGGTTTCCTGGCCGGGGGCTGGCTGACGGTCGATGACCGTGACTTCGTGCCCATCCCGGGCCAGCCAATAGGCGGTCGAGGTGCCGATGATGCCCGCACCCAGCACGATCACGCGCATGACGCCCCCCATGCGCGAAGCGCTTGTGCCAATTGGCTGGCCGCACCCTGCCAGTCGTCGCGGACGGGCTGGCGGAACAGGCGCAGGCCGGGATACCAGGGACTGTCCTCGCGCCCCTCCAGCCAGCGCCATTCGGCGGGCTCGGGCAGCAGCAGCCAGGTGGGAACGCCCATCGCTCCGGCCAGATGCGGCACCGAAGTGTCGGAGGCGATGACCAGGTCAAGCCCCGCCATCAGCGCCGCCGTTTCCAGGAAGGGGGCGGTTTGGCTGTCGATTTCGTGGCCCAAATCGAGCGCCTGGTCGCCGAAGGCGGCCAGGAACTCGTCGCGCCCGCCTGCCTGCAGGCAGACGACATGGGCATTTGGCGCCTCGCTCAAGGCGTTGGCGAACAGGGCCAGCCCCGGCGAGCGCCAATCCTCGCCTCTGAATTTGGCGTTGCCCTGCCAGGCCAGGCCGATCTTGCGCCAGGGCGTTTGGTTGAGCCAACGGCGCTTGTCTTCGGCCAGGCCAGGATCGGCATGCAGATAGGGAATCTCGGCGGGCACGCTCATCAGGCTGGTCTTGAAAAGGGTGGGCAGGCTGAGAAGTGGGCAATGGCAGTCGAAATCGGGCAGGGGGTCACGGTTCTGGGCCACGACCTGATCCACGCCCGCCAGCGAGCGCATCAACTCCGTCAGAGGGGCCTGCACTTCCAGCACAACGCGGGCAGCGCCCCGGCGTTTCACCAGGGCCGCATAGCGGCAGAAATGCAGCGTATCGCCCAGACATTGTTCGGCATGCAGCAGAATGGTCCTGCCGGTCAAATCCTCGCCCCGCCATTGGGGCTGGGAAAAGGGCCGGGGCGGCAAGCCTTGCAGTTTCCAGCGGGCCTCATAGGCTTCGAAGCCCGGCACCAGCTTGCCCTGGGCCAGCAGCGCCATGCCCAGATTGCATTCGGCCGCCGCATGGCCGGGATCGATTTCCAGGCAGCGCCGGTAGGAGGCCGTGGCGGCGACCCGCTCGCCCATCTCATCCTCGATCAGGGCCAGATTGTTCCAAAGATCGGCGCGGTTGGGCTCGCGCTTCAAGGCGCGCCTCAGACATTCGCGGCCATTCTCGTAATGGCGCAGATCGCGTTCCAGCATGCCCAGGCCCGACAGCGCCCCGACATGCATCGGATCGAGCTTGAGCGCGGCCAGGTAATAGCCCATCGCCTCCTCGGCCTTGCTCATGCGGGACACCAGGCGGGCCAGATTGACCAAAGGATCGGGGTCGCCCGGGCCTAAGGAGACGGCGTTCGACAAGATGGGCAGGGCTTCGGTCAATCTTCCCTGGTCGGACAGGGTCATGCCCCTGGAATTCAGGGCCGGCGCCGTTTCCAGATCGCCCAGAGCGGCCAGGGAGTCCAAGAATCGTTTCTGTTCTCGAAGCGCCTCGGCCAGCAGAACGCGGACCTCGGCGTCGCCGGGCGCCGCCTCCAGCGCCTGGCGATAGAATCCCTCGGCCTCGGCCAGCCGCCGCTCACGGTGCAGGGCAACACCCAGCGAGAGATATTTCTCGACCAACACGGAACGCATGAACGGGTAGACACCTTTGCAAGACGGGTTTCGGGGTATAGCCTAGAAGGATGCTTGCCAACAACCAAGCCCTTCTTGCCATAGCGGAAATGACCCGGGCCGACGCTCTGGCGGTCAAGGCCGGCGTGCCCTCGGACCGCCTGATGGAGGCGGCGGGCTGGGCGGTGGCGATGCAGCTCCGCAAGCATTTCCGGCCTTGCCGGGTGCTGGTGCTGGCCGGGCCCGGCAATAATGGCGGCGACGGTTTCGTGGCGGCGCGCTATCTGAAGCGCTGGGGCTGGCCGGTGCGGGTGGCTCTTCTGGGCAAGCAGGAAAGCCTGAAGGGCGACGCGGCGCTGAATGCCGCCCGCTGGGAGGGCGAGGTCGAGCCCCTTGGTGTGGCGTCCTTGCAAGGGGCCGATTTAGTCGTCGATGCCCTGTTCGGAGCCGGACTGGCCCGCCCGCTGGAAGGGGTGGCCCGGGCGGTGGTGACGGCGATTTCGGCGCCCGTGGTGGCAATCGACATCCCCAGCGGGGTTTCGGGCGATACGGGCCAGGTGCTGGGGGCGGCACCCCTTGCCGATCTCACCGTTACGTTCTTTCGCAAGAAACCCGGCCATTGCCTGATGCCGGGGCGGGTTCTGTGCGGGCAAGTGGTGGTCGCCGATATCGGCATTCCCGCCGAGGTGCTGAACGACATCCGGCCCACCGCCTTCGAGAATGGGCCTGAATTGTGGCAATTGCCGGAATTGTCGCCCTCGGCGCATAAATATTCGCGCGGCCATGTCCTGATTCTGGGTGGCGAGATGACCGGGGCGGCGCGTCTGGCGGCGGGGGCGGCGGCCAAGTCAGGGGCGGGGATGGTGACGCTGGCAGTGCCCAAGCGCTTGCTGCCGCTTTACGTCAAGGCCCGGCCCAGCCTGGTGCTGAAAGTCTGCGACGGTCCTGAGGATTTGCAAAAACTGCTGGCGGCCAAGCGCTATTCGGCGGCGCTGGCCGGTCCGGGGCTGGGCGTGGGCGAGACCACCAGGGCGCTGGTGGGCGCGTTGTTGAAGGCGGGGCTGCCGCTGGTTCTCGACGCCGATGCCCTGACCAGCTTCGAGGGCAAGGCTGATGACCTGTTCTCCCATCTCCATCATCCGGCGCTGCTGACTCCGCATGAGGGCGAATTCAAGCGCCTGTTCGAACGCGGGCCCGACAAGCTTTCCTCGGTACGGTTGGCGGCGCGATACGCTGGCGCTTCGGTGCTGCTGAAGGGGCCGGATACGGTGGTGGCCTCCCCCGATGGCCGCGCCGTCATCGAAACCCAGGCTCCGCCCTGGCTGGCGACGGCGGGTTCAGGCGATGTGCTGGCCGGTATCGCCGTGGCCCTCATCGCCCGGGGCATGACACCCTTCTTGGCCGGAGCGGCTGCAGACTGGCTGCATGGTCAGGCAGGTTTAAGGGCAGGCGAGGGGCTGGCGGCTGAAGATTTAATCGGCCAACTTATTCCTTAATTCCGGTGACAGTATACTTAATTATTGTTAACGGCAGTGAAAATTCGACTCTGACCCCAATTCCGTGCTTTATCCAAGCGTTGTCACCCGAGCGAGGAATCGCGTTCCCTGCCATTCGTTGGGAAACAGGAGACGCTTACCTCTTCCCGGCCAGGGATCTCGGACTGTCACGGAATCGATTCTGAACTGACCGTTGCTGAAGCCCG